>JACPNX010000030.1 GCA_016185275.1 Actinomycetota bacterium | reverse complement strand
GCGGGGCCGCGGGGCCGCGGGGCCGCGGGGCCGCGGGGCCGCGGGGCCGCGGGGCCGCGCCGTACGGCCGCCGCCTGCCTGCCCGGCCGGGTTGCCCCGGCCGCGTTGCCCCCGGCCGCCTGCCTGCCCGGCCGGGTTGACTCGGCCGCGTTGCCCCGGCCGCGTGGCCCGGCCGCGTGGCCGCGGCCGGCGGGTCAGCTCCGTTCGGCCGCCGCCTTGAGGCGCTCGAGCGTCGTGCGCATCCCGGCCACGACGGTCTCGTCGCGGCTGCGCCCGGCGACGAGCGAGAACAGCTTCGCCCCGATCGGTGCCGGTCCCTTCTCGCGCGTCTCGGTGACACGGCAGCCGTCGCCGTCGGGCTCGAACCGGTAGGTCCAGCGGGCGCCCGATTGGCGCACCTTGAACGAGAACACGTTCGGCCGGTCGGCGCGCTCGACCGTGCACGTGGTGGACCAGCGGGCCGGGAACGGCCCGAGCTTCGTGCGGTTCCAGCCCTTGAACCGGGCGCCGACCCGCACACCCGTGCCCCCGTCCAGCCAGCCGACGCGGTACGTCTCCGGACTCCACTGCCCCATCTGCTCGATGTCGACGACCAGGTCGTAGACCTTCTCGGGGGGAGCGGCGACGTACGTGCTGACCTCGTCCACCCCGCCATCTTGGCGTAGCCGGTGGCCACCCGCCCGCGGAGAGCGGCAGAGCGGACCCCCCGCCGGTACCGTCGAGGGACGAACCCTCCCGCTCGACGGCCGAGTGGGCGGCCTGCAGGAGGCAAGGTGACGGTGAAGGACCACGACAAGCTCTACATCGGCGGGCAGTGGGTGCCCTCGACCGGGAGCGGCACGATCGACGTGATCAACGCCTCCACCGAGGAGGTCATGGGACGCATCCCCGACGGCACCCCCGACGACGTGGACCGTGCGGTGGCCGCCGCTCGCGAGGCGTTCGAGACGTGGCAGCAGACGGAGCCAGCCGAGCGGGCCAAGTACCTCCAGGCGCTGGCCGAGGGCCTCGGGGCCCGCAACGAGGAGATCGCCGAGATCATCACCGGCGAGGTCGGCATGCCGATCTTCCTGTCGAAGATGATCCAGGCCGGGCTGCCCGCAGCCGTGGCCGGTTCCTACGTGGGCCTCGTCGACGAGGTCGTGTGGGAGGAGCAGATCGGCAACTCGCTCGTCGTGCGCGAGCCGGTCGGCGTCGTCGGGGCGATCACGCCGTGGAACTATCCCCTGCACCAGATCGTCGCCAAGGTGGCTCCCGCGCTGGCTGCGGGCTGCACGGTGGTGCTCAAGCCGAGTGAGGTTGCCCCGCTCAACGCGTTCGTCCTCGCCGAGATCCTCGATGGCATCGGCCTGCCGGCCGGCGTGTTCAACCTCGTCACGGGCGTCGGGCCGGTCGTCGGCGAGGCCATCGCCGTCCACCCGGACGTCGACATGGTGTCGTTCACGGGCTCCACGCGCGCCGGCAAGCGGGTCAGCGAGCTCGCCGCGCAGACCGTGAAGCGGGTGGCGCTCGAGCTCGGCGGCAAGTCGGCCAACGTGCTGCTCGACGACCTCGACGGCGACGAGCTCGTCAAGGCGGCGAAGGCCGCGGTCGGCAGCTGCTACCTGAACTCGGGCCAGACGTGCACCGCCTTCACGCGCCTGCTCGTGCCCCGGGACAAGCAGGGCGAGGTGGTCGACGTGATCCGCGAGGAGGTGGAGTCGGCGTGGACGATCGGTGATCCCGCGGTCGGCGCCGGCCGCCTCGGCCCGCTGATCTCCGACGTCCAGCGCCAGCGGGTGCGCGACTACATCCGGGCCGGCATCGACGAGGGTGCGACGCTCGTGACCGGCGGCCCGGACCAGCCCGACGAGCTGCCGACCGGCTACTACGTGAAGCCCACCGTGTTCGCCGACGTGGAGCCGTCCATGAAGATCGCCCAGGAGGAGATCTTCGGTCCGGTCCTGTCGATCCTGCCCTACGACGACGAGGACGACGCCCTGCGCATCGCCAACGACTCGATCTACGGCCTGTCCGGTGGAGTCTGGGGCGCCGACGTGGAGCGGGCCAAGCGGGTGGCCCGCCGCATCCGCACCGGGCAGGTCGAGGTCAACGGCGGCTCCTTCAACCCGCTGGCCCCGTTCGGTGGCTACAAGCAGTCGGGCAACGGGCGCGAGCTCGGCAAGTACGGGCTCGAGGAGTTCCTCACGGTCAAGTCGCTCCAGCTGTAGCGAGCGAGCGTCCGGTGGGGGCTGGCTACGGTTCCGCGCCGTGCCCGCCCCCGCCGATCCCGCGCCCGGCTCGCCCCCCGGGCCCGACCCGCGCTCCGACCCGGGCGCCGACCCGCTCGCCGACCCCGGCGCCCCCGGCTCGGCGCTGCCGCAGCCCGCGTCCCGCCACGCGCTCAGCATCCTGCGGTTCCCCGATCCCGCCACGCACTGGGTCGTGGTCCTCGTGGCCACGCTCGACGAGCCGGTCGGCGACCTCACCGCGCGCGTCGCCGCGTTGCACCGGGAGGTCCCCGTGCTCGGCGCCCGCCTCGACCTGACGAGCGGCACGGAGGTGTGGGCGCCGGGCGCACCGCCCGAGCCGCTGCTGGTCGCCGGCGAGCCGCTCGAGCAGCCCGCGCTGGACAAGCCCTTCGAGCTCGGTGCCGAGGCGCCGCTGCGGATCCTGGTCGGCGGCGGTGGCCGCCGGCTGGCGTTGGCCGGGCACCACGCCGCCTTCGACGGGCTGTCCCTCGTGGCCGTGCTGGTGTCGTTGCTCGGCGGGGAGGTGCCAGCGCCGGTGGGCTCGCCGCCTCCGGGGCCGGCGGGGTCGAAGCTGCCGCTGTTGAAGCGGTTGGTGCGCCCCGCCGACCGGGTCGCGCCGTCGTCGCGCCGCCCTCGGCGCGATTCGTTCGTGACGATCGAGGTCGCCATCTCGGGCAGCCAGGTGACGGGCCGGCTCGCCGCAGCGTGCGCCGCGGCCTGCGCCGCCCACAACCGGCTGCACAGCCGGCGCTTCACCAGGATCGGCATCTCGGTGTCGAAGGGGGGCCCGGCCGGCGTAGGCAACGTGGCGTCGTACCGCCGGATCGACCTCGACCCCTCGGCCGACGTGACCGCGGCGGTCACCGCCGCGCTGGCCACGCCCGACGAACCGGCCGAGCAGGTCAGCTCGCCCAAGGCCATGAAGCTCCTCACGCCGATCGTCGCCCGCTTCAGCGACTCGTTCCTCATGTCGAACCTCGGCCGCCACGGCGTGCCCGGTGTCGAGCGCATCGACTTCTTCCCGGTGGCTCGCGGCCGGTCGGCCGTGACCTTCGGGTCGGCCACCGTGGCCGGCCGCCAGTCGACGCTGACGCTGCGAGCACGCGACCTCGACCCGATCGACGCCCGCAACCTGTTGCACGACGCCGCCCGCCGCTTCGCCGAGGGCTGAACGTCGTCCGACCGCGGTTCCGCTCGGCCCGCCGGCGGCCAGGCCTCAGCCCATCGAGTCGAACGCCTCGCGCAGCCGCTTTAGCTGCTGGCCCTGCTCGAAGTGCTCGATCATCGCGGCCCGGTTGATGGCACCGACCCGGGCCCGCTCGGAGGGGTTCGCCAGGAAATGGATCATGGCCTCGGCGAGCTGGCCGGCGTCGTCGGCCACGCGCAGGTTGGGTGCCCACACCGCCTCGTGGTTCGAGCCGCATGCGGTGGTCACGACCGGCAGCCCGCACGCCTGGGCCTCCACGTAGGCCAAGCCGAACTGCTCGTTCCACACCGGTGTGGGGCGGGGAGCGGTGACGAGCAGAGCGGCCGCGCGCAGCTGATCGGCCACCTCGGCGCGGCTGCCCGCCACCCCGAGGTACTCGACCGCCCCATCCGTAGCCGCCGCCCGCTCCTCGACCATCGGTACGAGCGGCCCGCGTCCGAGCACCCGGAGCTTCGCTTCGGGCAGCCGGGCCCGCACCAGCTGGAAGGCGTCCAGCACACGATCGATGCCCTTGTTGGAGTCGATCGGGGAGCAGAAGAGGGCGACGGGCTCGTCGACGGGGCCGGCGGGCGATGGCGAGAACAGCTCCGTGTCGAGCGGCGGGTGCACCACCCGGCAGCGCTCCTCGGGGATCCCGAGCTCGACGCAGTGCCGCAGCGCCGCGTCGATCATGCAGACGAACAGGTCGGCGTGCTTGGCCCGTTCGGTGGCGAAGCGGTAGGGCGGGATGCGGTACATGGGGTTGCCGGCGTCGTTGCCCCAGGTGAGCACCGCGGTGCGGGCACCGGCCCGCTCGGCGACACCGAAGATCTGCCCGGTCACCAGCGCGCACAGCTCCAGGGCGGCGACCCAGTCCGCCTCGACGTCGAGCGAGTCGAGGTCGCGGAACCACGCGAGGGCACCGGCCTCGACGAAGCGCCCGCTCAGCCGGCGGTAGGGCCGGTGCACGAACGTGACCGGATCTCCGGTGGGCTCGTCGCCGACGACCGTGACCTCGGCGCCCGGCATGCCCGCCAGCCACGACGGCTCCCGGCCGGGACGCGAGCCGGGAAGCGCCAGCCAGCACAGCGACAGTGACTGCGGCGCAGACGCGGCTGCATCGGTGGGTCGATCGGCGGCGTGCGGCGCGTCGGCGTCCATCGGCACGGTGTCGTAGCACGTGGATGCCGCCGAGGAGACCGGTGACCGCGGCCGGTAGCATGGTCGGCCATGGTGAGGGGCGACCTGGAGGCAGTACGTTGACGGCGGCGGTGGCGGATCCGGTTGTCTTGGAGCGGGTGTCGGATCGGCGTGGCGGTCATGTGCGGATTCGGCATGTGCCGGCGTTGGATGGCTTGCGTGGGTTGGCTGTGGCGGCGGTGTTGTTGTTCCATGCGG
>JACPNX010000025.1 GCA_016185275.1 Actinomycetota bacterium | reverse complement strand
CGCCGATTCCAAGACGGCACGTGGTGAGATCATGCGCCGCGAAGGCCTGTACTCCTCGCTGATCTCGGCGTGGCGTGACCAACGCGATCAGGGAGCCCTGGCTGCGATGAAGGCGCGCAAGCCAGGCCCGAAGGGTGACCCGGTGCGAGCGGAGAACGCCCGGCTACGCCAGCAGGTCTCCGAGCTCGAGGGCCGACTGGCGACGGCGGAGGAGTTGATCGACGCCCAGGGAAAAGTATCGGCGCTCTTGTCGCGACACAGCCGCAAGAGCGCCGAGCCGAAGTGACCGCCACCCTCGACGGTCTCGTCGACGAGTTCGCCCCGAAGGTCGGTCGCGCCCGGGCGTGCACCGCGTTCGCGGTGAACCCCCGCTCGCACCGTCACCGCCGCCAACGCGACGACGGCCGTCTCGTGCTGGCGCCGCCGGCGACACCGGGCCCGCGCCGGCGCCACCCCGCCGCTCTCGGCGACGACGAGAAGGACCTGATCGTGGCCACCCTGTGCGAGGAACGTTTCTGTGATCTGGCCCCGGCCCAGGTGTACTCGACGCTGCTCGACGAAGGCGTCTACCTGTGCTCGGAACGCCAGATGTACCGGGTGCTGGCCGAACGAGGCCTGGTCCGTGAACGTCGCCGCGGCGGGCACCAACGGGCCGGTTCCTTCGGTGTCCCCCGCCTCGAGGCGGACCGCCCGAACAAGGTGTGGACCTGGGACATCACCGCCCTGCGAGGCCCGACCAAGGGTGTCCGCTACTACCTGTACACGATCATCGACATCTTCAGCCGCAAGGTCGTCGGCTGGTCCATCCACGCCGCCGAGTCCGAGGCTCACGCCTGTCGGCTGATCCGCGAAGCGTGCCGCCGTCACGGCGTCGACCGCGACCAGCTCGTCATCCACGCCGACCGCGGTTCGCCCATGATCGCCGGCACCGTCGCCGAGCTGCTCAACGAGCTCGGCGTCGCCAAGTCCCACAGCCGGCCCCGGGTGTCGAACGACAACCCGTTCATCGAGAGCCACTTCAAGACCCTCAAGTACCGGCCCGACTACCCCGACCGGTTCGACTCCATCAACCACGCCCGCTCGTGGTGCCGGCGCTTCGTGCACTGGTACAACGAGGTCCACTACCACTCCGGTATCGGCTACCTCCGGCCCGCCGACCTCCACGACGGCAACCACACCGCCATCGTCGAACACCGCCAAACCACCCTCGACGCGGCCGCCGCTGCTCACCCCGAACGGTTCACCAAGCGACCCACCCCAGCCAAGATCCCCACCAAAGCCTGGATCAACAAACCAACCATCCAATCCGCATAGAACCCCGGCAACCAGCTATTGACAGGTTCCGCAAGCGCAAGAAGCGTCCCGTCGGGGTCGGCACCCATGTCGGGGGCGATGTGCCCGATCGCGCCGAACGCCCTGTGGGCGTTGGACTTCCAGTTCGACGTCACCGTCGACGGCCCCACGTTGAAGATGCTGAACGTGATCGACGAGTTCACTCGGGAATGCCCGGCCATCGTCGTCGGGCGCAGCATCGACGCCGACCGCGCGGTCGCGACCCTCGACCGACTGACGAGCACCCGAGGCGCTCCGGCGTTCGTGCGCTTCGACAACGGCCCCGAGTTCATCGCCAACGCCGTCGCCGACTGGTGCCGCTTCAACAGCGTCGGCACCGTGCTCATCGACCCCGGCTCGCCGTGGCAGAACGCTTGGATCGAGAGCTTCAACGGCCGACTCCGTGACGAGCTGCTCAACGGCTCGCAGTTCGACAACCTGCTCGAGGCCCAGGTCATCACCGAGGACTGGCGCGTCGACTACAACGAGCACCGACCACACTCGGCCCACGGCCACCGCACCCCGAGCGAGTTCGCCCAGGCCTGGACCACCCGACACCAACCAGCACCCGCATAACCGCTGGACCACTCAACGGAGCCCGCTCAGTGCGACGCGCCCGTCACCCCGCCTATGCAGAGCAACGCCGCCGAGAGGGGTGGCGGCAACGATCTTTGGGAACGGCAGGTGACCTCAGATCGAGGGCAACGCGGATGGCTCAGTTGCGTACGAGGTGATGATCAGCTCGCGAGCGTCGTGTCGCTCCGAGCCGCATGAGACCGACCGGCGCACATCCACCTCGCGGATCACGAAGTCTCGATACCACTTTCGAACCAGTTCGCTGTCGCCCTCCGTCACCATGACGTTGACTCCGTCCAAGGCCAGTTGCGCCGCGACGAGCGCCACTCGTTCGTGATCCCCCGTGGTAAATCGGTGGGCCGTGTAGTGGCGAAAGAACGCGGTCGCACTCATCGGAAGGTACGGCGGGTCAAAGTAGACGAGGTCGCCCTGGCGCGCACCGGCGACCGTGGACTCGAAGTCGCCCTGGTTCAATCGGGCGGGCGCCAGCGCATTCGAGCACTCAAACAACTCGGCGCGTTTGGGGAACCCGGGCTTTGCCTTGGCTCCATAGGGGACATTGAAGTCACCTGCTCGACTGACGCGCCAGATGCCGTTGAAGCACGTCTTGTTCAGGTAAATGAATAGGGCGGCGCGCCGAAACGAGTCGGAGGAGCGGTTGAACTCTGTGCGGAAGGCGTAATACTCGTCGCGCCCCTGGCATGGCATCAGCGCTCGAAGATGACGCCACACGAGGTCAGGCCGTGCCTTCACTCTGGCGTAGCACTGGACCAGGTCCAGGTTTTCGTCGCCAAGGACTGAGCGCTTGGGCTTGACAGCAAAGAACATGCTGCCAGCGCCGAGGAACGGCTCGTAGTAGGTGAAATCGTCACCCAGCGCAGGGACGGAGGGCGAGAGTCGACTGACCAGTCGAGCCTTTCCGCCAACCCAGCGAAGGAACGGCCGAGTCTTAGTCATCGGCGTTCTGCGATGTGAATCGATCCCCGCGACCATCGAGCAGGCTGAGATACGTAGCCCCCGGACCAGTGATCGCATACCGGACCCTCGCGGAATCCTGCTGCGACGCATTGCCGTTCGCTGGATCGAGGCGTTGCGCCAAAGCGGGAACTGCCCGCAGAACCTTGTTCGCGTTGTTGTGGCGGATGCTGACGGCTCCGAGTTCAGCGGATCGAGCCTCGATCTCGTCACATTGGAGAGGCACACCGGCCTGCTGAAGGATCTTGAGGCAACGGTAGAGCTGGTGGTGCTCAGGTCCATGGCGTGGGTGCGCACGCATGTCCACCCCGGGCTCGGACCCGCGGTCCCCGATCACGGCGTCGACCTGATGGCGGTACTCCTCCACCCTGCCCTCGTTCAGGATTCGGATGTCAGCCAGATCCTCGACTACCGGCAGGAGGCCGAACGCATCCTGCCTGCTGTCGCGAGCCCGAAACTCACCGATGGTGAGCTCCGCTCCAGCTCGTGCACGTAGGACGTGTCGCTCGAAGCGAGTCCGCTCGCTCGCCTCGACAAGCACGACCTTGACCCGCGGCACGAGCTCTCGCATGGAACGCAGTTCCTCGACGTCGCGGAGCCCAGACACGACGAAGGGGCCGTCAAGCTGATCGCCGTATCGCCGTACGATTTCTCGGGCGACGATGTCATGCCCTAGCTGATCTAGTGCTCGCATCGCGAAGGCAAAGCCATCTGGGTCGTCAGCGGGCAATCGCTCGACGCCAAGCGAGCGGACGACCGCGCTGGCCTCGATGTACTTCAGGCCGTGCTGAGCCGAGACATGCTCGGCGAACGTGGTCTTGCCGGCGCAGGTTCGACCGACGACGAGTAACGCCGGGGCGGGGTTGCCGTAGGGGGTCGAGAACAGGGAGTCGGCCTCTTCGCCCTGCTTCGCGAGGGGCCGCTTGCGACGGTACGCAGCGGGCGGGAGGTTCAAGGCCGCCGCGTACTCCTCCAACCGATCGATCAGGTGCTCGAACGCTCGGACTCGGAAGTCGTGGCCCAGGGCCTCCTCGAGAGGCAGCGCGCCTAGCGGCTGGCCGCAACTGTCAGGCACAAACCACCCATTGAACGTCTCCGGCGTCAGCCACGGATACTGCGGGTTCACAACGAACGCCGGCGGTCCGTCCGCGACCCTGCCCGCCGTCTCCCCGTGAAACAGCACTGGCCGATCGAGTCCAGGGATTTTCAGGGCGATGTCTGACTTGACAACCGCGGTTCGGTCGCCGCCGGCGGCTCTGAGTGCAGAGTCGCAATCCTCGAAGGAGGTGGCCGCGAACCAATCCTTCACGTGCATGCCGGGGTAGTCGCGCAGGGGCTCGCTCAGCGCCTCGAGTCGAAGCGACGTGTCCTCAACGAACACTGGGTGCCCACTCCCGATTCGCCCCGTGATCTGGGATATCGCCTTTGTCAACAGGTCGGGAGTGGTACCCGCGTAGTCCTCGTCGTAAGGCTCTGTCTTGCTCTTGAAATAGTCGACAGTTAGGCCGTGGCGGTCGAACACCAGTCGTGCCTGAAGGTACTTCTCAATGCTCGATGTGTAGAAGTAGACGCGGCCTAGCAGTCGCCCCGGCTCGACAAAGAGCCGCCGGGGCGAGGCTCGACGCGAGCCACCCGGAGAGCTCATCGGACCTCGAACCCAGCGTTGCGGAACCTGAACGTGCCGAGGACCGTCGCGCTTCCAGCCTTGGCTGTTGCCTCAGCGCGTTCGTGGATCGAAGGATCAGTTCCGTCGGACACCGCGAAGAGCAAGGGGCCCATGCTGCTCATGCCGGCTGCAGATCGCGGCAGGTGGGTCAGCTCGCGTAGGAGCTCGCGCACGGGAGTCGATTGCGCACATACCTCTCGCGCCTTGAACCCCACCTGCTGCATCTCCACGAGTGCCTCTGCGAACGCGGAGAAGTCCTCGCACGCTGCGCTGGCGGCCAGACCCACCACCGCCAAGGCGATCGCTCGTCGCACCTCGTCATCGGGTACGGGCGTAAGCGCCTCGAACGCGGCGACCTCATCATCACCTGCGACGCGAGTCCCATCGGCGAGAACCAACGTGACTGCCCAGGCCGGTGGCATGACAACCCGCGCGACGAGAGGCGGCAGTCGCACCGGCGCGGCGGAGGAGGAAGGCCCATACGTACGCGGCGGATCAGTTCGATGGCCGCCGTCGATGACGAGGCCGCCACTGAAGAACGCGTGCACGCCGATGCCTGACGTTCCGCCTCGGCCGCTCGCGAGCCGAAGCTGCCCGTCGGTCATCCCGAGTCCCCCGACCTCGGAGATCGCCTTCAGAACTGCTAGCAGGAGCGTCGTCTTGGTTCCGAGCCCCACATGCTGGGTTGGCACGGCCTCTACCGTCACTGACACTGGTGCTCGGCGCCCGCCTCCGGCAAGACGCGTAATGGCGCTGTCAAGGTCCGCTACTGCGGCTCGATCAACGAGCTCGACACCGTCGATGGAGAATTGATCCGCGGGTCGAGCGGAGACCACGGTCGGCAGCCCATCGACGGCCATTCCGACTCCGCCGTACTGGCGGGGAGTCGCGTAACCGAGATCGAACAGTCCCGCATGGACACGAGGGTAGCCGATCACTCGCGTCACGGGTCGGCAGGCGCTGGGGCCGGCGGCGGATGCGACAGCGAGGGGTCATTCCACAGCGCCTCAAAGTGCTCGACAAGCCGATCGAACAGACCTCCGCCCCTGCTCACCAGGAAGGTGGGCGTGTTTCTGCTCTGAGTCTTGACGAGGTACGGGCCCCAGAAGAGCTCGTCATCCACCCGAAAGATGTTGATGCTGGGCAGGGCTGAGTACAGCCGCACCTGAAAGCCTTCTGGGAGCCGCTGGCGCACGTCAGCGGTCTGCGCAAGGAACTCCCGAACGTCGGACGCGATCCCTCCGACCGCGTTGCCTTCCTCGGTGTCCCGTTGGGTCGCATAGGTCGTCGCCGGACCAGGTGCATCGGGATCGATCAAGAGAATGCGAACGTGCGCTCGTGCGGCCCAGGAACTGAAGTCGTTGAGGTAGTCCTCGCGAAGCTGGCGGAGCCCGAAGCCCATGATGTCGATCGACTGGCGAGCGCCAGCGAGCCGGTCGTCGTAGCGCTGCTTGATCTGGGACGACCTCGCTGTGAACGCGTCAATAAGCCCCAGGCCCGCCAGGACATCAAGCCGCCTTGCCTGCTCCTGGTTGACCATGACCCAGACGAACAGCACCCAGCCGGCGATCGCTGCAGCGATGAGCGACGCACCGACGCCTGAAGCGACCGCGCCCCTCTCGCGCACGAAGAGAACCCCCACGACGAAGACGATGACGTGGAGGAGTAGGTAGATCCAGTTGCGGGAGGTGAGCTTCGGCATGCGGGTGAACGATCGCGTGTTTCGCGGGCAGTCGTCACGATATACGAGACTGCCCCCGACCGGTGTTTCGGGGCTCCCCTCGCGGCGCTTGATCCAGCAGCGATCGCGCGTGGGCAACAACGAGAGGGAGCGAGAACTTGCTGACAAATCGCTGACAAGCGGCCTCCCGAGCCACGCCGCCAGCCTCGCCGCACTACCCCTGACCAGCGGCCTTGCGCCGATCCTGTCGTGTCGGAGGGGGGACTTGAACCCCCACGCCCTTATCGGGCACTAGGCCCTCAACCTAGCGCGTCTGCCAATTCCGCCACTCCGACGTGGTGCCCCGAGCGGTGCCGGTGCAGCGGGCAACCCTAGCGCGAGCCGCCGCGGCGATGACCAGTTTCGGCGCGACGCGGACCCGTGTGGGTGTCGGGATACCGGGGGCCGCTGCGCCTCGCCCAGTGCGGCCCGCTTCGCCCAGCCTCGCCCAGCTCGACGCCGTCGAAGGTGGCCACGACCAGCCCCGGCCCCCACCGGCCGCCGCCAACCGCCTTACCGCGACAGGATGATGCCGAGCCCGATCGTGGTGAACGTGAAGATCAGCGCACACGTCACCGTGATGCGGTCGAGGTTCTTCTCGGCCACCGAGGAGCCGAGCGCCGAGGCACCGATGCCGCCGCCGAACATGTCCGACAGACCGCCACCGCGGCCGCTGTGGAGCAGCACGGTGCCGAGCAGCATCAGCGACACGATGGAGTGAACGACGACGATGGCGATCGTGAGCACGAGCAGGTGACCTTCCGACTCCGGGACCGCACGAGGCTAGACGACCGCCATCTCCTCGGCGAAGTGGCACGCCACCGGATGGCCCTGCCCCCGGTCCACCAGCGTCGGCTCCTCCTCGGCACAGATGTCCTGCGCCTTGGGGCACCGGGTGCGGAACCGGCACCCCGACGGGGGGTCCACCGGGCTGGGCACGTCACCGGTGAGCACGATGCGCTTGCGCTGCCGCTCCTTCTTCGGGTCGGGCACCGGCACGGCCGACAGCAACGCCTGCGTGTAGGGGTGCGCCGAGTGCTCGTAGATGTCGGGCCGGGAGCCGATCTCCACCACCTTGCCGAGGTACATCACCGCGACGCGGTCCGAGGCGTGCCGCACCACCGACAGGTCGTGGGCGATGAACACGTAGGCCAGGCCGAAGTCCTCCTGGAGGTCCTCGAGCAGGTTGATCACACCGGCCTGGATCGACACGTCGAGCGCGGAGACGGGCTCGTCGAGCACGATCATCTTCGGTCGGAGCGCCAGCGCCCGGGCGATGCCGATCCGCTGCCGCTGCCCGCCCGAGAACTCGTGCGGGTACCGGTGGGCGTGGTCGGGGGTGAGCCCCACCAGCTCGAGCAGCTCCGCCACCCGGGCCCGCGCGTTGTCCTTCTGTTTGTGGATCACCAGCGCCTCGCTGATGATCTCGTTGATCGGCAGGCGCGGATCCAGCGAGGCGTACGGGTCCTGGAACACGATCTGCAGGTCGCGCCGGATCGGTCGCAGCTCCTTGCGGCTCAGCGTCGTCAGCTCGCGCCCCTCGAAGCGCACCGACCCGGCCGTGGCCGGCAGCAGCTGGAGCACGGTGCGACCGAGCGTCGACTTGCCGCAACCCGACTCCCCCACCACGCCGAGCGTCTCGCCCGGCATCACGTCGAACGACACGCCGCTGACCGCCTGCACCTGGCCCACGACCCGGCGCACGATGCCCCCGCCCCGCACCGGGAAGTGCTTGACGAGGTCGCGCACCTCGAGCATCGGGCGCACACCCTGCTCGGCCCCGGCCGACGCCGAGGCCCGAGCGGCCGCCGCCGCCTCGGGACTGATGTCGCCGGCCAGCTGTGCGTCGGGCACGGTCACAGCGCGGCTCCGCTGCCGGTGTCGAAGATCTCGACCGGATCGGGCTCGCGGGCGACCTCGCGCCAACGGTGGCACGCCACCCAGTGGTCCTCGGCCGTCGAGGTCGCCTCGAGCACCGGTTCCTGCTCCACGCAGACCTCTACGGCGAGCGGGCAGCGCGGCCGGAACGGGCACCCCGACGGGAGGCTGACCATCGACGGCGGCGTGCCCTTGATCGGGTGCAGCCGCTCGGACCCGTCGGCGTCGACCCGCGGCAGCGAACCCAGCAGCCCCACGGTGTAGGGCATCCGGGGGTTGTCGTACACCTCGTCGACGCTGGCGATCTCCACGGGCCGTCCCGCGTACATGACGAGCACCCGGTCAGCCATGTTGGCCACCACCCCGAGATCGTGGGTGATGAGGATGACGGCGGCACCGGTCTCCTCCTTGGCGGTGCGCAGCACGTCGAGCACCTGCGCCTGCACCGTCACGTCCAGCGCGGTCGTGGGCTCGTCGGCGATGATCAGCTGCGGATCGTTGGCCATCGCCATCGCGATCATCGCCCGCTGGCGCATGCCGCCGGAGAACTCGTGCGGATAGCTGTGCGCCCGCTGCTCGGGCTGGGGGATGCCGACCAGGCGCAGCATCTCGACCGCCCGCTTCCACCCGGTGTCCTTGTCGACTTCGTAGTGGGCGCGCACGGCCTCGGCGATCTGCGAACCCACCTTGTGCACCGGGTTCAGCGACGTCATCGGGTCCTGGAAGATCATGACCATGTCGTCGCCGCGGACCCGGTTCAGCTCGTGAGCCTCCATGCCCAGCAGCTCGCGCCCCCGCAGCGTGACCGAACCCTCGATGCGAGCGGTGCGGGGCAGCAGGCCCATCGCCGCCATCATCGTGACCGACTTGCCCGAACCCGACTCGCCGACGATGCCCAGCACCTCGCCCTCGCGCAGCTCGAAGCTCACCCCGCGCACCGCCCGCACCAGCCCACCGTCGGTCGGGAACGAGACGTGCAGGTCGTCCACCTTGAGCAACGGTGCGGCGGACGGATCCGCCAGGCCCACCGAGCCCTGCGGGAGATCGGCGGTCGTCACGCGCGCACCTTGTTCTGCTTGGGATCGAAGGCGTCGCGCAGACCGTCGCCCACGAAGTTGACGCACAGCACGATCACGATGATGAACAGGCCCGGGAAGTAGAAGAGCCACCAGCGGGTGAACGCAGCCGTCTGGCCGGCACTGACGAGCAGACCGAGCGAGGTGTCCGGCGCCGTCACACCGAAGCCGAGGTAGCTCAGCGTCGTCTCCGTGAGGATGGCCACCGCCATGATCAAGGTGGCCGACACGATGATCGTGCCCACGGCGTTCGGGATCAGGTGCTTGAAGATGATGCGCAGATCGCCGGCGCCCAGCGCCCGCGCCGCCTCCGCGAACTCCTTCTCCCGCAGCGACAGCACCTCGGCCCGCACCACCCGGGCGACGGGCATCCACGCCAGCAGGGCGATGATGACCGCGATGCGCAGCCACGAGCCGCCGCCGGAACCGAAGTAGCGCAGCACGTACTTGGTGAGCGGCGACCGTGGGTTGGCGCCGACGCGGGCCAGCACCACGAGCACGAGCAGGCCGGGGATCGTGAGGAGGAGGTCGACGATGCGCATGAGGATCGCGTCGACCCACCCGCGGTAGTAGCCGGCGATACCGCCTACCACGACGCCCAGGCCCGTGGAGAGGAGTGCGACGACGAGCATGATCGACACCGACGCCTGCGCGCCCCGCAGGACCTGGGCGAAGATGTCCGACCCGATGCCGTCGGTGCCCATCGGGTGGTTGAAGAAGTCGGTGGTGGGCGAGCACGACAGGCACGTGGAGTCGAACGAGCCGATCCCCTGGTACGGCCACTTCCACACCTTGCCGCCCACCAGCGCCATCACGACCACGACCACGAGCGTGATGAGCGCCACCATGGCGGCCCGGTGCCGGAGGAACCGGCGCACCACCATCTGGCGCTGCGAGAGGCTGGTCGTGCCCAGCCCTTGGACGAGCTCGGCCTCGTCCGGAGGGCCACCGGGCGGCGGCGCGCCAGGGGGCGACGCGGCCGCGGCATCGAGACCGCTGCCGCTGACCTGCGGGGCCGTGAAGCTCATCGGCTACTCCAGTCGGATGCGCGGGTCGAGGAGGGCGTAGACGACATCCGCCACGAGGTTGAACACGACCACGAACGACGCGGTCACGAGGAGGTAGGCACCGATCGTGTACACGTCGCTGTTGCTGGCGGCCTTGAGGAACAGCGACCCCATGCCCCGCCACTGGAAGACCGTCTCGGTCACCACCGCGCCGGCGATGACCGTCCCGAAGTCCAGGGCGACGACGGTCGTGACCGGGATCAGCGCGTTGCGCATGGCGTGGGCCAGCACCACGCGTCGCTGCCGCAGGCCCTTGGCCCGGGCGGTGCGCACGTAGTCCGAGCCGAGCGTGTCGAGCATCGAGGCCCGGACGTAGCGGCTGTAGCCCGCGTAGCTGATGATGATCAGCGACAGGGCAGGCAGCACGGTGCTGCCGGCGATGCTGTAGAGCTGGTTGCCGAACCCCTTGATGTCCGGCCCACCGCCCGAGCCCACCGTCTGGATGAAGCGGATCCCGAGCGACTGGTTGAGCCGGATGCCGCCCTCCTTCAACAGCGCACCCAGCCAGAACACGGGCAACGAGTAGAAGAGGAACGACGTGAAGGTCGACGAATAGTCGAACACGGAGTACTGCCGAACGGCGCTGAACACCCCGACGGCCAGGGCCAGCAGCACCGAGAGGATGAGGGTGAACACGAGCAGCCGGAGGCTGATCTTCATCGCCCGCCACAGCTGAGGCCAGACCGGGTTGCCCTGCACGTCGACACCGAGGTCTCCGCGCACCACGCCCTTGATCCAGCCGACGTAGCGCTGGACGATCGGTTCGCGCAGGTGCAGCTGGCTCTCGCGGGCGGCGATCGTCGCGCGCGAGATGCGTGGGTTCTGGCGCAGCGGGGCCAACGGATCGCCCGACTGGGTCGCCAGCCAGAACACCAGCATCGACGACACGAAGATCACCGGCACGGAGACCAGCAGCCTCCGGATCACGAACTTCAGCATCGAGGAGAACCACCTCCCCGACCCCGCGGGTCGAAGCTGCGGCGGGATGTCGCGCTGCCGGGGGCGTAACGCCCCGGGACGGGCTGGGGTGCGCCGCTCGCGCGGCGCCCCCCACTCGGTCAGCGGATCGCCAACGGCGCGATCCGAGGATGAAGTCGGGTCAGAACGACCAGTCGGCCATGTCCCAGCCGAACCCCTGGTAGCCGTTGAAGGTCACGTTCTTGACCTTGTTGTTCCAGGCGATGATCTCGGGGTTCTGCCACATCGGCAGCGAGCCCGCCTGGTCCCACAGCAGCTTGTCGATCTGGTTCCACAGATCGGCGCGCTTCTGCGGATCGAGCTCGGAGTTGCTCTGCTTGATGAGCCGATCGATCTCCGCAGAGCCGGTGTTCGTGTAGTTCTGCAGCGAGCCCCGGGTGTAGATCGAGGAGTTGCCCGACAGCACCGTGCCGCCCGTGTACCCGAACAGGGCCATGTCGAAGTCGCCGTTGTCCAGGAACGTGAAATCGGGCTTCGGGGTGATCGTCACCTTGATCCCGATGGCCGCCAGCTGAGCCTGGAGGAGCGTCACCGTCTGCTGCCGCCGCGGGTTGGGCTGGCGGAAGGCGAGGTTCAGCGTGATCTGGTTCGGCTGGTAGCCGGCGTCGGTGAGCATCTTCTTCGCCCCGGCCACGTTGGGCTTGTTGTACATGCCCGAGTTGTCCTTGTAGTTCGGGTTGCCGGGGAAGAAGATCCGGTTGTTGAGCTGCTCGGCCGAGCTCGAGAACGGCTTGATGATCGTGTTCACCAGCGTGGGCCGGTCGACCGCCATGAAGATGGCCTGGCGGACCTTCTGGTCCTTCAGGAACTGGTTCTTGGCGTTGAGATCGAGGTGCTCCCAGAAGGTCCCGAAGGCCAGCGTGTACTTGGCGTTGGAGATCTGCTTCACCTGCTGGACCAGATCGAGCTGGGCCTGCGGGTACATCACGTCGACCTCACCGTTCTTCAAGGCCGCCGGCTCCTGGCTGGCGTCGGTGATCCACCGGATCGTGACCTTGTCCAGGTAGGCCTTGCGCGATCCCGTGTACTTCGGGTTCCGCACGAGCACGGTCTGCTGGCCGGGGGTGATCTCCGAGACCATGAACGGACCGTTGGACCAGATGGCGGACGGCTTCACGTTCTCGTTCTTGAAGCCGTCGTTGAAGCCCTTGGCCTCGTCGCCGCCGCCCTCGGCCTGGAACATCTTCCGGTTGAGGAGCGGGTCGAACAGGACCCGCCAGTCGGCGAAGATCTTCTTGAAGGTGACCGTGACGGTCTTGCCGGTGCCCTCGACGGACTGGATGTCCTCGTAGCCGGTGGTCGACACCGCGTCGTACTTCGGGATGAACTCGCCGGTCTGAGGATCCTTCTGCGTGGTCTTGTCGCCGCGCTGGGCTTCCCAGGTGAACTTGAAGTCGTCCACCGACACCGGGTCACCGTTGGACCAGGACGCGCTGGGGTTGATCTGGTACTCGATCGTCAGCGGGTCCTTCTTCGTCAGCTTGATCGAGCTCACGATGTCGTCGTTGCGGACGATCGTGCCGTCCGGCTTCACCCGGACAGAGCCCTCCCAGACGTTCTGCATGAAGTACTGGGTCCAGGCGGCGTTGTCGGCCGACGTGAGCCAGTTGTACCCCGAGGGCTCCTGCTCGCCAGCGAGCGTCAGCGTCCCGCCCTGCGTGCCGGACTTGCGGCTGCCCAGGCTGGCGAGCGTGTCTCCGCTCGTAGCCGCCGGACCCCCACCCTTCTGGATCGTGTTGTTGCCGCCCTTGGCGTTGTTGTCGTTCTTCTTGCCGCACGCCGATGCGACGAGCAGGAAGACGAACAAGAGGGTGAGGAACTTCCTCCCCCGGGAACGGGAACTCACGGAGCGGACCTCCTGGTGGTGGACGGGATGGATGGGTTGTTCCGGCGCAGAGCTCCGTCGGAACCGGTGTCCCATCGCGACGCCGGAGCGACACGTGACCGTGGTCGCTCCGAGCCGGAGCCATTTTCCCCGGACTCGCCGACCGATCAAGGGCTCGGGAGGGAACGTCGCCGAACCGTAACCGAGCCCCAGAACGGCGGCGGGACCATAGCAGCGTGCCTCGCGCGGCGCGCGGAGGCCCGTCGCGATGACCGGTCCCGGCGGTTGCGGCTGGGCGCTTCGCCCACTCGTCGCTCGGTGCCCGACGGCCCGGCCGGCGGTCGTGCTCGTGTCCTGACGGGCCGTCAGGAAGCGGCGGGCTCCGATCGATAGCGGACGATGCGGGCGAACTCCTCGGGGTCGAGAGAAGCGCCTCCCACCAGGGCTCCGTCCACGTCGGGCTCGGCCATCAGCGCGGCGATGTTGCCGGCCTTCACCGACCCTCCGTACTGGACGCGCACCGACACGGCGGCGTCGGCGCCGGCGACCTCCCCCACGGTCGCCCGCACGAGAGCGCACACCGCCTGCGCGTCGGCCGGGGTGGCGGTGCGGCCCGTGCCGATGGCCCAGATCGGCTCGTAGGCGACCACCATGCCCGCGACCTGCTCGGGTGACAGGCCGGCCAGGCCGGCGTGCACCTGGCGCACCACCTTGGTCTCGGTCGTGCCCGCCTCCCGCTCGGCGAGCGTCTCGCCGACGCACAGGATGGGCGTCATGGCGTGGCGGTGCACGGCGAGCACCTTGCCGTTCACGTCCTCGTCGGTCTCACCGAACAGCTCCCGCCGCTCGGAGTGCCCGACGATCACGTAGGCGATGTTGAGCTTGGCCAGCATCGCCGGGGAGACCTCGCCCGTGAACGCGCCGCTGTCCTCCCAGTGGCAGTTCTGGGCACCGACGGCGAACGGCATGCGGTCGGTCTCGACGGCCGTCTGCACGGTGCGCAGGTCCGTGAACGGCGGGTGGACCGACACGTCAACGTCCTCCAAGTCGTCCGGAGCGAGCAGGTAGCTCAGCTTCTGCACGACCTGCAGCGCTTCGAAGTGGTTCAGGTGCATCTTCCAGTTGCCGCTGATCAGCGGCCGGCGTGCGGACACGGGTTCCTCCGTTTCAGTGACGGGCGTTGGGCGCGGCCCGCAGCGCCGCCAGGCCCGGCAGGTCACCCTGCTCGAGCAGCTCGAGCGACGCGCCGCCGCCCGTGGACACGTGGTCGATGCGGTCGGCGAGGCCGAGCCCGGCCACCGCGGCCGCGCTGTCGCCGCCGCCGACGACGGTGAACCCGCGGCAGTCGGCCACGGCCTCGGCCACGGTGCGGGTACCCGCCGCGAACCGCGGATCCTCGAACACGCCCATCGGCCCGTTCCAGAACACCGATCGTGCTTCGGCGATGACATCGGAGAACTCGGCGGCCGTGCCGGGGCCGATGTCGAGGCCCGTCCAACCGTCGGGCACGTCGGCGCCCAGCTGGCGCACCTCCCCACCGGCGCCCGGATCACCGACGGTGCCACCCGGTCCGAGCGCGGTCACGTCGCTCGGGAGGTGGATCGGCGTGCCCGACGCCAGCAGCTCGCGGCAGGTGCCGATCTCGCCGGCCTCGAGCAGCGACGAGCCGGTGCGGTGGCCCTGCGCGGCGAGGAACGTGAAGCACATCCCACCGCCGACGACGAGGCCGTCGACCACGCCGAGCAGAGCGCGGATCACGCCGAGCTTGTCGCTCACCTTGGCGCCGCCGAGCACGGCGATGAAGGGCCGGCGAGGTTCCAGGCGCAGGCCGAGCAGCACGTCGACCTCGCGCTCGAGCAGCCGGCCGGCCGCGCTCGGAAGCGTCCTCGGTGGCCCGACGATCGAGGCGTGCGCGCGGTGCGACGCGCCGAAGGCATCGTTCACGTAGGCGTCGTGCCCGTCGACGAGACGGGCGACGAAGGCGGGATCGTTCGCGGTCTCGCCGGCGTCGAAGCGGAGGTTGTCGCACAGCTCGACGCCGGGCGCCAGCTCCCCCAGCCGCTCCCGCACGGGATCCATGGAGTACCTCGGATCCGGCGCGCCAGCGGGCCGGCCGAGGTGGCTGGCCACGGTGAGGCGTGCCCCCCGCTCCTGCAGCCACCTCAGCGTCGGCACTGCGGCCCGGATGCGCAGGTCGTCGACGATCCGGCCGGCGTCGAGGGGGACGTTGAAGTCGGCCCGCACGAGCACACGCTGGCCGTCGACATCACCGAGGTCCTCGAGGCGCGGCACGGCACGGGGGTCGTGCTCGTCAGGCGTCATCGTGGCGGAGCGCTACTGGTTCGCCGCGCCGACGATCTGGACGAGGTCGACGAGGCGGTTCGAGTAGCCCCATTCGTTGTCGTACCAGCCGAGCACCTTCACCATGTTGCCCATGGTCATCGTCAGACCGGAGTCGAACGTGCACGACGCCGGTGAGCCGACGATGTCGGACGACACCAGCGGTGCCTCGGAGTACACGAGCACCTTGGCCAGCGGCCCCGAGGCGGCCGCCGCCCGGAACGCCTCGTTCACCTCGTCGGCGGAAACCTCGGCGCCCACGATGCCGACGAAGTCCGTGATCGAACCGTCGGGGATCGGCACCCGCAACGCCGTGCCGTCGAGGCGTCCCTTCATCGACTCCATGACGAGCGAGGTCGCCCGCGCCGCACCCGTCGAGGTCGGCGTGATGTTGATCGCTGCGCCGCGACCGCGGCGAAGGTCCGAGTGCGGACCGTCCACCAGCTGCTGGTCGCCGGTGTAGGCGTGGACGGTGGTCATCATCCCCCGCTCCACCCCGAACGCGTCGTCGAGCACCTTGATCATCGGCACGAAGCAGTTGGTCGTGCACGACGCGTTGGACACGACCTTGTGCGCCCCGGGATCGAAGGACGAGTCGTTGACTCCCATCACGAACGTCGCGTCGGCCCCCTTCGACGGCGCCGAC
Source organism: Actinomycetota bacterium (assembly GCA_016185275.1). Lineage (GTDB taxonomy): Bacteria > Actinomycetota > Acidimicrobiia > Acidimicrobiales > Iamiaceae > JACPNX01. The sequence continues at coordinate 47,393 of JACPNX010000025.1, read as the reverse complement.
ACGATCACCCGGGGAGCACCGGCCTCCAGGTGGGCGGCCGCCTTGTCGCGGTCGGTGAAGAAGCCGGTCGACTCGACCACGACGTCCACACCGAGATCGCCCCACGGCAGCGCCTTGGGGTCGCGCTCCGCCAGGATCTGGATGGTGTCGCCGCCGGCCTTGATGCCGGCGGCGGTCACCTCGACCGGCTCGGGATAGCGGCCGAGCACCGAGTCGTACTGGAGGAGGTTCGCCATCTGCTCGAGCGAACCGAGGTCGTTGGCGGCGACGACGTCGATGTCGGCGCCGGACTGCTTGGCCGCGCGGAAGAAGTTGCGGCCGATGCGGCCGAAGCCGTTGATCCCGACGCGAATCGTCATGGTGTCCCGCTCTCCTCGTGGGCTCGGACGCGCGGCGGCCCGCGCTGGTCGGGACCATCCGATCAGACGAGGCTCGACGTACGCCAACCGTGCCAGCGGGCGACCGTGTCAGCAGCCGACCGTGTCAGCGGGCGACGTCGCGGTGGCGGACGGCCGGGCTCGCACCTCGGGCCCGCAGCCGGGCGGCCACCTCCTCGGCGATGGCCACCGACCGGTGCCGGCCCCCGGTGCACCCGAACGCGACAGTGAGGTACGACTTGCCCTCGGCCTCGTACTGCGGCAGCAGCAGGGCGAGCAGCGCGTCGACCTGGTCGACGAACTGCATGGCCGCCGGCTGTCCCAGCACGAAGTCGCGCACAGGAGCGTCGAGACCGGTGAAGGGACGGAGCCGGTCGTCCCAGTGCGGGTTGGGCAGGAAGCGGCAGTCGAAGACCAGGTCGACGTCGGTCGGCAGGCCCTGGCCGTAGCCGAACGACACGACCGTCGTGCGCATGCCGAGGTCGGCGCCATGGTCGCCGATGAGCTCGACGAGGCGCTCGCGGAACTGGTGGACGTTGAGCTCGGTGGTGTCGACCACGACGTCGGCCGCCTCACGGACCGGGCGCAGCGCCGCCCGCTCCTCTTCGATGGCATCGCTGAGGCGGCCAAGGTCGACGGAGCGGGGATGGCGGCGGCGGGTGCGCTCGTAGCGGCGGACGAGGATCTCGGTGGAGGCCTCGAGGAACAGCACCCTGACCCGGATGCCGAGGTCGCGCACCGCCGCCAGCTCCTGGAGAAGCACGTCCGGCTCGGAGCCGCCGCCCACGGCCAGGGCGACCCGGGTCGCCGTCGACGCGGGTGCGCTGGCCAGCTCTGCCACCTTCGGGATGAGCGAGGTCGGCAGGTTGTCGATCACGAACCAGCCGCGGTCCTCGAGCACGTCGGCGGCGGACGAGCGCCCGGCACCGGACAGGCCCGTGATCACCAGGAGCTCGGTCATCGCGCCGGACGCTACGAAACGGGAGGCACGGGACGGAAGGACTTCAGCAGCCCGGCGACCAGGCAGGCGCCGCCGTACGCGAGGACGACCGTCCACACGAGGCGGTCACCGGGACGGTCGAGGTAGCGCACGTACATGCGGCCGGTGGCCACGGCGAGCGGGATGGTCAGGACCACGAGCCGGGTCGGGGCGTGGCGCACGAGGCGCAGGTGCTCGGCGATGAACTCGACCACCGCGGGCAGCGGCAGGAGCCACAGGAACCAGGGATCGAGGCGGGCGGGCCAGCGCAGCCCGGCGCCGATGACGACCGCGGCCACGAGCGAGACCGGGTACAGCACGGCGCAACGCCGGCAGACCCAGCGGCCGCGGAGCCGCACGCACCGGTCGTACTCGTCGGGCCAGTGATGGCTCAACCAGATGGGCGTATCGGCCACGGGAACGTCGGGCCACGGCGGATCCACGTCGCCCGCGTCCGCGTCCGGCCGCCGCGGCGGTGGCGGCGTGCGCGAGCGGTTGCGCTCGCCCGGCGGCCCGGCGCTCACGGTGCCGTCGCCGCCCGGCCCGGGGCCGGGTCCACTCCGTCGACCGCGTCGGCCGCGTCGATCGCGTCGATCGCGTCGATCGCGTCGGCCGGGACCTTCTCGGTCACCAGCACGAGCAGGCGGGGATCGTGGCTGCCTCCGCGTACTCGGTGGCGCGGGCGAGAAACCCTGGCGGAGGGGCCGGTTCCAGCATGCGCCGCACGATCAGCCCCGCTTCGGCGAGGGCGTTGACGTAGCGGCTCAGTGGGCGGTGCACGAACGGGATGAAGACATCCTTTTCGACCTCCTCGAGGCTCACGTCCTCGACGAGGTAGGGGCCAATCCGCCAGTACTGCTCGGGGGGATCGAGGATCTGGTCGTCGATCCACCCGCTGCCGGGCGTCTGCAGCAGCGGGTGGTTCAGGAAGAAGGCGAAGCGCCCCCCGTCCCGCAGCACCCGGGCGATCTCGCGGATGCTCCGGTCGACCTCGGTGACGTGCTCGAACACCAGGCAGGCGACCACGGCGTCGAAGCTGGCATCGGCGAACGGCAGCCGCTCTGCGCCGGCCCGCAGGTACGCCACACCGCCGCCGCGGCGCGCCGCGACGGAGATCTGCGCCGAGGTCGGGTCCACGCCGACCACACGGCGGGAACCGTTCCGGCGCAGCATCCGGGCGACCTGGCCCTCACCCGTTCCCACGTCGAGCACGTCGTCGCGGCCGGCCAGGAGATCGGCGGCCAGCGGCAGGATCTGCTCCTCGTACTCGGCGTCGGCCCCCTCGGTGAACCCCTCCTGCCACCAGGACGCGTTGTCCTCCCAGAGGTCGGGCCGCGTGTCCACCGCCCGCACGCTACGGGGTCCGGATGGCGCCGAAGTAGCGTCGACCGGCAGTGCCCGACGCGCCGCCGCAACGACCACCTCGAGCCGGGTCGAGGCCACGCTGGCAGCACACCCTCGTCCCCGCGGTCGGAGCCGGTCTCCTCGCCATGGTGATCATCGGCGCGGCCGCCTCGTTCGGCATGCGCCACGCCCCCGTGCGCGTCGGCGCCTTCGTCCGCACCTACGACCACCGCACCGTCAACGACCCGTTCGAGGTGCTCCTGGTCCAAAGCGACGGGCAGGCGTTCGCTGCGCTGGCACGCGACCCGTTGCTGCGCCGGCCGGACGTGTTCCCCTCCCGCGCCGAAGCCGCCTACCGGGCACAGAGGATGCTCCTGCCGTGGCTGGCGTGGGCGGGATCGGGGGGCCGCAGCGGCTGGGTGCCGCCGGCCCTCGCCGCCATCTCGGTGCTGGCGACGGCGGCGGCCGCGGCGGGGTTGGCGGCGCTGCTGCACCGGTTGGGCGGCCCGACCTGGCCGGCAGCCTTGCTTCCGATCGTTCCCGGGGCACAGGTCTCGCTGGCCTACTTCGGACCGGAGCTGCTCGTGCTCGCCCTCGTCGTCTGGGGCTACCTCCTGTGGAGCCGCACACCGCCGACGCGCTCACATGTCGGGTGGGCGCTGGCGTTGTTCGCGCTCGGTGCGCTGGCGCGCGAGACCGGCGCGCTGGTCGCCGGCGCGCTGGCACTCCACGAGGCCGTGCACCGGCGCTGGGGACGAGCGACGCTGCTGGGAGCGACACTGGCGCCGCTCGTCGCCTGGCTGCTCTTCCTCCGGGTGCGCCTGGGCGCGTGGCCCACCGGAGCGGGAGCGACACGGCTCGAAGCACCCTTTGTCGGATTGATCCGCGGGGTCCAGATCTCAGCGGCCCCGCTGTCGGTCGTGGTGATCGCGGCTCTGGGCGCCGTCTCCGTGCTCGTGGTCGTGGCTGTGCTCGGCTGGCGGCACGAGCTGACGATCGTGGCCCTCGCCCACGCGGGGTTCGGCGTCGTGCTCGGGCGCGCGGTGTGGGTCCAGTGGGAGTTCCCGACCAGGGTGTTGCTGACCCTCTACGGACTTGGCCTCGTGGCCCTCGCCGTCCTGGCGCGGCGGGTGGGCAGCGAGCGCCCTCCGCCGACCGCGGCGGACCTCAGCCCCACGGAGGCGCTGCCGTCGCGTTGATGCTCGGGGGCTCACCTCGTCGATGCACCGGCGCCGGACGCACGATGGACGGACTCGTGGACCGCCTCGGCCACCTTGTCGGGAAGCCACGGCAGCGCCCGCAGCTCGTCGAGCGACGCCCGCTCCACGGCCCGCACGCCGCCCAGTTCGGCCACCAGGCGCTTCTTGCGCGCCGGACCGAGACCGGAGATGCCGTCGAGCTTCGACACCGTCATGCGCTTGCCGCGCAGCTGGCGGTGGTACGTGATGGCGAAGCGGTGCGACTCGTCGCGGATGCGCTGGAGCAGGTACAGCGCCTCGCTCTGGCGGGGTAGCCGCACGGGCTCGGGATCGCCGGGGCGGTACACCTCCTCGAAGCGCTTGGCCAGGGAGGCGACGGGGATCTCGCCGGTCAGGCCGAGCTCGTCGAGCACGCGCACGGCCACGCCGAGCTGTCCCTTGCCGCCGTCGACGAGCAGGAGCTGGGGCGGGTAGGCGAACCGGCCCCGCTCGCTGACCGGACGCCGCCGCTCGGCGAGGTAGGCGGTGAGCCGCCGGGTGAGCACCTCCTCCATCGCCGCGAAGTCGTCGTTGCCCGGCACGCCCTTGATGCGGAAGCGGCGGTAGTCGGACTTCTTGGGGAGGGCGTCTTCGACCACGACCATCGAGCCGACGTAGTCGCTGCCCTGGAGGTGACTCATGTCGTAGCACTCGATGCGCAGCGGCGCCTCCGGCAGTCCGAGGTGCTCCTGGAGCTCGTTCAGCGCGCGGGCGCGGCTGTTGTGGTCGGTGGCCCGCTTCAGCCGATGGCGGGTCAGCTCCTCGCCGGCATTGCGGGTGACGGTCTCGGCCAGCGCCCGCTTGTCGCCACGTTGGGGCACGCGCAGCACGACCCGGCTCCCCCGGCGCTCGGCCAACCAGTCCTCGTAGACGTCCGCGTCGTCGGGGCGGGCGGGGACCAGCACCTGCTTCGGCAGCCCGAGCGGAGGGTTCTCCTCGTAGAGGCCGCCCACGACGCGCCCGACGAGCTCGCCCCGGCTCACGTCCTCGACCTTGTCGACCACGAACCCCTTGCGGCCGACCACCCGACCCCGCCGGACGAAGAAGACCTGCACGGCCGCCTCGAGCTCGTCCTCGGCGATGCCCACGACGTCGAGGTCCTCGTCGCGCTCGGCCACGACGAGCTGGCGCTCGATGGCCCTGCGGACCGACGTGAGCCGGTCGCGCAGCCGGGCCGCCCGCTCGAACTCGAGCGCACCGGCGGCCTCGCGCATCTCGTCCTCGAGGCGGCGCACGACCCCGTCGGTGTCCCCCTCGAGGAACCGCAGCAGCTCATCGACCAGGCCGTCGTAGGTGGCGTGGTCCACCTCGCCGACACACGGACCGGCGCACTTCTCGATGTGGAACAGCAGGCACGGCTTGCCCAGCTTCTCGTGGCGCTGGAACTTGTTGTCCGAGCAGGTCCGCACGGGGAAGGTGCGCAGCAGCAGGTCGAGCGTCTCGCGGATGGCGTAGGCGTGGGCGTAGGGACCGAAGTAGCGCACGCCCTTGCGGCGCGCCCCGCGCATGACCGTCGGCCGCGGCCACTCGTCGGCCACGGTCACCGCGAGGAACGGATAGCTCTTGTCGTCGATCAGGCGGATGTTGAACCGGGGCCGGTGCTGCTTGATGAGGCTGTACTCGAGCAGGAGCGCCTCGACCTCGTTGTCGACCTGGATCCACTCGACGGCTTCCGCGGCCGCCACCATCGCCGCCGTGCGCGGCGGCAGGTTGCGGGGATCCTGGAAGTAGCTCGACAGCCGCGACCGCAGCGACTTCGCCTTGCCGACGTAGATGACGCGCCCGTGCGCGTCCTTGAACTGGTACGAGCCGGGCGCGTCGGGGATGGTGCCGGCAGGGGGTCGGGCGAGCACGCTCCCTAGGTTGCCGGAACCGCAGCCGGGCGCGGCGCGACGGAGTCGGGCTTCGCGTCGCCGACCATGCCGCCGGTCGCTCCCGGTTCCGCGGCCGCGCCGGCCCGATCGGCCTTGCTGCCGACGAGCAGCCACACCGGTGCGACCAGACCGAGCAGCAGCGTGAGGTAGGTCGCCTGGAACGTCCGGGCCGGCCAGAGCAGGAACCACAGACCCACGGCGGTGGCGGGAGGGACCGCCAGCAGCGTCGGCCGGCGCCTCACGAGGGCCAGAGGCAGAACCAGGGCGGCCATGGCGCCAAGGACCGTGACGGCGGCCAGGACCGGCCCGGCGAACAGGCCCGGAGCGGCGATGGGCAGACCGATGCCGGACGGGGGCATCTTCACCTTCGTGAGCCCCAGGTTGAAGGCGACCGTGTCCTCGAACAGCGCGGCCGGGCGGGCGACGAGGAACGGCACGATGGTCGCGAGCAGGGTCGCGGGGAAGCTCCACCACCGCCGCAGCGCAGCGCGCAACCCATAGGCGGTGGTCTCGACATAGAGCAGCGGCGGCACGGCGACGAGCACGAGGAACTTGCCGGAGACCGCCAGTGCCAGCGCGGCGCCGGCCAGCGCGGGCCGCCGTCGCGCGAGGAGGCAGGCGAGCAGCACGAGCGCGGCGACCTGCGCGTCATTGGTGCCCCACGCCAGGTACAGCACGGTGAAGGCGTTTCCGAGGCTGATGATCGCCGCGGCGCGCGCGGCGACCGGCTCGGGTCGCCGGGCCAGGGCCAGGGCCGCGGCCAGGAGGAGGGCCCAGGCCAGCATCCTCGGATCCCAGTCCACTCCGAAGAGCCGGCTGGCGGCCACGAACGGAACCTGCACGAGAGCGGCGGCCGGAAGGTACGGGTAGTGCTCGATGACCGGGTTCGGCGACGTCCGCCCGTCGGCACCCTGCACCCGCTGCCACGAGGGCGGCAGCGCCCGATCGAAGCGGTCCGTGTACGGGTTCTTCCCGTCGAGGATGTCCGTGGCCGCGGCACGGGTCACGTAGACGCCGCCGTCGTGGTTCCGGTAGCGGGCCGTGCCGCTGCCGGTGGCGCGCCCGACGGCCAGGAGTCCCGCCGGCACCACGGCCACCGCGACGGCGACGGCGAGCACCCGGGTGGACGCCGGCCACCGGGCGAGGACGAGCGCGGGGAGCGCGCCCGCCACGATCACGGACACGCCGAGCGCCAGCGGCAACACGTCGTTCGAGGGCCACAGGAAGAGCCCGACACCGGCGAGGAGCAGGACGAGGGCGGCGCTCTGCAACCGGTGCTGGCGGCTCGCGGCCACCGGCGCGGTCGACGCGAGGGATCCGGTCCTGCCGATGGTTTCCATGCGCGGGTCCTCCAACCAGTCGCCCGGATCCATCGGACGGGCCCGATCCGAGTTGAGCGCGACGCCCGGCCTGGGGCGCCGGATCGACCGGGACCGCGGCCCGGAACGGGCGAACCTCGGGTTCCGCCATGGGCAGCCGATAGGGTGGGCAGTGGCCGGCCTGGTCTCCGGCCCCATATCTGTCCCGAGACCGACATCCCCGTGGCGAGGCGACCAGGCTGCCCCCACCGGTCACCAATCGGGACCCGACCCTCCGGGGGTACAACAACCATGCTCCGGCTCCAGGCCCCGCTCCACGAGCGCTTCAGCAGCGCCCCACCCGAGGAGCTGAGCGCCCGCATCCACGCGGCGAAGGCCGCGCTCGGCGACCGCCTCTTCGTCCTCGGGCACCACTACCAGCGCGAGGAGGTCATGCGGTGGGCCGATGCCCGCGGCGACTCCTACCGGCTGTCCGTCCTCGCCCGGCAACGGCCGGAGGCGGAGTTCATCGTGTTCTGCGGGGTGCACTTCATGGCCGAGTCGGCCGACGTGCTGACCGCCGACCACCAGCAGGTCATCCTCCCCGACCTGAACGCCGGGTGCTCGATGGCCGACATGGCCGACCTCGACGAGGTCGAGGAGGCGTGGGAGTCGTTGGCCGGTGTGATCGACGTCGAGCGGCTCGTGCCGATCACGTACATGAACTCCTCGGCCGCGCTCAAGGCCTTCGTCGGGGATCACGGTGGCGCGGTGTGCACCTCCACCAACGCCCGCCAGGTGCTCGAGTGGGCCTTCGCCCGGGGCGACAAGGTGCTGTTCTTCCCGGACCAGCACCTCGGGCGCAACACCGGCGTGGCCATGGGTTACGGCCTCGACGAGATGCGGGTGTGGGACCCGCGCCACGATCTCGGTGGCCTGAGCGAGGCCGAGTGCAAGGAGGCTCGGTTCCTGCTGTGGAAGGGCCACTGCTCGGTGCACCAGCGGTTCCGGCCCGCGCACATCGAAGCGTTCCGGGCCGAGCACCCCGACGGCATCGTCGTGGTCCATCCCGAATGCGCCCACGAGACGGTGCTGCTCGCCGACCAGGTCGGGTCCACCGACTTCATCATCAAGGCGGTGCAGGCCGCACCGCCCGGTTCGGTGATCGCGGTCGGCACCGAGATCCACCTGGTCGACCGCCTGGCCCGCGAGCACCCCGACCGGACCGTCGTGTCGCTCGATCCGCTCGTGTGCCCCTGTTCGACGATGTTCCGGATCGACGCTCCCCACCTCGCCTGGGTGCTGGAGGAGCTCGTCGCCGGCCGGGTCGTGAACCGCATCGTCGTCGACCCCACCACCGCGCAGAGCGCCCGCGTGGCCCTTCAGCGCATGCTCGACATCACCGAGGGTGCCGCGGCGCACGATTGACCCCAGCTCGGGCCCGCAGTAGCTCAAACTGTGCTGCGGCCCCGCCGATGGTGGGAGCAGGTCCAGCGATCCACGGAGAGGCTGTCATGAGCGAAGCGATTCCCCAGGACGCCCGGATCTTCGTCGCGGGTCACCGCGGGTTGGTCGGCTCGGCCATCGAGCGCCGCCTCCGAGCGCTCGGCTTCGCCAACGTGCTCACCGCCACGCGTGAGCAACTCGACCTACGGGACCAGGCGGCGGTGAACTACTGGTTCCGGGCGAACCGCCCCGAGCTCGTGTACCTGGTGGCCGGCACGGTCGGCGGCATCATGGCCAACGCCACGCGGCCGGCCGAGTTCCTCTACGACAACATGATGATCCACGCGACCGTGGTGCATGCGAGCCACCTGTTCGGGGTCGACAAGCTGCTCTATCTGGGGAGCTCGTGCATCTACCCGCGCGAAGCCGCGCAGCCGATCCGGGAGGACGCCCTGCTCACCGGACCGCTCGAGCCGACGAACGAGCCGTACGCGCTCGCCAAGATCGCCGGGATCAGGCTGTGCGAGAGCTACCGGCGCCAATACGGCTGCAACTTCATCTCCGCCATGCCGACCAACCTGTACGGGCCGCACGACAACTTCGACCTCACGTCCAGCCACGTCCTGCCGGCGCTCATTCGCAAGTTCCACGACGCCCGCGTCAGCGGCGCGGCCGTCGTGGAGGTCTGGGGTTCCGGGACGCCCCGCCGGGAGTTCCTGCACGTCGATGACCTGGCCGACGCCTGTGTCTTCCTGATGGAGCGCTACGACGGCGACACCCACGTGAACGTCGGCACCGGTGAGGACCTCAGCATCGGCGAGCTCGCCGTCATGGTGCGCGACCTCGTGCACCCGGCGGCCGAGGTCGTCTTCGATCCGTCGAAACCCGACGGCACCCCTCGCAAGCTGCTCGACGTGTCCCGCCTGCACGAGCTGGGCTGGCACCACTCGATCGACCTGGCCGACGGCATCGCGTCGACGTACGACTGGTTCGTGCGGAACGCGGCCCGCCAGAAGTCGATCACCGTGCCGGCCTGACGGGAAGCGGATGACCGCCGCGGGCGCGTCCGGTGGTGCGCTGACGATCCTGTCGACTCCGAAGCGGTTCGACGGCCTGTTCGACGTGATCCAGACGAACGCCATCACGTCGTGGACGCGCCTCGAGCCGCGTCCCGAGGTGATCCTGTTCGGACGGGACCAGGGCACGGCAGAGATCTGCGCCGAGCTCGGGCTGCGCCACGTTCCGGAGGTGCGCAGCACTCCGGAGGGCACCCCGCTCCTCAGCGACATGTTCCTGCGGGGCCAGGCGCTCGCGAGCAACGACGTGGTCTGCTGGTCGAACGCCGACGTCGTCTTCACCGACTCGCTGCTCGTAGCCGCGCGCCACGTCGCCCTGCGACGATCGGGCCGGTCGCTCTATGTCGTGGGCTGCCGGACGGACATCGACCAGACCGAGCCGCTCGACCTGTCCGACGGCTGGCAGGGCCGACTCGCGGCGAGCGCTCGAGCAGACGGCGAGCGCAAGCCGGTCAACTGGATCGACTGGTTCATGTTCCCCCGCGGGCTGTTCACCGATCTGCCTGACTTCGCCATCGGCCGGCCCGGATACGACCAGTGGCTCATCTGGCGCGCGGCCGATCTCGGCGCCGAGGTCGTCGACGCTTCCGACTTCGTCACCGCCGTGCACCAGCGCCACGACTACTCCCATGTCGGCAGCCGGTCCGTCGCGTTCCGCGGCCCTGAGGCACAGCGCAACGCGGCGATCGTCGACGACTGGCGCCACTACCACTCCATCGCGCACGCCCGGCTCCGCCTCGAGCGGGACGGCTCCCTGACGAAGGCCCACGGCCTCGTCTACCGGCTCGCCCGCCCGCGCCGTTACGCCGCCCACGCCTTGCGGTTCACGCGCCCCCTGCGCCAGCGGCTGCTCGGTGAGCGGGCGACCTGGCGGCGGCGGTAGTGCGAGCCGCCCGGCGGGCCGCGCGCACGTTGCGCAGGCTGCGAGCGACGCTCGCCGAGCCCGGCGACGACTCCACCGCGCACGGGCGAGCACACCTCAGGCACCGCCGTGCCGCGCTGGCGATCGCCGGTGGGGTCGCCGCCCGTGCCTCGAGCGTCGCCGGGCTCTTCGTGTCGATCCGGCTCGTGTCGGCAGCGACCGATCGTGACCACCTCGGCCTGTGGTTGCTGCTCGTGAGCGCGGTGAACCTCGTGGGGTTCAGCGACCTCGGCATCGGGAACGGCCTGCTCACCGTCGTGGCTCGCGCCCTCGGCACCGGGGACCGCACGACGGCCCGTGAGGCCGTCTCGAGCGCCGTGGCCGTCCTCACCGTCGTCGCCGCCGTGCTCGGCGCTGGGTTCGCCACCGTGTACCGGGTGGTGCCATGGGACCGGCTGCTCAACGCCGGGTCTGCCGGTCGTGCCGCCGGTCCCAGCGTGGCGGTCCTCGTGGGGTCCGTGCTCGTGAGCCTGCCTCTCGGTGTCGCCCAGCGCGTGCACATGTCGATGCAGCGAGGGTGGGTGGCGGCCGCGTGGATCACGGCCGGCAACGTCGCTTCGCTGGTTGCGGTCTGGGTCGCGAGTGCGACCCGAGCCAGCGTCCCGGTACTCCTGGCGGCGGCGTTGAGCGGCCAGGTGGCGGCGGGGGCCGCGAGCACCGCAGTCCTCGTCCTTCGCCGTGGAGCCCTGCGCCCGAGGCTGGGCGCGGCCCGGGCGCGCATGGGACTGCTGCTGCTCCGCCACGGCACGATGTTCTTCCTCCTCGCCAGTGCCGTAGCCGTCGGTTACGAGTCGGACAGCCTGGTCATCAGCAACCGGCTCGGAGCCGACGCGGTCTCGCTCTACGCGGTGCCGTTCCGCATGTTCATGGTGGCTCCGCTCCTCGTCGGGCTCGTGGCCGGACCACTGTGGCCCGCGTACGGGGAGGCGGCGGCGCGCGGCGACCTGGCCTGGATCCGCAGGACCTTCCGGCGATCCCTCGCCGTGGCCCTGGTCGCCACCGGCATCCCGTCGCTGCTCCTGCTGCCCATCGCCGCGCCGATCAGCAACCGATGGTTCGGGGCGGGCCGGCCGCCCATGCTGTTGCTGCTCGGCCTCGGGGCATGGGCCGTCGTCAACGGGGTCAGCGCGGCGGTCGGCGTGTTCTTCAACGGTGTCGGGGTCCTGCGGTTCCAGGTGGTCGCCGCGTCCGTCATGGCGGTCACGAACCTGGCCGGCTCCATCGCCCTCGTCGGACGCATCGGGGTGGCCGGGCCGGTCATCGCCAGCGTCGTCTCTCAGGTCGCTTGCGTGCTGGTGCCGTCGGCCGTGTTGATGCGGCGGGCGCTGAGGCCCGGCGCGCCCGACAGCGCGTTCGCGGCGTGGCTCGGGCGATGGGCGCGGCCCACGACGGTCAGCCGGGCGGCTTGACGGCCAGGAAGGAGTAGAGGCGGCCGGGCTTGGCTCGGCGCAACCATCGCCATGTCGCCTGGCGCACGGCCGGGGCGCGCCCCATGACCGCGCCGAGCCGACCGAACCGGGCGGCCAGAGTGATGGAGGGCACCCGGCGCAGCTCGGCGGGATCCTCGACGGTCGGGAACGCGTTGATCACGCAGTCCCACGGTCCGAAGGTGCGCCGGATCGTGAGACCCGCCCCCCGTACGGCGCGCTCGTACTCGTCCAGCGAGTAGGCGCCCTCGCCGCCGGCGAGCTGATGGACCGGGTGAGCCCTGAGGAACTCCTCGAGCTGGCCCGGGTCGTCGACGACGTGCTCGCGTGTCGCGAGGAAGGCGCCGCCCGGGCGCAGCACCCGGCCGCACTCGCGAAGCGCCTCGTCGAGATCCGTCATGTGATGCAGCACCTGCCGGCAGTACACGACGTCGACGGAGCCGTCGGCCAGAGGCAGCCGCTCGCCCAGTGCCGAGACCACGGCGACCGGCAGGTCGTCGCAGTGCCGCCTGAGGGCGCCGTGCCCGACGAGCCCGCTCGGGTCGGGCTCCACCGCGATCACCTCCTTCGCCCCCGCCTTCACGAACGCGGCGGACGCCACGCCGGTGCCCGCACCGAGGTCGAGGACGCGCCGGCCCTCCAGCGAGCCGCCGAGGAGATCCACCACCTCGGAGAACTCGCCCGACCGTGCGAAGCGCGCCGCCGCGGCCGCGACGTCCTCGTCGAGGTACATCGAGGAGATCGTCGGAGCGAAGGCGGGGTCGTGGCGCAGGAGGTCGATCGCCGCCTCGGTGGTCATGGAGGGCGCGCCGTTCATCGTGAGCGCGCCCTGCGGCCCGCCGCCCGGTCGAGTGCCCGGCCGTAGCCTTCGATCGTCGCTGCGACCGTCTTGTCCCAGGTGAGCTCCGCAGCCCTGGCGCGGCCCCGGCACGACAGGTTGGCCCGGAGCTCGCGGTCACGCAGCGCGAGGTCGACCGCCGCCCCGAGAGCGTCGGTGTCGGTGGCGTCGACGAGGACCGCGGCATCGCCGAGAACCTCGCGCAACGACCCACCGATGCCCGAGACCACCGGGCAGCCATGGGCCATGGCTTCGAGCGGAGGAAGACCGAAGCCCTCGTAGCGCGACGGGTACACGAGCAGCTCCGCCGACTCGTAGCAGGCGGCCAGCAGGCGGTCGTCGCCGCTCGCGAAGCGAACCCGGTCCGCCAGATCCAACTGCCTGAGGAGCGCGTCCTCTTCCGCCGCCGGCGGACCCCCTCCGAAGCAGAGGAGCGCCGGAGCGTCCGGCAGACCGGGGAGGCATTCGACGAGACGCCGCCAGCCCTTGTAGGGCCTTCTCCGGTTGCCCACGTAGAGCATGAACGGCGCCGTGAGCGGGGGCGCGGCGCCGCGAGGATCGACCGGGGTTACGCCCAGGTAGGTCACCACCACTCGGTCGGGATCCAGCCCGTACCGGTCGAGCATGTCGTCGCGGGTCGTCTCCGAGATGGCGAAGACGACGTCGGCGCTCTCGCACCATGGGCGCTTCCATGCGGGCGTCCGGTCCGTCGAGCCGACCTCGCCGGGGAACAGCTCGTGGATCATGTCGTACACGGTCACGGCCACCGTCGGCCCCGACGGGACGCGGTGGTCGAAGTAGGTCTTGTGGTAGATCGTCTCTGGTCCCTGGCCCTCGGTCCACAGCATGTCGAGCGCGCCATCGGTGAGCTTGGTGAGCGCCTGCCGGGCCCGATGCGGGCGGAGGGAACCGACGTTCAGGCCGATCACCTCGGTCTGGCCGCGCAGCGCGTCGCTGCGATGGAGCCATGCGAGTATGCGGGAGTCGGCGCCGGCGTCGAGCAGGCCGCGGTGCAGCTCGCGGATGTAGCGCGACACCCCGCCGTGGGCCTCGCTGCGAAAGATGTCGGGGCTGAAGCGCACCCGCAGGGATGCGGGGTCAACCACGACGTACCGGTCCACGGCGCACCGGTCGCAGCCGTACGGAGGTCAGCTCCTTCACGGCACCGAACCACCAGGCGGAGCACGTGACCGCCGTGGCGGCCACGCTGACCGCCCGGGCGGAGAGCACGCCCGGGGGACCCGACGACCCCAGGCCCTCCACCGTCAACACCGCGGCCGCCACCGACCCGCTCGCCGCCAGCCACCCGAACCGCCTCCCCATCAGGAGCGTGGCGAGCCCCGCCACGGGCGGCATGCCGAGCAACAGGATCTGGCGAGGCGCGGGCGCCCACCCGCGCGACCACCATCCGCCCTTGGCCTGACCGAACCGGTAGTACTGGCGAGCCAGGGAGCGGAGGTCGCGCCTCGGCAGGTAACCGGCGGCCAGCGCGGGATCGAACCAGACGAGCTGTCCTGCGGTGCGGTACCGGCGGTTGAGGTCGTAGTCCTCGTTGAGCTCGAGGGTGTCGTCCCATCCGCCGAGCTCGCGTAGCTCGCGGGTCCTGAACGCTCCCATCCACACGGTGTCGGCCGGACCCGCCACCCGGGAGCGCCGGTACCGGGCCATCCCCGTCGTCCACTGGTTCCGAAGCGCACGCGCTATCCCCGTCGCAAGGGCGCCGCCATCGCGCGGCAGCGCGGTCTGCGGACCGCCCACCACGCCCACGCCCGGCCGATCCCGGAGGAGCGCGACGGCCAGGGCGACGTGGTCGGGCTCGATCCGGCTGCGGGCATCGACTCGAACCAGGACGTCGCCACGGGCGTGGGCCAAGCCCAGGTTCAGGCCTGGCGCGATGCGCTGGGCGGCGTTGTCCAGCACCTCGAACCGACCGAAATCCAGCGCCTCGGCCTCGCCGCGAACCACGTGCACGGTGTGGTCGACGGAACCACCGTCGACCACGATGACCTCCAGCCGTTGCGGCCCCCAGGTCTGGGCGGCCACGGCCCTGAGGCAGCCGGCGATGTCGGTCTCCTCGTCGCGGACGGGGATGACGACGCTTACCGTCGGCTCGGACGCATCGCCCCGGCCAGCGTCGCTCACCGCCCCGCTCCCCGGACGATGCTGCGCAGCGTCCGCCCCATCACCCGCAGGTCGAAGGTGAGGCTCTGGTGGCGCAGGTAGAAGAACTCGTACTGCAGCTTCTCGAGCGCGTCGTGCTCGTCGCCCGCGTACCCGTACTTCACCTGCGCCCAGCCGGTCAGCCCCGGCCGCACGAGGTGGCGGACGTCGTAGAACGGCAGCTTCTCCACCAGCTCGGTCACGTAGCGGGGCTGCTCGGGCCGGGGACCGACGACGGAGAGATCGCCGCGGAGGATGTTGACGACCTGCGGCAGCTCATCCAGATGCGTCCGCCGGAGGAAGCGCCCGAACGGCGTGATCCGGGGATCGTCCTCCGAGGTCCACGAGCTGTCGGTGCCGACCCTCATGGTGCGCAGCTTGAGGATCGTGAAGCGGGTTCCGCGGCGGCCGACGCGCTCCTGCCGGTACAGCAGGGTCCCACGGTTGGCGGCGAGGTCTCCGAGCACGACGAAGGGAACGAGAGCGGCCAGGACCACGAGGCCGGCCAGCCCGAAGCCGATGTCGAGCAGCCGCTTCAGCCGCTGGTAGCGCGCCCGGTGTACGTCCCCGATGTCGAACAGCAACGACACCCGCTCCAGCTCGCCCAACGGGAGCTTGCCGAGCCAGCCCTCGTAGAACATCGAGAGGGTGCGCACCCGCGCACCGGCGGCGTGCAGCTCCGCGGCCTGGGCGACGATGGTCTCGTCGTCCTGGGCTTCGCGGCACAGCACGATCACGCTGGCGCGGTTGCGGGCGGCCGCAGCGCACAGCGGGCGCTCGCCGCCACCTTGGGCCCGCGCCTCGGCGGGGTGGAGGTCACCGACGACCGATGCCGAGCGCTCGGGGTGGAGGGCCAGCTCGTCGGCGAGCAGAGCCACCTCGGACCGGTCGGCGACGACGAGGACGCGGTCACGGTCCTCGGCCCGCAGCTCGCCGGTGCGGGCCAGGCGACTGCAGAACACGAACCACGGCACGGAGGTGGCCGCCACCCCGAGGACCACGGCGCGGGGGAGAAGTGCGTCGCCGACCCAGAGCTGGATGAACGAGATGATCCCCACCGACACCACGACCGAGGAGGTGGCCGCGGCCCATGCCGCCTTGCGCCGCCGCACCAGGTCGGGGATCCCCTGGCCGTAGGAGACGACGAGGAGCAGCAGCCACAGCGAGAGCGACCACGCGAACCGGGAGGACGCGACCCAGTCGTAGCCGTTGGCGCGGGCGTGCAGCAGGCTGAACGCGACGACCGCCACCAGCGATCCGGCAGCCGCCAGCGGACGGGCGAGGCGCGTCACCGACCTGCCTTGGGCGTGCTTCCGGCCATGCCCCTCCATCGGCGGGCGCGCGGTGGGGATGAGCAGCCCGGCGGACGTTCACGAACGGTGGCCGGCGGAACCCCGGGACCCCGGGGCGACGTCACGCAGGGCGGTCGGAGATGGGCTGGACCCGGGGGTCGTGGAGCTCGACGACGACGGTCCACGCCCACCGCGGGGCGGCCTCGACGTCGACGTCGAGCAGCGGGTGCTCGTCCGGCGTGCGCAGCGCCGGGGTCCGGTGCCGTCAGAAATCGACGAGCGGGTTGTGGCCCAGGGGTTCGGTGAAGGGGGCGCGACCTCCGGGGGGCCATGACGCGGTGCAGCGACGCCCACGCCCGGTCGGTGGCACGGTGGCCCCATCGGCCGGAACGGGCCCATCGTGAGCCGCCACGCGAGCTACAGCCCGAGCACCGGCGCGAGGAAGCGGCCGGTGTAGCTCTCCGGCGTCTTGGCCACCAGTTCGGGCGGGCCCTCGACGACGACCGCGCCACCGCCGGTGCCGCCCTCTGGGCCGAGGTCGATGATCCAGTCCGCGGTCTTGATGACGTCGAGGTTGTGCTCGATCACGAGCACGGTGTTGCCCTGGTCGACGAGGCGGCTGAGCACGCCGAGCAGCTTGCGGATGTCCTCGAAGTGCAGGCCGGTCGTCGGCTCGTCGAGCAGGTAGATCGTGTGCCCGGTCGAGCGCTTCGACAGCTCCGATGCGAGCTTGATCCGCTGCGCCTCACCGCCCGACAGGGTGGGTGCGGGCTGGCCGAGGCGGACGTAGCCGAGGCCCACGTCGACGAGCGTCTGCATGTGGCGGGCGATCACCGGCTGGTTGGCGAAGAAGCCGAGCGCCTCCTCGCACGGCATGGCGAGCACGTCGGCGATGTTGCGGCCCTTGAACTCGATGTCGAGCGTGTCACGGTTGTACCGGTCGCCCTTGCACACCTCGCACGGCACGTAGACGTCGGGCAGGAAGTGCATCTCGATCTTGATCGTCCCGTCGCCGGCGCAGGCCTCGCAGCGGCCACCCTTGACGTTGAACGAGAATCGGCCGGGCAGGTAGCCGCGGACCTTGGCTTCCTGGGTCTGGCTGAACAGCTTGCGCACGTGGTCGAAGACGCCCGTGTAGGTCGCGGGGTTGGAGCGAGGGGTGCGCCCGATCGGCGACTGATCGATGTCGATCACCTTGTCGAGGAGCTCGATCCCCTCGATGGCCCGGTGGCGGCCCGGCGGCGTCCGGGAGCGGTAGACGTGCTGCATGAGGGCCTTGAGCAGGATGTCGTTCACCAACGTCGACTTGCCGGAACCCGACACCCCGGTGACGGCGACGAAGCAGCCGAGCGGGATGTCGACGTCGATGCCGCGCAGGTTGTGCTCGCGTGCGCCCTTGACCGACAGCCACGCGTCGCCGGGCGTGCGCCGGACCGACGGCGTGGGGATCGAGCGCTTGCCCGCGAGGTAGCGACCGGTCAGCGACCGGGTGCTGCGCAGCAGGCCCTTGACCGAACCCGAGTGCACGATCTCGCCGCCGTGCTCGCCGGCACCGGGCCCGATGTCGACCACGTGGTCGGCCACCCTGATCGTCTCCTCGTCGTGCTCGACGACGAGCACCGTGTTGCCGAGGTCGCGCAGCCGAACCAGCGTGTCGATCAGGCGCCGGTTGTCGCGCTGGTGCAACCCGATCGACGGCTCGTCGAGCACGTAGAGCACCCCGACGAGACCAGAGCCGATCTGCGAGGCGAGGCGGATGCGCTGCGCCTCACCGCCCGACAGCGTGCCCGCCGACCGCCCCAGCGACAGGTAGTCCAAGCCGACGTCGAGCAGGAAGCCGAGCCGGGCGTTGATCTCCTTGAAGACCCGCTCGGCGATGAGCCGGTCCCGCTCGGACAGGTCCAGGCCGGCGAGCGTCGCCGCGGCCTCGCGGATGGGCATCGAGCAGACGTCGGCGATCGAGTGCTCGGCCACCGTCACGGCGAGCGAGAACGGCTTGAGCCGGGCGCCGTCGCACGCCCCGCACGGAACCTCCCGCATGTAGCCCTCGAGTTGCTCGCGCACGCCGTCGCTCTCGGCGTCCGTGTGGCGGCGGCGCAGCCACGGCAGCACGCCCTCGTAGTGAGCGTGGTACGTGCGGGCCCGGCCGTAGCGGTTCTGGTAGCGGACTTCGACCCGGCCCACCCCCGCGCCCTCGAGCAGCATCTTCTGTTGCTTCTTGGCCAGCGACGACCAGGGCCGCCGGTACGGGATCCCGTGCACCTCGCACACCGACTCCACGAGCCGTTGGAAGTACCGCGCGTGCCCGCCCGACCATGGAGCGATGGCGCCCTCCGCGACGCTCAGATCGGGATTGGGCACCACCAGCTCCGGATCGACCTCGAAGCGGGTGCCCAGGCCGTCGCAGCGCTCGCAGGCGCCGTAGGGCGAGTTGAAGGAGAAGTTGCGCGGGGCGAGCTCGTCGTAGGAGCGCCCGCACACCGGGCAGGCCAGGTGCTGGCTGAACGTGAGCGTGGTCTCGGCGCCGACCTCGCTGGGCTCGCCGCCGCCCGTCGGCACGTGGCGCTCGCCGGCCACACCGCCATCGCCGTCGCCCGAGCGCGGCACCAGCTCCACCTCGGCCACGCCCTCGGCCAACGCGAGCGCGGTCTCGAGCGAGTCGGTCAGCCGGCGCTCGATGCCGGGCCGGATCACCAGCCGGTCCACCACGACCTCGATGGTGTGCGTCTCGTAACGGGCCAGATCGAGGCTGTCGGTCAGCTCGTGCAGCTCACCGTCGACCCGGGCGCGGGCGAACCCCTGGCCGGCGAGGTCCTTCAGCAGCGTCTCGTAGTTCCCCTTGCGGCCCCGTACGACCGGAGCCAGCACCTGGAAGCGCGTCCCCTCGGGCAGCTCGAGGATGCGGTCGACGATCTGCTGCGGGGTCTGGCGGGTGATGACCGCCCCGTCCTCGGGGCAGTGCGGTACCCCGATGCGGGCGTACAGCAGCCGCAGGTAGTCGTAGACCTCGGTGATCGTCCCGACCGTCGACCGGGGGTTCCGGCTGGCCGACTTCTGGTCGATCGAGATGGCGGGCGACAGGCCCTCGATGAAGTCGACGTCCGGCTTGTCCATCTGGCCGAGGAACTGGCGGGCGTAGGCCGACAGGGATTCGACGTAGCGCCGCTGGCCCTCGGCGTAGATCGTGTCGAACGCGAGCGACGACTTCCCCGAGCCCGAGAGACCGGTGAACACGATCAGCCGGTCACGCGGCAGGTCGAGCGAGACGTTGCGGAGGTTGTGCTCGCGCGCCCCCCGGATGCGGATCGTGTCGGCCACGAGCGTCGAGCCTACCGAGGCGGGGCGCCCCGAAGGGGGAACGCCCGTTCGCTTGTGGCGTCGCGGGCGCGGCCGATGGAAGACGGTGGAGGGCATCCTGGGCAGCCCCCCCGAGGCGCCGACCCGCGCCCGGGACGACGTGGAGCGAACCGTCGAGCGCACCGCCGTGCGCGCCGTCGGGCTCCTGTTGGCATTCCTGTGGCTGGTGAACGCCCGACTGCTCTGGCTGCCGGCGGGCGCGGACCGGCTCGACCCGAACCTGCGCGTCGTGGTCCAACCGGCCGACGGCGTGAGCCTCGTGCTGGTGGGCCTGTGGTGGCTCGCCGCGGGTCCCCGCGCCCTGCGCCTCCATTGGCGGTCCGGGCTCTTGGCGCTGATCACCGCCGGTCTGGCGGTGGTCGTCCTCGCCGCTCTCGCAGTCCATCCGTCGCCGAGGGGTGTCGAGATGGTGCTGCGGCTCGCCGCGGCTGCGGCCACCGCCGATCTGATCCGCCGAGTCTCGACGACGGCATGGACACGCATCCTCGCCGTCGTCGTGGCCGCCGGCTCCGTGCAGGCGCTGCTCGGGCTGGCGCAGTCGGCCCGCGGCGGGACGGTCGGCATCAGCGCCGTGGAGTACAGCGGGCCGCTCTACCGCTTCGGGTCGTCGTTCGCGGGACGGGGCAGCTTCGGCCACCCGTACCACCTGGCCAGCCTGCTCGTGGTCGCCTGTGGCGCGGCCGCGGTGGGGGCCTGGCGGTCCCCGCGACGCTGGCCGTGGCCCTGGCTTGCGGGCCTGGCCTTGTCGGCCGCGGCGCTGGCCACCACCTACTCACGCGCCGGGGCGCTCGGGCTGCTTGCGCTGCTGGGCGTGCTCCTCGTCGCTGCGGCACGTGCGCGCGACCGGGCGCCCGCGCTGGCCGCCTTGGCGCTGGTCCTCGGGTTCGCGGTCGGCGGGCTCGCCTTCGGCGACGGGTGGGTCGCCCGCTCGAGCCAGACGACGAACGCGTCGGCCCTCGACAGCGGGCGCCGGGTGCGGGCGGCCGAGGCCATCCGCCTGACGCGGCGCCACCGGCTGCTCGGCGTCGGTCCCGGCCGCTACGTGATCGCGCTCCAGCAGACCGGGGTGCGTGATGCGCTGCCCGCCCACAACCTGCCGCTGCAGGCCGCGGCCGAAGCCGGGGTGCTCGCCGGCGTGCTCGCCGCCGCGGCGCTCGGGGGCCTCGCGCTGCGGGCCTGGCGTGGCGGTGTGCAGGCGCTCGCGCTGTTCCTCCCGCTGGCACCGTTCACGGTCCTCGACGCCTATCCCTACGTCTTCCCCACCGGGATCGCACTGAGCGGCGTGTGGCTCGGGCTGGTCCTCCACCACCGCAGCTCGGTCGGACGGGACGGCCGCAGCGCGCGGGTCGAGGAGCACGCCGTCGCCGGTGGCTCCTCCGCGCCCACCGCCCCCGGCGATCGCCGCCCGGCCACGGTGACCGGATGACCGCCCTGCACCGTCGCCGCGCCGGCCCGGCCCCTGCGGGAGCGGCCGGCACCGGTTCGGCGGGCCCCACGGCCGCCGGTGCGGCACCGGGTGGTGCCGCACCGGGTGGTGCTGCGCGAGGTGGTGCCGCGCGAGGTGGTGCCGCGCCGGGTGGATCGCCTCGCGAGGGGCTCGCTCCCCTGCCCTGGCGCGCCATCGTGCGCGCCACGATCCTCGGCGTGGTCCTCATGCTGGCGCTCGTCGCCCGCGACGTCGGTCGCAACAACGGCGGCAACTTCCTGAGCGTCGTGCAGCCCGGAGCGCGCGGACCCTCGGCCGAAGTGATCCGCCGCGACTTCCCCGGCGTTCGCCTGCCGGCCGACGTCGGGCTCGACGGGCAGATGACCTACAGCATCGCCCGCAACCCGCTGCACCCCGCGGCCGTGGCACCCGCGCTCGACCGGCCGCAGTACCGCCTCAGGCGGCCGCTGCTGTCCCTCGCGGGTTGGGCACTGCACCCGACGGGCGGCGGCATGGGCCTCGTGTGGGCGCTCCTCGCCGTGGGCGTGGCCATGGTGGTGGTCGGCGCGCTGGCCACGGGAGTGCTCGGCGCCACCTTCGGCCAGCGGCCCTGGCTCGCTGCCGTCTTCCCGCTGCTGCCCGGCGCGTACTGGTCGGTCCGCGTCACGGTGGCCGACGCGATGGCGCTCGCCCTCGCCCTCGGCGCCATCGCGCTCGCACTCAGGCGGCGCCCGGTAGCCGCGGTCGCCGTGGCCGTGCTCGCCGTGCTGGCCAAGGAGCCGGCCGTCCTCGTCTTCGCCGGATGGGCGCTCTGGCGGCGCGACCGCCGCTCCGCCGCGATGGTGGCGGTGCCGGCTGCGGTGGCGCTGGCCTGGGCGCTGGCGCTGCGCTCGCTGGTGCCGGCCGGAGCCAGCGGGCCGGGGGAGATCTCGCTCGTGCCGTTCGCCGGGCTGGTGCAGGCGACCACCGACCTGTGGCTGCGCGGGCGCGAGCTCGTGGGCATGGCGTCGTCGATCGCCGCGCTGTCGTGCGGGGTGGTCGCCGTGGCCCGGCGCCGCGGGCATCCGCTGTGGTGGGCGATCGTCGTGCAGCTCGGATTCACGTCGATCATGAGCTCGAACGTGATCGGCATGAACTTCGGTGGCACCCGCTCGACCATGCCGCTGCTGCTGCTGTCGCTGGTCGCCCTGGCCACGCGCCGACGCACGCTGCCGGACGCCGGTGAGCCGGCCACCGACGGACGCGGCCGGGCGCTCGACGCGGCGGCGCCCGTTCCCGGATGAGCCGCGGGCGACGCCCGTTCCCGGATGAGCGGGGCCGTGCTGCTAGAAACGACCCACCATCCCCGTTCCCTTCGCCACCCGGCCCGCGGAGCCTCCGTGAACGCACTGGTCATCTACGAGAGCCTCACCGGGAACACGCGGCGGGCCGCCGAGGCGATCGTCGGGGAGCTGACCGACCGTGGCGTTGCCGCCGTCGCCTGCCCCACGACCGGCGTCGACTATGCCGCACTGGAAGCCGCGGATCTGGTGATCGTCGGCACCTGGACCGACGGCATCTTCGTCGTCGGGCAGCGGCCGGCCCGGGGGGCGCGGCTGCGGGCCCTGCCGTCGATGCTCGGCAAGCGGGCCGTCGTGTTCTGCACCTACGCGCTCGACGCCGGCCGCACGCTCGAGAAGCTGGTCGCCATCGTGGAAGGGCTCGGCGCCGAGGTCCTCGGTGGCATGACGATCCGGCGCGACCGCATCGACGACGGCGCTCGTGACCTGGTCGGTCGCGTGCTCGATCTCGACGTCGCGCACCCGTAGCGACGGGTGCTCTCGCCAACTGCCCACCCGGCGGCCTCGCGCACCGGCGCGGGCCGGCACCGCCCCGTCAGCCCACCTCGCGCAGGTCCCGCCGGAGGTCGCGGATCTCGTCGCGCAGGCGGGCCGCGTACTCGAAGCGCAGGTCCGTGGCCGCCTCGTGCATCTCCTCCTCGAGCGTCTGCAGCAGCCGGCGCAGCTCGTCGCCCGGCAGGTTGGCCAGCTCGGCGCGCTTGGCCACCTGCGATGCCCGCTGCTTGCGTTGATCCTTGCCGGGCACCGGTGCGGTCTGGCTCGGGCGCAGGAACGACAGGATGTCGGTGACCGCCTTGCGGATGGTCTGCGGATCGATGCCGTGCTCGGCGTTGTAGGCGATCTGGCGTTGCCGGCGACGGTTCGTCTCGGAGATGGCCCGCTGCATCGAGTCCGTGACGCGGTCGGCGTACATCACGACCTGCCCGTCGACGTTGCGGGCGGCACGCCCGATCGTCTGCACCAGCGACGTCTCGCTGCGCAGGAAGCCCTCCTTGTCCGCATCGAGGATCGCCACGAGCGACACCTCGGGCAGGTCGAGCCCCTCGCGCAGGAGGTTGATGCCGACCAGCACGTCGAACTCGCCCAGGCGCAGCGCGCGGAGGATCTCGATGCGCTGCACGGTGTCGATCTCGCTGTGCAGGTACCGCACCTTCACGCCCATCTCGAGCAGGTAGTCGGTGAGGTCCTCGGCCATCTTCTTCGTGAGCGTGGTGACGAGGACGCGAGCGCCCTTGGTGACGCGGTCCTCGATCTGGCGCATCAGATCGTCGATCTGGCCCTTGGTGGGCCGCACGACCACCTCGGGATCGACCAGGCCCGTGGGCCGCACGATCTGCTCCACCACCTGGCTCGAGACCTGCATCTCGTAGGTCCCCGGCGTGGCCGACAGGAACACGACCTGGTTGACCCGCTCGCCGAACTCCTCGAAGCGCAGGGGCCGGTTGTCCGCCGCCGACGGCAGCCGGAAGCCGTGCTCGATCAGCTGCTCCTTGCGGGACCGGTCGCCCTCGTACTGCCCGTGGAGCTGGGGCACGCTCACGTGGCTCTCGTCGAGCACCACGAGGAAGTCGTCGGGAAAGAAGTCGAGCAGGGTGTGGGGCGGCTCCCCGGCGCGCCGGCCGTCGATCGGCGCCGAGTAGTTCTCGATGCCGTTGCAGTAGCCGACCTCCTGGATCATCTCGAGGTCGTACTGGGTGCGCATGCGCAGCCGTTGGGCTTCGAGCAGCTTGCCCTCACGCTCGAACTGGGCGAGGCGCTCCTGGAGCTCCGCCTCGATGCGTTGCACCGCCGCTCGCATCCGCTCGTCGCCGGCGACGTAGTGGGTGGCCGGGAAGACGACGAGCTCGTCGAGCGTCCGGACCTTCTCCCCGGTCAACGGATCGACCACGACGATCTGCTCGATCTCTTCGCCGAACAGCTCGATGCGCACGGCCGTCTCGTCGTAGGCGGGATGGACCTCGATGGTGTCGCCCCGGACGCGGAACTTGCCCCGCACGAGGTTCATGTCGTTGCGGTCGTACTGCATGTCGACCAGGCGCCGCAGGATCGAGCGCTGGTCGTGCTCCTCCCCCACCCGCACGACCAGGAGCTTGTCGCGGTACTCCTCAGGGGAGCCGAGGCCGTAAATGCACGACACCGACGCGACGACGATCACGTCGCGCCGGGTCAGCAGCGCCGAGGTGCACGAGTGGCGCAGCCGGTCGATCTCGTCGTTGACCGAGCTGTCCTTTTCGATGTAGGTGTCGCTCGAGGCGATGTACGCCTCGGGCTGGTAGTAGTCGTAGTAACTGACGAAGTACTCGACCCGGTTGTGCGGGAAGAACTCGCGGAACTCGTTGGCGAGCTGGGCGGCGAGCGACTTGTTCGGCGCGATGACGAGCGTGGGGCGCTGCACCCGCTCGATCGTCCAGGCGATCGTCGCGGACTTCCCAGAGCCGGTGATGCCGAGCAGCGTCTGGTAGCGCTCGCCCCGGTCGATGCCCGCGGCGAGCTCGTCGATCGCCTTCGGTTGATCGCCGGCCGGCGCGAACGGCGAGACGACCTCGAAGCGTGCGGTGGTGGGCGGCGCGGAGGGCACCCGCCAATCCTACGGACGCCCCCTGACACTCGGGCTCGAGCCGGCGCCGCCTGGGGCCCTCCGGCGCGCCGCGACGCCGTTCAACTTCGCCGCGGCGACCGGGTCAACGGTGGCTGTAGCGCGCGCCGTCACCGCACGGGCGGGCCGGTGCGTCCGGCCCCGGCGACGCGCTCGGGGGGCGGTCGAAGCGGTAGACGAGGATCGTGCCGCCGATGGTCCGCACCGGGCAGTAGGCCCGCAACCAGGCCAGCTCACGGCTGCGGAAGATCGTGAGGCTGGTCGCATCCGCCGCGACCCAGCCCCGGATGCTCGACGGCTCGACGCCGACCAACGGCTGCATGCCCGCCGGACGGTCGACGCCACGGCTCGTGACCAGCGCGAGGCGCAGCGGTCGACCCGCGGCCCAGCGGAGCAGCCGGCCGCGGTCCTGGTCGAGGTCCAGGTTGCCGCCCGAGACCCACCGGTACCCGGGCCGGAAGGGCGGAGGCGTCCACGCCAGCGACGCGGGGAACGCCACGACCGCCGTGGCGAGCTGCACGGCAGCCAGGCCGCCCAGCACGGGCACGCGCAGCCGGCGGCCGAGAAGGCTCGCCGCGGGAGCGGCCGCCACTAGGCCGAGCGCCAGGCTCGGCAGCGCCACCCGCAGCCCGAGGTCGAGGGGCTGGGACACGAGCAGGCCCACCAGCAACAGGGCCGGCGCGACGACGGCGACGCGGGCCCGGGCACGCGCATCGGCGGCGACCCCCGCGCGGCGCCACCACCACGGTCCCGCCACCAGCATCAGCAGCACGATCGGCGGCAGCTTCAGCAGGGCGCTGACCGGCAGGGACCACCAGCGATGGCGGGCGGCGGTCCGGCCGAGGAGGAAATCCGGTCGCGGCCCCGAACCGACGACGAACACGGCGAAGCCGGCGCGGTACTCCTGCGGCAACGGCAGCGCGAGCACGAGCCGGCCGACCACCGACTCGTTGCGCGCCGCGGCCACGTAGCCCGCCAACCGCTCACCCGCCTGCCCGCCGGGCTGCTGAGGTGCCAGCCCGCGGTAGAGCGCCCACACGACGACGAGCGGGAGAAGCAGCACCACCGCCAGCTCCAGGACCGGTGGCCGGCGGTCCGCACCCTGGTCCCGCCGTGCCACCCATACCACGACGGCGACCGAGAGCGGCACGAACACCAGACCCGCCTGGCGGACGCTGAGCGCGACCCCCGCGCTCGCTCCCATCAGCGCGGCGGAGACCACGCCGGGGCGCCGCGCGCCGCGCTCGAGCGCGAGCGCCACCAGCAGGGTCGCCACCGTGAAGGGGACGTCGATCATCGCCAGGTGGCCGACCCCGATCACGTAGGGGACCGTCGACCACGCCACGGCGGCCACGGCACCGGCGAGGTCGCCGAAGAGGCGCCGGCCGAGCAGGAAGATCAGCACGGCAGCCACCGCCGTCAGGCCGACCGAGCCGACGCGCGACCACCACAGGAGGTCGTCGAGGCGGCCGGCCGCCTGGTTGGCGCGGACGAAGTCCTCGGTCGCGGCGAACCAGTCCCCCGACCGGAAGCCCTCGCCCTTCGGCACCACCGGGCGGGCCAGCAACCCGGTGAGCGACGGGACCAGCTTGGCGCCCAGCGGGTGCTCGGGGGTCAGGCGCGCGTCGCGCTGGACGAGAGCGGTCAGCCCGCTCGACAGGTCGGGCCCTTCGTCGATGGTCAGGGAGTCGCGCCGCGCCTCGACGAGCCCGAGCACCAGGACCAGAGCGACCGCGGCGCCGACGACCAGCCAGGCGGCACGGCTCGAGCGCGCCCCCCGCCCCGCGGTCACCGACCTGCCGCCATTGCCCGCAGGCGGGTCCACAGGGCGTGCACCTGGCGGACCAGGTCATCGCGCGCAGCGCTGTTGTCGAGGACGACATCGGCGCGCCGCAGCCGCTCCTCACGCGGCAGCTGGCGGGCCATGCGGGCACGGGCATCGCCTTCGCTCATGCCGCGCTGCTCGACGAGGCGCCGCACGGCCACCTCGGGGTCGACGTCGACGACCACCAGCAGCGCGAGGTCCTCGCGGCCGCTCTCCACGAGCAGGGGCACGTCGAGCACGACCACGGCGTCCGTATCCCGCAGCGCGTCGATGCGGCGGGTGATCTCCGCGCCCACGGCGGGGTGGACGATGCCGTTCAGGGCAGCCAACGCGTCCGCGTCACCGAAGGCGATCGCGGCCATGGCGGCCCGATCGAGCGCACCGTCGGCGCCGAGGATCGCGGGTCCGAATCGCTCCGCCATCGCGGCGAGGACGGGGCTCCCGGGACGCTGGAGGTCGCGGACGATCTCGTCCGCGTCGACGACGACGGCGCCGAGGTCGCGCAGTGCGGCCGACACGGTGGACTTGCCCGCGCCGATGCCGCCCGTGAGGCCAACCAGGATCACCGGGCGAAGGTAGCCCTCGGCTGCCGCCGCGCCGGGGAGGCACCGTGCCCGCGCCGGAGCCGGGCGGGGCGCGGTCACGCTGCCGCGCTTCGCACCGCGCCGCCACGCCATGCTGGTGCGACGTCACGCGGCCGGCCTTCGCGCGGTCGACGCCCGGCTCCCGGCCCGATCGAGACGGCAGCACTACCCTCGGTGCATGGCGTCGCCCGGTCGGACCGAGGCACCGCGGGAACCGTCCCCCGGCGCGCTGGCCGGCGCGATGGCGGCCGCGGGGACCACGCCGCCGGACCGGCGGGTTCCGGCCGTTCCGTTCGACACGGCCGTGCTCGTCGTGCGCGCCATCACCACCGGCATCAGCCTCGTGCTCGCGGTGCCGGGCATCGCGGCCCGGCAGTGGCCGGTGGTGGCGTGGGCCGCCGTGGTGGTCGCCTACAACGGCTACCGGGTCGTGCGCCCGCTCAGCCCCGACGGCGAAGCGCCGGGTCTGCCCTTGCTCGCCGAGGTCGCGCTGCACCTCTCCGCCGTCGCGACCACCGGCTACTGGCAGTCGCCGTTCGTCTTCTCGCTCCTCACAGCCGTGATCGTGGCGGGGCTCGGCCGGGACTTCGGCTCCGCGCTGCGGGTCGGCGCGGGAGTCGCCTTCGTCGTGACGGTCCCCGACATGTTGCGACCGGGGTTCGACAGCGCCGCGCTGCGGCTGGCCGTGCAGGGAAGCATCGAGCTGGTGCTCGTGGCGGTGCTGGCCGGCTTCGCCCGCCGCGTCACTCGCGAGGTGGACCTGCGCCACAACCTGGCTCTCGACCGGCTCGGGCGCCTGTCCGACGCGAACGCGCTGCTCTACTCGCTGCACCGGATCGCGCAGGCGCTGCCGGCGTCGCTCGCTCTCGACGAGGTGCTCGATTCGACGGTCACCCGCCTGCGCGACCTGTTCAGCTTCACCGTCGCCGCCGTCCTGCTGTTCGACGAGACGGGCGGCGGGTGGCAGACGGCCCGCTGGGTCGGCGAGCCGATCCCCGACCACCTGGAGGACGACGAGCTCCCCCCCGCTCTGCGCGCCGCCGTGATGGAGCGCACCGTCGTCAGCGAGCCGGATCTGGCACGCGGCTCCGGGCCCGGACTGCTCACCACGTCGCGCTCGGGGCTGTACGCCGTGATGCCCGCGCGCAACGGCGTCGTGGGTCTCCTCGTCCTCGAACACACGCACGCCGGCCACTTCGTGGATCGCGACGCCGAGCTGCTCGGTGGCTTCGTGGAACCGGCCGGGTTGGCCATCGACAACGCCCGCTGGTTCGCGCGGTTGCGCACTGTCGGCGCCGACGAGGAGCGCACGCGCATCGCCCGCGATCTCCACGACCGCATCGGCCAGTCGCTCGCGTACCTCGCGTTCGAGCTCGACCGGATCGTCAAGACGGACAGCCGCGGCGAGTCGGTGACCGTCGCCCTCGAGCGGCTCCGCAACGACATCCGCGGGGTCATCGGAGAGGTGCGCGACACGCTGTACGACCTGCGCACCGACGTGTCCGACGCGCAGGACCTGCCCACGACGCTCGACGCCTTCCTCCAGCGGGTGCGCGAGCGGAGCGACCTCGATGTCGCCGTCGAGTCCGACGCCACCGGGCGGCTGCCCCTCCTGCAGGAGCGTGAGATGTGGCGCATCGCCCAGGAGGCGATCACCAACGTCGAGCGCCACGCACGGGCGCATCGCGTCGTGGTGACGTGGTGGTGCGACGGTCGCTCGGCCTCGATGCAGATCCGCGACGACGGCGCGGGGTTCGCTCCCGGTCGGGCCGGCCGTCTCGATTCGTACGGCATCCTCGGCATGCGCGAGCGCGCTGCGTCGATCGGCGCGACGCTCGACATCGACAGCTCGCCCGGCAAGGGTTCCACCGTCCGTTGCCTGCTCCTCGGCGAAGGATCATGATGTCCGCCCCGTCCCCCGCCGAAGGAGAGCGCGAATGACGGTCCGTCTGGTGCTGGCCGATGACCACCGGATGCTCCGCGAGAGTCTGCGCCGTTCGCTCGAGGACGAGGGTCTCGACGTGGTCGGCGAGGCCGGCACCGGCGAGGAGGCGGTCTCCCTCGCGGGTCAGGTCGATCCAGACGTTGTCCTCATGGACGTGACCATGCCCGGCGCGGGGGGTGTGGCCGCGACGCGCCAGATCCGCGACCGGTTTCCCGACGTCAAGGTCGTGATGCTGACGATGCACGCCGATCGTGAGGTCGTGGCCGAAGCATTGGCCGCAGGGGCCAGCGGATACCTCGTCAAGGACTGCTCGATCGACGAGATCGCGGACACCGTGCGCCGCGCCGCCGACGCCGACCAGTCACCGCTGTCGAAGGAGATCGCGGCCTCGATGCTGGCCGAGATCCAACGGCTCGGCGTCGACACCGGGGCCGACGAGGAGCGCGTCATCACCAAGCGCGAGGAGGAGGTGCTCCAGCTCATCGCCGACGGATGCTCGACGCCCGAGGTGGCGGCGCGCCTCTACATCAGCCAGAAGACGGTGAAGAACCACCTGGCGTCGATCTACCAGAAGCTCGACGCCCGGGACCGGACCCAGGCGGTGCTCCAGGCCGTGCGGATGGGCATCGTCCACTTGCGCTGAGTCCCGCTGCGCCGGGTGAGCCGTCGCTCGGTCGACGCCATGGACAGACCCGCGGCTACGACGGGCAGCCCGCCGGCGGGGCCAGGCCGCTCTGGGCCGCTTCGATGCAGCTCTTCGAGCGGTTGAGACTGGCGCCGCTGCGGCCGCCGAAGAACGCGATGGCGCTGAAGGCGACGAGCGCGATCAGGCTCACGAGCAGGACGTACTCCACGAGCGTCGCCCCGCGCTGGTCGGCTGCCCGCTCTTTCAACCGTCGAATCGTCACACGCATGGCGCCCTCCCTGGAGCGTTCCGTGGGGATCCATCGGCCGAGCCGGCGCCGGCTCCATGGGGCTCTCGACCCATTTCTCTCGTAGCGTGCTGGCACTGCACGCACAGTGGCATCCGCTTCGTCCCTCAGCGCGCGGGCACGAACAGCACCCACGTGCGGTCCCGGTACACGAGCCGCCAACGTCCCGACTCGGCCAGCACCTGTGCGAGCGGCTGGTTCCGGCTCCACAGCACGCCGTCGGCTCGCCAGCGGCGCAGCACGCCGTCCCACCCGGCCCGGGCCTTGAGGAGCAGCTCGTAGTCGGCGATCACCGAGGAGGGGTACATGTCGACGCGGTCGTCGATGAACACCTCGCCGCGGGGTCCGTCCCGCAGCTCGCGCAGGTTGCCGACGAAGTCCTGGGTCACGAGGCGACGCGACACCCCGGCCCGGTCGGCGGCCCGCAGCGCGCCCAGGGGGTACGCGCTCAGCACCATGTCCTGCTGTGGCCCGACGGCCGACGCGAGGACGAGCGCGACGATGACCACGGCGGCCGCGCCGAGCGCGGTGGCCGGGCTGCGACGCCGGCCGTCGAGCCCGCTCGCCAGCCTGGTGTCACCGATGGCCTGCGCCATCCCGGGCACCAGCACCAGGCTGAGCAACGGCAGGTTGCGGGCGCTGGTGAGCGCGAGGCCGGCGAACACCACGAGCGGCAGGGCGGTGCGCCACCTCGGTCGGCGCACGAGGAGCAGCACGGCCACGAGGAGCTGCGCCAGGGCCGCGAGTTGGGACGCGTCCGAGAACCTCGGCGCCTGCCACTCGACCACGCTGCGGAAGTCCGCGGACTTGCCGAGCAGCTCGAACGGGGACGCGAGGATGCGCGGGCCGATGGGGTTCACCGCGCCGGCCACGATCCCGACCAGCACCCAGGCCAGCACCCGCAGCTCGCGGCGGGCGTGCCCACCGTCGAGGCGCGCGCCCAGCGCCACCGCGCCGACGGCGGCGACGGCCAGCGGGAACGAGCCGTGGCTGTTGACCCACACCCACATGACGGGCACGAGCCAGCGGGGGTCGACGTCGCTGTCGAGGACGACCAGCACGAGCGCCAGGCCGACCACGCCGAACATGAACGGCCGGTGCGTCCACAACCCGGTGGCGACGGCGCCGGGAAGCACCACCGAGGCGAGGCGCCCGACCAGTGAGCGAGCGGGACGGCTGAGCCGCCAGATCGCGAGCATGGCTGCGCCGGCCAGGAGCGCGTGGAGGACACGGATCGCGCCGAGTCCGGCCAACCGCTCCGACAGGCCGTAGGCGAGCGAGGCGAACCAGCTGAACACCGTCCACGGTCGTCCCGAAGCGGTGAACGAGTAGGGATCTCGGGTCGGGACCCGCATCTTCGACACGATGATCCGGCCCGTCGCCAGGTGGGTGAGGAAGCTGTTGTCGAACAGCTGGCGGAGCCCGATGGCGAAGCCCCACAGGGCGACGGCGAGCCCGATGACGGTCGCCATGGTGGGCCCTCGGCCCGTCCGTGCAGGCGCGCCGCCCGGATCCGCAATGGCGGTGTCGGCAGCGTCCGCGGGGTCCGGCCGAGTCTGGGCGGTGGTGTCCACCCCCAAGCCTTAGCGCACCGCCACGCTCACTTCGCCAGCCCGGCCTTGATGCTGATGATGGCCGGGCCGAGCACCACGACGAAGATCGAGGGGAAGACGCAGAACACCATCGGGATCATCATCTTCACCGGGGCCTTCTGCGCCCGCTCCTGGGCGATCTGGCGACGCTTGATCCGCATCTCGTCCGCCTGGGCTCGCAGCACCCGTCCGATGGACACACCGAAGGTGTCGGCCTGGAGGATGGCGAGCACGAACGAGCGCAGCTCGGCCACGTCGCAGCGCTTCTCCATGTTGCGCATGGCGTCGCCGCGGCTGGCGCCGGCGCGGACCTCGCCGAGCATGCGGCTGAACTCCTCGGTGAGCGCTCCGGGTACGGCGGACACGGTGCGATCGAGCGCCTGCTCGAACCCGAGACCGGCCTCCACGGAGATGACCAGCAGGTCGAGGACGTCGGGCAGCTTCACCCGGACCTCCTGCTGGCGGGCCTGGACCTTACGGTTCAGCGTGGCGTCGGGGCCGAGCAGGAGGGCGACGGTCATGAGCCCGAAGCCCATGACCCCGAGAAGGCCGCCCGGCTTCCAGACGAAGAACACGAAGAAGAAGGCGGCCGGGATGGCGGCGACCGTGGCGGCCCGCACGGCCAGGAACCGGTCGACGGCCTCCGTGCCGATGACGCCCAGGGACTGGTGCTTGTGGCGGACCTTGTCGATGTAGCCGACCGGCGTGAAGCGACGGCCGAGGTCGGTGAGCGCCTTGACGACGGGAGCGAGGGTGCGCTCCCGCACGGGCTTCAGCAGCTCCTGGTCGCGCACGTTGGCCACGTCGTAGCCGTCGAGCTGGCGCAGCGACGCCCGGACGGTGGCGCGCTCGTCAGCCTGGCTGAGGACGGCCCAGACGGCGAGCGCCACCGCGCCGGCGACGAGGGTGATTGCGAGGGGAAGCATCGTGACCTCAGATCTCGA
Source organism: Actinomycetota bacterium (assembly GCA_016185275.1). Taxonomy (GTDB): domain Bacteria; phylum Actinomycetota; class Acidimicrobiia; order Acidimicrobiales; family Iamiaceae; genus JACPNX01. Next base: position 14,581 of record JACPNX010000025.1, on the reverse strand, counting down.
TCGAGATGATCTTCTTCATCCACGCCAGGCCGATGAGCATCGACGTGATCCCCAGTCCCAGGAGGAACTGGCCGAGGCGGGCTCCGAACAGGGGCTTGATGTAGTCGGGGTTGAAGGCGCTGATGGCGCCGCCCAGGCCCACGGGAAGCAGGCCGAGAACCAGCGCCGAGATGCGGCCTTCGGCGGTCAGCGCGGAGACGTCGCGCCGGAGCCGCTCGCGCTCGACCATCGTCTCGGCGACGGTGAGGAGCAGCTCGGACAGGTTCCCGCCGACCTCGCGCTGGATGCCGATGGCCATGACCGCCCAGGCGAAGTCGGCGCTTTGCATCCGGTCGGCGACGCCCTCGAGGGACTCTTCGAGCTCACGGCCCAGGCGGGCCTCGGTCACCACCCGGCGGAGCTCCTTGCCCATCGGCTCTCCCACCTCCTGGGAGACGGCCTCCACGCCCTGCATCAGCGAGTACCCGGCGCGCAGCGAGCCCGAGAGCAGCTGGAGCATGTCGGGCAGGCTGCTCATGAACTTCTTGCGCCGGCGGGAACCGAGGAACCGCAGCACCACGATCGGCACCAGGGCACTGAAGCCACCAGCGAGCAGGAACCCGAAGATCCCTCCCAGCGCCAAGCCGACGATGGCCATCAGGATCACGCCGACGGCGTAGAAGAACATCGCCTCGGCCGCCCGCAGCGGCAGGTCGGCCTGCTCGAGCATGGCCTCGCACTTGGCCAGAAGGCCCTGTCGGTCGGCGAACTCGCCGGTGAGCTCGACGGCCCGCTGGATGAAGGCGGTCTGCGCCATGCCCGGATCCGCGCCATCTCCCTCGGCCCCGCCACCGGCGTAGGCCCGCAGCGCGGTCTGCAGGGCGGTCTCGTCCTTGGTCGCGAGCAGCGCCAGCGCCAGCACGAACAGGGCGACGGCGACGCCGAGCACCCCGGCGATGAGGAGCAGGCCGGTCGACGTGGTGAGGAACGACGGCAGGAACGAACCGCCGCCCGAGGTGCTCGGGAGTGTGCCACCACCCTGGGACACCGAACCGATCACGAACGAGGACGTGTCGGTGACCCCACCGGCGGAGACCGCCAGGTTGGTCACGCCCCGCACCGCGTTGGAGCGGTACTCGACGACGTACTGGTTCTCCAGCGAGGTCTGCACGTCCTTCAGCGCGGCGTCGAGGTCGTTGGCGCGGGGGGCGTACACGAACTGGCCACCGGCCGCGCCGACCAGGCGCTGGAGGGCCGCCTTGTCGACCTGCTTCTGCTGGTTGTAGCCGAGGGCGAAGACGGCCGCACCGGTCCCGAGGACCTGGCTGCGGGCCTGCGCCTCCTTGGTGACCGACGAGTCGTCGAAGCCGTCGGTGACCAGCACCATGTTGGGCTGGAGGTCGGAGAGCCCGCCGAGCATCCCCGCACCCCGCTTCACGCCGTCCCACAGGGCCGTGCTGGCGTTGGAAGGCGCGCCGAGCCGGTCGAGGGCGGCGAGCGCCGAGGCGCCGTCACTGGTGAGGTCCACGTAGGACCGGGCGGTCGTGCCGAAGCCGACGATCCCGACCGCATCGAGCGGCTGCTTGGCCTTGATCACCCGGGCGATGGACTGCTTCGCCTGCCGCAGGCCGCCGTTGATCCCCATGGAGCGCGACGTGTCGACGACGAACACCGTGGCCACGTTCACGCCCGCCTTGCGGAGCGGGACCGGGTTCGAGGACTTGACCTGCACGCCGTTCTCGCGCAGGGTCAGGTCGCGCAGGTCGCTCCGGGCGCCGTTGTAGATGAGCGACACCTTGACCTTCGACGGGTCGGTGCTGTCGACCTTGCGGACCGACAGCTTGGCGGCCGAGTCGACCGCCGTCCCGGTCACACCGAGGGCAGCGGTGCCGCCCATGAGACCCAGCGCGGCGATCACGCCGGCCAGGAGGGCGAAGAGGTGGCGGCGCAGCTTCACTTGGACGCCCGCCGGGCGAAGCTCTCGGGCTGGAAGACCTCCGGGCCGAGGCGGATGCCCATGTCCTGGAGCTTCTCGGCGAACTTGGGCCGCACGCCGGTCGCCTTGAGGTGACCCCGGAAGCGTCCGTGCTCGTCGACGCCCATCCCGAAGTCGAACAGGAAGACGTCCTGGAGCGTGATGACGTCGCCCTCCATGCCCTGCACCTCGGTGATGTGCGTGATGCGGCGGGTGCCATCCCGGAGTCGGGTGAGCTGCACGATGCAGTCGAGCGCGGAGGCCATCTGCTCACGGATGGCCCGCACCGGCAGGTCGTAGCCCGCCATGAGCACGAGGGTCTCGACACGGGCCAGGGTGTCGCGCGGGCTGTTGGCGTGGACCGTCGTCAGCGAGCCGTCGTGGCCGGTGTTCATGGCCTGGAGCATGTCGAGGGCTTCGCCGCCGCGGCACTCGCCGACCACGATGCGGTCAGGCCGCATGCGCAAGGTGTTGCGGACGAGGTCGCGGATCGAGACGTGGCCCTTGCCCTCGATGTTCGGCGGCCGGGCCTCGAGCGCGAGCACGTGCTCCTGGTGGAGCTGGAGTTCCTTCGCGTCCTCGACCGTGACGATGCGCTCGTCGCCGGGGATGAACGACGACAGCACGTTGAGCGTCGTCGTCTTGCCGGTGCCGGTACCGCCGGCGACGAGGATGTTGAGCTTGCCGACGACCATGGCCTGCAGGAAGCGGGCGGAGGCCGCGTTGAGCGTGCCGAACCGGATCAGATCGTCGATCTGGTACGGGTCCTTGGAGAACTTGCGGATGGTCAGGAACGGCCCGCCCACCGCGAGGGGATGGATCACCGCGTTGACGCGGGAGCCGTCGGGGAGGCGGGCGTCCACCATGGGGGTCGCCTCGTCGATGCGCCGGCCCACCTGGGCCACGATCTTGTCGATGATCCGCCGGAGGTGGATCTCGTCGACGAAGCAGGCGCCCGTCTTCTCGAGCTTGCCGCCGCGCTCCACGTAGACCGCGTCGGGGCCGTTGACCATGACCTCGCTGACGTTGTCGTCCTTCAGCAGCCGGTCGATCGGGCCGTAGCCGAGGATGTCGTCGGAGACGTCCTGGATCAGCTGGGCCTTGTCGGCGGCCGACAGCGGGGCCCGCTCCTGAGCGAGCGCCGCATGGAGCTGCTCGTGGACGCGGCGGCGGAGGTCGTCCTCCGACAGCCGCTTGTCGTAGAGGATCGGGCCCAGCTCGTCGATGAGGTGGTGGTGGATCTTCTGCCGCAGCTCGTCCAGGACGGGATCACGGCGGCGCGTCGCCGCACCGGCGCCGTTGACGCCCTGCGGGTTCGCTTCGTGGAGGCGCTTGTAGAGGGACATCGAACAACACATCGGCGCCTGCAGAGCGGAAGTGAGGACTGCGTCCCCAGCCGATGCGTCCGGCCTAGGCGTGCCGTTCGCGCGGGTCGCCGGGCGCCGATCCCGGGGGCCGGCGCGCCGCGCGCGGCCGGCGCCTAGCGCTTCTTGGTGCGCTGTGGTGCGAAGGTGTCGGCGAGTTGCTCGAGGGCCTTGGCCACACCGGTCTTGGGCGCGTCGAGCACGACCGGGTTGCCCTTGTTGACCGACTGCGGCACGACGATGTCGCTGGGGATGAAGGCCTCGGCCTTCACACCGAGGGTGCGCTCCACCTCGCCGATGTCCAGCTTCACCTTGGAGTTGGACCGGTTGAGGATCAGGTGGATCTTGCTCATCGGCGTGTCGAGCAGCTGCATCGTCTGGAGGCCGATCTTCACGTTCTTGATGTTCGGGATGTCCATCCCGGCCACGAGGACGATGTCGTCGCTCTCCTCGATCAGCGAGATCACCTTGTCGTCGAAGTACGACGGCGTGTCCACGACGATGTAGGCGGACGTGTTGCGCAGCATCCCGATGATCTTGGACACGGCGGCCGCCGAGATCTGGTCGGCATAGGCGGGCTCGAGCGGGGCGGGCAGCACGCGCAGGCCGGTCGGCTGGTGAGTGGCGAGCAGCGCGTTGAGCAGGTTCGGGTCGAGCCGGTCGACGGCCTGCACGGCGTCGACGATGGTGTGCGGCGGCGCCATCTTCAACATGACCGTGACGTCGCCGAACTGCAGGTCGCAGTCCACGATCACCACCGGCCGGTCCGAGCGCAGCGCCAGGCTCACGGCGAGGTTCACGGCCACGACCGACTTGCCGGCCCCGCCCTTGGTCGAGAACACCGTGATGACGTGGCCCTGCTCGCCCTCGGCAGCCTCGGCGGCAGCGGCGCTGGCCACGCCGCGGGCGACGGTCTCGAGCGATTCGGCGACCCGCCGCACCGCCTCGCCGAGCTGGGCCGTCTCCACCGGCGCGGCCAGCACGTCGCGGACCCCGGCGCGGATGGCCCGTTGGAACAGCTCGGTGGTCAGCTCGTCGGAGATCAGGATGGCGCCGATCTCGGGCCTCGGGAGCAGATGCTCCTCGGCCCCGCCGAAACCGGGACTGCGAGCACACGAGGGGCCGAGCACCGCGATGACCGGGCTGCCGTTGAGCTGGCTGACCAGCGCTTCGGTGGACGGGAACGCTCCGACCGTCTCGCCCAGTTGCATCGCCAGCCTCGTACGGGTCGCCGAGTCGGGCTCCACCACGGCGATGCGGATCGAGATGGAGGGGCCCACGGCGTTCGATGCTCCCAGGGTTCGGGTGTCCATGCGACCTCGCTGGTCTGGCGACAACGTAGCGGGCGGAGGGACTGGAGCCGCCCCCCGGTCAGGGGGCGGCTCCAGAGGGGACTGCTTCGAGGGCAGGGGCGGGGGCCGGCCATCCGCCGGGCCCCGCCCGGGGTCTCACTTCGCCTCGGCACCATCCGGGCCGTAGGGGGTGAGCTGCTTCGGGTCCTCACCGGGGAGCGGGGCCGTGGGGTCGATCGACCCCTGTGCCTTGGGCTTGTAGTCCCGGCTCACGAGGGTGAGGTAGAAGTTCGGGGCGTTGTCCTCGTTGTCCTTGATCAGCGATGCGATCACCTGGGCCGCCTTCTGCGGAACGATCACGGTGATCATGCCGGAGTTGGAGGAGGCCGTAGCGCTCGAGTCGGTCGAGGTCGAGGTCGAGCTCGCCGACTTCACCTCACCGGGCTGCGCGATGGGCGTCTTGTCGATGGCCAGGATGCGGACCTTCTGGTACAGCACCCGGGTCTGGTACACGAAGTTCAGGCTCTTGTACTTGTCGCAGTTCGGCGTGGCCGTTGTTGCGGCGCCGGGAGCGACGGCATCGGGGCCTGCAAGAGCGGTGATCAGGGCCTCGTCGCACATGTTGGTGAGCATGACGTTCACGTAGTCACCCGGCTGCAACAGACCGGCCACTGCGTGCATCTGCGAGACCCGGAACGAGATGGCGACCTGGTCGGTGCCACGGATCTTCTCGAGCCGATCGGCGAAGGTCTCCGAGACGGTCGCCGGATCGGCGAACATGTCCGAGGTGACGATCTGGTTCGGGGCGAGGTTGTTGATGGCCTGCTTGCCCGCGATGTCGTCCAGGCTGCGGATCGCGTTCGGCGGATAGAACTCCTGGGGGATCTTCGACTCGACGACGAGACCCTCGCTCTTCACCTCCTCGCCGTAGCGACCCCGCGGGACCTGCGTCTTGACCACGAAGACCTTGATCCTGTTGGTCTTGCCGTAGGCGCGGTCTTGGATCCCGTTGACGTACCCGTACAGCAGGACGGCCGCGATCCCACCGATCACGAGTGCTGCGACGAGGATCAGTGTCCGTCGAGAGCTCACCAGAGAACCCCTTGCTCGTGTCCCACCCCCACCGAGGATCCGGCGAGGGATTACAACGAGTTCTCTTTCGGCCCGGGGCCCATGCGGGACAAGGACTTCGCCGCGATTTCTCGCTGCGGACGGGTTCGCTCGACCCGCTGATCCGTCACCGTGGCGCCGCCCCCGACCGTCGGCGGACGACGACCGCGAGCCCCTACGGCGCCGTGCTCATCCCTGCCCGTGGAGTCGGCTCAGGCTTCGGCCTCGCCGCCCGCCTCGCCGCCCGCCTCGCCGCCGGCCTCGGCGGGAGCGCCTGGCTCCACGTAGCCCTGCTCGGCCTCGTACTCCCGCCACGCCTGCTCGACGGCGGGGTCCTGGGCCCACTCCGTGGTCCCGATGAAGTTGCCCTCTTCGTCGTAGGCGTGCTCGCCGAAGTGCTCCTGGTACTCGGCCGACACGATGCCGCCCTCGGCGGCCTGCTTGATCGACAGGCTGATGCGGCGGCGCTGCAGGTCGAGGTCGATGATCTTGACCCACAGCTCCTCGCCGGGGGTGACGACCTGCTCGGGCAGGTCGACGTGGTGGGCCGACATCTCCGAGATGTGCACGAGGCCCTCGATGCCGTCGCCCACCTGCACGAAGGCGCCGAAGGGCACGAGCTTGGTGACCCGCCCGTAGACCAGCTCGCCGACCCGGTGGCTCGACGCGAACTCCTGCCACGGGTCCTGCTGGGTGGCCTTGAGCGAGAGGCTGATCCGCTCCCGGTCGAGGTCGACCTCGAGCACCTGCACCGTGATCTTGTCGCCCACGGCGACGACCGAGCCGGGGTGGTCGACGTGCTTCCAGGACAGCTCCGACACGTGCACGAGCCCGTCCATGCCGCCGAGGTCGACGAAGGCGCCGAAGTTGACGACGCTCGAGACCACACCCTCGCGGGTCTCCCCGGGCTTGAGGTTCTCGAGGAACTCCTCGCGCTGCTCCTTCTGGGTCTCTTCGAGCCAGGCCCGGCGGGACAGCACGACGTTGTTGCGGTTCTTGTCGAGCTCGATGATCTTCGCCGTCAGCTCCTGGCCGACGTAGGGCGCCAGGTCGCGCACCCGCCGCAGCTCGACCAGCGATGCGGGCAGGAAGCCCCGCAGGCCGATGTCGACGATCAGGCCACCCTTGACCACCTCGATCACCGGGCCGGTGACGACGCCGTCGTTCTCCTTGGTCCGCTCGATGTCGCCCCAGGCCCGCTCGTACTGGGCCCGCTTCTTGGACAGCACCAGCCGGCCGTCCTTGTCCTCCTTCTGGAGGACGAGGGCCTCGAGCTCGTCGCCGAGGGACACGACGTCGTGCGGGTCGACGTCGTTGCGGATCGACAGCTCCCGGCTCGGGATGACGCCTTCGGACTTGTAGCCGATGTCGAGCAGCACCTCGTCCCGGTCGACCTTCACCACCCGGCCCAGGACGATCTGGCCATCCTCGACCGAGACCATCGTGGAGTCGACGGCGTCGGCGAAGCTGCCGTCGAGGTCGTCGACGGCGATCGTGCGGGGGATGTACGCCTCCTCCTGCTGGTCCGCCTCGGGTGCGGCGGGCGGGGGGAGGGTGGTGGTCTGGTCGGACACGGACGGACTTCTCTCGTTGGACGGGGACGGCGAACGGGCGCGCCGGTGCGCGCCGTGAGCGGGCAACGCTAGCCCGTCGACCGGCCCTCCACCACGGCCGGCGGCGGCGGCCGGTGCCCGACGAGGAGCCACTCCGGCAGGTCGACCTCCGGCGGCCGGCGCTCGTAGCGCCCGGGCTCCACGGACCACACGTGATCGACGGCCAGACCGCTGCGCTCGGCCAGCAGGCGTAGCTCACGAGGCGTGAAGCAGGTCGTCCAGAGATCGACCTCCGCGTCGCGCTCCGCCTCGTCCTTGACGGTGGTCCGCTCGTGCGCCACGCCCCTGGCGGCGTCGAAGTCCGCATCGGTCTGGTGGCGCACCGAGAAGTAGGCGCTGAAGGCCGAGATCGCGGCGGACCCGCCGGGGCGCAGGGCGCGGGCGATGCCGTCGAGGACGGGCGCGTCGGGGTCGAGCGCCGTCTCGCCCGCGCCGGCGGCCAGCCCGAACGCGCCCTGGCACAGGGAGATGGCGGCGTCGAAGTCGCGGTCGAACGGCAGCGCCCGGGCGTCGAGGCGCTCGAAGGTGGCCCCGGGCGGCGCCTGCTCTATGGCCAGGTCGACGAAGCGCTGGCTGATGTCGACGCCGTGCACCGCGATGCCCCGCCGCGCCAGGGCGTGGGCGTGGCGGCCGGGCCCGCACCCCACGTCGAGCACCCGCTGGCCCGGCTTCAGGCCGAGCACGTCGACGAGGAAGGCGACCTCCTGCTCGGTGCCCTTGGTGAACGAGTAGCGGAGGTACGCGGCCCCGAGGTGGTCGGCGACGTCTTCGAACCAGTGGTCCCGAGCGGCCATGCCCTCAGCCTGCCGGACGCCCACTCCACGTCTTGGAGCACCGGTCGGCCGTAGCCGGTCGATGCGTCAAGAAACCGCGGCTGATGCGCCGGACGAGGTCGATGGTTCGCACGCACCGGGCATCGCCGGCCTACTTGGCGTCGGCCCAGGACGGACCGAAGCCGAGGTTCACCTCGAGCGGCACCGACAGCTCCGCCGCTCGCCGCATGGACGCGAGCACCACCTCGGCTGCCGGGTCCCGCTCGTCCGCCGGCACCTCGAGCAGCACCTCGTCGTGCACCTGCAGGATCAGGCGGCTGCGCATGTCCGCCTCCCGGAGCGCCGCGTCGAGTCGCACCAGCGCGACCTTGAAGATGTCCGCGGCGAGACCCTGGATGCCGGCGTTCATGGCCTGGCGCTCCCCCGCCTGGCGGATGCGGGGGTTGCCCGCCTGGAGCTCGGGGATGGGCCGGCGCCGGCCGAACAGCGTCTCGGTGTAACCGCGCTCGCGGGCCTCGGCCACCGTGCGGTCCATGTAGGCCTTCACCGACGGGAACGCCTCGAAGTACGCGCCGAGGATCCCCGCCGCCTCCTTCACGTCGATGTTGAGCCGCTGGGCGAGCCCGTAGGACTCCATGCCGTAGGCCAGGCCGTAGGACACCATCTTCGCCTTGGCCCGCTGGGCGCCGTCGACGTCCTCGGGCGCGACACCGAACACGCGGGCCGCGGTGATCCGGTGGATGTCGTCGCCGGCCGTGAACGCACGGATCAGCCCGGGGTCCTGGGCGAGGTGGGCGATGCAGCGCAGCTCGATCTGGTTGTAGTCGGCGACCAGCAGCTCGCACCCTTCGGCGGGCACGAAGGCGGCGCGGAACTCGCGGCCCAGCTCGGTGCGCACGGGGATGTTGTGCAGGTTCGGCTGGTCGCTCGACAGCCGCCCGGTGCGGGCGACGGTCTGGTTGAACGTGGCGTGGATGCGGCCGTCGGCGCGCACCTCCGCCAGCAGCGCCTCGCCGTACGTCGAGCGGAGCTTTTCGACCTCGCGGTACGCGAGCAGGTGGTCGACGATCGGGTGTTGGCCGGCCAGCTTGGCCAGGCTCTGGGCGTCGGTGGAGTAGCCCGTCTTGGTCTTCTTCTGGGGCACCAGGCCGAGCTGGTCGTAGAGGATCCGCCTCAGCTGCGGCGTGGAGTTGATCGTGAAGCGCTCGCCGGCGTCGGCCCAGATCGCGTCCTGGAGCTCGGCCACCTTCCCCGCCAAGCGGTCGCTCAGCTCCTGGAGCTGCGGCCGGTCGACCCCGACGCCCACGACCTCCATGCGGGCGAGCACGGCGACGAGCGGCACCTCGATGTCGTCGTGCAGCGGGCGCACACCCTGGGAGTCGAGCGCAGCGAGGAGCCGGGGGGCGAGCCGGGCCACGGCGAGTGCCCGGCGGGCCGCCTCCTGCGCGGCCTCCGTGCCGGCCTCCGGAGCGCCGTCGGCGGCCGCGAAGTCGAGCTGGCCCTCGGGCGCCTCGGTGCCCGCGGGCAGCTCGAGGTCGGCGTAGCGCAGGAGGAGCGTCGGCAGGTGGTACCGGGCGTCGGCGGGATCGAGCAGGTAGGCGGCGAGCGCCGTGTCGATGGCCAGCACCGGGTCGCACGCGCCCGAGCGCAACGCCCAGGCGAGCAGCGGCTTCGCCTCGTGCGCGGCCAGCGGGCGGCCACGGTCGCCGAGCAGCCCCGCCAGTGCCCGGGCCACACGCTCGTCGGCGAGCAACGACGCCGGGACGAACAGCACCTCCCCCGTGGCGGCGTCGCCCACGAGGGCCAGGCCGCGCAGGTCCGCGTCCCAGCGGGGTGGACCCGAAAAGAGCGGCTCGACCGCGAGGGGGCCGCGCTCGGCGGCCAGCCGGTCGAGCATGGTGGCGGCGGTCGCCGCGTCCGCGAGCACCGCCAGCTCGGCCTCGAGGACGTCCGTGGTCGTGGGGCCGGCTGCGCCCAGGTCGCCGCCCACAGCCTCGACCAGCCGGTCCCACAGCGTGCGGAACTCGAGGAAGTCGAACAGGCGGCGGACCTCCTCGGCGTCGAGCGGGCCCATCACCAGGTCGTCGAGGTCGACGTCGAGATCGAGGTCGCGGAGCAGCACCATGATCTCGGCGTTCTTGCGGGCCCGGGCCTCGTGCTCGACCAGGTTCTGGCGCAGCTTCGGGGTCTGCTCGGACGCGTGGCCGAAGACGCCGTCGAGCCCTCCGTAGGTGTTGACGAGCTTGGCCGCGGTCTTCTCGCCCACACCCGGGACACCCGGCAAGTTGTCCGACGGGTCGCCTCGCAGCGCGGCGTACTCGACGTAGGACGAGGGCACCACACCGGTGCGCTCGCGTATGCCGGCCTCGTCGTAGAGGACGTAGTCGCTCACACCGCGGCGGTTGTAGAGCACCTTCACCAGCGGGTCCTCGACGAGCTGGTAGGCGTCTCGGTCACCGGTCACGACGATCACCTCGTCGCCGCGGTCGCGCGCGCGGGTGGCGAGCGTGGCGATGATGTCGTCGGCCTCGACCCCCGGCTGCTCCAGCGACGGGATGTGGAGCGTCTCGATCACCTGGCGCACCAGGCCCATCTGCTGCCGAAGGATGTCGGGCGCCTCCTGGCGACCCGCCTTGTACGTGGTCACCGCCTCGTGGCGGAAGGTCGGCTCGGGCCGGTCGAAGGCGACCGCGATCCCGTCGGGACGGTGGTCGCGCAGCAGGTTCACGAGCATCGACGTGAACCCGAACACCGCGTTGGTCACCTGGCCCGAGGCGGTGGCGAGGTCGGTCGGGAGGGCGAAGAAGGCGCGGTAGGTGAGTGAGTTCCCGTCGATCAGCATGAGCTTCACGACGCGCCGCCGACCCGGGCTCGGGACCCGGCTCCGGCTCCGGCTTCGCTCCCGGCGCGCGCCATCAGGTGGCGGCCTCGGGCTCCAGTGCTCCGGAGATGACCTCCTCGGCGACGGCACGCATGGTCTTGCGCTCGCGCATGGCCGTCTTCTGGATGAACGAGAAGGCGGCCGCTTCGCTCATCCCCTTCACGTCCATCAGCCTGCCCTTGGCGCGGTCGACCGTCTTGCGGGTCTCGAGCTGCTCTTCGAGCGAGGTGGCCTGGTCGTGCAGGGCCTTCATCTCCCGGAACCGCCCGAGGGCCACCTCGAGCGCCGGCAGGAGGTCCGCCTTCTGGAAGGGCTTCACCAGGTAGGCGAGGGCGCCGGCGTCGCGAGCGCGCTCGATGAGGTCGCGCTGGCTGAACGCCGTGAGGATGAGGACGGCGGCGAGACGCTCCCCCGCGATCTCCCGGGCCGCGCTCAGCCCGTCGAGGCCCGGCATCTTGATGTCGAGGATGGCGATGTCGGGTCGGAGGTCGCGCACGAGCCGGACGGCGTCGTCGCCGCGACCCGTCTCCCCCACGACCTCGTAGCCCTCCTCCTCGAGGGTCTCCTTCAGGTCGAGGCGGATGATGGCCTCGTCCTCGGCGATCACCACGCGGGTCGGCAACGTCGGCTCCCCTCGTCGGTTTGCAGCCAGACCGGTCTAGTCCGGCCGGGCCGTCAGGCGGTCGAGGAGCTCGTCCTGCGTGCGCTCGAGCTGCTCGATCTCGGTCAGGACCGCGGTGCGGTGGCGCTGCATGGCGTCGGCGTGCTTCTGGGCTTCGTGGTGGTCGTGCTCGGCCACCGGGGTCTCGGAGACGAGCGCTCGGATGCGGGCGTCGTCCGCCTCGTCGGCGAGGTGGGCGAGCTGCTCGTCGGCCACGCCGAGCTCCTCGCGCAGGTGCTTCAGCCGCGCGGCGACGTCGCTCAGGCGGCGCTCCACCGTGGACCGGGACATCACCCGACGTTACCCCGGTCCCGATGCCGGCCCCGCCGTGCAGACTGGCCCGGTGCGCCGCCTCTTCCTGCTGAGCTTCATCTGGGGCTGGTCGTTCCTCTTCATCAAGGTGGCGGTGCAGGGCCTGACCCCCGTGACGGTGGCTGCGGGCCGCTGCGTGCTGGGCGCCGTGGCGCTGGCCGTGGTGCTGCGCGCCCGGCACATTCCCCTTCCGCGGGACCGGCGGCTGATCGGCCACGCCGTCGTGCTCGGGGTGGTCGGCTCGGCGCTGCCCTTCACGCTGCTGGCCTGGGGTGAGCAGCGCATCCCGTCCGGGCTCACCTCGGTGCTCAACGCGTCCACGCCGTTGTTCACCGCGGCCATCGCCGCGGTGGTGCTGCGCGACCGGTTGCGCCCGGTGCAGCTCGCCGGGCTGGTGGTCGGCCTGGGCGGGGTGGCCGTCGCCGCGGGCTTCGGCCTGTCCGACCTGCGGGGCGCCTCGCTGGCCGGCTCGCTCGCCTCCGTGCTGGCCGGCGCCTTCTACGGGTTCGCCTTCACCTGGGCGCGCCGCCACCTCATGGGTGTCCCGACACTGGTGGCCGCCTTCGGCCAGGTCGCATCGGCGGCGGTGGTCCTGCTTCCGTTCGCGGTCTGGACGTCCTGGGCCGGCACGTTCGACCCTACGCCCCGGCGGGTCGGAGCCATCGTCGTGCTCGGCGTGCTCGGCACGGGGCTCGCCTACGTCCTCAGCTACGGGGTGATCGCGGAGCTGGGCCCCACTCGGGCCTCGCTCGTCACCTACCTCATCCCCGTGGTGGCGGTGACGGTGGGCGTCGTCGTGCTGGGCGAACCGCTGCGGCTACGGGTGCTGGTCGGCGGCGCGCTCATCGTCCTCGGCATCGTCGCCGTCCACCGTTTCCGGGCGAACCGCCCCGGCCCCGATGCCGTCCTCCCTGCCGCCGGTGCGGCCGGCGGGTGCCCGGGGCGGGACTCGAACCCGCACGCCCTTGCGGGCAGATGATTTTGAGTCATCCGCGTCTGCCATTCCGCCACCCGGGCCGGGAGCGACCGAGCCAGCGTACTGTGAGGCTCCATGCGCCTCGCCGAGATCGTGCGGGCCCGACGCGTGCGGCGTCTCGCCGCGCTGGCCGGTGCCGTCGCCGCCGTCCGAGCCGCGCGGGAGCGGGCCATCACCGCCAACACGCGGCGGCACGCTGACGTGCTCGGGCTCGATCCCGACACCCTCGAACCGCGCTGACCGCTGGCCCTGGTCCCGTCGGCGACGACGCCGCGGGCGGGGCCGTCACGACCCGGCCAGCGCCTCGAGCAGGTTGGCGGGAGTGTCCTTCGGGCTGACCTTGGGCCAGGCCTTCTCGATGCGGCCGTGCTCGTCGACGAGGAAGGCCGACCGCACGACGCCCATGTACGTCTTGCCGTAGTTCTTCTTCTCGCCCCAGGCGCCGTAGGCGTCGGCCGTCGCATGGTCGGGGTCGGACAGCAGCGTGAACCCGAGCGAGTACTTCTCGTCGAACCTGGCCAGCTTGGCGGGCGCGTCGGGGCTGATGCCGATGATCACGGTGTCGCCGACCTCGCCGGCGATGTCCCGCAGCCCGCACGCCTGCGTGGTGCACCCCGGCGTGTCGGCTCTCGGGTAGAAGTACACGAGCACCTTCCGCCCGGCGAGCGAGGTCAGGCTCACCTCCTCGCCGTGCTGGTCGAGAAGGGTGAAGTCGGGGGCTTTGTCGCCGGGCTTCAAGGGCATGGCGCGAACGTAGCACTCGTCCGTTCGAGTGTGCTACAAGTAGCGCATGACGACCGTAGGGGTGCGTGAGTTGCGACAGCGGGCGAGCGAGCTGCTGCGGCTCGTAGAGCAGGGCGAGACCATCGAGGTCACGGACCGAGGCCGCCCCGTAGCGCTCCTGACTCCGATGCCCGAGGGCAGCGAGTACGAGCAGATGCTCGCGGCGGGGGAGATCGAACCCGCCTCCGGTGACATCGACGACCTTCCGCCGCCGCTCGTTCTGCCGCCCGGCTCGGAACTCCCGTCTCAGGTCCTGGCTCGTCTTCGCCGCCACGAGCGCTGATGCCCCTGACCTACCTCGACTCGTCGGCAATCGTGAAGCTCGCCGTCACGGAGCCCGAGTCCGCCGCGCTCCGGCGACACCTTCGGCGCCGCCGCCCGCTCGTCTCGAGCGCGCTGGCCCGCACCGAGGTGCTGCGAGCACTCATGGTCGCGGGACCTGCCGCCGTGACGTCGGGTCGAGCCGTGCTCGCCGACATCGATCTCGCCCGGGTCAACGATCGCGTTCTCAATGCAGCGGGAACGCTGTTGCCAACCGAGTTGCGGTCACTCGATGCGATTCACCTCGCAACTGTGTTGCGACTCGGCAACTCCGTGCAGCAACTCGTCACCTATGACGAGCGCATGGCCGACGCAGCTCGCTCGCTCGGGCTGCGAATCGCGTCGCCTCGCTGACGAGACTGTCGTCTACTCGCCCGGGCAGAAGTACACGAGCTAAGCGGGCGCTTCGCGTCTCAGCGGGGTGTGATGCTGGCGAGTAGCGCCCAGTTGGGGCGGCCGGCGTAGAGCAGGGCGCGGATCCGGTAGTTGCGGAAGTTCGTGATCCCGAACGCGACCCGCTTCACTCGCTTGACGAGGTTGT
>JACPNX010000024.1:102007-119868 GCA_016185275.1 Actinomycetota bacterium | reverse complement strand
CGTCCGAGCCGTCCTCATGGTCAAGCTCCAACGCAAGTACGCTCACGGCCCGTGGTCACCGAACCCGGTGCCCAACCCACAACCAGCAGTGCGGTTCAGCCTCGTCGCATGAGGCCCATGTCAACACTTCGGCTCGCTACCCAAAGTTCACCGCGGGCGGTGTCGACGCGGTGGGGTCAATCGCGCCGGCGTGGCATCAACGGGTGGCGAGCGGCCGGTGGTTCGATCCGTGATGTCGAAGCCAGCCCGGTCGGCGAACGACGCCGATGGTCGACAGGCTCTGTGCTGCTTTTGTGCGCTCGTCACATGGGTCGGCGCCGAAGGTGATGGGGTTCGCATGAACATATTCCGCGATGGTCCCGATGTCCGGATGGTCGCGTGGGCCCATGTCAAGTGCCTCTCGATGCGGCTGACACCCGAGCTCGCGGGTTACCTGGAGAGCGCTCTCGCGGCCCCTGACCCTCGGAATGGGACCTCGTGAGCGATGTCAGCCTGGCGTGGGCGAGGCGGCGCGTTTGTGGGGGGAGAGAACGATGCCTTCGACGAGTCGCCGGCCGCCATGGAGGGTCGGTGCGGGCCGGACGTCTGAACGGCTCGGATGGAGGGACGTCACGGCCCCTGAACTCGCTGACAGTCGTGACAACCTACTGCCATGAAAGCTGAACGTGGGTGGCGGCGAGCCGCCCGGATCGCGGTGATGGTGCTCGCGGTTGCCGGGGCCGTTGTCGTGGTCGCGCTCAAGCTGTTCAACTGGTGGGTTTGGTCAGGCCTGGGCCCACCGGCAACCACGCCGACGACGATAGACAACACTCCCATCACGCTCCCAGGCGTGCCGCTTGGGGTCGAGTTGACGCGCGAAGGTGTGATCAAGCTCTACGTGCCGCGGTGCCCCTCGACTCAGGTGACGTCGGTGACCTGGTTCACGTTCTCCGAACTGGATCTGTTGTGGAAGATAGATCGCAAGTCGGACGACGTTCAGTATTTTGATTTCACGGCGGGATCTGCGCCTCCGGGGTTCGCGACCCGGTTCGAGTTGAAGCGATCGCTCAAAGAGGTCCCCCGCGACATTCCCCTGGCTTTCGCAGTAGAGCGATCGTCGGGCTCGGGTGCGCGGCTCTTGTCGGCGCTCGCAGCTGTTCGGCTCGACGAGCTCTCACCTGGGTCGGTCTACTACTCGCTGCCCAACGATTCGGTGGGCCGCACGGCCGCGTCGAGCGACGAGTTTCAGGCGGCGATGCGCCGGTACGGAGCTTGCGCGATGACCTTCGCCAACCAGACCGCCGGTAGGACCCGGGGACCAGTGCGTCCACGATGACCGGTGGGACGGCTTCGAAGGCTACGACGTGGGCCAACGGCACCCGGGGCCACGTCGCGGCGGTGAACACCACCGGCGCTGGTCCCGTCACCCCTTCGTGCCTCCGGAGGCTCGGGCCATGTCAGTGCTGCGGAGGAGGTCAGTTGTGCCTCGGCCCAGTAGCGGGTGATGACACGATCCGGCTCCACCGGGCGAGGTCCTCCACGGTGTCGATGTCAGCGGGATCGCCCGGGCAAGGCACGGCCACGACGAGCTCGGGATGTTCGGCCATGACGGCCCGGCCGGCGGCGTCCCCGGTGGCGGGCAGCATCGGCCACACGTCGGCGGCCAGCCGTACCGGGTTGCCCCTACGCCCGCCGTAGGTGGCCACGGCGATGGCACGCGACCGCTCGGCCGCCACGCGCCGCCACGCCTCCGCGAGCACGAGGGGCTGGTCGGCGAGACCCACCACCACCGCGCTGTGGCCGACCGTGCGAGCGTGGGCCAGCGCGACCTGCACGGAGGACGCCTGCCCGTCGCCCGGCTCGGCGTTGTGGACCACGGTGACCGCGCCTGGTAGGTGCAGGTCGCGGGCGGGCACGGTGCCGGTCACCACGATCGTCTCGTCGAGGGCGGCGTCGACGGCGGCAGCCACCGCCCAGTCGACCACCCGCCGGCCGCGGAACGGCGCGAGGAGCTTCGGGGTCGGTCCATCGAAGCGGGTGCCCAGCCCGGCGGCGAGCAGCACGGCCGCGGTCGTCACGCGTGGATGGGGCCGGTGCCGTCGCGCAGCGAGGGCGCCCGGCGGCCCGTGCGCAGGGCGATGATCTCGGCGCACACCGCGATGGCGGTCTCCTCGGGCGTGCGCGCGCCGATGTCGAGACCGATGGGCGCCATGAGCCGGCCGAGATCGGCCGGGTCGGTCACGCCCTCCTCGGCGAGCCGTTCGAGCCGGCGCTCGTGGGTGTGGCGGCTGCCCATCACGCCGATGTAGCCGACACCGGTCGCCAGCGCGCCGACGATGGCGGGCACGTCGAACTTCGGATCGTGGGTGAGGACGCACACGGCGTCCGCCGGGCCGAGGTGGGATCCGACCGACGCGAGCAGGCGGTGCGGCCAGTCGACGACCACCTCGTCCGCCATGGGGAACCTGGCGCGCGTGGCGAAGACCTCGCGCGCGTCGCACACCGTCACGCGGTAGCCGAGGACCTTGGCGACGCGGGCCAGGGCCGCGGTGAAGTCGACGGCCCCGAAGATCAGCATGCGAGGCGGCGGCGCGAAGGCCTCGAGGAACACCTCGACGTCGGTCTGGTTGGCCTGACCCTGCCGCCCGTAGTGGCGCACGCTCGTGTGGCCCGCGGCCAGCTCGGCCCGCAGGTCGCGCCCCACGACCCGGTCGAGGTCCGCGTCGCCGAGCGTGCCGAGCGGTGCGTCGTTCGGGTCGGCGCCCACGAGGAGCTTGTGCCCGACGCCGCGCCCGTCGACGACGGTGGCCAGCGCGACCGGGTGGCCGGCGCGCAGCGCGTCGCGAAGGGCGGACCAGACGGGCAGCGCCGTGGCTGCGGTGGGGGATCGGTCGGTCACGCCGCTACCAGTCGAGCGGCTCGATGAACAGGTGCACGGTGCCGCCACAGGTGAGCCCGACCGCGAACGCTTCGTCGTCGGAGTACCCGAACGTGACCATGCGCGCCGAGCCGGTGCGCAGCACGTCGAGCGCCTCCGTGACGACGGCTCCTTCGACGCACCCGCCCGACACCGAGCCGGCCACCTCGCCCGCGTCGTTCACGGCCATGGCGGCGCCCGGATCGCGGGGCCCCGAGCCGGCCAGGTCGACCACCCGGGCCAGCGCGACGTCGTGGCCCGCGGCACGCCAGCGCTCGATGTCCTCGACGATCTCTCTCACCGGCGCACCTCCTCGCCGCTCAGGATGCCGGGTTCTCGCCCGGTTCGCCCCCCGCTCGGGCCGCGCTCCGCCGCCGGGGCGCGTCTCACGACGCGAGCACCTCGGCCAGGCTCTCCAGCGAGGCCAGCGAATGGCCCTCCACGAACGCGTCGACGTGAGGAAGGGCGGCGGCCATGCCTCGCGCCAGCGGGGCGTATCCGGGCGCGGCCTTGAGCGGGTTGACCCAGATGATCCGGTGGGCCACCCGTCCCAGCCGTGCCATCTGCTCGGCCATCACGTCCGGCTCACCGCGGTCCCAGCCGTCGGAGAGGATCACGACCGTCGCGCCGCGGGCCATGCCGCGCTGCCCCCAGTCGTCGTTGAAGCGACGGAGCCCGTCGCCCAGGCGCGTCCCGCCCGACCAGTCGGCCACCACCCGAGCGGCGGCGGCGAGCGCGGTGTCCGGGTCGTGCTCGGTGAGCTGGCGGGTCACGCGGGTGAGGCGCGTGCCGAGGGCGAACACCTCCACGTGGCGCCGACCGAGCACGGCGGCGTGGGCGAAGCGCACGAGGGCGCGGGCGTAGGGCTCCATGGACCCGCTCACGTCGACCAGCAGCACGAGCCGGCGCAGGCGCTGGCGCGGCTCGCGGGTGTGCCAGCGCAGCGGCTCGCCGCCCGTGCGCAGCGCGGCCCGGGTCGTGCGGCGCAGGTCGGGGCGGAGGTGGCGCCGGGCCGACGGCGTCGTGCGCCGGGAGCGCCGCTCGGCCCCCGCGACGCGCAGGCGGGCGATGAGCCGGTGGAGCTCGGCCCGCTCCTCGGGCGTCGCCGCGCCGAGGTCCTTGTGGCGCAGCACCTCGACGCGGCTGAAGCGGACGGCGACGGTGTCGGGATCGGCGCGGTCGCGCTCGTCGCCGTCGGGCGCGTCGTCGGGCGGTCCGTCGGCTTCCTCGTCGTCGACGGCGAGGACCAAGGAGGGCGGCGGGGGAGCGACGTCGACCGTGGCCGCCTTCGCGTCGAAGAAGGCGGCGAACGCGGCGTCGTAGCGAGCCAGGTCCTCGGGCCGGCGCACGAGCGTGGCCCGGCCCGCCCAGTAGACGCCCGCCCGCCGCTCGGCGCCCACCAGCGCGACGGCCTCGGTGAAGGCGATGACGGCCTGCACGGGCACGTCGAGGCCCCTCCGGCGCAGGAACCGGCCGAAGGCGACCTGCACCGTGCCGGCGGCCGGCATCGGGCCGGCGGGGGGCATCGGCACGGCCGGGCGTGGCGCGCCGGCGGCGCTCATCCGGCGCGGGACCGGGCCGCGGCCACGAGCTTGTCGATGCCGAAGCCGCGGACCCGCTCCGCGTCCTCGCGGTACTTCACCACCGAGCCGAGGGTGGCCTCGACCGAGGCGTCGTCGAGGTCGGCCCGGCCGAGGGTGGCGAGGGCCTGCACCCAGTCGATGCTCTCGGCCACGCCGGGCGGCTTGTACAGGCCGAGATCGCGCAGCTCGCCGACCGCGGCGGCGACCTGGCGGGCCAGTCCCTCGCTCGCGCCGGGAGCCCGCAGCCTGACGATGGCCACCTCGCGCTCGAACCCGGGGTGCTCAACCCAGTGGTAGAGGCAGCGGCGCTTGAGGGCGTCGTGGACGTCGCGGGTGCGGTTGGAGGTGATGACGACGGCCGGGGGCCGGTCGGCCCGGATCGTGCCCAGCTCGGGGATCGTGACGGTGAAGTCGGACAGGACCTCCAGCAGGAAGGCCTCGAACTCGTCGTCGGCCCGGTCGACCTCGTCGATCAGCAGCACCGCCGGTGGCGCGCCCGGCGGGCGGTCGATCGCCTGCAGGAGGGGGCGGCGCACGAGGAAGCGCGGCGAGTACAGCTCGCCCTCGGCATCGGCTGGTGCCGAGGCCACGGCGTTGCCGTCGCCGCGCCCGTCGCCGCTGCGGGCATCGGCGGCGCCGCCGCGGGCCGGTGCCGAGCCGCCGCGCCCTTCGGCGGCGCGCAGGTGCAGGAGCTGGCGGGCGTAGTCCCACTCGTAGAGGGCCTGGCCGGCATCGATGCCCTCGTAGCACTGAAGCCGGAGCAGCTCGCCGCCGGTGAGCCGGGCCAGCACCTTGGCCACCTCGGTCTTGCCCACGCCGGCCTCCCCTTCGAGGAGCAGCGGCCGGGGCATGCGCAGGGCGAGGAAGATCGAGGTGGCCAGGCCCTCGTCGGCCAGGTAGCCGGCGGCGGCCAGGGCGTCGCTGAGCTCGGGCACCGACCCCGGCAGGCCGTCGCCGGCCGGGGCGGCGTGGTCGGGAGCGGTCAGGCGCGGGCCTCCTCGAGCGCCCGCCGCACCAGCACCTTGGCCAGGTGGGTGCGGTACTCGACCGACGCGTTCAGGTCGGCCTGCGGTTCGGCGTCGTCCACCGCGCGCTGCGCGGCCTCCTCGGCCGATGCACCACCGGCCACCGCGGCTTCGACCGCCGCGGCGCGGATCGGCGTCGACCCCATGTTCACGAGGCCCACGCCGGTGCGCTCGCCGTCGACCACCGCGGCCACGCCGACGATGGCCCAGTCCTGCGCCCGCCGGTTGAACTTCTGGAACGACCAGCCGAGGCCCGCCACCTTGGGGATGCGGATCTCGGTGAGGAGCTCGTCGGGGGCGAGCGCCGACTCGAGGAAGCCCGTGAAGAACTCGTCCGCCCGGATCTCGCGCTCGCCGCTCGGCGAGCGGGCGACGAGCGTGCCCTTGAGCGCCAGCACCACGGCGGGCAGGTCCGACGCCGGATCGGCGTGCGCGAGCGAACCGCCGATGGTGCCGCGGTGGCGCACTTGCGGGTCGCCGACCTCACCGGCGGCGTGCTTGAGGATGGGCGCTTCGGTCTCGAGCAGGTCGGACGTCTCGAGGTCGTGGTGGCGGGTCAGCGCGCCGACGGCGATGTGGTCGCCCGCGTCGCGGATGTAGGACAGGTCGCGCAGCCGGCCGACGTCGATCAGCACCGACGGCTGGGCCAGGCGCAGCTTCATGAGCGGCAGCAGGCTGTGGCCGCCGGCGAGGAGCTTGGCGTCCTCGCCGTGCTCGGTGAGCAGGCTGAGGGCCTCCTCGGCCGAGCCGGCCCGGGCGTAGTCGAACGGGGCGGGGATCACGACGCACCTCCTGCGTCTGCGTTGGTGTCGCCGGCCGTGGCCGACGTGGTGGTCCGCTCGGGATCGGGCCGCGACTGGGCCCGCTGGATCGCGTTCCAGACGTTGAGCGGCGACGCCGGCATGAGCACCTCGTCCACGCCCAGCGGGCGCAGCGCGTCGACGATGGCGTTCATCACGGCCGGCGTGGAGCCGATCGTGCCCGCCTCGCCGATGCCCTTGACGCCGAGCGCGTTGGTCGGGCTCGGGGTGACGGTGTGGTCGAGCGTCAAGGACGGGACGTCGGGTGCGGACGGGACCAGGTAGTCGGTGAGGTTCGAGGTGACGAGGTTGCCGTCCGCGTCGTAGACGACACCCTCGAACAGCGCCTGGGCCAGGCCCTGCACGATGCCGCCATGGACCTGACCCTCGACGATGAGCGGGTTGATCTGGTTGCCGCAGTCGTCGACCGCCACGTACTTGCGGACCTCGACGCCGCCCGTCTCCTCGTCCACCTCCACCACGCACACGTGCGTGCCGAACGGCCACGAGAAGTTGGGCGGGTCGTAGGTGACGTGGGCCTCGAGGTTCGGCTCCTCGCCGTCGGGCAGGTCGTGGGCGGTGAAGGCGGCGAAGGCGATGGCCGCCAGCGGCACCGACCGGTCGGGAGAGCCTCGCACCGAGAACTCACCGCCGCGGAACTCGAGGTCCTCCGCGGCGGCCTCGAGCTGGTGGGCGGCGATGCGGCGAGCCTTGTCGACCACCCTGTCGCAGGCCATGTCGATGGCCACGCCGCCCACGACCAGCGATCGCGACCCGTACGTGTCCATGCCGAGCGGGCTCAGCGCGGTGTCGGAGTGCAGCACGTCGACGTCGTCGGGCGGCACGCCGAGCTTGTCCGCGACGATCATCGACCACGAGGTCTCGTGGCCCTGCCCGTGCGGCGTGGCGCCGGTGACCACCTGGACCTTGCCGGTGGGCAGCATGCGCACCGTCGCCGCCTCCCAGCCGCCAGCCGAGTAGTTGAGCGACGCGAGCACCCGGCTCGGCGCCAGGCCGCACATCTCGAAGTACGACGAGATGCCGATGCCCAGGTGCTTGGGACCGCCCTCGGCCCGGCGGCGCTGCTGCTCGGCCCGCAGGTCGTCGTAGCCCGCGAGGTCGAGCGCCTTCGCCGCGGCGGCCTCGTAGTTGCCCGAGTCGTACACGAGCCCGGTGACCGCCGTGTACGGGAACCGGTCGGCGCCGATGTAGTTGCGCCGGCGGATCTCGGCCGGGTCGACGCCCACCTCGTCGGCCAGGGCGTCCATGGCCCGCTCGATGGCGTAGGTGGCCTCGGGTCGTCCCGCGCCGCGGTAAGCGTCGGTCGGCGTCATGGTGGTGAACACGCCGGTGCAGCCGAACGAAAACGCCGGGACGTCGTAGACGCCGCAGTAGAGGAACGCGCCGAGCAGCGGGATGCCCGGCGTGACGAGCTGGAGGTACGCGCCCATGTCGGCCGTGAGGTCGACCCGCACGGCGGTGACGCGGCCGTCCGCGTCGGCGGCGAGCTCGATGTCCTGGATCTGGCCGCGCCCGTGGATGGTGCCCAGTGCGTTCTCGGTGCGCTCCTCCACCCAGCGGATGGGCTGGTGGAGCTTGCGGGCCAGCGCGGTGACGAGCAGCTCCTCGGCGTAGACGTTGAGCTTCGAGCCGAACCCGCCGCCCACGCTCGGCGCCACCACCCGCAGCTGGTGCTCGGGGAAGCCGAGGGTCACCGCGGTCATGATCTTGAGGATGTGCGGGATCTGCGTGGCCGAATAGAGCGTGATGTCCCCGCCGAACGGTTGGGGCACGGCGGCGCAGGCCCGCGGCTCCATGGCCATCGGCAGGAGGCGTTGCTGGATGTAGCGCTCCCGCACGACGTGGGCCGCGTCGGCGAAGGCGCGCTCCACGGCGTCGTCGTCGAGGTGGAGCTCCCAGCGGTACGACGTGTTCGTGCCGAGATCCTCGTGGATCACGACCTCGTCGGAGATGGCCGCTGCCAGGTCGGTGACCGCCGGGAGCGGTTCGTACTCCACGTCGACCGCGTCGATCGCGTCGCGCGCCGCTTCGTTGCTCTCGGCCAGCACGACGGCCACGCCGTCGCCCGCGTAGCAGGTCTTGCCGACCGCCAGCGGCAGGTGCGGGGGCGACTTCATGTCCTCGGTGACCGGCCAGGCGCAGGGCATCGGCGCGGCCCACTCGCCCTGGAGGTCCTCACCCGTGAACGCGGCGACCACGCCGGGCATGGCCAGCGCCGGCGACACGTCGACGCGGGTGATCCGCGCGTGGGCGAACGGGCTGCGCACCACGGCGAGGTGGAGCGCACCCGGGATCTGGAGGTCGTCGGTGAAGCGGGCCTCGCCGGTGAGCAGGGCCGGGTCCTCGCGGCGCTCGCGGCGGGTACCGACGACCGGACCGGCCGGCTCGTCCGGGGGTTGGTCCGTGCCGCCGGGCTCGAGGCCGGTGGGTACGTCGGTCTCGGTGGTGGTCGCAGGGGTCATGCGCCTGCCTCCTGCGTCGAGCCGGCGGCGTCGAGCACCGCGGCGACGATGTTCTGGTAGCCGGTGCAGCGGCACAGGTTGCCTTCGAGCCCCAGGCGGACCTCCCGGTCGGTGGGATGGGGCACCTCCTCGAGCAGCGACACCGCGGCCATGACCATGCCGGGCGTGCAGAACCCGCACTGGAGGCCGTGGTTGCGCTGGAACGCCTGCTGCATCGGGTGCATCTCGCCGTCCCGGGCGAGGCCCTCGATCGTCGTGACGTCGGCGCCGTCGGCCTGGACGGCCAGGACCGTGCACGACTTCACCGACTCGCCGTCCATCAGCACGGTGCACGCGCCGCACGAGGACGTGTCACAACCCACGTTCGTCCCGGTCAGGCCGAGCCCCTCCCGGATGTGGTGCACCAGCAGGGTGCGTGGCTCGACCTCGCTGCTGCGCTCCCGGCCGTTCACCGTCATCGTGATCCGCATGCTCCGGCACCTCCTGGCGACTGGCCGACGTTGGCGCCGGCCATCATGCACCCGTCGCGGCCGTTGTGCCCGGGTGCCGTGCCGGCTCCTCGGGGCTCCCCGGATGTGGACGCGTTGCGCCACACGGCCAGGAGCGCTCGCTGGCCCCGGGCAGACCGCAGGCGCCGCCGCGGGCCTTGTATGTTGCGCCCGTGGGGCGGGTGGCAGATGCGCATGCGGTCGACCCGCCGGCGCCGGATCACGCAGGACGTCGACGGCTGGTCGACCCGGCGGCCTACCGGGCGATGGTGGCCGATGCCGCGACCGCGCTCGCACCGCAGGTCCGTGCCCTTCGCCCGGACGTGCCGGTCACGGTCGTCGTCCTGCCCGTCGTCGGCTTCGGCGACCAGAGCGCGCGGGCGCTGCCGCGCACGTTGCGCCTGCTGCGCGCCCAGCGCGACCACGACCGCGCCATCCTCGTCGTGGCCGTCGTGAACCGCCCCACCGGGCGCGCCCCCGACGCGACCCTCCGCCTGATCGCCGGCGGCGGGGACTGGAGCGACGCTCCGCCCGGTTCTCCGACGCTGGCGGTCTGCGACGTCCCCCTCACCTTGCGGCCCCGGATCGGTGAGGTGCGCCAGCTCGCGCTCGACGCCGTGGCCGCAGCGGGAGTCGCACTCGACGGCTCGGTGGTCGTCCTCATGGACGACGATCTCGTCGTGGCGCCGGCCGACCTCCTGTCGGGCCTGGCCGACCGGCTCGACGACGGCGGCGCCGATCTCACCGTCGGACCAGTGCTGTTCGACGACCCCGACGTGCCCATGTGCCTCTTCCCGGAGCTCTACCTGTCCGACCTCGTGCGGGCACTGATCGCCGATCGCCTGGTCGCCGCGCTGGGCGGTTCGGGCCTCGCGCGCCCGTCGGCGGGGCCGTGGCCGGCGCCCGACGCCCCTCACCCGGACGTCTTCGAGTCGCTGGTGTTGACCGGTGATCTCGCGGTGCGGGCCTCGACGCTGCGCCAGGTGGGCGGCCTGCGCGACCTGAACGAGATGACCTGGCTCCTGCGCGACGTCGTGGCCGGCGGGCGACCGGTCCGCGCCGCGTCGGAGGCTGGTGCCCGTTGCCTGCCCGAGCCTCACCACCTGGGGCTCACGCCGACGGTCAGCGGGCTCGTGCACCGCTCGGTCCGGATGAGCTCGCGCCGAGCGCTCGCGGCGTGGACCGACCGCCAGCGACCCACCGTCGCGCAATGGCAGGCGTGCCGGCTCCGGTCGCGCCACGTCGACCCCGTGCGCCTGCGCTCGGCCAACGGTGCCCTTCCCCCGCCCGTGTGCGAGGCGTCGCGCGCGACCCGGCGGGCGCTGCTCGACGGGCTGGCCCCGGCGATCGCCACGACGCTCACGCACCTCGAGCCGTCGCCGGAGCTCGCGTCGTGGGCGCTCGAGCAGATCGGCCTCGACACGAGATGGGTGCGCATCGACCCGCCGGCGGCGCCCGGCGCGCCCTGGGACGTGCGGCTGTCACGAGCCGGCGCCGTGTTCGACGTGCTCGACGTGCTGCAGCGCTGCGAGCTGGCGGCACGCCGCCACGAGGGCGCGGCGTGGGGTCTGCTGCCCGCCGCCACGGCGGTCGAGCGCACCGGCACGTGACGCTGCGGGGCTATCCCGGCGCGCTGTCGGTCGCGCCCGGCGAGGACCTCGCCATCCACGTGTCGACGGGCGCCGAGCGGTTCCGGGCGCGCTTCCACCGGATCGGCGCGCGGCTCGAGGAGGTGGGGGTCACCGGGCCGTTGCCCGGGCGGTGGTGCCCCGAGGGTCCGCCCGACGAGGACTGGGCCTGGCCCGAGCACCGCTGGACGGTGCCGGACACGTGGCGCTCGGGGATCTACGTCGCCGTGCTCGAGGCGCTCGACGAAGCCGCGCCGGCAGACGGGAGCGGGACGGGACCGGTCGAGGTCGACGCCCGCGACGCGCGGTTCGTGTTCGTGGTGCGCAGCCAGCCGGACGCCGAACCCCGACCCATCCTCTACAAGGTCCCCTTCTGCACGTACCACGCCTACAACGCGACGGGCGGCGGGAGCCTGTACGTCGACCAGGCGGTCGACGCGACCGGGCGGGCGCGGGTGACGTTCCTCCGGCCCGGCGGCGGCTCCGGCGGCGACCTGTCGTTCCCCGAGGCCGTGGACGTCTACGACCCGGGCACGCCCCGCGAGGGCGTCGCCCACTGGGACCTCCCCTTCGTCGCCTGGCTCGAGGCCGCGGGATACCAGGCCGACTACTGCGCCGACGTCGATCTCGACCGCGACGGCGACGCCGCGCTCGACGGCCGTTCGCTGCTCCTCAGCGCCGGGCACGACGAGTACTGGTCGGAGACCATGCGCGACGCCGTCGAGCGCTTCGCCCGGCGGGGCGGCAACGTGGCCTTCTTCGGCGGCAACACGTGCTTCTGGCGGGTCCGGATCGAACCGGGCGGTACGGGCATGTCCTGCCGCCACCCCGACGTGGCCGCCGAGGACGCCGACCAGTGGTGGCGGACCCGGCCGGAGAACTCGCTCACCGGGGTCGGCTACCGAGGCGGCGGGGGCTGGTGGGCGGGGCCACGGGACCCGCTCGGGTACACGGTCGTGCGCGCCGACCACTGGATCTTCGCGGGGACCGGCCTGGCCGACGGCGACGAGCTGGCCGGCCCCGAGCGACTGGTCGGCTACGAGTGCGACGGTGCCCACCTCGACCCGGCCGCAGGCGGGCGGCCGCAGCCGTCGGGCACCGACGGCACACCCGTCGACTTCGAGGTGCTCGGCATGGCGCCGCTGTCGGAGCGCTGGCAGGACCGGCCCGCAGGGGCCGCCGCGGTCGCGACCCTGGGCGTGCACCGGCCCGGCGGCACGGTGTTCAGCGCGTCCACGACCGACTGGCCCCGCGTGCTGCAGGCCGGCCACCCCGGCGTCGAGCGGATCACCCGCAACGTCCTGGACGCGCTGCGCCTGCCTCCCGTGGTGCTGCGGGCGCCGTCGCACGCGGTCGCAGGTTCGACGGTGACGCTGCACGTCGCGCACTCGTCGGCCGGCGAACCGGCCGTGGTCTGGTGGGCCTCCGCCGGCGACCTCGAGCCCGACGGGGCCTCGGCCGCGCTGCACCTGCCCGACGGGCCCGGTCGTGTCAGCGTCACCGCTCGCGCCGAGGGCCCCTCGGGCGCCCGCTTCGGGCACGTGTCGGTGCTCGTGCTGACCCCCCGGGAGGCGGCGCAGGTCGCGCTCGTGTCGCTGGTGCACAGCCTCGCCCTCACCACGCCGCCCGCGCCGGTGCCGACCCTGCCCGCCGGGCCGGGCAACCAGCCGCTCGCCTCCGCCGCCTGGGACCCCGTGCGCGACGGCCTGCGCCGGCCGCTGACCGCGGACGACGTCGCCTGGCTGCGCGAGCGCGCCAATCGGTTGAGCGCGCTCGTCGCCGAGATGGAGCGGCAGCAGGGCGGGCAGCCCTGAGCTGACCGCCGCCCCCCGCCGCCCTCGCCGCCCCCTGCCGCCCCTGCCGCCCCGGTCGCTGCCCCGGTCGGGGCCCGGTCGGCGCCCGGTCGGGGAGCGCGACGCGGTGGCTTGTACGCTCACGGCCATGCCGGATCGGCCGTCGTTCCTCGGTCGGATCGCCGCCTCCATGCGCGGCAGCATCCCGGAGGCGGACGTCCGTGCCGGCCTCGGCGCGGGCGCGGGCGCCATCGACGAGCTGTTCGCGGCGGACGAGCTCCGCAACGAGCTCGTCCTGGCCGGCATCAGCCCATGGGCCGCGTCCCCGGCCGAGTCGAGCCGCCTGCTGTGCGCCTGGGTGGCCTACGCGCTCCAGTCCACGGCCCAGGCACTCGTCGACGCCGAGGCGCCGCCGGGGGACCACGGAGGCGGTGGGTTCGTCAGCCCCGTGACCGCCCAGCAGGTCGCCATGCTGGGTCCCCAGGTGCCGGCTTGGGTGGCCCGCGCCCGGCGGGCCGCGGTCGACCCGGGGTTCGACGTGGCCCGGGAGGTTCCGCTCCCCACGCCCTGGCCGGGATGGGTGCAGGTCGAACCGTGCCCGCCCTCGCACCTGGCGGCCATGCGCCGCGCCGGCGGCGAGATGCTGGACCACCTCCAGACGGCTCTGGCCGACGTCGAGCGCGCCGGCGACGACCAGCACCGGGGCCCGGTGGGCCAGCTGCGCGGCCTCGTGGCAGAGGTGGACGGCCTGCTCGCGTCGGCCACCTCCCCGCTGGCGGCGCCGCCGACCCGAGGAGCCTCGCACCAGCCCACCGAGGACGTGCTGCGCTTCGGCGTGGAGCGCTGCTTCGTCCTCGGCCAGATCATGGCGCGGCCGCTGCTCCTGCGCCGCCCCGGTGTGCTGCAGCCGGCCCCCGCGCCTCCGCCGACCTGGGCTCCCCCTCCACCCCAGGGCGCGTGGGGCTACCCCGGCTACGGCGACGGGCCCGGCTACGGCTACGGCTACGGCGGTCACCATGGTGGTCACCACGGCGGTCACCACGGCCACCACGACGACTGAACCGCGCGGGCTGGCTACGCTCGGCCCGCTCCGTCGTCCCGTACGAGAAGAGGCTCCGATGTCCGACGGCCAGATGGTGTGCCCCCGCTGCGGCGGGCCCATGAGCACGTTCGACCGGGCCGGTGTCCAGGTCGACCAGTGCGCGAACTGCCGAGGCATCTTCCTCGACCGCGGCGAGATCGAGCGACTGGTCGAAGCAGAGTCGAGCTACTACAACGCTCCGGCGCCGGCCCCGCAGGCGCCGCCGCCCGGCTATGCGCAACCCGGCTATCCGCAGCCGGGCTACCCCCCAGCGGGCTACCCGCCACCGGGCTACTACGACGACGAGCACCACGGCGGCCATCACGGGCGCCGCCGCAGCATGTTCCACGACCTGTTCGACGATTGACCGCCGGCACGCGTTGACGGCGCTGGCCCTCCACGGCGGCGCCCCGGTGCACCGGGGCGGTTGGCCGGCGTGGCCGTCGTTCGACGAGCGCACCGTCGACGCGGTGGCGGGAGCGGTGCGCAGCGGCCGGTGGACCGTGACCGGCGGCTGGACCGGCGTGGATACCTACGAGCGGCGCTTCGCCGACCGCTTCGCCGAGCTCGTCGGCGTGCGGCACTGCGTCAGCACGGACCACGGATCCTCGAGTCTCGTCCTCGCGCTCGAGGCACTCGGGGTGGGCGCGGGCGACGAGGTCGTGGTGCCGGTGCTGACGTGGGTCGCCACCGCCACCGCGGTGCTGAACGTCAACGCCGTGCCCGTCTTCGTCGACGTGGACCCGGCGACGGGCTGCATGGCGCCCGAGGCCCTCGCCGCCGCCCTCACCGAGCGGACGACCGCGGTCATCGCCGTCCACCTCAACTGCCGGATGGCCGACATGGACGCGATCCTCGCGGTCGCCGCCGCGGCCGGCGTGCCCGTGGTCGAGGACGGCGCGCAGGCCCACGGCGCCCGCTGGCGCGGCCGCGTGGCCGGGTCGCTCGGCGCCGTCGGCGCGTTCAGCATGCAGCAGGGCAAGGTGCTCACCTGCGGCGAGGGAGGGGCGGTCGTGACCGGCGACGACCGCCTCTACGACCGGCTCGTGCAGCTGCGGGCCGACTCCCGGCGCTACCGGGACGACGAACCACGGTTGGGTGATCCGTACCTCACCGACGCCGGCGATGTGATGGGGACCAACTGCTGCCTGTCCGAACCGCAGGCCGCGCTGCTCCTGGACCAGCTCGACCGCCTCGAAGCGCAGCTCGAACGGCGGGAGAAGGCGGCCGCGTTCCTCGACCGCGAGCTGGGCCACGTCGACGGCCTGCACCCGTTGGAGCGCAGTGCGCACCTCGAGCGCGCCAGCGTGTTCCGGTACGCGCTGCGCTGCGACCCGGAGGCGCTGGCGGGCCGGCCCGCGGCCGTGGTGGGCCAGGCCATCGGCGCCGAGCTCGGCGTCCGCGTTCACCCCACCGACGAGCCCCTCCACCGCAACGCGCTCTACTGCCCGCAGACCAAGGAGCGCTACCGCGGGCTCCACGACCGGTTGGCCGCCGCGGCCCGCGGCCCGTTCCCGGTCGCCGAGCGGCTCTACGACGAGCTCGTCCTGATCCCCCACAACGTGCTGCTCGCCGGCGACGGGGACCTCGACCACGTCGTCGAGGCCTGCGCGAAGGTGGCCGCACTCGCGGGCTCGCTCTGAGCGCGGCCGCGGGCGACGATGCCGCGGGCGACGGTCTCGTGGACGGCAGGGTCGTGAACGCCGGCGTCGCGGACGATGGCGCCGTCGACGGCCGGGTCGTCGACCCGCTCCTGCGCGACTGGTGCCGCCGGTGGCTGGGCGCGTCGCCCGCCGCCGTCGCCTTCGCCGGCGGCAACCTGTCGAGGGTCGTGGGGCTGCACCTCGACGATGGGCAGGCCGTGGCGGTCAAGATCCGGCCGCCGCACCCGCGCCTGCGCGGGTGCGCCACCGTGCAGGAGCACCTGTGGCGGCGCGGCTACCCGTGCCCCGAGCCGCTCGCCGGCCCCGAGCCTCTGGGGGAGCGGGCCGCCACGGCCGAGCGGCTCGTGCCCGGCGGTGAGCCGCTCGCCGACCCGGGCTCGCACGCGGGCCGCTTCGCCGCGGCTCTCGCCGACCTGATCGGTCTGGCCCCCGCCCTCGCCGCGGTCCCGGACCTGTCGCCGCCGCCGCCCTGGGTGCGCTGGGATCACGCGCAGGCCGGGGTGTGGCCCCGGCCGCTGAGCTCACCCGACCTCAACGCCAACCTCACGCCGGTGTGGCTCGACGACGTGGCCGCCCGGGTCCGCGCTCTTCTCCGCCGCCACGGCGACGGGGCGCGCCCGGTCGTCGGCCACGCCGACTTCGAATCCCAGAACATGCGCTGGACCGGCGACCGTCTGCACGTGGTGCACGACTGGGACAGCGTGGCCGGTCGCCCCGAAGCCGTGCTCGTGGGTGCGGCAGCCGCAGCTTTCCCGGCGACGGGCGCGACCGCGGTGGCGGCGACCGTCCAGCAGAGCGCGGCCTTCGTCGACCACTACGAGGCCGCACGGGGACGATCGCTGTCCGCCGCGGACCGGGCCGCGGCGTGGGCCGCCGGGCTGTGGGTGCTCGCCTACAACGCGGCGGTGGAGTGCGTCGAGGGCGGCGGGCCGTTGCTCGGGTGCGTCGCCGACCAGGTCGCCGAGCGGATGCGCCGTGCCGGCCTGTGAGAGCGGCGCCGAGTGCGGCCGGCACGGACCTCGGCCGGCGCCCGAGCCGGCGGTTCAGGCGAGGCGGCGCGCCGCCGCCTCGGCGGTGCGGCGGGCCAGGGCCAACGTGGTGAGCGACGGGTTCGCGGCTCCCGGCCGGGGGAACGTCGCCGGCCCGGTGACGTGGACACCCGGTGCGTCCGGCAGACCCCCGTCCTCGTCGAGGCGATCGCCCAGCGGCAACGTGCCGCCCTCGTGGTCGACGGTTCCCAACGGCCACGAGTAGGTCACCGGCCGCCCCGCCTCGAGGTCGCCGGCCCCGGCGGCGGCGGCGCCGAAGGGGCGCGGATTGGCGAGCAGGTCGCCTTCGAAGACGAGCGGCGCAGGCGGGCGCGCGGGCCCGGCCCCCGTCGCGGCACCGGTGATCTGCGCCACGTCGGCCAGCTTCCGCCACGTGTCGTGCAGCGCGCGGCGCTGGAGCGCGACGACCTCCCGGTCGTCGTCCGACAACCCGGCCTCGATGGCCAGCTGCACGTGGCCGTCGCGCGCTACCACCTCGACGCGCGTGGCCTCCGACGGCCACTGCTCGCCCATGGCCCACACGTCGAGCAGCGTGCCGAGTCCTGCGGGCAGGGGCCGGAGCCGGATGAAGACGTTCGAGCGGTCGTCCGCGCTGCCCCGCCGCATCACGAAGGCGGCCGGCGGAAGGGCGGCCGTCGCCGGGCCCGGCGGCAGGCGCACGACGAACCCCTGGACGAGGTGGTCGTTGAGGCCCCGGATCGGACTCGACGGCTCGAGCCGGGCCACCAGCCGGGTGGTCTCGAGGGCGCCGGCGGCCACGATCACGGCCCGGGCGCGGATGTCCTCCACGGTCCCGTTCACATGCGCCAGCCGCACGCCCGGCGCGCCGTACGGGCCCGGTGCCGGGCGCAGCAGCGTGACCGCCCGGCAGCCGCTCAGCAGCCGGGGTGAGCCGCCGGCCGCGAGCGAACCGAGCTCGGGGCGGTCGCGCAGCGGGGTGTAGGCGCGCTCGGCGCCCCCGGCCAGTCCGGGGCCGACGTCCGGAGCGGAGTCCGCGCCCGCCCCGACCCGGGGGCTGGACGCCTCGGGCGCGGCCGAGCGCGCCTGGGCATCGGCGCCTCGCGCCGCCAGCGGGACCACGCCCACCGAGCCGGGGGCGCCCGCCGGGCTCGGCCACGCCGCTTCCAGAGCCGACGCCAGCTCCGCCTCACCGTCGTGGCGGGGCGCGGCCAGCGGTCGGCCGGTCCATGCCGCCAGGTCGGCCTCGACCGCGGCGTACAGGCCCGGGTCGGTGCTCGTGCCCACCAGCGAGCGGCGCACCGCCGCCGGCCACGAGTCGAGCGCCCAGTCCTCGATCCGGACGCACACCCCGTGCCACAGCAGGGAGCGCCCGCCGACCGCCAGCCGCCCGGCCCAGCCGTCGACGTAGTG
>JACPNX010000024.1:0-101973 GCA_016185275.1 Actinomycetota bacterium | reverse complement strand
GGGGGGCGGCGGCTGCCCCAGCGCGCGACAGCTTCGGTGGCGCCGGTGGCGTCGGCGGTCCGGGCTCCGGTCCGGGCTCCGGTCCGGGCTCCGGTCCGGGCTCCGGTCCGGGCTCCGGCCCTGCGTCCGGCCCTGGCCTCGGCGGCCTCGGGCGCGTCTGTCGCCAGAGCCGCGCCGGACGGCGCAACCGGCCCCGCGTCCGCGACGACGACATCGTCGACTCCGAGCCGGACGAGCGTGGCGGCGGCCTCGAGTCCACTGAGGCCGGCGCCCACGACGATCACGTCGTGCACGTCCTCGCGCCGCCCGCCGCTGCTCGTGGTCAATCGTCGCTCTCCCGTTGCCGGTCGCGCCCGCGGTCGAAGGATGCCGTGGATCGGGGCGTCGTGATTCTGGCCGCAACTGGCATGGCTGTGGCCCAGGGCCTCGTCGGCGTTGGCCCCGACCTCTCGGGCGATCGGGGTTCGATGGCGCCCGACCCGCCGACCGATCGCAGCCCACGAGGGGGACCGATCCAAGGCCAGCGAAGCGCTGATGTCCTCGTGTTCGGGCAACGACAACGGCGCGCCTGGCATCCCGGCGTCTGCAACGGTCGGCTGCGTGTCACCGGCGATTCCGCTCAGGTGGGCCGCTCTCGGCCACATTCCTTTCACTATGGTGGCTCCCGCCGGTTTTTCTTTCAGTATCCGATATCGCCGACCGGTCGGCGGCCGACGGCGGAATCCCCGCCGCCGGCGTGCTCGGAACGAGTACCAGACTGCGCTGCGGAGCCTGTCACGCGAGGGTCGTATGGGTCTCTACGCGCGCACGCTGGCCCATGCATGGCGGTGGACTGCCGGCATGCCGTGGCGGGACCGCGCCGCGGTCGATGGTTACCTGGCGGCTACGAACGCGCTGACCGACTCGACCGACGCCGAGCGTTCGGGCGTGAAGGGCGGCCAGCTCGCCTTCGACGAGTGGACCGGCGACCGGATCGAGGAGAACCGGCTCATCAACCAGATCCGGGAGCGGATCGGCCGCTGGCGCGAGCTCGGGTGGCCCGGCGTGACGTCGACGACCCGGCAGCTCCTCGAGTACTGGACGAACCCGGAGCGCGAGCGGCGCCTGTGACCCTCGAACCGACTCGGGGGAGCGGCGGAGCGCCCCGTACACTTGGACCCATGCCGGAGCCGTCGCCGACCACGCCCGCCGCATCCGAGACCGGAACGCTGCTCGTCAAGCGGGGCCTCGCCGAGATGCTCAAGGGCGGCGTGATCATGGACGTGGTCGACGCCGAGCAGGCCAAGATCGCCGAGGACGCCGGCGCGGTCGCGGTGATGGCTCTCGAGCGCGTGCCGGCCGACATCCGCCGCGACGGCGGCGTGGCCCGCATGAGCGACCCCGAGATGATCGAGGGCATCAAGGCCGCGGTCACCGTGCCGGTCATGGCCAAGGCCCGCATCGGCCACTTCGTCGAGGCGCAGGTGCTCGAAGCGCTCGGCGTGGACTACGTCGACGAGTCCGAGGTGCTCACGCCGGCCGACGAGGCGCACCACATCGACAAGTGGGCCTTCACCGTGCCGTTCGTGTGCGGGGCCACGAACCTCGGCGAGGCGCTGCGCCGCGTCAGCGAAGGCGCGGCGATGATCCGCTCCAAGGGCGAGGCGGGCACCGGCAACATCGTCGAGGCGGTCCGCCACATCCGCTCCATCACCGGCGACATCCGCAGGATCGGCCAGGCCGACTCAGCCGAGCTGTTCGACTGGGCCAAGCGCCTCCAGGCTCCGCTGCCGCTCGTGCAGGAGGTGGCCGAGACGGGCTGGCTGCCGGTCCCGCTGTTCTGCGCCGGCGGGATCGCCACCCCGGCCGACGCCGCGCTCGTGATGCAGCTCGGCGCCGAGTCGGTCTTCGTCGGCTCCGGCATCTTCAAGAGCGACGACCCGGCCCGCCGGGCCAAGGCCATCGTCGAGGCCACCACCCACTTCCGCGACGCCGACATCCTCGCCAAGGTGTCCCGCGGGCTCGGCGCCGCCATGCCCGGCCTCGAGATCGGCGGGCTCGATACCAAGCTGGCCGAGCGGGGCTGGTGACGGTGGCGCGCCGTCCCGAACCGGAGCCCCCGGGGGCCGGCGGTGGCGCCCATGCCCGGCGCGCCGCGCCGTCCCGGAACCACGCCTGAGCGCATCGGCGCACGCGGCGGCGCGGTCGCGCGCACGGCGCCTGAGCGCATCGGCCCACAGCGCGGCGCGGTCGCGCGCACCGCGCACGGAAGCGGTCCGGGCGGGGGGATCAAGGTCGGCGTCCTGGCCCTGCAGGGAGCGGTGGCGGCGCACGCCCGTGCCCTGTCCGAGTCCGGTGCCACACCGGTCGACGTGCGCACACCCGACGACCTCGCCTCGGTGGACGCCCTCGTCATCCCCGGCGGCGAGTCGACGACGATCTCCATGCTGCTCGAGTCGTCCGGCCTGCGCGAGCCGCTCGCGGAACGCCTGGGGGCGGGCATGCCCGCGTTCGGCACGTGCGCGGGGATGATCGTGCTCGCGTCGGACGTGCTCGACGGCCGGCCCGACCAGCGCAGCCTCGCCGCCATCGACCTCGTCGTGCGCCGCAACGCCTTCGGCCGCCAGCGCGACAGCTTCGAGGCCGACCTCGCCGTCGACGGGTTCGACGATCGGCCCTTCCACGCCGTGTTCATCCGCGCTCCGGTCGTGGAGCGGGCGGGCGCAGGCGTCGAGGTTCTCGCCACCGTGGCCGGCCGGCCGGTGCTAGCGCGGTCCGGACCCGTGCTCGTGTCAGCATTCCACCCGGAGCTCACGCCCGACCGGCGGCTCCACCAGTACTTCCTCGAGGAGGTCGTCTGATGTCTGGCCATTCGAAGTGGGCCACGATCAAGCACAAGAAGGGTGCGGCCGACGCCCGGCGCGGCAAGCTCTTCGCCAAGCTGATCCGCCAAGTCGAGGTGGCGGCCCGTGAGGGTGGTGGTGACCCCGACATGAACCCGACCCTGCGCACCATGTTCCAGAAGGCCCGGGACTCATCGGTCCCGATGGACACGATCGAGCGGGCCATCAAGCGTGGTACCGGCGAGCTCGAAGGGGTCACCTACGAGACGGTCACCTACGAGGGCTACGCACCGGGCGGTGTGGCGGTGCTCGTGGAGTGCCTCACCGACAACCGCAACCGGACCGGCTCCGACGTTCGCTCCACGTTCACCAAGCGGGGCGGGTCGATGGCCGAGCCCGGTGCGGTGTCGTGGCAGTTCGAGCGCAAGGGCACGGTGCTGGTGGACCGCACCGCCGGCGAGGACGACCTCATGCTCGCTGCGCTCGACGCGGGCGCCGAGGACATCGTCGACGATGGCGAGGCATGGCGGGTGGTGACGCCGCCCACCGGTCTGCACTCGGTGCGCAGCACGATCGAAGCGGCCGGCTTCCCGGTGCTCGAGTCGGACCTCACGATGGTGCCGACCACGGTCGTGCCCCTCGACGCCGACACAGCCAAGCGGGTGCTCGGGCTCGTCGACGCGCTCGAGGACAACGACGACGTGCAAGCGGTGCACGCCAACTTCGACATCCCCGACGAGGTCCTCGCGGCGGTGGAGTCGTGAGCGCCCCGAAGGTGGGCGACGAGGCCCCCGACTTCACGCTGCCCGGCGTGCGCGACGGCGAAGAGGGCACGTGGACGCTGTCGGAGCTGCGAGGCGGTCCCGTCGTGCTCGTGTTCTATCCGGGCGACGGCACGCCCGTGTGCACCCGCCAGCTCAACGCCTACACGAGCGACATGGCCGCCTTCGCCGAGGTCGGCGCGTCCGTCCTGGCACTCAGCCCGCAAGGCGTCGAGAGCCACCGGGCCTTCGCGGAGAAGGAGCGCGGCTTCGCCTTCCCGCTACTGGCCGACGAGGACAAGGCGGTGGGCGGCGCCTACGGGGTGCTCGGGCCGCTCGGGTTCTACCGCCGGTCCGTGTTCGTGGTCGCCCCCGACGGTCGGATCGCGTGGCTGCACCGGGCGACGGCGGGGCTCACCTACCGACCGGCGTCGGAGATCGCCGCGGCCGTCTCGGCCGCGTCCTCCCCCGGGTAGCCGCACGCATCGGCATCGGTCGTGAAGCGAGGTGTGGCGCGGTAGCGGCCCGCCGCCAACGCGCCGACGAGGACGGCATCGTGTCCGAGCCGGTGGATGTGGGCGGCGACCTCGGCCGAAATACTCCCCGGGCTCGCGCAGGGGCACGTCAGCCGTTCTGAGGCCGCGGCCGGTCGAGCATGCCGAGGGCCTTGGCCCGTTGGTGCAACTGGGCTTCCGGAGGCTCCTCCCACCACTCCTTCAGCGCCGGGGCGCCCACCCGGGCCGGTCGCGCGTTCTCGGCCCGGACCATCGCGGCCTGCCACTCCGGGGTGCCCTCGTCGTCGGTCTCCATCGTGCGCAGGCCGGCCACCTGGCGTTCCCAGCGGGCCCGATCCTCCGGCGAGACGGCCATGCCCGAGGGTTGCCGGTCGTTCAGATGCCGTCGGCCACGCCGAGCAGCCGGGCCCGGTCGACCGACCGCATGCCCTGCCACCGCGCGAGGACGGCGACGGCCCAGGCGGGGTGCCTCGCGCAGTGCGCCGGTGATGGGCGGCGCTCGGGGGTTCCCGGGCTCCCGGCGTTCAACGCGCGCCGCCCGTGTCCCCCGCCCCGGCCACGATGAGGCAGATGCCGGCGCGGTAGCCCTCGGCCGCGGGGAGGACATCGAGCACGGCCGGTTCGCCGCCGGTCCCGAAGATCGCGTCGCTGGCGTTGGTGGTGTCGCGGCCCGGTCGAGCGGCGTACGGCGGCCGGGCGAGGACCTCGTCGCTCAGGTCGTCGGGGAAGTACAGCTGGCTGGTCAGCACCTGCCCGCCGGCGTGGACTTTGACGTGGACGTGGACGGTCCGGCCCGGGTACCAGCCGGGGTAGATCGTGCGGAACTCGACCATCCCTTCGCCGTCCGTGCGTTGGCCGCCGCGCAGGAAGCTCTGGTCGGGCAGGTACGCCGCGCGTGGCGCGGTGGCGGCGGTGACGACGCCCGGCTCGACGGGTGGCGGGAAGCCGGAGTAGCGGCCGAGGGCGTCGCACTGCCAGATCTCGACGGTCGCGCCGGCGAGGGGACGATCCCCCGCTCCCGAGAGGCGGACACCGAGCTGCACGACGATGCCGTCGCGGTCCTCGACGACGTCGCGCCGTTCCGGTTGGAGATCCCGGTGGTACGGGCCCTCGTCCTGCTCCGCCCACATCCGGCAGGTCGCGCACGTCGACAGCATCGACGCCAGGTCGCCGTCCACGGGCGCCGTCGCGTCGACGGTCTGGCTGTCGCCGTCGGTGCCCGGCTCACGGCTCACGTCTCGGTCGGCGCTCGGTATCGAGGGTCTGCGTTGCGGATCGGCCACGGCGACGCCCCCTTGTGGTGGACCGCAGTCTGGCCGATCACCGGTCCGGTCGCAGGCCGGGCGGGCGAGCGTTTGCCGCCCGCCCCGGTTCAGATGCCGTCGGCCACGCCGAGCAGCCGCGCCCGGTTGACCGACCGCATGCCCCGCCACAGCGCGAGGACGGCGACGGCCCAGGCGATCGTGCCGATCACCAGACCCAGGGTCTTGGCGCCGAACAGCGAGCCGGTGGCCTGGGCGTAGGCGATGCCGATCATCGGCAGGGTCACCAGCCCCGACGCCTGCTGGGCCGCCGCGGTGCTCTTCACCCGGGCCGACAACCGCAGCACGACCGACAAGGTGATGGCGAGGAACGGCGGCACCACGTAGCCCATGAGGATCCACCAGTTCGTCGTGGGGAAGAACCAGCCGCCCACCTTCGGGCCGACGATGAGGTTCACGATCAGCGAGTAGGCGCCGAAGCCGAGGATCGTGGTCATGTAGCCGGGCACGAGGCTGGCGAGCAGCTTGCCGAAGTAGATCTCCGTGGCCTCGGCGGGGCAGTGGGCCAGGAACTCGCCGGTGCCGCGCTCACGCTCGCCGACGATCGTCGACGCGCCGACCGCGGTGGAGATGGTCAGGGGCACCACCACCGCGATCGGGGCCAGCAGGTAGACGGCCAGGGCGTATGAGGTGCGCCCCGCCGGGCTGGCGGCGGGGATCGACTGCTGCGCCGGCCGGGGCAGCACCTTGAGCGTGTCGGCGATCTGCTTGACCGCCCCCACGTTGCCGACGTGGGTGATGATCAGCAGCAGGACGGTCGGGATGATCACGAAGAAGATCCCGCCGAGCAGCGCCATGGGGATCCAGAAGTCCTTGGCCTGCAGGAGCTGGCGCAGCTCGGTGCGGGCCACGATGCGGACGCGGGCGAGGTTCACGACAAGGGCTCCTGGGGGCGGCGGCTGAGCTGGCGGCCGCCGTCGTCGGCGAGGTCGCGCCGGCCGCGCACGGCGAAGTAGAGGTCCTCGAGCGAGGGCTCGTGCGGCTCGACGCGGGTGAGGCGGACACCTCGCGCGGCGAGGGCGACGACGATGTCGGGGACGCGGCGCAGGTCGTCGAGCTGGACCGCGGCGGGACGCTCCGGGGTGGCCGGCTCGAAGGCCCGCACGCCGGGCAGGTCCGCGACGGTGCCGAGCGAGGTGGGGTCCTCGGCGGCAAGGCGCACGACCGCGTTGGGCCAGAAGCGGCGGGTCAGCTCGTCGGGCGTCCCGGCCACGAGGTCCCGGCCGCCTTCGAGGACCACGACCTGCTCGGCCAGGCCTTCGGCTTCGAGCAGGAGGTGCGTGCACATCACGACGGTGGTGCCGCCGACCGTCATGTCGCGGATCATGTCCAGCACCGCCTTGCTCGACTCGGGGTCCAGGCCCGAGGTGGGCTCGTCGAACAGCAGCAGATCGGGCTCGTGGAGCACCGAGCGGGCCAGCGCCAGGCGGGTCTTCATGCCCGTCGAGTAGCCGCCCACCTGCTGGTCCAACGCATGCTCGATCCCGAAGCGCTCGGCCGCGGCGTGGATCCGGTGGCGGGCGCGCTCCTTGCGGCCGAGGCCGTAGAGCTCGGCGGCGTACATGAGGTTGTCGAACCCGCTCAGGCGGTCGTACAGGGCCGGCTTGGCCGACACGACACAGCAGCGGCGGCGCACCTCCTCTCCGTGCACCGCCGGGTCGAGGCCGAACACGCGCACCTCGCCCTGGTGGGCGTCGAGGGCGCCGGTGATGACCCGTATGGCCGTGGTCTTGCCCGCCCCGTTGGGACCCAGCAGCACCGTGACGCTGCGCTCGGGCACCTCGAGGCTCAGCCCGGCCAGCGCCTCCACCGCACCGAACCGGCGACCCACGCCGTCGAGCGAGACGACCATCTCGACCGGCGCCGCCGGCATCGCGGGCATCGCGGGCAGCGCCTCGAACGAGGGCACACCGGCAGGCCGCCCAGCCGCCTGCGCACCGGCGTCGCCGAGCGGCGCGACAGGACCCGGAGGGATGCTCATCACGTGCCTCATCGGCCGCGCCGACCGCGAAGTTGACCTCGCGGCCCTGCCGGCGGGCCCCGCCGGCAGGGCCAGGCGGTCGCAGACGCCGGTACCGTTCGTGCATGGACGCCGTCGACGACCTGGCCCTGCTTCGACGCGAGGGCGATGCCCTGCTCGCCGCGGCCACCGATCTCGATGCTCCGGTGGAGGGCTGCCCGGGGTGGGACGTGGCCGAACTGGTCTGGCACGTCGCCGCCCTGCACCACTTCTGGGCGGCCGTCGTCGCCGATCGGGTCACCGATGCGGACGAGGCCCGCCGGCTCCGCCGGTCGCCGCCTCCCCGCCCCGAACGCGCCGATCTCAGTGCCTTCGCCGCGGAGCGGCTCGACCGGTTGGTCGAGGTCCTGTCGGCCACCGATCCCGCCACCCCCGTCTGGAGCTGGACGGACCGGCGCGACGTGGGCTTCGTGCGGCGGCGCATGGCGCAGGAGACGATGGTGCACCGGTGGGACGCCGAGTCGGTGGGGGGCCGGACGCCCCAGCGCTTCGAGCCGGCGGCCGCGGCCGACGGCGTTGACGAGTTCCTCGAGCACTTCACCCCGCGGCGCCGCGCCGATCGACCGCAGCTGCGCGCCAACGTCCACCTCCATGCCACCGACACGCCGGGGGAGTGGATCGTCGAGCCCGGTGAGGACGGGCTCACGGTGCGCCGCGAGCACACCAAGGGTGACGCCGCGGTCCGGGGCCCGGCCGGAGACCTGCTCCTCGTCCTCTGGGGACGTCGGCCGCTCGACGGTCTCGACGTGCTGGGCGACCGGTCGGCGGCCGAGGCTCTCGTGGCCTGAGCGAGACGGCCGCACCGGGGGCCGTGCGTTCAGCGACCGACCATCGAGGTGACTCGACCGAGCGCGAGGAACCGCTGCGCTGGGGATTGCTACTGTTCTGCCGAAGAGGGGTTGGTCGCATGGAGCGTCCCAAGCGATTCGCCGCCGCGATCCTCATGCTGGCCGCTGCGGTGGCTGCGGTGTCCGGGTGCGGTGGCGGTGCCAGCGAGAAGGCGGCGGTTCGGACGCGCCTGCCCGCAGGCCGCGATGCGAGCGGCGTGTCCACCGCACCGGCGCCCGGTTCCCCGGGCCGCTTCGATGCCCAGGCGGTGCGCGCCTGTTCCGACGTGTACCTGGCTCGATCCGCGTGGCGAACGATCGACCTGGATCCCCCGAAGACTCCCGCGGCCGCAGCGGCCGGCGCACGAGGTCACCTCGACGGCCGCGTCGTGGGCCTGGACCTGCGCCCGGGTGCGGCGTCGACGCTCACGGCCGAGATCAACGGGAAGCCGCAGCCCGTCAACTTCGAGAGCACCATGCTCGTGCTCACGGTCGACGTGACGGCAGTGACCGGAGACGTCACCGGCGTCGCTCCAGGTGACCGCGTCGAGATTCCGCAGCCGTTCATCAACGAGGTTCCCGGCGCGCCGATCGACCCCGCCGCCGACCTGCGGGCGCTGAACGCCGCCTGCCCGATCGGGCTCGGCGTGACGGCCTACGCCGTGTCGGCATCCGGTAGCCAGGTGCGCGCGTCGGGCTTCGCCACGTTGCTGGTCGCCGACGACGGCACCTTCAGCCCGCTGGCGCCGAGCCGCTCGCGGGAGCGGCCGTTCGGCGCGGCGACCGTGGCCGAGTTCGAGGCGGCTACCGGCTGAGCGGCTGCCCGTCGACCCTCTGAGCCGACATGGGTGGCGCGCGGGGGTCCGCGGGGGTCCTCGACCGAGCCGGCCTGGCCCGCTAGCGTCCGTACGCATGTTCGTGCTGGGCATCGACCCCGGGCTGTCCCGCTGCGGGTACGGGTGCGTCGAAGGGCGGCCCGGCGGCCCGCGGGCGGTGGCCATCGGCGTGCTCCGCACCGATGCGGCCGCGCCGCTGCACCTGCGCCTCGCCGAGCTCCAGGCCGAGCTGCGGTCATTGCTGGCCGAGCTCCAGCCGGCGGTGGTCGCCGTCGAGCGCGTCTTCTTCCAGGTCAACGTGCGCACCGCCATGTCCGTGGGCCAGGCCAGCGGTCTCGCCATGGCCGAGGCCGCGGCCGCCGGGTGCGACGTCGTGCAGTACTCGCCCAACGAGGTGAAGCAAGCCGTGGCCGGCGACGGTGCCGCGGACAAGGGTCAGGTCCAGCGCATGGTGCAGGCCCTGCTCGGCATGGCCGCGCCCCCGCACCCGGCCGACGCGGCCGACGCCGCCGCCCTCGCGCTCTGCCACCTCGCCCACGCCCCCGTGCGGGTGCGGGTGGCCGCCGCGGAGGTCCGCCGGTGAGCGGCCTGATCGGTTCGTTGCGGGGCACGCTGGTGGCGCGCTCGGTGTCGGGCGAGGTGCTCGTCGAGGTCGGCGGCGTCGGCTACCGGGTGGTGGCCGGACCGGTGACCGTGGCCCGTCTCGGCGACGCCGGCACCGAGGTGTTCGTGTGGATCCACCACCACGTCCGCGAGGACGCCGAGACCCTGTACGGGTTCGTCGCCCGTGACGACCGTGACTGCTTCGAGGCGCTGCTCGGCGCCCACGGCGTCGGCCCTGCGCTGGCCCTGGCCATCTTGTCGGTCCACGGTCCGGATGCGTTGCGGCGGGTCCTGGCCGACGACGACGTCGCCTCGTTGTGCCTCGTGCCCGGCGTGGGCAAGAAGACCGCGGCCCGGCTGCTCGTCGAGCTCAAGTCGCGCCTCGACCTGCCCGACGCCGACCTCGCGGCGGTCGCCGCCGGGGCTGGCGCCGGTGGCCCGGTCGAGCCGTCGGCCGCCGCGCGCGCCGACGTGCGCGACGCCCTGGCGGGTCTCGGCTACGCGCCCGAGGAGATCGCCGACGCGCTGCGCCACCTGGCCGACGCCGACTCGGCCGCCGACTCCGACGCCGACCCGGCCGCCGAGGGGCCGGCGGCCGCCGACGTGCCGGCACTGCTCAAGCGCGCGCTGCGGCACCTGGCGGGGGCGCGCTGATGCGCGACGAGCTGCTCGTACCCGAACCGGCGGACGAGGCCGAGTCCAGCGTCGAGTCCGGGTTGCGACCGCGGCGGCTCGAGGAGTTCGTCGGCCAGGCGGAGCTCAAGGAGCACCTGGCCATCGTCCTGGAGGCGGCCCGCCGCCGAGGCCAGGCCGCGGACCACCTGCTGCTGGCCGGTCCGCCGGGTCTGGGCAAGACCAGCCTCGCCCACATCGTGGCCACCGAGATGGACGCAGGCCTGCACGTCACGTCGGGCCCGGCGCTCGAGCGCGCCGGCGATCTGGCGTCGATCCTGAGCCAGCTGGCCGAAGGCGACGTGCTGTTCATCGACGAGATCCACCGGCTGCCCCGGGCCGTGGAGGAGGTGATGTACCCGGCCATGGAGGACTTCCAGCTCGACATTGTCCTCGGCAAGGGCCCCGCCGCCCGCTCGATCCGCCTCGACGTCCCCCGCTTCACGCTCGTCGGCGCGACCACCCGCACCGGCCTCATCACCGGCCCCCTGCGCGACCGCTTCGGGCTCGTGGCCCGCCTCGACTACTACGACGCCGCGGACCTCGAGGCCATCGTGCGCCGCGCCGCCGGCATCCTCGACGTGGACATCACCCCCGAGGGCGCCCGCGAGATCGCCCGGCGCGCCCGCGGCACCCCTCGGATCGCCAACCGCCTCCTGCGCCGGGTGCGCGACTTCGCCGAGGTGCGGGCCGACGGGCGGGTCGACCTCGGCGCGGCCCGGGCCGGGCTGGCCACGTTCGGGGTCGACGAGCGCGGCCTCGACAAGGTCGACCGGGCCGTGCTGGCCGCGCTGTGCGAACGCTTCGGCGGTGGTCCCGTGGGGTTGTCCACGCTGGCCATCAGCGTGGCGGAGCCGACCGAGACCGTCGAGGACGTGTACG
The DNA here is from genome assembly GCA_016185275.1 of Actinomycetota bacterium. GTDB lineage: Bacteria > Actinomycetota > Acidimicrobiia > Acidimicrobiales > Iamiaceae > JACPNX01. The sequence continues at coordinate 90,713 of JACPNX010000024.1, read as the reverse complement.
AGCCGTTCCTCATCCGCGAGGGCCTGCTCATGCGCACGCCGCGGGGGCGCGTGGCGACGCCGGCGGCGTGGGCCCACCTCGGGCTGGCGGCGCCGCGTGGTGCGGGCGGGGCGGATGTCCCCCCCGGCTTGTTCGGCTGAGTCCCGGCGCGCCTCGAGGGCCGGCTCCGCCGGGCGGACGAACGCGTGTGGAAGTGGTCCGGGAGGCGGGTCGCCACGCCACCACCGGGACGACGATGGCGGTCAGGACCCGGCCAGGGCGTCCGTGGTGAGGGCGTCGAGGATGCGATCGTCGCCCGTCAGGCGCAGCAGGCGGGCGAGGTGAGGTGGCAACTCTTCGAGGGACAGTCGCACGCCACGGGCCGCCGCGGCCCGCGCCACTCCCACGAGGGCGCTCGCGCCCGCGGCATCCATGAAGTCGACGCTGGACAAGTCGAGGCGCAGACCCTCCACCCGGCCGTCGGCGACGCCCGCGAGGAGGCAGGCGAGTCCGCTCGCGCTGGCGGCGTCGAAGTCTCCGACCAAGGACAGGTGGCGGGCGGCAGGATCCCACAGCAACGCACTGCTGGTTCGGCTCACGAAGCCTCTTCGAGGTCGTACGAACGGTGCCCACGTTGCTTGGGACGCCGTACGAGCGCCGACACCCTACCGCCTCCCGGACCTGCACGTCGCTCGATCAGCGGCGGCTGGCGCGAGCGTCGGCCGCACCGGTCGGGGGTCGCCGCTCGGCAGGCGGCGGGCCGACGCCGATCGAGGCCGGCGGCCGATGCCGGCGCACGTCGGTCGCTAGCGAACGCGCAGGTGCTCTCTGATGATCCGTTGCGCGATCTCGACGATCGTGCGTTCGTCGGTGTGGGCCGCGTGCCGCAGCAGACCCTCGGCCTGCTCGGCGGTGCACGCTTCGTTGATCATCAGCAGGCCCGTGGCCAGATCCATGTCGGCCCGGTCGTCGGCCTTCCGTTGGGCATGCTCGACGACGCCGAGAGCGGCGGCGAACTCGGGGGACCGGCTGACGGCCATCGCCACCTGGGCGCCCAGGACGGCGCCGATGGACTCGGCGCTCGCATCGAAGGGGCCGGTGCGGCTGTACAGGTTCAGCGTCGCCACGACGGCACCCTGCCAGACCGCCGGCACCGACATGACGCTGCGCACGCCGGCGCGTCGGGCGGCCACGGCGAAGTGGGGGAACCTGTGGCCGGCCTCCACGAGGTCGAGCCGCAACGTGCTCGTGTCCCGGAACGACGTGAGGCACGGCCCGTCCCCCGTGTCGTACTGCACGATGTCCAGCTCGAGAGCCACGCGGGCGCTGATGGCGGCGGTGGAGGGTCGACCCTCGATCGAGATGGCGATGCTGGCCGCGTCGCAACCCGGTATCGAGCTCGTGGCGGCCTCCGCGATCCCGGCCAGCGTGCCGCCGAGCGTGCGCTGGACCTGAAGGACTTGGGCAAGGCGTTGGAGGCTGTCGAGGATCTCGGTCGAGCTCATTCGGCCCGACCGTCCTCACCGCCCGACGGGTCACGCCGGCGTTCGACGATGCGCTGGGCGATGGTGCGCAGCTTGACGTTCTCGCGCTGCGAGGCCCGGCGCAGCACGTCGAAGGCTTGATCCGGCGTGAGGTCGGGTGAGCGGGCCATCAACATGCCCTTGGCCTGCTCGATCACGCTCCGGCTCTCCATCGCCTGGGTCAACTGCTGGCTCAGCTCGAAGGCCGTCCAGTACGCCGACACGTTGGCGAGCACGGACGCGGCCGCGGCCGACAGGTCGAGCCCGAGCGTCTCGTCTTGCTCGGTGAATCCGTCGTGGACGCGCGAGTACAGGTTCATGGCTCCCAACGCCATGTTCTCGGTGCCCATCGGCAGTGACAGCGTGCTCATCACCCCGTGCTCCAGGCACGCCCGCGAGAACTGCGGGTACCGGCTGGCGTGATCCTCGACGCGGTCGAGGCGCACGACGCGGTTCTGGCGCCACGCGTCGAGGCACGGTCCCTTGCCCTCGCGGTACTGGGCTTCGTCGATCTCGGGCGATTCCTCGTCGGTGTAGACGGCCGTGGTGGGCCGCGCGTCGTCGCCCAGCACCGTCATGCCGGCGATCGCAGCCGACGGCATGGCATCCAGAGTGATCTCGGCGATCCGGTGGAGTGTCTCACCGACCGTCAGGTCCGTGACTTGGAAGCGCGCCAAAGCGGACAACGCCGCGCTGCGCGCGTCTGAGAACATGGGAAGCCTTCCGATCTGGCGGAGCCATCCCTGTGTCTCAAGGACAATCAGCGTCACCGGCACCTTACCGCGGCCGTCGAATCGCCCTTCACACGGCGGCGACCGGCGGAGCGCACGAGCCACATGGGGCCACACGGGGCCGCACGGGGCCGCACGGCGGCGGCGGCCGCCCCGGCAGGGTCCACCTCTGGTCGCGGGCCCGGGCGCTCCACGGCCGTCGGCCGTAGGTGCGGATCTAGCCTGCACAGGTGCACATCGACTTCAACAGCTCCGAGGGCCCGAGCCTCGGCGTCGAGGTGGAGCTCGAAGTGGTCGACGCGGCCACGGGCGAGCTCGCGTCGGCGGCCAGTGACCTGCTCGCCGAGATGGGAGCCGGCCATCCAGGCGGCGTGCACCCGAAGGCGAAGCACGAGCTGTTCGAGTGCACGGTCGAGGTCGTCACCGGGGTGTGCTCGTCGGTCGGCGAGGCGCGGCTGCTGTGCTCGGGCACGCACCCGTTCTCGTGCTGGGCCGCGCAGCAGGTGAGCCCCAACCCCCGCTACGAGCGGCTCGTGCACGAGATGCAGTGGATGGCCCGGCGGCTCCAGATCTTCGGGGTCCACGTGCACGTCGGCGTGAGGTCGCCCGAAAAGGTCGTGGCCATCGCCAACGCGCTGGCCGGCTACATCCCGCACTTCCTGGCGCTGAGCGCGTCGAGCCCGTTCTGGGAGGGCCGCGACACGGGCCTCGCATCGAGCCGTTCGAAGGTCTTCGAGGGTCTGCCCACGGCTGGGCTGCCCGCACCGATCGAGAGCTGGGACGACTTCGAGCAGTTCATGGAGACCCTGGTCTCCTCGGCCGCCATCTCCACCGTGCGCGAGGTCTGGTGGGACATCCGCCCGCACCCGGACTTCGGCACCGTCGAGCTGCGCATGTGCGACGGCATCCCCACGATGTCGGAGATCGCGGCCGTCGCCGCGCTGGCCCAGAGCCTCGTCGCCCGCCTCGACCGCCTGGACGACACCGGCTACACGCTGCCCCGCCACCGTGACTGGGTGCTGCGCCAGAACAAGTGGCGGGCCGGGCGCCACGGGCTCGACTGCGACGTGATCATCGACGACCAGGGCCGACTCCAGCCCCTGCGCGACAGCATCATCGAGCTGCTCGAGGAGCTGGCGCCCACCGCTCGCAAGCTCGGCTGCGACACGGAGCTCGGCCGGGTCGAGCGGATCCTTCAGGAGGGGGGTTCGTACGCGCGCCAGCGGGCGGTGGCCGCGCCCGACGCGGAGGGCGCCGCGCTGAAGCCGGTGGTCGACCTGCTCGTCGCCGAGCTGCGCACCGACGAGCCGGGCGCCACGGTCGGCCCGTGACGGGAGCGGCTGCGTCCGGTCGCGGTGGTGGTGCGCCGGCGACGTCCGCGTCGGCGGTCGACACCGGCGACCTCGAGACCGCCGCCCTCGAGACCGCCGCCCTGGCGGCGGCGCAGCTGGAAGCGGCCATCCGCGCCGTCGAGCACGACATCGCCGACCGCAGCCGCGAGCTGGTCGCGCTCCGGCGCGACCTGCACCGCCACCCCGAGCCGTCGTGGGAGGAGCACCGCACCACCGCGGTGCTGCTCGACCGGCTGCGGGCCGCCGGCCTCGACCCGCGGCCGGGCCCGACGGGCACGGGGGTCGTCTGCGACATCGGCGCGGCCGGCGCGGCCGGCCCGGCCGGCGACGCGGCCGAGTCGCCCGGCCCGCTCGTGGCCCTGCGCGGGGACATCGACGCCCTCCGCCTGCCCGACACCAAGGACGTCCCCTACCGCTCGGAGGTGGACGGCGTGTGCCACGCCTGCGGGCACGACGTGCACACCGCGGCCGCGCTCGGGGCGGGCCTGGCCCTGGCCGAGGTCGCCCGGCACGGCGCCGGGCTCCCGGGCGGCGGGCGCGTGCGGCTGCTGCTGCAACCCGCCGAGGAGACGGTGCCGGGCGGCGCCCGGGCGCTGTGCGACGCGGGTGCCATGGACGGCGTCGGCGCCATCTTCGCCCTGCACTGCGACCCGAGCGTGGAGGTCGGGCGGCTCGGGCTCTCGGCCGGGCCGATCGGCTCGGCCGCCGACTACGTCACGATCCGCCTGAAGGGCCCGGGCGGGCACACGGCCCGGCCGCACCTGACCGCCGACCTCGGCCACCTGGTGGGGCGGGTGCTGGTCGACCTGCCGGCCGGCCTGGCCCGCCTGTCCGACAGCCGCGACGGCGTGAACCTCACGTTCGGCATGGTGCAGGCCGGTGACGCGCCGAACGCGATCCCGTCGGAGGCGGTGCTCGGCGGTTCGCTGCGGGCCACCGGGCGGGTCTCGTGGCAGGAGGCGGGACCGAAGCTGCAACGGCTGCTCGCCGCCATCGTGGAGCCGTTCGGAGCCCGTTGGGAGCTCGACCACCGGGTCGGCGCACCTCCGCTCGTGAACGACCCGTGGGCCGTGGGCGTGGCCGACCGGGCGGCCCGCCGGGTCCTCGGCGACGATGCCGTCGAGCCCACCCGCCAGAGCGCGGGAGGCGAGGACTTCTCCTGGTACCTCGACCATGCCCCGGGGGCCTACCTGCGGCTCGGCGTGCGGGCGCGCGGAGCCGGCGCGGTCGACATCCACTCGTCGGCCTTCGACGTCGACGAGTCCGCCGTGGCGCTCGGTGCCTCCGTGCTGGCCGCGTCGGCGCTGTGCGCGCTGCACGACCTCGCCTGACCCAGGCCGACCCGCCGCCCCCCACATCCCCGCCGCCCGATGCGCACCGACGACCTCGACTACGACCTGCCGGAGGGAGCCATCGCCCAGGCACCCGTCGAGCCTCGCGACGCGGCCCGGCTCCTCGTCGACTGCGGTCCCGCCGAGGCGCCCGAGCACCGCTTCGTCCGGGACCTGCCCGAGCTCCTGTGCCCTGGCGATCTCCTCGTCGTCAACGACTCCCGCGTCATCCCCGCCCGGCTGCGCCTGCACAAGGCGACCGGTGCCGCGGTGGAGGTGCTCCTGCTCGAGCGGGGCGCGGACGGTTGGTGGCAGGCGCTGGTGCGGCCGGGCCGGCGGGTGCGCTCGGGTGCGGTGCTCACGCACGGCGATCTCGCCGTCGAGGTGGGCGACGACGTGGGCGACGATCTGGGCGACGGGCGCCGGCGCGTGCGCCTGCTCGTCGGGGACGCGCGCCTGCCGGCCGGCCCCGACGGCGAGCTCGCCGCGTTGGCCGCGCACGGCGAGGTGCCGTTGCCTCCCTACATCCACACAGCGCTGCGCGAGCCGGAGCGGTACCAGACCGTCTTCGCCGATCGGCCGGGTTCGGTGGCGGCGCCGACCGCGGGCCTGCACCTCACCGAGGGCGTGCTGGCGCGTTGTGCCGAGCGCGGTGCGGACCTGGCACGCGTCGAGCTGGTGGTCGGGCTCGGCACCTTCCGGCCCATCGCCGCCGACCGCGTCGAAGACCATGTCATGCACGCCGAGCGCTACCGCGTGGATGCGGGCACCTGGGCGCGGATCCAGGCGGCGCCGCGGGTCGTCGCCGTCGGCACCACGGTCGTGCGCACCCTGGAGTCGGTCGCGGCCACGGGCGAGCTCGAGGGCCGCACCGCGCTCTACCTCCACGGCGATGCGCCGTTCGCGGTCGTGGACCGGTTGCTCACCAACTTCCACGTGCCCCGCTCGTCGCTGCTCGCGCTCGTCGATGCCTTCGTCGGGGCTCGATGGCGGCGGCTCTACGAGACCGCGCTGGCCGACGGCTACCGGTTCCTGTCCTTCGGCGACGCCATGCTGCTCGACCGCTCCCGGGGGCGCAGCGGATGAGCCGGCTGACGGTCGAGGTCGAGGCCACCGACGGCGCGGCCCGGGCGGGACGCGTGGTGACGCCGCGCGGCTCGTTCCCCGTGCCGTGCTTCATGCCGGTCGGGACGCGCGGCGCGGTGAAGGCGCTCGACACCGCCGACCTCGAGGCGCTGGGCGCCCCGGTCGTGCTGGCCAACACGTACCACCTGATGCTGCGCCCGGGCGCGGACGTCGTGCGCAGCCTCGGCGGCCTGCACCGCTTCATCGGAGGCTGGGACGGTCACCTGCTCACCGACTCGGGCGGCTTCCAGGTGTTCTCGCTGCAACCCGACGTCGACGACGGCGGCGCGACGTTCCGCTCCACCTACGACGGTTCCCGGCACCGGTTGACGCCCGAGCGGGCGGTGGAGGTGCAGGCCGACATCGGCGCCGACATCCAGATGGTCCTCGACGTGTGCCCGGGCCTGCCCGCGCCCGACGCGGTGGTGCGCGACGCGGTGGAGCGCACGTCGCGGTGGGCGGACCGGGCCCGTGCCGCGTTCGTCGCGGGCTCCGAAGCGCGCCTCGATCGGGGTCTCGACCAGGCGCAGTTCGGGATCGTGCAGGGTGGCGTCGACGCCGGCCTGCGGGCCGACCACGCCCGCCGGACCGCCGCACTGGGCTTCGACGGCTACGCCGTCGGCGGCCTGTCGGTCGGGGAGAGCCGCGGCGACATGCTGCCCGCGCTGGGTGCTGCGCTCGAGCACCTGCCGGTCGACCAGCCGCGGTACCTGATGGGCGTGGGCGACCCGGTGGGCATCGTGGAGGCGGTGGCCCTCGGCATCGACCTGTTCGACTGCGTGCTGCCGACCCGCCTGGCGCGCCACGGCACGATGCTCACCGACACCGGGCGGGTCAATCTCCGCAACGCCCGCTGGGCGCGCGACGCCGGTCCGGTGGACGACACGTGCCCGTGCCCGACCTGCGCGCGCTGGTCGAAGGGCTACCTGCGCCACCTGCTGTCGGTGGGCGAGCCGACGGCAGCCCGCCTGCTGACCGTGCACAACCTGTCGTGGCTCCTGCGCCTGGTCGAGCGGACCCGGCAGGCGGTCCGGCACGGCAACCTCGCCAACCTCCGCGCCGACGTGCTGGCCGTCTGGGGCTGACACCCGGTGGGGGCCGCTCTCCCGGCGAGGGGCTGTCGCGAGCCGGCGGGGCCGCTCCACTAGAGTCGTCGCGCTCTCCGCTCCGCCTCCCGACGGGTGCTCCATGAATCTGCTCATCCTTCCCGTGTTGCTGGTGCTCATGTACCTGCTGGTGATCCGGCCGCAGCAGCAGCGGGTCCGGGCGCACCAGTCGTTCCTCACCACGCTCGCCGTGGGTGACGACGTGATCTCCAACTCCGGCATCTACGGGCGGGTCACGGCGCTGGACGAGGAGGTGGCCACGATCGAGGTGGCTCCGGGCGTGCAGGTCCGGGTCGCCCGGGTCGCCATCGCCCGCCGAGTACCCGAGGCGTCGCCCGCTGACCCCGCCGACCCGGCTGACCCGACCGCTTCGGTCGACGGACCGCGGTTGTGAGGCGCCTGGCCTGGTCGCTGATCGGCATCGTCGTGGTCGCCGTCGCGGCGGTCGGGGCGACCATCGCCGCCGGCAACAAGCCGCAGCTCGGGCTCGACCTCCAGGGTGGGTTCTCGGTGGTCCTCACGGCCAAGGGCAACCCGCCGCAGGACAACGTCGAGAAGGCCAAGGACATCATCCGCCAGCGCATCGACGGGCTCGGTGTGGCCGAGCCGGACGTGACCCGCCAGGGCCGGACCGTGATCGTGCAGCTCCCCGGGGTCAAGGACCGCAAGAAGGCGCAGCAGATCGTGGGCGAGACGGCCAAGCTCGAGTTCCGCCCGGTGCTGCGCGAGGGGCTTCCCATCGACAAGAGCGCGAAGCCCGGCACCGATCCGTGCCGCAACGCGCTGACCGGCGGCTCCTCGTCGACGACCGGGTCGTCCACGCCCGGCACGACCGCTCCGGCCAGCACGACCGCGCCGGCCAGCACCACCGCACCCGCGAGCACGACCGCGCCCACCACACCGACGAGCCAGTCCGGCGCACCGGTGCCCGGGGCCGGCGAGGGCGAGAGCGCCATCGGTCGCCTCCCGACCCAGGCCTCCACCACCACGACGGCACCGGCGACCACGGCGTCGACGGCACCGGCCACGACGTCGACCACGGCACCGGCGAGCAGCACGACGTCGACCACCGCGCCGGCGAGCAGCACGACGACGTCGCCCGCGGGCAGCACGACGACGTCGCCCGCGTCGACCACCACGACGGCGCCGGGCACCGCCGGTGCGCCGGTCGTGTACCCGTCGAAGGAGGGCGACCGGTGCATCCAGCTCGGCGCGGTCGGTCTCACCGGCAACGCCTTGCGCAGCGCCCAGGCGCAGCTCAAGACCGACGGCACGGGCTGGGAGATCTCGGTCAACGTCCGCGGCAAGTTCCGCACCGTCGCGAACCGGTTGTTCAACGCCTGCTACGCCGGTGACCCGACCTGCCCGTCCGTCGGCCAGCGCGGCGCCATCGCGATCGTGCTCGACAAGCGGGTCATCTCCGACCCGGCCGTGAACGGCCAGAACCTGGCCGACAAGTCGTTCGTCATCTCGGGCAACTTCGGCAAGCGGGAGGCGCAGGACCTGGCGCTCGTGCTGCGCTACGGCGCCCTGCCGGTGGAGTTCACCCGCAGCGCCGAGCAGCAGGTGTCGGCGACCCTGGGCAAGGACTCGCTGAACGCGGGCCTGGTGGCCGGCCTCATCGGCATCGCCGCGGTCGCCGTCTACATGTTCCTGTACTACCGGGGCCTCGGACTGGTCGTGATCCTGGGGCTGACGGTCTGGGGCGGTCTCATGTACGCGGTGGTCAGCTACCTGTCGGTGAACAACGGTCTGGCCCTGTCGTTGTCCGGCGTGACCGGCATCATCGTCTCGGTGGGCACGACCGTCGACTCCTACGTCGTGTACTTCGAACGGTTGAAGGACGAGGTCCGCGGTGGCCGCTCGGTCCGCAGCTCCACCGAGCGGGGCTTCCAGCGGGCGTTCCGCACGATCGTCACCGCCGACGTGTCGTCGTTCATCGGAGCGTTCCTGCTGTGGTACCTGACGGTCGGCCCGGTGCGCGGGTTCGCGTTCTTCCTCGGCCTGTCGGTGATCCTCGACGTCGTGACCGCCTGGTTCTTCACCCGGCCCCTGGTGGCCATCCTGGCCCGCAACCGGTTCTTCACCGAACTGCCCTTCGCGGGCATCGCACGCGGCCTCGGCCAGCGGCGGGCCGCTCCCGCGGCGGGGACGGCCTGATGGCCCGCACCGACGCCCGCAGGACCGGCCCCGACGGCGCGGGGCGGCGCACCGGCCGCGAGGCGGCCCGGACGACCACGTCGGGCAGCAGCAGCGTCTGGTCCCGGCTCTACCACGGCGAGACCGAGATTCCCTTCATCGAGCGCTGGAAGACCTGGTTCGCGGTGTCCGGTGCCGTGATCCTCATCGGGCTCGTCGCCCTGTTCGCCCGAGGACTCAACCTCGGCATCGACTTCACCGGCGGCAACGTGTGGCAGCTGCCGGCCAACGGTCGCACCGTGCCGCAGGCCCGCGGCACCATGGAGGGCCTCGGGTTCACCGACCTCAAGATCCAGACCGTAGGTGGCGACCTGCGCGTTCAGACCGCACCGCTGAAGGGCACCGACGCGCAGAAGGAGGCCAAGGGTCGCGACGTCGTCTCCGCCCTCACGAAGCTCACCGGCGCCAACGAGCGCGACGTCGTGGTCAACCAGGTGGGCCCGTCGTGGGGGAAGCAGATCTCGGGCAAGGCCGTCCGGGCCCTCGTCGTCTTCCTGATCGTCATCAGCCTCTACATAACGTTGCGCTTCGAGTTCAAGATGGCCGTGGCCACGCTGGCCGCCCTCTTCCACGACCTGCTCGTCGTGATCGGCGTCTACGCGATCCTGCAATTGCCGGTCACGCCGGCCACGGTCATCGCCATCCTCACGATCCTCGGCTTCTCCATCTACGACGGCATCGTCGTGTTCGACCGCGTCGACGAGAACACCAGGCTGCTGTCGGGCAGCGGCAAGATGACCTACAGCGACATGGTCGACCTCTCGCTCAACGAGGTCCTGATGCGGTCGCTGAACACGCAGATCACGGCCCTGCTGCCGATCGCCGCGGTGCTCGTCATCGGCGCGCTCGTGCTCGGCGCGTCGACGCTCGAGGAGTTCGGTCTCGCCCTCTTCGTCGGCCAGCTGTCGGGGGCCTACTCCTCGATCTTCGTCGCCTCGCCCGTGCTCGCGCTCCTGAAGGAGCGCGAGAGCCGGTACAAGGCGCTGCGCCGGCGGCTCGAGGAGCGCGGCGAGCGCACCTCCCGCAAGAGCCGCAGCCAGCTCGAGGACGATCTCGTCGCCGCCGACGGTTCGGGCGACACGGCGGTGGTGGCCGAGCCCGCTGCGCTCGGCGCGGCCGCCGCTTCCGGGCGCTCCGGTGCCCGCGGCGCGGGCGGCGCGGGTGGAGCGACGCGTGCGACCGGCGCCAAGAAGGCGGCGGCCGGGGCCCGCACACCGTCGGCCATCCCACCTCGACCGAGGAAGAAGGGCAAGCGGCGGTGACCTTCGACCCGGCTCCGCTCGCCGAGCGCATCCGGGACATCCCCGACTTCCCCAAGCCCGGCGTGGTCTTCAAGGACATCACGCCGCTGCTCGCGGATCCGGTGACGTTCCGTGCCGCCGTGGACGGTGTGGCCGAGCGCTTCGACGGCCAGCGCATCGACCGGGTGCTCGGCATCGAGGCCCGCGGGTTCATCCTCGCCGCCCCGGTCGCGTACCGGTTCGGCGCCGGATTCGTGCCGGTCCGCAAGGCGGGCAAGCTGCCGTGGGAGATCGAGCGCCAGGAGTACGAGCTGGAGTACGGCACGGACCTGCTCGAGATCCACCGCGACGCGGTCTCGCCGGGGGAGCGGGTGCTCGTGGTCGACGACGTGATGGCCACTGGAGGCACGGCCGCCGCCACCGCCCGGCTCGTCGAGAAGCTGGGCGGGGAGGTGGCCGGCCTCGCGTTCCTGATCGAGCTCACCTTCCTCGGGGGCCGGGCCAAGCTGCCCGGCTACGAGGTGGTGTCCCTCCTCCAGTACTGACCCGACCTGAGCCGGGCCGGTCCGCCGCCGGGTTGGTCCGCGTGTGCCGGCGGGCCAGCGCGGAACAGGGTCGTTGCCCTGGCAGAATCCACCTATGGCGACCGTCGACCGCGTGCTTCCGTGGCGGCGGCACATCGCGGCGCCGGCCGTCGAGCTCGCACCGCTGCTGTCGACCTTCCGCGAGCGCCATCCCAAGGACCCGACGCAGCTCATCGTGTCCGCCTACGACATCGCCGCCCAGGCGCACGAGGGCCAATGGCGCAAGTCGGGCGAGGCCTACATCTCGCATCCGCTGGCCGTGGCCAGCATCGTCACCGAGCTCGGCCTCGACGACGTCACCATCGCGGCCGCCCTCCTCCACGACGCGGTCGAGGACACGGGCGTGAACCTGAAGGACGTCGTCGCCGAGTTCGGCCCGGAGGTGGCCGCGCTCGTCGACGGGGTGACCAAGCTGGAGCGGCTCGACTTCGACTCGAAGGAGGCCCAGCAGGCCGCCACCATGCGCAAGATGCTGGTGGCGATGGCCCGCGACCTGCGGGTCGTGATCATCAAGCTCGCCGACCGCCTCCACAACATGCGGACCATCGCCGGGCTGCCCCAGTGGAAGCAGGAGCGCACGGCCCGCGAGACGCTCGACATCTACGCGCCTCTGGCCCACCGGCTCGGCATGCAGGACATCCGCCAGCAGCTCGAGGACCTCTGCTTCGCCACGCTGCACCCGAAGCGGTTCGCCGAGATCGACCATATGGTCTCGGTGCGGGCCCCCGAGCGCGACCTGTACCTCACCCAGGTGCTCGAGGAGGTGCGCAACCGCCTCAAGGAGCTGCGCATCGACGCCGAGGTGCGCGGCCGCCCGAAGCACCTGTGGAGCATCTACGAGAAGATGGTCCTGCGCGGCAAGGCCTTCGACGACATCTTCGACCTCATCGGCATCCGGGTGCTCGTGGAGTCGGTCAAGGACTGCTACGCCGCGCTCGGCTCCATCCACGCCACCTGGCGCCCGGTGCAGGGCCGCTTCAAGGACTACATCTCGAGCCCGAAGTTCAACCTCTACCAGTCGTTGCACACCACCGTGGTGGGGCCGCAGGGCAAGCCGCTGGAGGTGCAGATCCGCACGAAGGAGATGCACCAGCGAGCCGAGTACGGCGTGGCCGCGCACTGGTCCTACAAGGACGGCGGGCACTCCACCTCCGACGATCTGGTGTGGCTGAACCGGATCATCGACTGGCAGGAGGAGATCTCCGACCCCGAGCAGTTCTACAAGGTGCTCAAGGTCGACCTCGAGCAGGACGAGGTCTACGTGTTCACCCCGAAGGGCCGCGTGGTGACGCTCGTGAAGGGCGCGACGCCGATCGACTTCGCGTACGCCATCCACACCGAGGTCGGCCACGCCTGCGTGGGGGCCAAGGTGAACGGCCGCCTGGTGGCGCTCGACCACGTGCTCGAGTCCGGCGACACGTGCGAGGTCTTCACCTCACGGACCGAGGGCGTCGGCCCCAAGCAGGACTGGTTGAAGATCGTCAAGACGCCGAGGGCGGCCAACAAGATCCGCCAGTGGTTCTCGCGCGAGCGCCGCGAAGACGCCCGCGAGACGGGGCGCGAGGAGCTGCAACGGGCGCTGCGCCGTGACGGGCTGCCCACGCAGAAGCTGCCCGCGAGCGTCCTCGCCGAGGTGGCGTCGACCCTGAACTACGTCGACGTGGACGCGCTGCACACCGCCATCGGCGAGCACCACGTCTCGGCCGAGTCGGTCGCCAGCCGCATCGGCAAGGTGCTCCACAGCGGCGACCCGAAGCAGGAAGAGCAGCTCCCGACGACGGCCCACACGCCGCGGCGGCGCTCCCGCGTCGGCGACGGCACGAGCGCGGGTGTCCACGTCGAGGGACTCGACGACCTGATGGTGCGGCTGTCCCGTTGCTGCACCCCTGTGCCCCCCGACGAGATCATCGGCTTCGTCACCCGTGGCCGCGGCGTGTCCGTCCACCGGGCCGACTGCGCCAACGCCGTGGCCCTCTCGTCGGGCCAGGCGCAGCGCCTGATCGACGTCGAGTGGGACGAGGACGGCGCCGGCCAGTTCGTGGCCTCCATCGAGGTCAAGGCGCTCGACCGGCCACGGCTCCTGGGCGACGTGTCGTCCGCACTGGCGGACCACCACGTGAACATCCTGGCGTGCGACTCCCGGGCCGGTCACGACCGGGTGACGAAGATGCGCTTCGACTTCGAGCTGGCCGATCCGTCGCACCTCGGCGCGGTGCTGCGATCGATCAAGGCCATCGACAGCGTCTACGACGCCTACCGGGTGGTGCCGGGCAAGGGCGGTTGAGGACTACCCCGCCCCTCATGCTTCTTTGGTTCTTTGGCGACGCCTAGCCTCGCCAAAGAACCAAAGAAGTGCGGGCGGTCGGAACAAGACCGGTTCGGGGGCCTGACGGGCGAGCCGGTAGCCTCGACCGCCATGCCCGAGCCGGTGTCGTTCCGTGCGCCGAAGGGCACGCAGGACGTGCTGGCGCCCGAGTCGGCCCGGTGGGAGGCGCTCGTGGCCACGTTCGCGGCCACCGTCGAGGCGGCCGGCTACGGGCTCGTGCAGTCGCCGCTGTTCGAAGACGTCGGGGTCTTCCAGCGCATCGGCGAGGGCACCGACGTCGTGCGCAAGGAGATGTACGACTTCGAGGACAAGGGTGGTCGCCGCATCGCCCTGCGCCCCGAGGGCACGGCCTCGGTGGCCCGCGCCTACGTCCAGCACCGGCCCGCACTGCCCTGGAAGGCGTGGTACGCCACCCCGTGCTTCCGTTACGAGCAGCCGCAGTCGGGCCGGTTGCGCCAGCACCACCAGGTCGGGCTCGAAGCGTTCGGTCCGACCGACCCCGATCTCGACGTCGAGGTCATCACCATCGGCCACGACTACCTCGCCGCGCTCGGCCTGCAACGGGTCGTGCTGGTGCTCAACTCGATGGGCAGCCGCGACGACCGAGCCCGCTACACCGCCGCGCTCCGGGCGTTCCTCGAGGCGCACGAGGATGACCTCGATGCCGAGGACCAGCCCAAGGTGGCGGCCAACCCCATGCGCGTGCTCGACTCGAAGCGGCCGGCCACCCGCGAGGTGACGGCCGCCGCCCCCCGCATCACCGAGCACCTGTCCGACGCGGCGATCGTCCACTTCGACCGGGTGCAGGCCGGCCTGTCGGCGGCGAACGTCGACTTCGTCCTCGACCCGAACCTCGTCCGCGGTCTCGACTACTACACGCACACGACGTTCGAGCTGCAGGCCTCGGCGCTCGACGCCGCCCAGTCGACGGTGCTGGGGGGCGGGCGTTACGACGGGTTGGTGGAGTCGCTCGGCGGCCCGCCGACGCCGGGCGTCGGGTTCGGCTCCGGCATCGAGCGCGTGCTGCTGACGTGCGACGCCGAGGGCGTCTTCCCGGCGCCCGCCGGGCGCGTCGACGTGTTCGTCGTGGACGTCACCGGCGGCGACCATGCCCGGGACCTCACGACCGAGCTGCGCCGGGCCGGCGTGCGGACCGACCGTGCCTTCGACGGCCGGTCGATGAAGGCGCAGATGAAGCAGGCCGACAGGTCGGGTGCCGCCTTCGCGCTCATCGTGGGCGAGCAGGAGGCGGCCGCCGGCACGGTGGCCCTGCGGTCGATGCTCGGCGGTGAGCGCGAGCAGACGGCAGTGGCTCGCGGCGACGTGGCGCAGGAGGTCCTGCGACGGATCGGGGACGGAAGCAGTGGATGAAGCCTGGGGTCCCGCGGTCGGGTTGCGGACGCACTGGTGCGGCGAGCTGAGGCTCGAGCACGCCGGCGCGCGCGTGGAGATGTGCGGCTGGGTCGCTCGCCGGCGCGAGCACGGCGAGCACCTCGCCTTCGTCGACCTGCGCGACCGCACGGGCATCGTGCAGTGCGTCGTGGACGGTTCGGTCGACGCCCGGGCCGAGCAGGTGCTGCGCGTCACCGGCACGGTGCGCCGGCGACCGGAGGGCACCGCCAACGCTCACCTCGCCACCGGCGAGGTCGAGGTCGGTGACTGCACGGTCGAGCTGCTCGCCGGCGCCGAGCCGCCCCCCTTCCCGGTCGACGCCCGCGCCGACGACGTCGACGAGACCATCCGGTTGCGCTACCGCTACGTGGACCTCCGGCGTGAGCGCATGCAGCGCAACCTGCGGGTGCGGGCCGCCGTGAACAGCGCGGTGCGGCGGGCCATGGAGCGCCAGGGCTTCGTCGAGGTCGAGACGCCCATGCTCATGCCGTCCACGCCCGAGGGCGCCCGTGAGTTCCTGGTGCCGTCCCGCCAGCGGCCCGGGTCGTTCTACGCGCTGCCGCAGAGCCCGCAGCTGTTCAAGCAGCTCCTCATGGTCGGCGGAGTCGACCGCTACTACCAGATCGCCCGCTGCCTGCGCGACGAGGACCTGCGCGCCGATCGCCAGTACGAGTTCATGCAGCTCGACGCCGAGGCCAGCTTCGTCACGCAGGAGGACGTCGTCGGGTTCATCTCCGAGGCCGTGCTCGACGCGACGGAAGCGGTCACCGGTGAGCGCCCGGCCGAGATCGAGCGCATGACCTGGCACGAGTCGATGGACCGTTACGGCGTCGACAAGCCGGACCTGCGCTTCGGCCTGGAGCTCGTCGAGCTCACCCCCGTGTTCGCGGCCACCGGGTTCCGGGCGTTCCAGGCGCCATGCGTGAAGGGCCTGCGCGTGCCCGGGCTCGGAGCCGGGATCACCCGCGGCCGCCTCGACGCGCTCACCGAGCGGGCGAAGGCGCTCGGCGCCAAGGGCCTGGTGTGGATGCGCGTCGGCGAAGCGGGCGCGCTCGACTCGCCGGTCGCGAAGTTCTTGTCCGCCGAAGAGCAGGCTGCGCTGGTGGCGGCGATCGGCGCGGAGCCGGGAGACCTGCTGCTGTCGGTGGCCGACGAGTGGGCTGTCGCCTGCGAGGTGCTCGGGCAGCTCCGCAACGACCTGGGCCGGCCGCCGGTGCACGAGGGCCCGTACCGCTACGTGTGGATCGTGGACTTCCCGATGTTCGTGGGACGCACGGAGGACGGGCGGCCGAAGCCGGGGCACCACCCGTTCACCCACCCGCACCCCGACGACCTCGACCGGCTCGAGCCGGATCCGATGGGCGTGCGGAGCCAGGCCTACGACCTCGTCCTGAACGGCTGGGAGCTCGGCTCGGGGAGCATCCGGATCCACGAGCCGGCGCTGCAGCAGCGGGTGTTCGACCTGCTCGGCATCGACGAGGAGGAGGCGAACCGGCGCTTCGGCTTCTTCCTCACGCCGTTCCGCTACGGCGCCCCGCCCCACGGCGGCTTCGCCTTCGGTCTCGACCGGCTGGTGGCCATCCTGGCCGGCGAGGAGAACATCCGTGAGGTCATCGCCTTCCCCAAGCCGCAGTCGGGCACCGACCCGATGACCGGCGCCCCCACGGCGGTCGACGTCGCGCAGCTCGCCGAGCTCGGCCTGCGGGTCCTTCCTCCGAAGGCCTGAGTGCCGCGAGCCGCCCGGCGCAGATCGGGAGCGGCCGCCTCGTAGGGACGGCCGGTCCGCCGGGGTGTTTGCCGAACCGTGGCCGACGGTTCACCAGCGCGTGCACGGCGCCTCACGGGCCGGTCACGGCCGGTTCGTATGGTCGGCGCGTCCCGCACCGAACACCGAGGAGACGCCCGTGTCCCAGCCCACCGCATGCCGTCCTCGCGGCCGCTCCCGATGGTTCCGGGCGGCCGCGCTGACCGCCGTTCTCGGCACCGTCGGGCTGACCGCCGCCACCGGGCCCGTGGCCGCGAGCGACCCCACCGCCGGCATCACCCAGGTCAAGCTCTCGCTGCGCGGCGACCCCGCGACGTCGGTGGCCGTGAGCTGGCGGGATGCCGCCACGGCGGGTGCAGGCAGGGTCCAGGCCGTCCCGCCCGGAACCGACTTCGCCGCCTGCGGCACCGTCGGCAGCGCCTGCGTCGAGCAGCCGGCCACCCGCATCGTGCTGGGCACCTCCGAGGGGCCTGCCTATGCCTTCTACCAGGCCGACGTGACGGGCCTGCGCCCGGCGACCACCTACCGGTACCGGGTGGTCGACGGCGGTGCACCGACCCAGGAGGCGACGTTCGCCACGGCGGGCGCCGGCGACGCGCCGTTCTCGGCGGCGGTGGTGGGCGAGGTCCACGTCGGCGACGAGGTGCAACCGGGCTGGCCGACGCCGGCCTGGCCGCAGGTCGCGGCCCAGCTCGCCGCGTCGAGCGCAAGGTTCGTGCTCTCGACCGGGGACAACGTCAACACGGGCTGGACCGAGTCGGAGTGGGAGCGCCTGTCCACCCCGGCGCGAGACCTGTTCTCGTCGATCCCGTACCTGAGCGCCGTCGGGAACCACGAGACCTACGGCTCGTTCGCCCCCGGCCAGCCGAGCCCGTACTTCTTCGCGCAGTTCCCGCAGCCGCGCAATGGACCCGACGGCGCCGGCGGGACGTTCTCGTTCGACTACCAGGGCGTGCACGTGGTCGTGCTCGAAGCGAACCCGACCACGCCGCTCGCCTCGCTGCGCGCGCAGGTCGAGTGGCTCAAGTCCGACCTCTCGGCGGCCCGGCGCCGGACCCGGTTCCAGATGGTGATCACCCACTCGCCGCTCTTCCACAGCAAGCAGAGCCGGGTGACGCCGTACGAGAACCCCGAGTTCCGTGACCTCCTCGTCCCGGTGTTCGATCGCTACGGCGTCGAGCTCGTGGTGTCCGGCCACGACAAGCACTACGTGCGCAGCTATCCACTGCAGGGCGCGCCGGACCCGGGCGCCGTGCCGCACGTGAAGCCCAAGGTCGTGCGGCCGGGGCAGGGCACCACCTACCTCGAGGTGACGTCGACGGGCCAGTACTACGCCGACTTCGCCTCCCAGTCCTGGATGCGCAAGGCCGTCCCGCAGACGTCCGTGACGCTGAAGCTGCGGTTCGGCACGGACGGCATCGAGGCCCGCGCCATCCAGCCCGACGGGCGGGTGGTCGATGCGTTCACCATCGCCAAGGTGCGCTGACGGGCGACCCGAGACGAATCGAACCGGGGCCCGCTGCCGGGGAGCGGGCCCCGTGCGCGCCCGGAGCCCTAACCTTCCGGGTGGTCCCGTCCAGCGCCAAAGGAGGCACGCGCCATGGTCCGAACCGCGGGCCCCGCCGGTGTGCGGCGCGGCCCGGTCCAGTCGGCCGCGGTCGCCATGGCCGTCCTCGCCGCTGCCGTGGGCCTCACGGCCGGCCCCGCCGCGGCCAACGATCCCGGTGCCGGCATCTCCCAGGTGAAGCTCTCGCTGCGCGACGACCCGGCGACCTCGGTCGTGATCACCTGGCGCGACGGCCCCGAGGCCGGGGCCGGCTCGGTGCTCGCCGTGCCCCCGGGCGTGGACTTCGGGCGGTGCGGCTCCGCGGGAAGCGCCTGCAGGGTCCAGCCCGCCAGCAGGATCGTCCTGACGACCTCCGAGGGTCCGGCCTACGCCTACTACTCGGCGGCTCTCACCGGCCTGCGCCCGGCCACGACGTACCTGTACCGCGTGGCCGACGGGGGACCCACGACCGCCGACGCGACGTTCCGCACCGCCCGCGCGGACGCCGCGCCGTTCGCCGCATCGGTGGTCGGCGAGGTGCACATCGGCGACCGGGTGCAGCCCGGGTGGCCGGAGCCGGCGTGGCCGCTCGTGGCCGAACGCCTGCGCAGCAGCGGGTCCCGGTTCGTGCTGTCCACCGGGGACAACGTGAACACCGGCGGCCTCGAGTCCGAGTGGGAACGGCTGGCGGGGCCGGCACAGCGCCTGTTCGCCTCGACGCCCTACCTCAGCGCAGTCGGCAACCACGAGACGTACGGCGGACCCGCCGCGGGAGAGCCGTCGCCGTTGTTCGCGGTCCGCTTCCCGCAGCCCACCAACGGACCTGACGGCACCGGGCGCACCTTCTCCTTCGACTACCAGGGCGTGCACGTCGTCGTGCTCGAAGCCAACCCGACCACGCCGCTCGCCTCGCTGCAGGCGCAGGCGGACTGGTTGGACCGCGACCTGGCCGCGGCGCGGACCCGGACGCGCTTCCAGATCGTGCTCACGCACGCGCCGCCCTTCCACAGCAAGCAGAGCCGGGTCACGCCCACGTACCAGAACCCCGAGATCCGCGAGCTGTTCGTGCCGGTCATGGACCGCAACGGCGTCGATCTCGTGGTCTCGGGCCACGACATGCACTACGTGCGCAGCGCTCCCCTCCGCGGCGAGCCCGACCCGGGTGCGATACCCGCGGTGAAGCCGCGGGTCGTGCCGCCCGGGCAGGGGACCACCTACGTCGAGGTCACCTCGACCGGTATGTCGTATCCCGACCTGCTCGTGCAGCCGTGGATGCGGGTGGCCGTGGCGCGTACGGCCGTGTCGTTGACCCTGCGCTTCGGTGCGCTCTCGATCGGCGCGCAAGCTGTCGCGCCCGACGGCACCGTCATCGACGGCTTCAGCGTCCGGCCGGTTCCCTAGCGGGCTCTCCGGGCTCCGCGAGGCGGTGGCGGCGGGGCGTTACCCTGCCGGCCGACGTCGATCGGCCTTCTGGGAGGCATCGTGAGCTACCCGCCGTCGCCGCCTCCCCCCGGCGGCTATGACCCCTACGGGGCTGGCCAGGGCTGGGGTGCCGGTCCGGATCCAGACGCAGGCCAATGGGGCGGGGCGCAGCAGTGGGCACCGGCGTCGCCACCGGCGGGCGGTGGTTCGGCTCCCTGGAACCCGCCGCCGAACAACAACATGGCCATGGCCGTGCCTGCCATGGTCGTCGGCATCCTGTTCTGCCCGCCCGCCATCGCCACCGGGATCGTGGCCATCGTCAAGGCCAGCCAGGTGGAGTCGAAGTGGTTCGCAGGCGACGCGTACGGTGCCCAGGAGTCGGCCGACGCCGCCCGCACGTGGAGCATCGTGAGCTACATCCTCGGCGCCGTCGGGGTCGTGATCATCGTCCTCATCGTCATCGGCACGGTCGCCGGCAGCGGCACGTAGACCCACCCTGCGCGGACCGCCACCGACGCCGTCCGGCGCTAGTGTTGACGGTGTTGACGTCGAGGAGGCGCGCGATGGCATCAGCGGTGCAACCGGCCGACCGTGACTTCGTGGCCGCCGCCACCCGCCGCTTCGAGGAGGGGCTGGCCCGGATGGTGGTCGCCCACGAGGCGGCCGGGCGCGCCCCCCGGACGGTCTTCGGTGACCCCAGTGCATTCGGGGAACGGGCCGTGGCGGCGATGGCGCCGGTGGCTTCGCCGTGGGACGACCTCGTCGGGCCGTTCCTGCGCACCGACGGTGTCCAGCATCGGCTCCACATCTCCCGCCAAGCGGTGGCCGCCAAGGCCGCCCGCCGGCGGCTGCTGCGGGTCATCACCGCCGACGGCGCCCACCTGTACCCCCTCTGGCAGCTCGACGGGGCCCGGCTCGTGCCGGGGCTGGCCGACGTGCTCTCGTTGTTCCCCGAGCGGGCCGTCGACGGGTGGACGCTCGCGGCCTGGCTGCGCACCCCCGACCCGGACCTCGGCGAGGCGCCGTTCGACGCCGTCCGGCGGGGCGAGCACCAGCGGGTGCGCGACGTGGCCCGCACCGCAGCTCGCACCCTGGCGGCGTGAGCCCGCCGCCGCGGCGCAGCGCAACCCGAGCGGCCAGCGGCTCGGGCCGGGGCGCAACCCGACCGGCCAGCGGCAGATCCGGCGGCCGCGCCACTGGCGGGGCCCGCAGCGGGGCCGGCGGGGCCGGCAGCGGGGCCGGCAGCGGGGCCGGTGACCGCGCCGGCGGCCGGGAACGCCCGGGTCGGGCGCGGGCCCCTGGTTCTCCTTACCGCCCGCCCCGACCCACCCTGCCCGAGCCCGGAGACCTGTCCGGCTTTCCCTCGGCACCGCCTCCCCGAAGCCTCGTACGGGTGTGTGGCGCCGAGCGGGCCACGTGGTGGTTCTCCTCGGACGCGAGTGGTCGCTTCGACCTCGACCCGCCCGAAGGCACGTGCTACCTGGCCACCGACTCCTACGCCGCCATCCGCGAAGCCACCCGCCTCGGGCCCGTGTCCACCGAGTGGGTCCGCGCGCACGAGCGCCGCGACGTCGAGCCGGTGGACGGGCGGGCGCGGCTCGCGGCCACGACCCGCCTCGCTGCCGGCTCCTTCGGGGTGACCAACGAGCTGGCCACCATCGTGCCCTACGACCTGCCGCGGCGGTGGGCCGCCGCGTTCCGGGCGGCCGGGTTCGACGGCATCCGCCACGTGCTGCGCCATGACCAGCGGGCGCGTCCCTCGGGGGTCGCCCTCTTCGGGCCCGCCGGCGCCGCGGATCTTCCCGACGGGCGCCGCCGTGCGCTCACCGTCGCCGATGTCGAGCGGGCGGGCGTGACGGTGCTGCCTCCTCCGCTGTCGAGCGCGCTCACCGTCGTGCCTTGAGGGCCGGCCCGGGTGCGTGGGCTCGAGCTTCCAGGCCCGTGTGGAGCCCCGCCCGTCGCCGGGTGCTTCGAGGTCGAAGCGTCGTAGTGTCGGCGCGGTGGCCGAAGACCTGTTCGCCGCGGCGGCCGCCGACGCCCTGGCGCGAAGGGCGCCGCTGGCGGACCGGCTCCGTCCCGTCGACCTCGACGACGTGGTCGGCCAGGACCACCTCCTCGGACCGGGGCGGCCACTGCGGGCGCTGGTCGAGGCGGACCGGTTGTCGTCGGTGATCCTGTGGGGCCCGCCGGGCACGGGCAAGACCACGCTGGCCCGGGTGGTGGCCCGCCACACCGCGAAGGAGTTCGAGGCGCTCTCCGCGGTGACGGCGACGGTGAAGGACGTGCGGGAGGTGATCGCCCGGGCCCGCCAGCGGCTGGGCGAGCGGGGCCAGGGCACGATCCTGTTCCTCGACGAGGTGCACCGGTTCAACAAGGCCCAGCAGGACGCGCTCCTGCCGGCCGTCGAAGAGGGCCTCGTGGTGCTGATCGGTGCCACCACCGAGAACCCGTACTTCGAGGTCAACCCGCCGCTGCTGAGCCGCTCGACCCTCTTCCGGCTGGAGCCGCTCGGTTCCGAGGCGCTGCGCCGGCTCGTCGCGCGTGGCCTTGACGCCGAGGACGCGACCGCGCCGGACGAGGCCGTCGAGCACCTCGTCGACAAGGCGGCCGGCGACGGCCGCCAGGTGCTCACCGCGCTGGAGGTGGCCGTGGCGCTGGCCCACCAGCGCGGCGCCGGGTGCGTCACCCTCACCGACGTCGAGGCCGCGCTCGGGACCCGTGCCATCCGCTACGGCCGCGACGAGCATTACGACGTGATCTCGGCGTTCATCAAGTCGGTGCGCGGCTCCGATCCTGACGCCGCCCTCTGGTGGCTGGCCGTCATGCTCGAAGCCGGCGAGGACGCCCGCTTCATCGCCCGGCGGCTCGTGGTCCTCGCGTCCGAGGACGTCGGGCTGGCCGACCCGCTCGGACTCGTGGTGGCGGACGCCGCGGCGCGCGCCGTGGAGTTCGTCGGCCTCCCGGAGGCCCAGCTCAACCTGGCCCAGGCCGCCGTGCACCTGGCCACGGCGCCCAAGAGCAACCGGGTCGCCCTCGGCATCTGGCAGGCGCGCGAAGACGTGCGGAGCCTGCCCGGGGGAGAGGTGCCCGCCCACCTGCGCGATGCCCACTACCGCTCGGCCGCGTCGCTCGGGCACGGCGAGGGCTACGAGTATCCTCACGACGACCCGCGCGGATGGGTGCCGCAGCGCTACCTGCCACCCGAGGTGCAGGGGCGGCAGTGGTACGAACCGTCTGCGCACGGCCACGAGGAGGAGATCGGGCGCCGCATGGCCCACCTGCGCAACCTGGCTCGAGGTGCCTCGTGAGCGCGGCCGACCTGGCCGCGGTGGTCGCGGCTGTGGCGTCCCTGGCTGCCGTCGCCGCGCTGACCGCGGTCTGCCTGCGGGTGCTGCGCGCCGTGCGGGAGGTCGAGGCGCTCGTGGCGGACGTGCGGGCGGACGCGCTGCCCGCACTGGCCGAGGCCGAGGCGGCAGTGGCGGGCGCCGCCGCGCAGGCGCAGCGGGTCGAGTCGATCCGCGACGCCGCCGAAGCCATCTCGTCCCGCGTCGACGGTGCGTCGCGAGCGGCCTACGTCGCCCTGTCGAAGCCGGTCATCAAGACCGCTGCGGCGGCCACGGGCGCGCAGCGCGCCGCCCGCCGGCTGCGCGGCCGCGACGCGGTCGACCGCGCCGATGGCGCCGACCGCGCCGACCGCGCCGATGGCGCCGACCGTGCGGGCCGGCGTTGATGCTGAAGCGAACGGTGTGGTTCACGACCGGGGCCGCGGTGGGGCTGGGCTCGTCGATGTGGGTCCAGCGCCGGGTCAAGCGCGCTGCCCGGCGGCTGCTGCCGGAGCAGGTGGCCGCTGGCGTCGGGACCACGGTGCGCCGGACGGTTGCCGATGTGCGGGCGGCGGCGGTGGAGGGACGCGACGCCATGCGGGCGCGCGAGGCCGAGTTGCGGGCCGGCATGCGGGACCGCTGAACCGCTCCGGCGGGAACCTCCTCGGGGCCTCGACGAGGCCGCCGGTAGGCTGCCGGAACCTATGAGAGCCGACGAGCTGCGCCGGGCCTGGACCGATTTCTTCGTGGCGCGGGCCCACACGGACGTGCCGTCGGCGTCGCTCATCCCGCACCACCCGTCGGCGCCCATGTTCACCAACTCGGGGATGATGCCGTTCGTCCCGTACTTCCTCGGCGAGGAGCGGGCGCCGTACGACCCGCCCCGGGCATCGTCGGTGCAGCGCTGCGTGCGCGCCGGCGGAAAGCACAACGACCTCGACGCGATCGGCCGGTCGGCGCGCCACCTGTCGTTCTTCGAGATGCTCGGCAACTTCAGCTTCGGCGACTACTTCAAGGCCGAGGCCATCCCGTGGGCGTGGGAGCTCGTCACCGACGTGCTCGGTCTCGACGGCGACCGCATGTGGGTCACGGTCCACACCTCCGATGACGAGGCCGAGGAGATCTGGGCCGATGCGGTCGGGTTCCCGCGCCAGCGCATCCAGCGCCTGGACAAGGCCAACTTCTGGGAGATGGGGGAGACCGGTCCGTGCGGGCCGTCGTCGGAGATCTTCTGGGACTTCGGTCCGGAGCTCGGACCCGAGGGCGGCCCCGCGAACCCTGCGGCGGAGGACCGCTACGTCGAGTTCTGGAACCTCGTGTTCACCCAGTACTTCCGCGGCGCCGACGGCCGGCTGACCGACCTGCCCCGCCGCAACGTCGACACCGGCGCCGGCCTCGAGCGCATCCTCGGCGTGCTCGCCGGCAGCCCCTCGCTGTACGCGGCCGACACGGTGGCCGGGCTCGTCGAGCGCGCCCAGGAGGTCACCGGCACCCGGATCGGCGCGGCCGAGCCCTCCGACGTGGCCCTGCGCCTGATCGCCGATCACGCCCGCACGATGACGTTCCTCATCGCGGACGGCGTCGTGCCCTCCAACGAGGATCGGGGCTACGTGCTGCGCCGCGTGATCCGGCGGGCCATCCGCTTCGCCTACATGCTCGGCGTCGAGAAGGCGGTGACCGTGCCCATGGCGGAGGCGGTGGCCGACAGCCACGGTGACGCGTACCCCGTCGTCCGCGAGAACCGCGACCTCGTGCTCGGCGTCCTCGAGCGTGAAGAGGACCAGTTCCGCCGGACCCTGCGCAACGGCATGGCCATCCTCGACTCGGAGCTGGCCGGTGTGCCCGAGGGCGGCACGCTCGCCGGGCAGGTGGTCTTCACGCTGCACGACACCTACGGGTTCCCGTTCGAGGTCACGCAGGAGATCGCCGAAGACCGCGGCGTGCACGTCGACGTGGGCGGCTTCGAAGCGGCGATGGCGGAGCAGCGCCGCCGCGCCAAGGAGGCCGCCCGCAAGGGCGGGGTGGCGGTGGGCGACGAAGCCGAGGCCTTCGCCCGCGTCCTCGCCGACCACGGCCCCAGCGACTTCACCGGCCGGGCCGAGTACTCGACCGAGGGCACGGTGCTGGCCGTGGTGCCGGCCGGCGACGGGACGGTCAGCATCTTCCTCGACCGCACGCCGTTCTACGCCGAGTCGGGCGGCCAGGTGGGCGACACGGGCGCGATCACCACCGAGACCGGCAGAGCCGAGGTGATCGACACGGTGTTCGCCCTGCCGGGCCTGCACCGCCACCGCGCCCGCATCGTGGGCGCGATCGACCCGGGCCAGGCTGCGACCGCCACCATCGACGGCGCCCGGCGTGACGCCATCCGCCGCCACCACACCGGCACGCACGTCCTGCACTGGGCGCTGCGCGAGGTGCTCGGCCCGCACGTCAAGCAGCAGGGTTCGCTGGTCACCCCCGACCGGCTCCGCTTCGACTTCAGCCACTACGAGCCCCTCACCGCCGACGAGATCCGTCGCGTCGAGGACCTGGCCAACGCGGAGATCCTCGACAACGCGCCGGTGCGCCACTACGAGACCACCAAGGAGCAGGCCACCGCCATCGGCGCGATCGCGTTCTTCGGGGAGAAGTACGGCGACGTCGTGCGCGTGCTCGAGGCGGGCCGGCACTCCGTCGAGCTGTGCGGCGGTACCCATGTGCGGGCCATGGGCGACATCGGCCCCATGAAGATCGTCAAGGAGGAGTCCATCGGCTCCAACCTGCGGCGCCTGGAAGCGGTGGCCGGGACCGGGCCGATCGAGCGGCTCCGCCACGAAGAGGAGGTGGTGGCCGCGGCCGCCGCCCTCGTGGGCGTACCGCCGGGCGAGCTGCTCGAGGGCATCGGCAAGCGCCTGCGCGAGATCAAGGCCCTGCAGGACGAGGTGAAGGACCTGCGCCGTGCCGTCGCGACGAGCCGGGCCGGGGACCTCGCCGGCGCGGCCGTCGACGGGCTCGTCATCGCCCGGGTCGACGGCATCGGGCGCGACGAGCTGCGCGACCTGGCGCTCGCGGCGCGGGACCGGCCGGGGGTGCGGGCCGTCGTGCTCGGCGGTGCGCCCGAGGGCGGCGGTGCCACGCTGGTCGCCGCGACCCGGCCCGGCGCCGGCCTGTCGGCCGGGGACCTCATCGCCGGCGCGGCCAAGCTCATCAAGGGCGGCGGCGGCAAGGGGCCCGACCTCGCCGTCGCCGGGGGCAAGGACCCGTCGGGGCTCGACGCCGCGCTCGACGCGGCCAGGGCGGCGGCCGGCGTCCCTACGTGACCGCAGGCGCCGACGACCGTGATCTCCCGGCCGTGGCCGCCGAACCGGAGGGACGGGTGCTGGGCCTCGATCTCGGGTCGCGCCGCATCGGCGTGGCCGTCAGCGACGCGGGCCGGCGGCTGGCCACCCCGCTGACCGTCATCGAGCGCAGCGGGGATCGATCCACGGACCACCACCGCATCGCCGCGCTGGCCGCCGAGGAGGAGGCGGTCGTCGTGGTCGTCGGCCTGCCGCGCTCGCTCGACGGAGCCGACGGTCCGGCGGCGGCGGCCGCGCGCGCCGAAGCGACCGAGCTGGCCGCGGTCCTGCGCGACCGCGGTGGTGGCATCCCCGTCGAGCTGGCCGACGAGCGGCTCACGACGGTGGAGGCCCACCGGCGCCTCGCCGAGTCCGGGATGGGCGGCCGCCGGCGCCGTAAGGTGGTCGATCGGGCCGCCGCCGCCCTGCTGCTCCAGGCGTGGCTCGACCGGAGACGCCCGTGACCGAACACCTCGACCAGGACGCGGACCGCCGCGGCCTCCGTGCGCCCACGGAGGGGCGGCCGGGCCGGCGCACCCGGCGCACCCGACCCGCCCGCCGTCTCGACGACGTCGGCGAGGACTTCGTCGAGCTGCCGCCGCACCGGCGCAGCACGGCGAAGGTCGCGGTGGTGATGGGCGTCGCCGCCGCCGTCATGGTGATCGTCGGCGTCACCGCCCGTTCGTGGTACGCCGGCCGGGTCGACCCGCCCGGCCCTCCGGGAGGCACCGTGACCGTCGAGGTCCCGGCGGGTACGTCGGTCAACGGGCTCGGTTCGGTGCTGGCCGACGCGGGTGTGATCCGCAGCGCCACGTTGTTCCGGTTCTGGGTGCGCTCGAAGGACGTGTCGGTCGAGGCGGGCTCCTACCGGTTCCGCCGCAGCTCCTCGTTCGCCGAGGCGCTCGCCGTCGTGCGCACGGGCCCCGCGCCGCCCCGCGTGTCCAAGGTGACCATCCCCGAGGGTCTGACGCTCGAGCAGATCCAGGCGCAGCTCGCGAAGAAGGTCCGGCAGTTCTCCGCCGCGGACGTGAGTGCCGCGCTGAGCGACGGCACCGTGCGGTCTCCCATCGCGCCGGAGGGGACGACCGACCTGGAAGGCCTCCTGTTCCCCTCCACCTACGAGCTCGGCGACGGGACCACCCCGGCCACCCTCGTGAACCGCATGGCCCAGCAGATGGTCGCCGAGCTCCAGCAGACCGGCGGCGACCAGGGCGTGCAGGGCGCCGGGGTTCCGAAGCTGTCCACCTACCAGGTCCTCATCGTGGCGTCGCTGGTGCAGGCCGAGGCAGGCAGCGCCGAGGAGGCGCCACGGATCGCCCGGGTGATCTACAACCGCCTGCGCGACGGCGAACCGCTGGGAATCGACGCGACGTCGAAGTATCTCGCCGAGCGCACCGGCAAGCCGATCGACTTCGCGTCCGACTCGCCGTACAACACGCGCCGCCGCGCCGGCCTGCCGCCCACGCCGATCGGCGCGCCGGGGGAGTACGCGCTCCGAGCGGCGCTGCGACCCGCCGACGGCCCCTGGAAGTACTACGTGCTCGAAGCACCCGGCCGGCACGTGTTCACCGCTTCCTACGACGAGTTCCTGCGCCTCAAGCAGGCCTGCGAGGCGAAGAAGCTCGGATGCGGATGACCGGCCGGACCCGGTACGCCGCGGTCGTCGGCCACCCGGTCGAGCATTCACTGTCGCCCGCCGTCCACAACGCGGCGTTCGCCGCGCTCGGTCTCGACTGGCGCTACGTCGCGGTGTCCGTGCCGCCCGGCCGTGCCGCCGACGCCGTCGGGCTCATGCGCGAGGCCCACCTCGGTGGCCTCTCGGTGACCATGCCGCACAAGGAGCCGGTCGTCGGTCTCGTGGACGACCTCACCCCGGCTGCGGCCGCCCTGGGCGCGGTGAACTGCGTGTGGTGGCGCGACCTCGCGCTGGTCGGCGACAACACCGACGGCGAAGGGTTCCTGGACTTCCTCCGGGAGGACGAGGGCTTCGACCCCGAGGCCAAGCGCGTCGTCGTGCTCGGCGCCGGGGGCGCCGGGCGCGCGGTGGTGCGAGCCCTGGCCCGTGCGGGCGCGGACGTGACGGTGGTGAACCGCACGCAGGCCCGGGCCGAGGCCGCCGCGGCGCTGGCCGGCGAGCGCGGCCGCGCCGGTCGGGTCGAGGACGTCGCCTCCGCCGATCTCGTCGTGAACGCGACGCCGGTGGGGATGTCCGGAGACGCCCGCCTGCCGCTCGATGCGGAGCTCCTCGGCCCCGGGCAGCTCGTCGTCGACATCGTCTACGAGCCTGCGCTCACGCCATTGCTCGCTGCCGCGCGCGATCGTGGAGCCGTGGCGGTCAACGGTCTCGGCATGCTCATCCACCAGGCGGCCCACGCCTTCCGGCGCTGGACCGGGGAGGACCCTCCGGTCGAAGTGATGTCCGCAGTCGCGGTCGCCGAGCTCAGCCGCCGGAAGGCCGAGGCATGAGCCGGCCCGCCCGCGAGGGACCCGCGGCGCTCAAGGTCCGAGCCCTTTTGCCGATTGGTACCGGTCCCGCACGACCAGGGGAGGGCCACGTGTCCCTGCAGGGCAGCCTCGACACATTCGCACTAGCCGACGTGCTTCGCCTGCTCGCGTCCACGGCCAAGAGCGGCCGTCTCGACGTCGTGGGCAGCCGCAGCGCCGGCCAGCTCTGGCTCGTCGACGGCAGGCTCGTGGCCGGCGAGGCCGAGCTCAACCAGGATCTGCCGGACGTCGTCTTCGAGCTGCTCCGCTCGGACGAAGGGGACTTCGAGTTCCGCGCCGGCGAGGTCCACGACGAGCCCGGCGAGCAGCAGGACGTCGACGACGTCATCTCCGCCGCGGAGCAGCTGCTCGGCACCTGGCGCGAGATCGAAGCCGTGGTGCCCCACCTCGGCTGCCGCGTCGAGATCACCGCAGAGCTGCCGGTCGACGAGGTCACGATCGACCGGTCGCGTTGGGGGCATCTCGTCGCCATCGGCGAGGGTCGCTCCGTCGGCGAGCTCGGCAGCCGGCTCGGGTTGGGCGAGTTCAAGGTGTCCCAGCTCGTCAAGGAGCTCGTCGACGAGGGTCTGGTCGAGGTGGCCGACGCGTCGGGCGGCGAGCCGGAGGTGCCGGTCGACGACTGGGCCCGCGCAGACGTCGCGCTCGGCGAGGGCGCCGAGGGCGCCGACGCGGGTGGTGTGCTCGGCGATCTGGTCGACGGGGACACCGTCGCCGCCGACCTGGACGAGGTGGTCCGCAACGAGCTCGAGGATGACTCCGCCGGGGAGCAGGGCAGCCGGGACGTCGCCCTCGACGAGGAGCTGCTCGGTTCGGCCGGAGACCACGACTACCTCGTCGACACCGAGGAGGCGGCGCTGCCCGAGCAGTTTCCCGGCAGCGAGGACGTGAACGCGGGCGCCAACCCCTTCGCCCACGATCCGGTGACCGGCTGACTCCTGGATCCGTCGAAGCGTGTCCGCGCATCTGCGGTCCACGCTTCGAGAAGTCGGGTGGTGGGGCGACGCGCGGTCCTCGGACCGGGCACGGCGCCGCGCGATGATGTCGGCGCTTGCTGTTCCCGACCTTCGAGTTCGCCGTCTTCTTCGCGCTGGCGTTCCTGGGGAGCTGGCTCCTGCGGCCGTACCCGGTGCGCTGGCGGCTCTTCCTGTTGGCGGCGAGCTACACCTTCTACGGCTGGTGGGACTGGCGGTTCACCTTCCTGCTCGCCGGGTCGACGCTGGTCAACTGGACGGCGGCGCGGGGGATCCATCGCGCCGGCGACCACGAGGGCCGGCGCACGCGGATCCTGTTCAGCGCGGTCGTGGCCAACCTGGGCGCCCTCGGCTTCTTCAAGTACTACGGCTTCTTCGTCACGTCCGTGGCGGGCGGCTTCTCACGCGTCGGTCTCAGCGTCAACCCGCCGCTGTTACAGGTGATCCTGCCGATCGGGATCAGCTTCTACACGTTCCAGGCGCTCAGCTACGTGATCGACACCTACCGGGGCGACACGGAACCGGCGCCGTTCCTCGACTTCGCCGTCTACCTGTCGTTCTTCCCGCACCTCGTCGCCGGACCCATCGTCCGGGCCCGCGAGCTGCTGCCCCAGTTGCAGGGCAAGGCCGATCCGCGCCGCATCGATGCCGCACTCGCCTTCCGGCTCATCTTCGCCGGCCTCTTCAAGAAGGTCGTGGTCTCGAGCTTCATCTCCTCGGCCGTCGTCGACCAGGTCTTCCGGAACCCGGGCCAGTACAAGAACCTCGAGGTGCTGGCCGGCGTCTACGGCTACGCGATCCAGATCTACGCCGACTTCAGCGGCTACACCGACATCGCCATCGGTGCCGCGCTGCTCCTCGGCCTGCGGTTCCCGCAGAACTTCGACGCTCCCTACACCGCCCGGTCGATCCAGGACTTCTGGCGGCGGTGGCACATGACGCTGTCGTTCTGGCTGCGCGACTACCTGTACATCCCCCTCGGCGGCAACCGTGGCGGCGAGCGGCGCATGGAGCGCAACGTGTTCCTCACCATGCTCCTCGGCGGGTTGTGGCACGGTGCGGCGTGGACCTTCGTGGCCTGGGGTGCGATCCATGGCGGCGCCATGGTGGTCGAGCGCCGGTTCGACCAGTGGCAGGCGAGGCGGGGTGTGGTCGCGACCCGATGGACGCCCGTCCGGCGCTGGCTCGTGACGTTCCACATCGTGTGCTTCGCGTGGATCTTCTTCCGGGCCGAGAGCTTCGGCCTGGCGTGGCAGGTCCTCGGCCGGCTGGCGACGGGCTGGGGGGTCGGCACGCTCGTCAAGCCGATGGTCGTGTTCACCATCGTGGCGATGATTGCGGCCCAGTTCGTGCCGAGCACACTGGTCGAGCGCGGCCAGGTGCTGTTCTCGCGGACCGGACCCGTCGTGCAGGGAGTGACGCTGGCGCTCGGGTTCCTCGTCATCGACGCGCTCGGGCCCACCGGCGTCGCCCCGTTCATCTACTTCCAGTTCTGAACCACCGTGACCCGCACCGTGCCTCCGACGCCTCCGCCGCCTCCTGCTCGCCGGCCTGAACGCGCCGGTCGCGCCGCCGCCGACGAGGCGGCACCGGCGCGGACGAACCGTCACGGGCGGCCGCGGACCTTGCGCTACCACCGCGACGCCGGCGCCAGGCCGATGCGTGCGGGCCACGTCGCGCTCGTGGGACTCGTCTCGTTCGCGCTCGGCGCGGTGCTCAACGCCGACTCGCTGTCGGGCCTGGCCAACCGCCAGCCGTTCGGGTGGAAGCGCGACGTCGCCCGCGCCCTGGTGGCACCGATCCGCTGGACGAGCCGGACCACCGGTCTCGACCGGCCCCGCAGGTGGATCCAGGAGGTCGCCGGCAAGGACACGAGCGTGGGCAACGGCTCGGGCGAGTTCGTGGTGCCCACCAGCGCGCCGTCGCGCCGCGGCTCCGGCTCGGGGTCCGCCCCGGGATCGACCCCGGGTCCCGGCGCTCGACCCGGCTCGGGCTCGGGCGGCGGTGGCGGTGGCGGTGGCGGTGCCTCGCCCGGCACGGTTCCGGCCGGCCTGCGGCTGCGCCGCCCGACGAGCTCGCAGCCGTTGCGCGTGTGGATCGGCGGCGACTCGATGGCCCAGGAGCTGGGCGCCTCGCTGGTGACCAAGCTGAACGACACGAAGGCCTACGCCGCCCGCAGCGAGTACCACGTCTCCACCGGCCTCACCCGGCCCGACTACTTCGACTGGCCCGGCTACCTCGCCGAGAAGATCCTGCCGACCCGGCCGGAGGTGGTCGTGGTGATCTTCGGCGCCAACGACGCCCAGCGGATGGAGGTGGACGGCAAGTCCTACGACGTCGACGATGGCGCGTGGCAGACGGAGTACCGGCGCCGCGTCGGTCTGATCATGGACCAGCTCGGGTCCGATGGACGTCTCGTCGTGTGGGTGGGAACGCCCCGGATGCGCTCGAGCAGCTTCGACCGTCGCCAGGGCGTGCTCGACGGCATCTATGCCGACGAGGCGAAGAAGCGGCCGTTCGTGCGCTTCGTGGACAGCCGTCCCGTCCTGTCGCCCGCCGGCGGCGGTTACACCGCCTACCTGCCCGACGGCAAGGGCGGCCAGGCCTTGGCCCGCCAGGGTGACGGCGTGCACCTCAGCCTCTTCGGCGCCGACGTGCTCGCCACCGCGGTGCAGAAGGTCATCGACGCCGACGTGCCGGGCCGGGCGCCGTCACCCCCCGGCGGCGCTCCGCCGGGCACCGCGCCGCCGGGCAGCACGCAGCCGGGCGGCACGGCGCCGGTGACCACGCGGCCGGCCGCGGGTGGCGGGTGAGCGCGCTCCTGCTCGGGGTGCTCGCAGTGCTCGGACTGGTCGTGGGTGGTGTGGCCAACACCGTGATCGTGCGGCTCCCCGACGACCGTCCGCTCCGGCGCCCCGGACCCGAGTGCCCCGAGTGCACCACCCGGCTCGGCTGGGGCGACGTCGTGCCCGTCGTGTCGTGGGTGCGGCTGCGGGGGCGCTGCCGCGCGTGCGCCAGCCCGATACCGCTCGCCTATCCGCTGGTCGAGCTGGGCATGGCCGGGCTCTGGGTGGTGGCCGGCATCCGGTTCGGGCCCTCGCTCGAGCTGATCCCGTACCTCGTGCTGTTCACCGTGCTGTTGACGCAGTCGGTCATCGACCTCGAGCTGTACCTGCTGCTCGACCGCATCACGTTCCCGGCTCTCGCCGTGGAGGTCGTGGTCCTCGGAGGCATCGCCGTGGCCCGCGGCGACCTGGGTCCCGCGCGCTCCGCGCTGATCGGCGCCCTCGTGTACTTCCTGCTGCTGTTCGTGCCGGCGCTGATCTACCCGCGGGGCATGGGGTTCGGCGACGTGAAGCTCGCCGCCTTGATGGGCCTGCTGCTCGGATGGATCAACCCGCTGCTCACCCTGTACGCGCTGGTGACGGCCAGCCTGCTCGGCATCGTGGCCGGGACCGCGCTGTGGCTGGTGCGCGGCAGGGAGGGCTCGCACTTCCCGTTCGGTCCGTGGCTGGCCGCCGGCTGCGTGCTGGCGATCGTGTTCAGCGCTTCGCTGCTGCGCTGAGGAGGCAGCGGCAGACGCAGGTCCCACTAGCGTGACGCCGTGCTGCGCTTCCTCACCGCCGGCGAGTCGCACGGCCCGGCGTTGACCGTCGTGGTCGAGGGGCTGCCCGCCGGCGTGCCGGTCGCGGTGGAGGACGTGCAGGCGGAGTTGGCTCGACGGCGCCTCGGCTACGGGCGCGGCCCGCGCATGCGCTTCGAGCAGGACGACGTGGCCCTCCTCGGCGGCGTGCGCCACGGCCGCACGCTGGGTTCGCCGCTGGCCATCCAGGTGGCCAACACCGAGTGGACCCGCAGCCCCGACAAATGGGGCACCGAGATGTCGGCGCGAGCCGAGGACGGGCCCACCCGCGCTCCGCTCACCCAGCCGCGACCGGGTCACGCCGATCTCGCGGGCATGCAGAAGTACGGGTTCGTGGATGCGCGCGACGTGCTCGAGCGGGCGTCGGCGCGCGAGACGGCCGCCCGCGTGGCGGCGGGGGCGGTGGCCAAGGCGCTGCTGGCCCGCCTCGACGTCGTCATCGTGAGCCACGTGGTGCAGATCGGCTCGGTGCGCGCCAAGGTCGCCGACCTGCCCGGTGCCGCGGACCTCGCCGCCATCGACGCGTCCGAGGTTCGCTGCGCCGATCCCGACGCCGAGGAGGCGATGGTCGCCCAGATCAAGGAGGCGGCCCGCGACGGGGACTCGCTCGGCGGTGTGGTGGAGGTCGTGGCCCACGGAGTGCCGGTCGGCCTCGGCAGCCACGTCCACTGGGACCGCAAGCTCGACGGGATGCTGGCCCAGGCGCTGATGAGCATCCAGGCCGTGAAGGGTGTCGAGGTGGGTGACGGGTTCGAGGTCTCGGGCCGCCGGGGAAGCCGAGCCCACGACCCGATCGGCTGGGACCCCGAGCGCGGCTACCGCA
Source organism: Actinomycetota bacterium (assembly GCA_016185275.1). GTDB lineage: Bacteria > Actinomycetota > Acidimicrobiia > Acidimicrobiales > Iamiaceae > JACPNX01. The sequence goes on along the minus strand of JACPNX010000024.1, from coordinate 56,506 downwards.
GGGCCAGCGCTCTGGCGGGTGGAATCGAGGGTGGCATGTCGACGGGGGAGCCGCTGATCGTGCGGGCGGCCATGAAGCCGCTGGCCACGCTGAACCGGCCCGTGCTCACCACCGTCGACGTGCTCACCAAGGCCGAGACGGTCTCGTTCAAGGAGCGCACGGACGTCACCGCCGTTCCTGCGCTCGGCGTCGTGGCCGAGACGATGGTTGCACTCGTCCTGGCCGGTGAGGCGCTGCGGAAGTTCGGTGGCGACTCGCTCGAGGAGGTCGTGCGCAACCGCGACGGTTACCTGCGCGCGCTGCGGGACGGTCCCCTTGGTTGACGGGCGCGCATCCGATGGCGGCCCCGCCCGCCACGTCGCTCTGGTCGGGCTGATGGGCAGCGGCAAGTCAAACGTGGGCCGGCGGCTCGCGCCGAAGGTCGGCCGGGTCTTCCGCGACGCCGACGACGTGCTCGCCGAGCGCACCGGCCGGTCCGTGCGCGCCTGGTTCGAAGAGGACGGCGAGGCCGCCTTCCGGGCCGCCGAGGCGGACGTGCTGCGGGCGCTGCTCGACGCCGCCCAGCCCTCCGTGGTGGCCTGCGGTGGCGGTGTCGTGGTGACCGGGGCCAACCGGGAGCGGCTGGCCCAGCCGGACGTCGTCGTCGTGTGGCTGCGGGCAGACCCTGCCTTCCTGGCCTCCCGGGCGGGACCCAAGCCGCACCGTCCGCTGCTCACCGGCGACCCGCGGACCACGCTGGCGCGGCTGCACGCCGAGCGGGCGGCCTGGTACGCGGAGGTGGCCGACGTCGTGGTCGACGTCGCGCCGTTCCACGGCGCCGACGAGGAGTCGAGGGTGAACCTGGCCGATGCGGTGGCCGAGCGCGTGCGGGGCCGGCTCTCGCCCTCCGCGCGGTCCCCGGGAGCTTCCCCGGGACCCTCCCCCGTTCGCGCTGCGGATCGCTCCGTCGCCTCGGGAGGCGGAACGTGATCGAGGTGCCCGTCCCGCTCGGCGACCGCAGCTACCGGGTGCTGGTGGGCCCGGGGGCGCGCCACCGCCTGCTCGAGGTGCTGCCCGTGGGCGCGCGCCGGGCGGCCGTCGTCACCCAGGCCGACATCGGCTGGGAGGTCGACCCGGGCGTGGAGCACCGGATCTTCTGCATGCCGTCCGGCGAGGACGCCAAGCACCTGGGCACCGTCGAGGATCTCTGCCGGGACTTCGCCCACTGGGGTCTCACCCGGGGCGACGTGGTGGTGGCCGTGGGCGGGGGCGTGGTCACCGACACCGCCGGGTTCGCCGCGGCGATCTACCACCGCGGCGTCGCCGTGGTGCACGTGCCCACGACGTTGCTGGGTCAGGTGGACGCGGCCATCGGGGGCAAGACGGGCGTCAACCTGCCCGAGGGCAAGAACCTCGTCGGGGCGTTCTGGCAGCCCGCCGCCGTCCTGTGCGACACGGAGACGATCGGCACGTTGCCGCCGCGGGAGTACCGCTCCGGCCTCGGGGAGATGGCGAAGTACGCGTTCCTCGGCGTCGACGGACTGGCCGACCTGCCGCTCGACGAGGCCGTCGCCGCCTGCGTGCGGTGCAAGGCCGACGTGGTGGCGAGCGACGAGCGCGAGGGCGACCGCCGAGCCGTGCTCAACTACGGCCACACCCTGGGCCATGCGCTCGAGACGGCCGGCGCCTACGACCTGCGCCACGGCGAGGCGGTGGCCATCGGTCTGGTCTACGCGGCGGAGCTGGCGCAGCGCCTGGGCCGCATCGACGGCGCCCGGGTGGCCGAGCACCGTCGCGTCGTGGCCCGCTACGACCTGCCGACGTCGATCCCTCCCGGCGCCGACCACGACCAGCTGGTGGCCCTGTTCGCGCGGGACAAGAAGGCCGTCGACGGCATCACCTTCGTGCTCGACGGCCCTCGTGGTGTCGAGCCGGTGCGGGTCAGCGACCAGCGGGCGCTGCGGGCCGCGCTCGAGGCGGTCTCATGACCGCCGGCGCGCTCGACCCGGCCGGCGCAGGCTCCGGCGGCCCTGGCCCCGGCCCCGGCGGGCCCGGCTCGGGCGGCTCCGGCGGCTCCGGCGGCCCCGGCGACGCGGGCGAGCGACCGATCGTGCTCCTGCTGTCGGGACCCAACCTGAACCTGCTCGGCGAGCGCGAGCCCGACGTCTACGGCACCACGACGCTCGCCGACCACGTCGCCACCGCCACCGCCGAGGCCGAGCGCCACGGGCTCGCCCTCGAGCACCTCCAGACCAACCACGAAGGTGCGCTCGTCGAGGCGGTCCATGCGGCGCGCGGCCGGTGCGCGGCCATCGTCGTCAACCCGGGGGCGTTCACGCACTACGCCTGGTCGATCCACGACGCCCTCGCCGCCTTCGAGGGACCCGTCGTCGAGCTCCACCTGTCGAACCCGAACGCCCGCGAGCCCTGGCGTCACACCTCCGTCGTCGCCCCCGTCGCCGCCGGCACCATCGCGGGGTTCGGGGCCGACGGCTACCGCCTGGCCATCGACGCCGTCGCCCGGCTCCTCGAGGACGCTCGATGAGCGCGGCCGCGCCCGTCGCCGCCGAGCTGCCGCCCATGGACGTGGCGGATCGCGCCAGGCGGCTGCGCGGGCGGCTCGGTGACGCGGGCGCAGGGCCGCCCGTCGACGCCCTGCTGGTGACGAACCTCGCCAACATCCGCTACCTGACGGGCTTCACCGGGTCGGCGGGGCGGCTGCTGGTGAGCGCCGGCGGCGTGCTCCTCGTTACCGACGGGCGCTACGACACGCAGGCCGCAGAGCAGACCGCGGCGGCGGGCGCGGACGCGCGCATCGAGATCGCCTCGACGCTCGGGGCCCAGGACGCAGCCCTCGCCGCCGCGCTCGACGCAGCCGGCGCCGGCCGCCTGGGACTCGAGGCCGCCGATGTCACGTGGGGCGACGTACGCCGCTACGCCGAGCCGCCGTTCGCAGCCGAGCTGGTGGCCACGTCCGGCGTCGTGGAGGCGTTGCGCGAGGTGAAGGACGACGGGGAGATCGCCCGCCTCGCCGCCGCCAGCGCCATCGCCGACGCCGCACTGGCGACCGTCCGGCCGGCGTTGGCCGAGCAGCCGACCGAGGCCGAGCTCGGCCTCGAGCTCGACACCGCCATGCGCCGCCTGGGCGCCGACGGCGTCAGCTTCGAGACGATCGTCGCGTCCGGGCCCAACGGCGCCAAGCCGCACCACCGGCCGGGCCGGCGTCGCATCAGCGCAGGGGACCTCGTCGTGCTCGACTTCGGCGCGCTGGTCGACGGCTACCACTCGGACATGACCCGCACGGTCGTCGTCGGCGAGCCGAGCGACGTGCAGCGGCGCATGCTCGACGTCGTGGGCGAGGCGCAGGCGGCCGGTGTGGCCGCGGTGCGGGCGGGCGTGGACGCGGCCGCGGTGGACGCCGCCTGCCGGGACCGCATCGAGCGGGCCGGGTGGGGCGACGCCTTCGTGCACGGCACCGGCCACGGCATCGGGCTCGACATCCACGAAGCGCCCCGGCTGGCCCGCACCGCCACCGGTGCGCTCCGAGCCGGGCAGGTGATCACGGTCGAGCCCGGGGTGTACCTGCCCGAGCACGGCGGCGTACGCATCGAGGACTCGGTGGTCGTGACCGACGACGGGTGCCGGCCGATCACGCTCGCGCCCAAGCACTGGCGGGTCTGAGCGCGGCGGCCGCGGCCGGCCGCACCTCGCGCCCCGCGCCCGTCCCGGCGCCCGTGTCCCGCCCCGCGCCCCGCCCGTCCCCGTGATGTGGCTTTCCCGACGGTTCCGGCCAAGGGTTGGCCGGATCTGTCGGAAAGCGCCGGAAGGGCGGTGGCAGGGCCCGGCGTCCCGCGGCAGGGTCAGATCGGCGGCCAGCCGTACTTCGCGAAGTAGCGCTGCAGGGGAAGGAAGAACGACCGCCACGCGCCCGAGACGAACAGCACGCCGACGCCGACGAGCAGGACGCCGCCGGCGCGCTCGACGGCGGCGCCGTGGCGCGCCAGCCAGCGCATCGACCCGCGTGCCCGCTGGAAACCGAGCGCGAGCAGGATGAACGGCACGCCCAACCCGAGCGAGTACAGGGCCAGCAGCAGGGCGCCCCAGGCCGCGGTCTCGGTGGCGGCGGCGGTGGCGAGCACGGTGGCCAGCACCGGCCCGATGCAGGGGGCCCAGCCCGCGGCGTACGCCATCCCCAACGGGAACGCACCGCGCGGCCCGCGGGGCAGCCGGGCCAGGTCGATGCGGACCTCACGGTGCAGGAACGGCAGGCGCAGCAGGCCCAGCATGGCCAGGCCCATGACGATGATGAGCACGCCGGCCACGCGCACGATCAGCGGCATGTTGCGCAACAGCGACGCGCCGAGGAGGCCGGCACCCGCACCGAGGGCCGTGAACACGACGGTGAACCCGCCGACGAACGCCGCGCTCGCCCGCAGCGTCACCGACCGGGCCTCGGCCCGGCCCAGCTCGCTCACGGGAAGGGCCGAGACGTACGACAGGTAGCTGGGGATCAGCGGCAGGCAGCACGGCGACGTGAACGAGATCATCCCGGCCACCACGGCCGCGAGGGGCAACAGGTACGGCGTCATCCCGCCCCCGGACAGGCGGGTGCGACGACGGTCCGGACGCCCGCGACGCGCCGGGCGCGCGGTGGCCGGTCCACTGTCGCCGCGACGGACGGCTGTCCCATGCGTTCGAGTCAACCGCAGCGACGGGCCGGTGGCCAAGGCGGGCCGCCGCTGCGGGTCGCCGACATCGGGGCCGCCCGGCCCGTGCGCGAACATCGACCGTGCCACCGCTCCACCCGCGCGCGGTGGCCCAGCCGCATGAGACCTCCCGCCGACGCCGACGAACCCGCGCCTCTCGCGCCCGCGAACGCGGACCTTCCCGCCGGTGCGACGATCCCCGGCGCGGGGGCGTCGGTTCCCCCCGGGGCCGACCCTGAACGTCGTGCCACCGGCGCCGGCCCGGACGGGCAGCCGGATCGCCTGCGGGCTCGCCTGCGCTTCTGGCGGCGGGTGCTGTGGATCACCAGCGCCGGGCTGGCCGTGCTGCTCACCATCGGCGCCGTGGCGACGTGGAGCGGCGCGGCGTCACCCGCGCAGGACAACCAGAAGCTCGACCGTGGCCCCCGGTCCGGGCCGGCCCCCTCGTTCCGCGCTCTCGACCTCGCCGACCCGTCTCGGCGCATCGCGCTCGCCGACTACCGCGGCCGGCTCCTCGTGGTGAACTTCTGGGCCTCCTGGTGCGTGCCCTGCCGGCGCGAGATGCCCAGGCTGGCGGCCGCAGCCGCCAAGCTCCGGGGCCGCGTGTCGTTCCTCGGTGTGAACACGAAGGACGGTCGCGCCAAGGCCCTCGAGTTCGTCCGCACGACCGGCGTCCCGTACCCGTCCGTCGTCGACCCCGCCGGGTCCATCGGCGATCGCTACGGCGTCTACGGGCTCCCGACGACCGTCTTCATCGACCGGCGGGGCCGCATCATCGGGCGCTACCTGGGTGAGATGAAGGCCGGCACGCTCGACGATCTGCTCGCCCAGCTCCTCGATGCCGGCGGCGAGGCCGGGGGGTAGCGCCCCGGTAGCGCCTCGGTAGCGCCCCAGTAGCGCCTCGGGTCGCGCCTCGGGTCGCGCCTCGGTAGCGTCCCAGTAGCGCCTCGGGTCGCGCCCGGCCAGCCCGGTCGCCGCGCCGTGTCCCCACCGGGCGGCGCCCGCATCGGCCTGCTGTTCGCCGCCGGGTCCCTCGTCGTCGCGGTCGTCGCGCGGTGGGCGCCGTGGTTCCGCAGGCGGCTGTCGTTCCCGGTCGTCGCCCTCGGGGCCCTGGTCGTGTCCGGGCTGTCGTTGGCCGCGCTCGCCTACACGCGCTGGTTCGTGCCCGCCGTGTTGCTGTGGGCGAGCTACGGAGGGTTCGGTCTGCTCCTGAACATCAACACCGGAGCGCTGCGCCAGGCCATCGTGCCCAACGAGATGCTCGGGCGGATCATGAGCATCGCCGGCGTGCTGGCGTGGTCGGCCATCCCGCTCGGCGCCCTCGCCGGTGCCGCGCTCATCAACGCCACCGGCGACGTGAGGGTCGTCTACTTCGGCATGGGCGTCCTCAGCGCCGCCATCGCTGCCGCCTTCGCGTTCAGCCCGATCCGCCGCGCGGAGCGCTACCTGGACGAGGCCGCGGTCCCTCCCGGCGAGGCCACTGGCACTGCCCCGGTGCCGGCGCGGCCGGACCCGGCGGACGTCGGCCCCGTCGCCGGGTCGTGACGGTTCCGTCGCCGGCGGGCCGGCGAGCGGGCGGCGGGCGGGCCGCGAGGGTCCGTCGCCGGCGGCCGGCGAGCGGGCGACGAGCGGGCGGTTTGGCGTGCGTGGCGCCCGCTCGACTGTGCTGGGACCCGTCGGGGAGCCCGGCTCCGTGCCGCCCCGGACCCGCCGTCGCCGCCGTCCTTGCGCCGGCCGCCCGCCGCCAGCGCGCCCGAACCCACCGCGACCACGCCGATCTGCGAGGAACCACCATGGCCATGACCACGAACGATCTGAAGAACGGCATGACGCTGAACCTGCCGGAGGGCCTGTTCCAGGTCGTCGACTTCCAGCACGTCAAGCCGGGCAAGGGTGGCGCGTTCGTGCGGACCACCTTGCGCAACGTCCGCACCGGCGCACAGCTCGAGCGCACGTTCCGGGCGGCCGAGAAGGTGGACCAGGCCCGGCTCGACAAGAGGGAGATGCAGTACCTCTACAAGGACGGCGAGGACTACGTGTTCATGGACAACTCGTCGTACGAGCAGATGCACGTCGGGCGCGCGGCGCTGGGCTCGGCCGTCGACTACCTCGTCGACGGAGCTGCACCCATCATCAACATGTACGGCGACGAGATCGTGGGGGTGGAGCTGCCGGCGGCGGTCGAGCTGACGGTCAGGGAGACCGAGCCCGGCGTGCAGGGCGACCGGGTCTCGGGTGCCCGCAAGCCGGCCACCATGGAGACCGGTCTCGTGGTCCAGGTCCCGCTGTTCGTCAACACCGGCGACCGGCTGCGGATCGACACCCGCAGCGGCGAGTACATCACCCGTGCCTAGCGGCCAGCCCGGCGCCACCCGTCGCGAGGCTCGCGAGCGGGCCATGCACCTCCTCTACGAGGCCGAGATCAAGGACCAGCCGGTGGCCGACGTGATCGCCGCGCTGCCCGTCCCGCCCGACGGCTACGCCGTGGCGGTGGCCACCGGAGCCGACCAGCAGCGTGCCGGCATCGACGCCACGCTGGGCCGGTTCGCCCGCGGCTGGGACGTCGAGCGCATGCCGGCGCTCGACCGCGCCGTGTTGCGCCTGGCCACCTACGAGCTGGGCCACAGGCCCGACGTGCCCCGCAACGTGGTCATCAACGAGGCCGTCGAGCTGGCCAAGCGGTACTCGACCGACGGCTCGGGCGCATTCGTGAACGGCATGCTGGCCCGGATCGCCGACGAGCTGCGGGGCCCGGACGGCCCGTGAGGCCCTCCGGCCCCTCCGCATCTTTGGTTCTTTGGCAACGCCGGGCGTTGCCAAAGAACCAAAGAAGGCTGGTGGGTGGGGGCCGGTGAGCGGACTCGGCCCACCGGATCCGCCGCTGGTCGACGCCGCGGCCGGGATCGTGCTGCGGCCCTGGCGACCGGCCGACACCGCCGCGCTCGCCGCCGCGTGGGCCGAGCCCGAGATCGCCGCGGGCGTGTCGGTGCCGGCAGATCGCAGCGACGCAGCGGCGGCGCGCTGGATCGGCGGGTGGTCGGCTCGGGTCGAGTCCGGAGCGGCGCTCGACCTGGTGATCGCTCCGGCCTTCGAGGCCGACGACGTGTGGGGCGAGGTCGGCCTCCGGCCGCTGCGGCCGCTGCGGCCGCGGACGGCTGCGGCCGGCTCGCCGGCGCTGACCCAGCCGGTCCTCGAGGCCGGCTGGTGGGTGCGCGTCGAGCATCGAGGCCGTGGGGTGGCATCGGCGGCCGTGTGCCTGATGGTCGGATGGGCGCTCGGATCTGCGGGGCGCGGAGCGGGTGCGGCGCAGGTCGTCGCCCGGATCCAGCCCGGCAACGTCGCCTCGGCCGCGGTGGCGACCCGGGTCGGGCTCTCGAAGGTGGGCCGCCTGCCCGACGGGCGCAACCTCTGGGTCCGGTCCGTGGCCGCATCCACCGTCTTTGGTTCTTTGGCCCCGCCATGCGCTGCCAAAGAACCAAAGACGCCGGGAGGTGGGGCCCGGCCGGCTCCCTCGGGCCCCGGGCCGCGAGGTGGTACGGTGCCTTCCTGACCGTGAAGCGGGTCCCGCGAGGCCCGAACGGACAGGAGGCACGGCTTGGCCGAACGAGAGCGCAGGATCACGCCCCCGTACGGGGGCGTTTTCGTTGCCCGCAAGCGGATCATGGATCGCGACGATCTCCAGCGGGCGACGTGGCGGATGGCCCACGAGGTGGTCGAGCGCAACCACGGCCTCGGCAACGTGGTCATGATCGGGCTCCAGACCGGCGGCGTGCCCATCGCCGAGCGCCTGGCGGAGACGTTGCGGGCCATCGAGGGGATCGAGGTCCCGCGCGGGTCGCTCGACGTCGCCTTCTACCGCGACGACATCGGCCTGCGGCCGGTCCTGCCCGAGGCCGTGACCGACATCGGCTTCGAGCTCGACGGCCGGGTCGTCCTGCTCGTCGACGACGTCCTGTTCACGGGGCGCACGATCCGGGCCGCGCTCAACGCCATGAACGACTACGGGCGGCCGCGGGCCGTGCAGCTCGCGGTGATGGTCGACCGAGGCCACCGCGAGCTGCCGATCCGGCCCGACTACGTGGGCAAGAACCTGCCGACCCGCCGCGACGAAGCGGTCGACGTGCACGCCGAAGGCGTCGATCTGGGCGAGGTGGTCAAGTGACCGGTGCGCCGGCCCGCCCCGTCCGCCACCTGCTGTCGATCGACGATCTCGGCGCCGACGGGATCGACGAGGTCATGCGGCTGACAGATGCCTTCGTCGAGGTGAGCCGGCGCTCGATCCCGAAGGTCCCGGCACTGCGGGGCAAGACGGTGGCATCGCTGTTCTTCGAGGACTCCACGCGGACGCGCCTGTCGTTCGAGACGGCCGCCAAGCGGTTGTCGGCCGACACGATGTCGTTCAGCGTCAGCACGTCGTCGGTGCGCAAGGGCGAATCGTTGCGCGACACGGCGCTGACCATCGAGGCGATGGGCGTCGACTGCATCGTCGTGCGCCACCGGTCGTCGGGAGCGCCGCACCGGGTCGCGTCCTGGGTGGACGCCGCGGTGGTGAACGCGGGCGACGGCTGGCACGAACACCCCACCCAGGCCCTGCTCGACTGCTACACGATCCGCGAGCGGCTGGGCAGCCTCGCCGGCCGCCGCGTCCTCATCGTCGGCGACGTGAAGCACTCGCGGGTCGCCCGCTCGGACATCGCCGCCTTCACGGCCCTGGGCGCCGACGTCACGCTCGTCGCCCCGCCGACGTTGCTGCCCCCCACGCTCGAGGGCTGGCCCGTATCCGTGAGCCATGACCTCGACGCGGTGGCCCCGGACGCCGACGTGATCTACCTCCTGCGCATCCAGCAGGAGCGCATGACCGAGGCGCTCGTGCCGTCGCTGCGCGAGTACACCGCCCGCTACGGGCTCACCGTGCGGCGCGCCGCCCGCCTGCGCGACGACGCGCTCGTGATGCACCCGGGTCCGATGAACCGGGGCGTCGAGATCGCCCCGGAGGTCGCCGACCTCCCCCGGTCGGCCATCATCGACCAGGTCCGCAACGGGGTGGCCGTCCGCATGGCCGTGCTGTACCTGCTGCTCGGCGCGGGCAGCGACAAGGTCCTCACGGCCGACGACGTCATGGAGGCGGCCGTGGGGGAGAGCCGGTGAGCACCGTCGCCATCAAGGGAGGCCGGGTGCTCGACGCCTCCGGAGCGCGCGCCGCCGACGTGCTGGTCGACGACGGCCGCATCGTCGCCGTGGGCGCGGACCTCGCGGGTGACCGTGTCCTCGACGCAGGCGGCTGCGTCGTCGCGCCCGGCCTCGTCGACCTGCACGCCCACCTGCGCCAGCCCGGCAACGAGGAGGCGGAGACGGTCGAGACGGGCAGCCGGGGCGCCGCCCTCGGCGGGTTCACGGCGGTCGTCGCCATGCCCAACACCACCCCCGCCGTCGACGGTGCGGCCGCGGTGCGCGAGGTGCAGGACCTCGGTCGCACGGCCCTCTGCGAGGTGTTCCCGGCCGCCGCCATCACCGTCGGCAGGGCGGGTGAGCGCCTCACGCCCATGGCCGAGCTGGCGGAGCTCGGCGTGCGGATCTTCACCGACGACGGCTCGGGCGTGCAGGACGGGCGCCTCATGCGGCGGGCCATGGAGTACGCGGTCGGGTTGCCCTGGCCGGTCGTCCTGGCCGAGCACTGCGAGGACGCCGCGCTGGCGGCCGGCGGCCACCTCCACGAGGGCGTGTGGTCCGCCAAGCTCGGCATCGCCGGCCAGCCGGCCGAGGCGGAGGAGCTCATGGTCATGCGCGACCTCGCGCTGGCCCGTCTCACCGGCAGCCGCGTGCACCTCCAGCACCTCTCGACCGCCGGCTCGGTCGCCATGGTGCGGGCCGCCCGCGCCAGCGGCGTGGCGGTCACCTGCGAGGCGACGCCGCACCACCTCGCGCTGACCCACGCCGAGTGCGCCTCCTTCGACCCGGTGTTCAAGGTGAACCCGCCGCTGCGGACCGACGACGACGTGGCCGCGGTGCGGGCGGGACTGGCCGACGGCACCATCGACGCCATCGCCACCGACCACGCACCTCATACCGCGCAGGACAAGGAGCAGCCCTTCGACGAGGCGCCGCCCGGGATGCTCGGGCTCGAGACCGCGCTGGCCGTGGCCTGCAGCGAGTCCGGCCTGCCGCTCGAACGGGTGCTGGCCCTGCTGTCGTGGCAGCCGGCCCGCATCGCCGGCATCGAGGACAGCCACGGCGGTCCCGTCCAGGCCGGCCGCCCCGCCAACCTCTGCGTGATCGATCCGGCGGCGACGTGGACGGTCGATCCGGCTCGCTCGGCCAGCCGCAGCCGCAACAGCCCGTGGGCGGGGCGGACCCTGACCGGCCGCGTCCGCCACACCCTGCTCGCCGGGGAGCCCGTCGTGGTCGACGGCGAGGCCCAGCGATGACCTCCGCTCGGCAGCCGGCCGCCGCGAGGGATGTGCATGCATATGCAGGGACTTGCATGGAGGCGGGCCCGGCCGCGAGGCTCGCAAGGTGAGCGTCCGCCCGGCCCTGCTCGTGCTGGCCGACGGTGAGGTGTTCGAAGGCGAGGCCCTCGGCGCCGAACCGGCCGCCGGCGTGGCCACCGGTGAGGTGGTGTTCAACACGGTCCTCACCGGCTACCAGGAGGTCATCAGCGACCCCTCCTACGCAGGGCAGATCGTGACGTTCACCTATCCCCACATCGGCAACTACGGCGCCACGCCCGCCGACGACGAGAGCCGCCGGCCGTTCGTGCGCGGTGTCGTCGTGAGGGAGCTGGCCCGCCGTCGCAGCAGCTGGCGCAGCAACGAGGACCTCGACGCGTTCCTGCGCCGCCACGCCGTGCCCGGCATCGGGGGCCTCGACACCCGCCGGCTCACCCGCCACATCCGCGACGCCGGGGCGGTCCCGGGTGCGTTCGGGGCCGTCGGCGCCGCGGCCGACGGGTCCACGGTCGACGAGGCGAGGCTGCGCGCGGCCGCCGCGGCCGAGCCGGGGACGGATGGGGTGGACCTCGTCGCCCAGGTGACGACCGCCGAGCCCTACGCGGTGGGCGGCGAGCGCTCGTCCGGGCGCCTCCACGTGGTCGCCTACGACTACGGCATCAAGACCACCATCCTGCGCAAGCTGGGCGCCATCGCCACCGTCGACGTCGTCCCTGCCGCCACCACGGCGGCCGAGGTGCTGGCCCGCGAGCCCGACGGCGTGTTCCTCTCGAACGGTCCGGGCGACCCCACGACGGTGCCGTACGCGGTCGACGCCATCCGCGATCTGCTCGGCGAGGTGCCCGTGTTCGGGATCTGCCTCGGCCACCAGCTGCTCGCCACCGCGCTCGGCGGGCGCACCGAGAAGCTGCCGTTCGGCCACCACGGCGGCAACCACCCCGTCCGCAACGTCCTCACCGGCCACGTGGAGATCACGAGCCAGAACCACAGCTTCGCGGTGGTGGACGGGTCGGCGCCCACCGCCGAGGTCACCCACGTCAACCTGAACGACGGCGTGGTGGAGGGCATCCGGAGCACCGAGGTGCCCGCGTTCTCGGTCCAGCACCACCCGGAGGCCGGGCCCGGTCCGCACGATGCGTCGTACCTGTTCGCACAGTTCGCCGACCTGATGGCGAGCGCCTGATGCCCAAGCGCACCGACATCTCGTCGATCCTGCTGATCGGCTCGGGCCCGATCGTCATCGGCCAGGCCAGCGAGTTCGACTACTCGGGCACCCAGGCCTGCCGGGTGCTGCGCCAGGAGGGGTACCGGGTGATCCTGGCCAACTCCAACCCGGCGACGATCATGACCGACCCGGAGTTCGCGGACGCCACCTACGTCGAGCCGCTCGACGTCGAGGTCGTCACTGAGATCATCCGCACCGAGCGGCCGGACGCGCTGCTGCCGACGTTGGGCGGCCAGACCGCGCTGAACCTGGCCATGGAGCTCGTCGAGGCCGGGGCGCTGGAGCGCTACGGCGTGGAGCTGATCGGCGCGAACGCGGAGGCCATCGCCACCGCCGAGGACCGCCAGCGGTTCAAGGCGGCCATGCAGGAGATCGGGCTCGACGTGCCTTCGTCCGGCATCGCCCACACGATGGACGAGGCCCGCTCGGTGGTCGCCTCGGTCGGGCTGCCCGTGGTGATCAGGCCCGCGTACATCCTGGGCGGCAAGGGAACCGGCATCGCCGCCACGCCCGAGGAGTTCGAGCGGGTCGCAGGCAACGGCCTCGCCGCCAGCCCCATCTCGGAGATCCTCATCGAGCGGTCGATCGCGGGGTGGAAGGAGTACGAGCTCGAGGTGATGCGCGACCGGGCCGACAACTGCGTGATCGTCTGCTCCATCGAGAACGTCGACCCGATGGGCGTCCACACCGGCGACTCGATCACGGTGGCTCCCGCCCAGACGCTCTCGGACGTCGAGTACCAGACCATGCGCGACGCCGCCTTCGCCTGCATCCGCCGCGTGGGCGTGGAGACCGGCGGCTCCAACGTCCAGTTCGCCCTGAACCCGGCCAACGGCGACATGGTCATCATCGAGATGAACCCGCGGGTGAGCCGCAGCTCGGCGCTGGCCTCGAAGGCCACCGGCTTCCCGATCGCCAAGATCGCGGCCCGCCTGGCGGTGGGCTACACGCTCGACGAGATCCCGAACGACATCACCCGCAAGACGCCGGCGTCGTTCGAGCCGGTGATCGACTACGTGGTCACGAAGGTGCCCCGCTGGGCGTTCGAGAAGTTCCCCGGCCAACCGCCCGTGCTCGGGACCCAGATGCAGTCGGTGGGCGAGGCCATGGCCATCGGGCGCACGTTCCCCGAGTCGCTGCAGAAGGCGCTGCGCTCCCTCGAGCAGGGCAGGCTCGGCCTCAACTGCGACCCGGCCGAAGGCGAGCTCGACGACCTCGACGACGCCGAGCTGCTGGCGGGGGCCGCGGTTGCCACCCCCGACCGGGCCTTCCAGCTCGAGGCCGCGCTGCGCCGGGGCATCCCCGTCGACAAGGTCGCCGAGGTGACGCGGGTCGACCCGTGGTTCCTCGACCAGATGCTGCTCATCACCGAGGAGCGCGCCCACCTCGAGGAGGTCGGCTTCGCAGGCATGGACCGCGCCGGGTGGCGGCGGGCCAAGCGCCTCGGCTTCGGCGACGCGCAGCTGTCGCACCTGTGGGACGTGCCCGAGCGCGACGTTCGGGCGGCACGCCTGGCCGCCGGCGTGCGCCCGACGTACAAGACCGTCGACACGTGCGCGGCGGAGTTCGAGGCGGCGACGCCGTACCACTACTCCACCTACGAGGACACCGACGAGGTGGTGCCGAGCGGCCGGCCGAAGGTGGTGATCCTCGGGTCCGGCCCCAACCGGATCGGCCAAGGCATCGAGTTCGACTACTGCTGCGTCCACGCCAGCTTCGCCCTGCGCGACGCCGGCTTCGAGACCGTGATGATCAACTGCAATCCCGAGACCGTCTCGACCGACTACGACACGAGCGACCGCCTGTACTTCGAGCCGCTCACCTTCGAAGACGTCATGAACGTGCTCGACGCCGAGCGCGACAGTGGGGACCTGCGTGGCGTCGTCGTGTCGCTCGGCGGGCAGACACCGCTCAAGCTGGCCGACGCCATCCCCGCGGAGCTGGTGCTCGGCACGTCCCCGGCGTCGATCGACCTGGCCGAGGACCGCGACCGCTGGAACGCGCTGTGCGCCCGCCTCGAGATCCCCCAGCCCGCGGGCGGGACGGCCTCGAGCTTCGAGCAGGCGCGGACCATCAGCGCCCGCATCGGCTACCCGGTGCTCGTGCGGCCGTCCTACGTGCTCGGCGGGCGGGCCATGGAGATCGTCTACGACGACGACCACCTCCGGCGCGCCATGCAGGAGCTCGCCGGCTTCGGGAGCCTCGGCCGGGAGGGCGGCCTCTCCGCCGAGCGTCCGGTCCTCGTGGACCGGTTCCTGGAAGACGCCACCGAGGTCGACGTCGACGCGCTGCGCGACGCCACCGGCGACGTGCTCATCGGCGCGGTCATGGAGCACGTCGAGGAGGCCGGCGTCCACTCGGGTGACTCCGCCTGCGCGATCCCGCCGTACTCGCTGTCACCGGGAACGGTCCACGTGATCGAGGACTACACGCGCCGCATCGCCGCGGAGCTGGCGGTGGTGGGGCCGCTCAACGTGCAGTACGCGGTGCGCGACGGCCAGGTCTTCGTCATCGAGGCGAACCCGCGCGCGAGCCGGACCGTCCCGTTCGTGGCCAAGGCCACCGGCGTCCCACTGGTCAAGGCGGCGGCTCGGCTCATGGCGGGTGCGACGCTGGACGAGCTGCGCCGTGAGGGCGTGCTGCGGCCGCCCGTGCGGGGCCACGTGGCGGTGAAGGAGGCCGTCCTGCCCTTCAACCGCTTCCCCGACGCGGACCGGGTGCTGGGTCCCGAGATGCGCTCGACGGGTGAGGTGATGGGGATCGACCGCACGTTCGGCCTGGCCTTCCACAAGTCGCAGCTCGCCGCCGGTGACGCGCTGCCCCCCGGCGGCATGGCGTTCCTGTCGCTGGCCGAGCGGGACAAGCCCGCCGGCGTCGACGTGGCCAGGCGCCTGCGTGCCCTCGGCTTCCGCCTGGCCGCCACGCTCGGAACCGCCGACCACCTGGCCCGCCACGGCGTGCCCGTCGAGATCCGGGTCCGCAAGCTCGGCGAGTCGGGGCTCGAGCTGGGCGTGCCCGCCGAAGCGGGCCTGGCCCTGACCGCGGTGGACCTCATCGAGGCCGGCCAGATCACGCTCGTCGTGAACAGCCCGCGCGGTCGCGGCCCCCGCGCCGACGGCGCCTACATCCGCGCCGCGGCCGGTGTGGCGGGGATCCCGATCCTCACGACCGCCGCGGCGGGTCTGGCCGCGGTCGAGGGCATGGAGGAGCGGGCCCGCGCGGACCTGCGCGTCCGCAGCCTCCAGGACCTCCACGCGGGGCGACCCGACGCCCAGCTCGTCCTGGACCTGTGAGGCGCCTCGGCCGGCGCTGGGCGACCGCTCCGGTCGACCTCGCCGTGGCCGTGGGGTCGGTGGCGCTCCCCAACCCCGTGATGACCGCGTCGGGGACGGCCGGGCACGGCGCGGAGCTGGCCTCCTACCTGGACCTCGGCACCCTGGGCGCCGTGGTGGTGAAGTCGCTGTCGGCCGACCCGTGGACCGGCAACCCAGCGCCGCGGGTCCACGAGGCGGGCGGCGGGATGCTCAACGCCGTCGGCCTCCAGGGACCCGGGGTCGAGGCATGGCTGGAACGGGATCTGCCGGCGCTGCTGGCCACGGGCGCCAGGGTCGTCGCCTCGATCTGGGGCCGGAGCGTGAGCGACTACGAACGCGCGGCCGCGCTGCTGGCCGGCGCGCCGGCCGGAGTGCTGGCCGTCGAGGTCAACCTGTCGTGCCCGAACGTCGAGGCCCGAGCCGACATCTTCGCCCACTCCACCTCGGCCACCGAGGAGGCCGTGGCCGCCGCGGCGGCCTGCGGCCGGCCCCGCTGGGCCAAGCTCAGCCCCAACGTCACCGACCTCGTCGCCGTCGCGGACGCGGCGCGGCGGGCCGGCGCCGAGGCCGTCACGCTGATCAACACGGTGATGGGCATGGCCATCGACCCGGACCGCCGCACCTACCGCCTCGCCAACGGCGGCGGCGGGCTCTCCGGGGCCGCCGTCCACCCGATCGCGGTCCGGGCCGTCCACGACGTCCACGCCGCGCTGCCCGACCTGCCCGTCGTCGGTGTCGGGGGCGTGGCGAGCGGCGCCGACGCGGCCGAGCTGATCGTGGCCGGAGCGTCGGCGGTGCAGGTGGGCACGGCCACGTTCGCCGAGCCGGGCGCGAGCGGGCGGGTGCTCGCCGAGCTGGAGACCTGGTGCGCGCACCACGGTGTCGCCCGGATCGCCGAGCTGACGGGATCGGTGCGACCCCCCGGCCCCCCCGTCCGCGGCGGCGAGCCGGCGGAGCGAGGGGTCCACCCGGCCCGACCGCCGAGCCGGTAGCGTCCCGGCCCGCCGCCGAACCCACCCCTGCGAGGAGCCACGGTGAGCGAGACCCCCACGACCGACGTGCCCGACGAGGTGCGCCAGCGGCTGGCCGTCGCCCTGGACGTCGACGACCTCGTGGCCGCGCTGCGCATCGCCCGCCAGGTGCGGCCGTGGTTCGGGGTCGCCAAGGTGGGCCTCGAGCTCTACTTCGCCGAGGGGCCGGGCACCGTCGAAGCGCTCCTGGACCTCGGCTTCGACGTCCTGCTCGACCTCAAGCTGCACGACATCCCGAACACGGTCCTGCGCGCGTCGCGGGTCGTGGGGGCGCTCGGCGTCCAGTACCTCACCGTGCACACGGCCGGAGGGATGGCGATGCTCCAGGCCGCCGTCGAGGGCGCGACCGCGGGGGCCGACGCGGTCGACGTGTCGCCGCCGAAGGTCCTCGGCGTCACGGTGCTCACGAGCGAGCGCGACGTGGTGCCCGACGTGTTGCGGGACCGCATGACGCTGGCCGAGCGGGCCGGCTGCGCGGGCATCGTGTGCGCGTCGCCCGATCTCGGCGTGGCGGGCGAGGTCGTCCCCGATCTGCTCAAGGTCACGCCCGGCATCCGGCCCCCCGGGGCGCCGCCCGGCGACCAGGCCCGCATCGCCACGCCGGGCGAGGCGTTCGCGGCCGGCGCGTCGGTCATCGTCGTCGGCCGGCCGGTGAGCCAGGCCGACGACCCTGCGGCCGCGGCTTCCGCCATCGTCGACGACATCCTCGGCGGCGTCTGACGCCTCGACGTCGAGGGATCTCGGGGCCGGCCTCCCGGCGTCCGGGTCCCGTCGTCCGGGTCTCGTCGTCCGGGTCTCGTCGTCGTCGACCGCGTCCGGGTTGCGTCGTCCCCGCGTCCGGGTTGCGTCGTCCCCGCGCCCGGGTGCCGTCGGCCCCGGCCGTGCCGTCGGACCCGCTCACGTGCCGACGCGTTAGGGTCGCCGCCATGCCTCAGCCACCCTCCCTGTCCCCGGAACAGCGCCAGGCCGCCCTGGAGAAGGCCGCCCAGGCGCGCCGCGCCCGCGCCGAGATCAAGGAGAAGCTCAAGATGGGCTCCTTGTCTCTGCCGACAGTCCTCGACCAGGCGAAGTCGGACGAGATGATCGGCAAGATGAAGGTGCTCGCGGTCATCGAGGCGCTGCCCGGCGTCGGCAAGGTCAAGGCCCGCCGCACGATGGAGGAGATCGGCATCGCCGACAACCGGCGGATGCAGGGCCTTGGCGAACAGCAGCGCCGCGCCCTGCTCGAGGCCTTCAGCTCCTAGCCCAGCTCGCGGCCAGCGTCACATGAGCGCCGGCTCGACCCGGGCGCGGCCGGGCGGCGGCCTCGTCACCATCTCCGGCCCGCCCGGTGCGGGCACCAGCACGGTCGCCCGCCCCTTGGCGGCCGATCTCGGGCTGGAGCACGTCGACGGGGGGACGGTCTTCCGCGCCCTCGCCTCCGGTCGGGGGTTGACCCTCGCCGAGCTGTCGCGCCGGGCCGAGGGTGACGATGCGATCGACCGCGCCCTCGACGACCGGCTCACCGAGCGGGCCCGGGAGGGCAGCGTGGTCCTCGAGTCGCGACTGGCCGGCTGGCTGGCGTCGCGCGCGGGGCTGAGCGGGCTGCTCGTGTGGATCGACTGCGACGAGATGGTCCGCGCCGAGCGGGTGGCGCGGCGCGACGGAGGGTCGATCGAGGACGCGCTCGAGGCCAACCGGGAGCGGGAGGCGTCGGAGCGCCGCCGCTACGCCACCTACTACGGCATCGACCTCGCCGACCTTCGCGTCTACGACGTCGTGGTCGACTCGACCACCCGCCCACCCGCCGACCTCGTGGCGGACCTGGTTGCGGCGGCCCGCGAGCGCCACGTCGTCCCCTGATGTGGCAGCAGCTGATCTGGTAGCAGCTGATCTGGTAGCAGGGGCGGGCGCTCCGCGGCCCCTCCTGCACTCAGAACGTTGTCCACGCGGCCGGCTCGCCCCCGCGACGGTTCTGAGTGCAGAACCGGGCGCGTGGCGAGGGCTCCGGCACTCGAACGTGGCGGGACGACGTCGTGGCCTCCGGTGGTTCTCCTGCTGCGCTCGTAACAGTTGCCTGCGGCCCGAACGACCCGGGACCGCGCTCCGAGCCGGCGACCACCGCCTCGCCCGCATCGACACCACCACCCACCGTCCTTTCGCTTCCCGGTCATCGTCTCCAAGCCCGCACCAACCGAGCCGAGCTGAGTCGAGCTGAGTCGAGCTGAGCCCGCCGACCGTTCTGATCGCAAAGGGCGGGGCCGAGCGCAACCGTCTGCAATCAGAACCGGCCGACAAGGCCAGGTGCGCCCCGAACGGGCCAGCGCCGGCTCAGGCCGAGGCCGACCGTTTCGGGTCCCGGGGCCGCGAGGCCCTACAATGCGCTTCCCCCTGGGACCAGCACTGGAGCGGCGCGCATGGCCGAGCAGCACGACACGATGATCGAGCCCCGCATCGAGGAGCTCATCGGCCGCGTCGACGGCTCGAAGTTCCGCCTGGTGACGCTCGGAGCCAAGCGGGCCCGCCAGATCAACTCGTACTACGGCCAGCTCGGCGACGGTCTCGGCACCATCGTGCCCCCGCAGGTCAGCTCCGTGGCCCGCAAGCCGCTGTCGATCGCCTTCGAGGAGATCGCGGCCGACAAGATCGTCCCCGTCGATTCACCCGAGGACGGCGGTGCCGACGCCGACGCCGCCGACGCCGACGCCGGAGCGCCGGGAGCCGAGTAGCCGGCGCAGCGCGGCCCCGGGTCAGCGGTGCTCGCCGGCCGAAGGATCGTCCTCGGCGTGACCGGGGGGATCGCCGCCTACAAGGCGGTCGAGGTGTGCCGCCGCCTGGTCGACGCCGGCGCGCACGTCGTGCCCGTGCTCACCGAGGGCGCCACCCGCTTCGTCGGCGCGACGACCTTCTCGGCGCTCGCCTCCGAGCCGGCCAAGACGTCGCTGTTCGACGACGCCGACCCCATCCCGCACACCCGCCTCGGCCGGACCGCCGATCTGATCGTCGTGGCGCCGGCCACCGCCCGGCTGCTCGCCGCCTACCGCATGGGCTACTCCGACGACCTGCTCACGGCCACGTTGATCGCCACGCGGGCGCCGGTCGTGGTGGCCCCGGCGATGCACACGGAGATGTGGGAGCACCCCGCCGTGCGGGACAACCTGGCGGTGCTGCGTGAGCGGGGCGTGCACGTGGTGGCCCCCGGGGAAGGGCGTCTCGCGGGAGGCGACATCGGCGCCGGCCGCCTCGCCGAACCCGCGGCGATCGTAGCGGCCGCCGAGGCCGCGCTGCGCGGGCCCGGGCGCGATCTGGCCGGCCTCACCGTGCTCGTCACCGCCGGCGGAACCCGCGAGCCCATCGACCCGGTGCGCTTCCTCGGCAACCGGTCCTCCGGCAAGCAGGGCCACGCCATCGCGGACGAGGCGGCCGCCCGGGGTGCTGGCGTCGTGCTCGTCACCGCCGCCGACCGGGCCAGCGCGCCGGGCGTCGAGCGGATCGATGTCGAGACCGCGGCGGAGATGGAGGCGGCCGTGCTGGCGCGCGCCGACGGCGCCGACGTGGTCATCATGGCCGCGGCCGTGGCCGACTTCCGGCCCAAGGCGCCGGCCGGCCACAAGCTCAAGAAGGCCGACGGCGTGCCGCTCGTCGATCTCGAGCCCACGCCCGACATCCTGAGCGAGCTGGGCCGGCGCAAGCGCGCCGGGCAGACGCTGGTCGGGTTCGCCGCCGAGACGAGCGACGTCGTGGCCCACGCCGCCGGCAAGCTCGCCGGCAAGGGCGCGGACCTCGTCGTGGCCAACGACGTGTCCGAGCCCGGCGCGGGCTTCGGGCACGACACCAACCGCGTGGTGATCGTGTCGCACCGCGGCGTCGAGCATGATGGTGCGCTGGTCGACAAGCGCACCGTCGCCCGCACCGTGCTCGACGCCGTGGCCGAGCACCGCCGGGCCGCCGGCGCGGCGCCGGCCAAGCCCCTGCACGAGACCGAACCTGAACCAACGGCAACCTAGGAGCAGTCCGTGAGCCGCTTCACCTTCACCTCGGAGTCAGTGACCGAGGGTCATCCCGACAAGATGGCCGACCAGATCTCCGATTCGATCCTCGACGCCATCCTGCGCGAGGACCCCCATGCCCGGGTGGCGTGCGAGACGATGGTGACCCCCGGCCTCGCGATGGTCGCCGGGGAGATCACCACGAAGGGCTACGTGGAGATCCCGAAGATCGTCCGGGAGACCATCGTCGGCATCGGCTACGACAACGCGGCGTACGGCATCGACGGGCACACCTGCGGCGTGATCGTGTCGATCGACCCGCAGTCGCCGGACATCGACGCCGGTGTGACGCACTCGGAGGAGACGCGCGCCGGCTCGAGCGGGGAGGACATCCTCAACAGCCAGGGCGCCGGCGACCAGGGGATGATGTTCGGCTACGCGTGCAACGAGACGTCGGGCCTCATGCCCACGCCGATCTGGCTGGCCCACAAGCTGGCCGAACGCCTGGCCGAGGTGCGCAAGGCGGGGATCATCCCGTGGCTGCGTCCCGACGGCAAGACCCAGGTCACCATCGACTACGAGGACGGCAAGCCGGTCGGGCTGCGTACCGTGCTCATCTCCACGCAGCACAACCCCGGCGTCGACCGCGACACGCAGATCAAGCCCGAGCTCCTGGAGCACGTCGTGCGCCCGGTGATCCCCGCGGCGTTCGCCGACGACGACTTCGAGCTGTTCGTGAACCCGACCGGTGTCTTCGAGCTCGGCGGCCCGCACGCCGACTGCGGCCTGACCGGGCGCAAGATCATCGTCGACACCTACGGCGGCTGGGCCCGCCACGGCGGCGGTGCGTTCTCCGGCAAGGACCCGTCGAAGGTGGACCGCTCGGCCGCCTACGCGGCCCGCTGGGTGGCCAAGAACGTCGTCGCCGCCGGCGCGGCCGACCGCTGCGAGGTGCAGGTCGCCTACGCCATCGGCGTCGCCCACCCCCTGTCGATCCTGATCGACACGTTCGGGACCGAGCACGTCGCCCCCGAGGCCATCGAGAAGGCGGTGCGCGAGGTGTTCGACCTCCGCCCGGCCGCCATCGCCCGGGACCTCGACCTGCGCCGGCCGATCTTCGCCAAGACGGCCGCCTACGGCCACTTCGGTCGCGACGAGCCCGAGTTCACGTGGGAGCACACCGACCGGGTGGACGCCCTCACGTCGCAGCTGGGGCTGTGACGGCGGCCGGCCCCGAGCCGGCACCGCTGGTCGTCCGGGTCCTCCCGGATGTGCCCGCCATCGACAAGCGGTTCGACTACGTGGTCCCGGAGCCGCTCCGGGACCACGTGCGCGCCGGCACGATGGTGCGCATCGACCTCCACGGTCGCCGGGTGGGCGGCTGGGTGGTGGAGGTCGGCGTCGAGCCTCCTCCCGGTGTCGAGCCGCGCCCCATCGCCAAGGTGACCGGTCACGGTCCTCCGGCCGACGTGCTGGCGCTCGCCGGCTGGGCCGCGTGGCGGTGGGCGGGCCGGGCTGCGTCGTTCCTCCGGACAGCGTCGCCTCCTGCGGCGGTGCGCCGGCTGCCGCCGCCGCCCGCGCCGCCCGCGCCGCCCGCGTCGCCCGCGTCCCCCGGGTCGCCCGGGTCGCCCGGGTCGCTCGGGTCGCCGGACGCGACCGGGTCGCTCGGGTCGCTCGGGTCGCCGGCCGCGCCCGGGTCGCCGGAGGCGACCGGCGACGCCGTCGCGGATGCGCTCGGCCGCGACCGGGCCGTCCTGCGCCTGGGTCCGGCCGCGGACCGGTACGGCGTGGTGCGCGCCGCCGTGGCGCGCGCCGAGGCCCACGGCGGTTGGGCGCTGGTGGTGTGCCCCGGCGTCGGCGAGGCGCAGCGCCTCGCGGCCCGCCTCCGGCGCGAGGGCTTCGCGATCGCCTCGATGTCGGCCGACCTGCCGCCGGCGGTCGTGGCCGGGGAGTGGGCTGCGGGGGCCGCCTGGGCGCACGTCGTGGGCGCTCGCTCGGCGGCGTGGGCACCGGTGGCGAACCTGCGGCACGTGGTGGTGCTCGACGAGCACGACGAGGGCCTGCAGTCCGAGCAGTCGCCGACCTGGCACGCGCGGGACGTCGCCGTGGAGCGGGCGGCGAGGGCGGGCGCGCACTGCACGCTCGTGTCCCCGTGTCCCACGCTGGAGGCGCTTGCATGGGGCCCGCTCGTCGCGGCCAGCCGTGCCCACGAGCGGGCCGCCTGGCCGATGGTGGAGGTGGTCGACCGGCGCGACGAGGACCCGGTCGCCGCGGGCCTCTACTCGGACGCCTTCGTGCGGGCCCTGCGCGCCGAGGGTCGGGTGGTGTGCGTCGTGAACCGGACGGGCCGCTCACGCCTGCTGGCCTGCGCGGCCTGTGGGGAGCTGGCCCGCTGCGCCGCCTGCGAGGCGGCCGTCTCCCAACCCGACGCCGGCCGCCTCGTGTGTGGCCGCTGCGGTGCCGATCGGCCGGTCGTGTGCCTGGGCTGCGGGGGCAGCCGCATGAAGAACCTGCGGGCCGGCGTCAGCCGGGTGCGCGAGGAGATCGAGGCACTGGCCGGGGAACCCGTCGGTGAGATCACTGCGGCGACCGCGGGCCGGCCCGTTGGCGGCGAGCGCGTCGTGGTCGGGACCGAGGCGGCGCTGCACCAGGTCGCGTCGGCTGCGGTGGTCGCGTTCCTCGATCTCGATCAGGAGCTGGCCGCCCTGCGCTACCGGGCCGGAGAGCAGGCGTTCGCGCTGCTGGCCCGGGGGCGCGGCTGGTGCGGGGCCGCCGCGACGGCAGCAGGGCCGGCCGGCTGCTCGTCCAGACCCGCCTGCCCACGCACCCGGCCGTGCAGGCCGCCGTGCACGCGGATCCCGGCCGGGTGGTGCGGGCCGAGGGTCCGGTGCGGGCCGCGCTGCGCATGCCGCCGGCGTCGGCTATGGCGGTGGTGTCCGGCGCCGCGGCGCCCGCGTTCGTGGCCGCTCTCGGCACCCCGCTCGGTGTCGAGGTCCAGGGCCCGGCCGGCGATGCATGGCGCGTCCGGGCGGCCGACCACCGCACGCTGTGCGACGCGCTGGCCGCCGTCACCCGCCCGCCCGGCCGCCTCCGCATCGAAGTGGATCCCCTCCGCATCTGAGATGGGGAGCAGGCCGCCGCTACCGCGTGCCGCCGCCCGCGTGCCGGCCGGGCTCCGCCGTCAGAGCGCCCGTGAGGACCGTGACGGCGGCGCCCCGGAGGACGACCCGATCACCCTGGACGCGCATCACGACCCGACCCCCGCGCGCCGACGCCTGCTCGCCGACGAAGGACGTGCGCCCGGTCCGGGCGGCGAGCCATGGCGCGATGGCGCAGTGAGCCGCTCCGGTGACGGGATCTTCCGCGATGCCCGACCCCGGCACGAACACCCGGCACACGGAGTCGACCCGACCGGCAGAGCCCCCCAGCGCGGCCAGGCCGGGACCCTCGGATACGCCGGCCGGCGTGTCCGTGGCCGTGTCCCTGCCCGTGCCCGTGTCCGGCGCCGTGGCCGGCGCACTGGTGGCGCCGGTCGTCGCGCACCGGTCGGCCACGACGATGACCGAGCCTCCGAGCGCGACGATCGCGGCCTGGTCGGGCGCGCATGCGCCCACGTCGGCCGCGGATGCGAGCTCGACGAGCGCCCAGCCTCCCTCGGCCGACCACACGCCGAGCACGCGTGCAGGGGCGACGCCCAGCGCGCCGGCCCAGGCCGACGGCGGGACGGTGGCCGGCGTGGGGGAATTGGCGGGCAGGTCGATCTCGACGCCACCCGGCACCGGCCTTCCCCTCAGCAGCCCGGAGCGCGTGTGGAAACGCGTCGCTCGAGCGAGCACGTGCGTCGCGGCCAGCGTGGCATGGCCGCAGAGGTCCACCTCCACGGTCGGCGTGAACCAGCGCAGATCGGCCTCGTCGCCTGTGCCGAGCACGACGAAGGCCGTCTCGGACAGGTTCAGCTCGGCCGCGACTGCCTGCATCCACGGCTCGGGCGCGGGCCGTTCGAGGACGCACACGGCGGCGGGGTTGCCGGCGAACGGGCGGTCGGTGAACGCGTCGACGATCGTGATCCGCGGCGCCATCGGACGAACCTAGGAGCGCCTGGACCGCTCGGTCACCGGGATTGCGCGCGATCCACCGGCGGGGAGCTTCCCGACCGGTCGGCGGCGCGCACATCGAGCAGGCGGTAGCCGCGGCGCGACCGGCGGCGATCCACCGCCCAACCGTGCTCGGCGAGCCAGCGGGCCAGCGAGTCGCTGCCGAGGTGCTTGTGGACCACCAGGTGGGCCGCACCTCGGTCGGGTAGCCGGCGGAGCCAGGTGACGAGCAGGTCGTGGAGCGCCTCCTTGCCGACCCGGATCGGCGGGTTCGACCAGAGCTCGTCCACCCGCAGGTCGCCCGGGACGTCGTCGGGCGCGACGACCCGCACGCGGTCGCCGACCCCGGCGCGGGCGGCGTTGTCGCGGCACAGCTGGCGCGCCCGCTCGTTCACGTCCACCGCCCACACCTCGGCGGTGGGGGCCCAGTGCGCGAGCGCGATGGCGATCGGGCCGTAGCCGCAGCCGACGTCGGCCAGCGTCGTCACCGACGGGTCGGGACGCGTGCCCCGCTCGAGCAGGAAGCGGGTGCCCTCGTCGACGGCGCCGGGCGAAAAGACGCTGCGATCGGTGCCCAGGACGATGGGCTGTGCGACGCCGTCGAGGGTGAGCACGACCTCGCGGGCGCGGTGCGACGCCGCCGGCGACGCGGCGAAGTAGTGCTCGCCCCGGGTCCGGGCCCCGTCCCGTTCCGGCTCGGCACCTCGTCCGGACGGCATGGAGGCGACGGTACCCTGGAGCGCCATGGCCCCCTACGAGATCCGGATCGTCGGCGACCCCGTGCTCCGGCAGCGAGCCGAGGAGATCACCGACATCGACGGCCGGCTCGCCCGGCTGGCCGAGGACATGGCGGCCACCATGTACGAGGCACCCGGCGTGGGCCTGGCCGCACCGCAGGTCGGTGTGCAGAAGCGCTTGTTCGTGTACGACACCGGTGACGGTCAGGGCGCGCGGACGTTGATCAACCCCGAGATCCGCGAGGCGTCCGGTGAGTGGGCCTTCGAGGAGGGGTGCCTGTCGGTGCCCGGCCTGTCGTGGGAGATCCTGCGCCCCCGCGACATCCACCTCGTCGGACTCGACCTCGACGGCAACGAGGTCTCCATCGAGGCCAGCGAGTACGAGGCCCGGGTGTTCCAGCACGAGCTGGACCACCTCGACGGCGTCCTCCTGCTGGAGCGCCTCGACGAGGACTCCCGCAAAGCTGCCCGGCGGGCCGTCCGCGAGCTCATGCTGGGGCGCCAGGAGGCGGCACCGGCGAAGGCAGCCCGGGGGCTGTCGCTGCACTGAGCGCCGGCTCCGCCGTGCCCGCAGCGTCGCCGCCTGGACCGCCCGGGTCCGGCGCGGGCCCGCCCCGACCACCGGAGCGCCCTGAGCGCCTGGCGTTCCTCGGCACGCCGCCGCTGGCGGTGCCCGTGCTGCGCGCTCTGCGCGAGGCCGGCCATGACGTGGTCCTGGCCGTGTCCAGGGGCGACGCTCGGCGCGGCCGGGGTGGCGCGCTCGTCGCGAGCCCGGTGAAGGCGGCGGCGCGAGACCTCGGCATCCCGGTCTCGGATCGACCCGACGACCTCCTCGACGCGGGAGTGGACCTCGCCGTCGTCGTGGCCTTCGGGCGCATCATCAAGCCGCACCTCCTCGCCGCGGTTCCGATGGTGAACCTGCACTTCTCGCTCCTGCCACGATGGCGGGGCGCGGCGCCGGTCGAGCGCGCCATCCTGGCGGGTGACCAGCGGACCGGGGTCTGCCTGATGGCCGTCGAGGAGGGTCTCGACACCGGGGGGGTCTATGCCCGGGCCGAGGTGCCGATCGGCCCGGACGACACGGTCGAGGAGGTGCGCGGCCGGTTGGTGGAGCTCGGGACCCGGCTCCTGCTCGACGCGCTGGAGCGCGGGTTCGGTGAACCGCGCCCGCAGGTCGGCGACCCGACCTACGCCGCGAAGATCGCGCCCGAAGAGCGGCGCATCGACTGGGCCGCGCCGGCCCTCCAGGTGCACCGGCAGGTGCGGATCGGTGGGGCCTGGACGACGCACGCCGGGCGACGGCTGAAGGTGTGGCGCACGGCGGTCCCGCCCCGGGGCGACGGCCCGACGGTGGCGGCCGGCCCGGACCCCGGCGAAGCGGTCGAGCTCGTCGAGGTGCAACCGGAGGGCAAGCCCCGCATGCGGGGGCGGGCGTGGGCCAACGGCGCGCACTGGGTCGACGGCGGGCGGCTGGGTCCGTGAGCGGGCATCCCGACCGCCAGCGGCGGCAGGCGGCTCCGGCGCGGCGCGCGCGCCCGTCGCCCCGGCCCGCGCCGGGGGAGGCCGCCCGGCGGGTCGCCCTCGAAGCCCTCACCCGCATCGACGTGGAGGGCGCGTACGCCAACCTCGTCGTGCCGGTGGTCCTGGGCCGGCATTCCGAGCTCGACGGGCGCGACCGCGACTTCGTCACCGCGCTCGTCTACGGGACGACCCGGATGCGGCGAGCCTGCGACTGGCTCGTGGACCGCTTCGTGGACCGCCGCCTCGATCCGCCCACGCGGGCGGCATTGCGCCTCGGTGCCTTCCAGCTCGCCTTCCTCGGCACCCCGCCGCATGCCGCCGTGGGGGCGACCGCCGGCGCCGCGCCCGACCGCAGCCGCACGCTCGTCAACGCCGTCCTGCGCAAGGTGGCCGGTGCGGTGGCCGCCGGGTCGTTGGCGTGGCCTGACGACGCGACGCGCCTGTCGTATCCCGACTGGATCGTCGCGCGGCTGGTCGCCGACCTGGGACCCCTCGAGGCGCGCGCCGCCCTGGAGACCATGGACGAGCCGGCGACGGTGACCGAGCGGCCGGACGGCTACGTGCAGGATCCGGCTTCGACGTGGGTCGCGGAGGCGGTCGCGGCCCGGCCGGGGGAGCGGGTTCTGGACGTGTGCGCCGCGCCGGGAGGCAAGGCGACGGCGATGGCGGCCACCGGCGCCTGGGTCGTGGCCGCCGACGCCAACCAGGCCCGGACGGGTCTGGTGCGCGCCAACGCGGATCGCCTCGGTGTGTCGCCGCGGGTGGCGGTCGTGGTGGCGGACGGCGCTCGGCCGCCGTTCGCGGACGCGTGCTTCGACCGGGTCCTCGTCGACGCCCCCTGCTCGGGGCTCGGGGCGCTGCGCCGCCGCGCCGACGCGCGCTGGCGCGTCGAGGAGGCCGACGTCGAGCGCCTGGTCGGCATCCAGCGGCGACTGCTCGACGCGGCCGTCCGACTCGTACGCCCGGGCGGGCTCCTCGTGTACTCGGTCTGCACGCTCACCGACGCAGAGTCCGTCGGTGTCGCGGAGGCGTTCGCCAGCGGCCGTGGCGACCTCGTGCCCGGGGCGCCGCCCCCCGCTCCGTGGCGGCCCCTCGGGACCGGTGCCAGGCTTCTTCCGCACGACGCCGCCACGGACGGCATGTGCGTGTTCGCGTGGCGCCGGCGCCCCGGCGGGTTCGCCGGCGGATCCGCCGGGTAGGCCGCCGCCGGTCGTAGGAGAGGAACATCGCATGGCCCGCATCCAACGGAGGACGGCCGTCGACGCGGACACCCCGCGCGCCGCCCGGCCCGACCACCCGGTGGTCGTCGGGGTCCCCGGCTCGGCTTGCGAGGCGCTCGGGTGAGCACGGCCGAGCAGCCGGTGCTGGTGGCGCGGATCCTCGTCGTGTCCGACGGGGTGGCCTCGGGCGAGCGAGACGACCGTGGCGGCCCGGCGGTGCGGGCGCGCCTCGAGGCAGCCGGGTTCACGGTCGACCGGCACGAGGTCTCGGCCGACGGCGTCGAAGCAGTGGCGACGGCGCTGGGCGATCTGGTCGACGGCTTCGCAGGCCTCGTGGCCACCACCGGTGGCACGGGGTTCGGCCCCCGGGACCTCACGCCGGAGGGGACAGCGAGGGTCCTGGATCGCCACGCGGACGGGCTGGCGGAGGCGATGCGCCTGGCCAGCCCGCTCGGTCGCCTCTCCCGCCAGATCGCCGGGACGGCCGGCCGGGCCCTCGTGGTGAACCTGCCCGGCTCGCCGAACGGCGCGCTGGAGTGCCTCGACGCCGTGCTCGACGTCGTGCCCCACGCCCTCGCGCTCCTCCGCGGCGAGCGGCCGCACTGAACGGCCCCGCCCGGCCGGTGACGAAGCGCACGTCGACCGGCGGCGGCGCCCGTCCCTAGACTCCCCGGTCAAGTACGGCAAGCCAGCCATCCCACCAGAGCCAGCCAGCCAAGCCAGACCAGTCAGTCGAGCCAGTCCAGTCCGTCGAGCCAGACCAGCAACGTCAGCATCGAGTACCAGAGCCGCCCCTCGCGGGGTGCGGGTGCGAGTCCCGACCGGCGGTGATCCGGCTACGGCCGGCGAGCCCGCGAACCCCTGCCTCCGGGCCGGGGCCGACCCGGTGCGATCCCGGGGCCGACGGTGTTCCGCACGCTCAGCCGTGCGGTCAGTCCGGATGGGAGCGAGGGAACGCTTCGACACACCTCGCCGCGCGCCCGCGCCCGTGCCCGGCACCGTCCCGGAGCACGCCTTGACCGACGCCGGCCCGCCGGATCACCGCCCGAGCGACCATCGCACGCTCGACGACGAGCAGATGGCCCGGGCCGTCGCGCTGGCCGAGTCGGTCCGCGGGACGACGGCGCCGAACCCGTGGGTCGGCTGCGTCCTGCGGACCGCCGCCGGACGCGACTTCGAGGGCGCGACGCGACCGCCGGGTGGGCTCCACGCCGAGGTCGTCGCGCTCGCCGCGGCCGACGCGGCGCTCGGACCCGGCGCCGCCCGCGGTGCGACGGTCTGGACGACGCTCGAGCCGTGCGCCCACCACGGCCGTACGCCTCCGTGCGCCGATGCCCTCGTCGACGCCGGGGTCGGCCGTGTCGTCGTGGGGATCGAAGATCCGGACCCCCACGTCGCCGGTCGGGGCGTCGCCCGGTTGCGGGCCGCGGGGATCGACGTGGCGGTCGGCTCAGCCGCCGATCGTGTCGCCCGCCAGCTCGCGCCCTACCTCGTGCACCGCCGCACGGGCCGGCCGATGGTCGTGCTGAAGCTGGCCTCGACGCTCGACGGTCGCACCGCGGCGCCCGACGGATCCTCACGGTGGATCACCGGGCCCGAGGCCCGCGCCGACGCCCACCGCCTGCGGGCCGACAGCGACGCGGTCCTCGTCGGCGCGGGCACGGTGCGGGCCGACGATCCCGAGCTCACCGTCCGGCACGTCGAACCCAGAGGCGGCCGCCAGCCCCTGCGCGTCGTGCTGGGGCACGCCCCCGAAGGGGCCCGCGTCCACCCCTGCCTGGAGCTCGGCGGGCCCCTCGGCGACGTGCTCGACACGTTGGGCGGCAAGGGCATCCTGCAGGTGCTCGTCGAGGGCGGCGCCACCGTCGCCGGCTCGTTCCACCGGGCCGGCCTCGTCGACCGCTACGTCGTCTACCTGGCGCCCGCGCTGGCCGGCGGTGACGACGCCCGGCCACTGCTGGCCGGTCCCGCGGCTGCCACCATCGCGGATGTGTGGCGAGGACGGATCGCCGACGTCAACCGACTCGGCGAGGACATTCGCGTCGACGTCGAACCATTCGAAGGCGAAGGAGATCAGTAGTGTTCACCGGCATCGTCGAAGAGCGTGGCACGGTCGAGCAACGGGACGGGCCACGGCTGCGCATCGCCGCCACCGCCGTGCTGGCCGACGTCGAGCTGGGGGCCTCGATCGCCGTCAACGGCACCTGCCTGACCGTGGTCGGCTGGGGCGAGGGTTGGTGGGAGGCCGACGTCGTCGCAGAGACCTACGCCCGCACGAGCCTCGGTCGGCTGGGGCCCGGTGACCCTGTGAACCTCGAGCGCCCCGTGCGGCTGGCCGACCGGCTCGGCGGCCACCTCGTGCAGGGCCATGTCGACGGCGTCGGCGAGGTGCTCACCGCTGCGCCCGAGCTGCGGGTCCGCCCCCCGGTGCCGCTGCTGCGCTACATCGTCGAGAAGGGATCGGTGACGCTCGACGGCGTCAGCCTCACCGTGGCCTCGGTCGACGGGGAGAGCTTCACGGTCGCCGTCATCCCTCACACCGCCGAAGTCACGACCCTCGGCCGGCGCCTCCCCGGAGACCTCGTGAACGTCGAGGTCGACGTGGTGGCCAAGTACGTCGAGCGTCTCCTGGAAGGACACCTGCGATGACCCACCCCGAGGGACCCGAGGGCCCCTTCGCCAGCATCCCCGACGCCATCGAGGCCGTGGCCAAGGGCGAGGTCGTGGTGGTCGTCGACGACGAGGACCGTGAGAACGAGGGCGACCTCATCATGGCGGCCGAATCGGCGACGGCCGAGAAGATCGGCTTCTTCGTGCGGCACACCTCGGGACTCATCTGCGTCCCCATGACCGGCGAGCGCCTCGACGAGCTCGAGATACCGCTGATGGTGCGGGACAACACCGAAGCGCAGCGCACGGCGTTCACCTACTCGGTCGACAAGCTGCACGGCACGACGACGGGCATCTCCGCCGCGGACCGGGCGGCGACGATCCAGGCCCTCATCGACCCGTCCACCAGGCCCACCGATCTGGCTCGGCCGGGACACATCTTCCCCCTGCGCTACCGGGAGGGCGGGGTGCTCAAGCGCGCCGGGCACACCGAAGCGGCGGTCGACCTCGCCCGCATGGCCGGCCTCCAGCCGGCCGGGGTCCTCTGCGAGGTCGTCAAGGAGGACGGCGAGATGGCCCGCCTCCCGGACCTCGTCGAGTTCTGCCGCGAGCACGACCTGCTCCTCATCTCGATCGCCCAGCTCATCCGCTACCGGCGCCAGACCGAGAAGCTCGTCAAGCGCGTCGCCGAGGCGCGCATCCCGACGACGTGGGGCGACTTCACCGCGTACGTCTACGAGTCGCTGCTCGACGGCGAGCAGCACGTCGCCCTCGTGCGCGGAGCGGTGCAGGGCGAGGAGCGGGTCCTCGTGCGGGTCCACTCCGAGTGCCTCACTGGCGACGTGTTCGGGTCGCTGCGCTGCGACTGCGGTGTGCAACTCGACGCCGCCATGTCGTTGATCGCCGAGGAGGGGATGGGCGCGGTCGTGTACCTGCGCGGCCATGAGGGCCGCGGCATCGGCATCGGCCACAAGATCCGCGCCTACAGCCTCCAGGACGCGGGGCACGACACGGTCGACGCCAACACCAAGCTCGGCCTGCCCGTCGACAGCCGCGAGTACGGCATCGGGGCGCAGATCCTGAACGACCTCGGCATCACCACCATGCGACTCATCACCAACAACCCGACCAAGTACGGGGGTCTCGAAGGCTTCGGCCTCGACATCGTGGAGCGGGTGCCGTCGCTGACCGCGCCGAACCCCGAGAACCTGAGCTACCTGCGCACCAAGCGCGACCGCCTGGGTCACCTGCTCGAAGGGCTCGAGGACTGATGGCCCAGGACGTCGCGTCACCCGACCGGGTCGGCGAGGTCCCGGACGGCACCGGCCTGCGGATCTGCCTCGTGTGCGCCAGGTTCAACGACCGCGTGACCCGCCGCCTGCTGGACGGCGCCCGCCGGGGGCTCGATGCGTGCGGCGTCGCACCGGGAGACGTGACCGAGGTCTGGGTGCCCGGCGCCTTCGAGGTCCCGATCGTGGCCAAGGCGGTGGCCGTGGCGGGCTCGGCCGACGCCGTCGTGGGCCTGGGTTGCGTGATCCGGGGCGAGACCTCGCACTACGACCTCGTGGCGGGCGAATGCGCGCGGGGGCTGCAGCAAGCCGGGCTCGACACCGGCGTGCCGTGCGTGTTCGGCGTGCTCACCACGGAGGATCTCGACCAGGCCCTGGCCCGTTCGCAGGACGCGGGCGGCCACAACGTCGGCGAGGAGGGCGCCTGGACGGCAGTCGAGATGGCCCGACTCCTCGCCCGCATCCGACGCTCGGCGGGAGCTCCGGGGCCGGGTCTCCGCTAGGCGAGCGCTAGGCGAGCGCGGCGGGGAAGGCGCCGGTCCACGTGTCGCCGTAGGTCCAGTCCGGCTGCTTGCGGAGCTGTCGGTCGTCGAGCACGGCGACCCCGTCGTCGGTGAGGTCGACGATCTCGGCGACAGGGAAGGGCTCGACCGGCTCCAGCCGGCGGTCGAGGTGCCCCTCCACGACGCCCGGGAAGGCGTCGAGCAGGCTGCCCACCACGGCGCGGTGCTGGGACGCGAGTGAGCACCGCGCGCCGTACTCGATGCCGTCGAGGCGCTCGACGATCACCGGCAGCGCCGTGGTGTCGGCGCGCCCGCCGATGATCGCCTCGAGGCGTCCCGCGACCTCGAGGCCGTCGGCCTTGCACGGCATGCACTGACCGCACGACTCGATCGCCAGGAACCGTGAGACGCCGGCGGCGACGGCCGCCATGTCGCGCGAGTCGTCGACGACGATGTAGCCGGTCGCGCCGAGCCCGGAGCCCGCGGCGCGCAGGTCTTCGTGCGTGAGCGGCGTGTCGAGCGCGCTGGCCGGCAGGACCGGCGCCGAAACCCCCGACAGCACGGCCAGGATGCGGCGCCGTTCGGTCGGGAACCCGACGGCCTCGATGACCTCCCGGAGCGGCGTGCCCATGGCGACCTCGACCACCCCGGAGCGCTCCACGTCCCCCGACACGGTGACGACGATCGTGCCCGGTGACGAAGCGGTGCCGGCGCTGCGGAACCAGTCGGCGCCCTCGGCCGCGATCAGCGCCACGTTGGCCATCGTCTCGACGTTGTTCACGAGCGCGGGCGGCACGTCGGTGGGACTGTCGACGCCGCCGAGGTGGCTGCCTGCGGCCTCGTCCGGGCGGTCGCCGACGTCGTCGACGCCTCGCCGCCACGGTGGTGCGACGCGCGGGAACGGAGGGCGGCCGTCCAGCACCTCGAGGAGGGCGGTCTCCTCGCCGAACAGGTAGGCCGTCGGCCCCTCGGCGACGCGCAGCGCCACACCGTCGGCCCAGCCCGCCGCGGTGATCTCGTCCATCGCGGCGCGGACCCGCGCGCGCTCGACCGTCGACGAAGCCTTGAGCGCGACGACGACCTCGTCGGCTCCGGCCACGCGTGCTGCGACCAGCGCGCCTTCGATGACCCGGTAGGGGTTGCGGCGCAGGATCATCCGATCCTTGAAGCTGCCCGGTTCTCCCTCGGCCCCGTTGACCACGACGGTCGGCGGCGGGCCGGCGCGCTGGCCCAGCACCGTGCGCCACTTCGTCGCCGTCGGGAAGCCGGCGCCACCGCGGCCCCGCAGGCCGGACGCCTCGAGCACCGCGAGGACGGCGTCGCCGCCGGCGTCGGACACGACGGCGAGGCCCCGCCCGCCACCGGCACCGACGTGGTCGTCGAGCGTGGTGACGGGCTCGGGATCGAGGGTGCGGTGCAGCTCGGCGAAGGCCATGGCGCCCCTTCTACCCGCGCTGGTGGCGCGGGGTGGACCTCGGTACGGTGCGCGACCGATGCACCCGCACGTCAGGACCTCGGGCGTGGTGGAGTCCTTCGACGACCACGCCGGCTACGGCACGGTCCGCGACGGCGACGGGGCGACGTGGCCGTTCCACTGCACCGCCATCGCCGACGGAAGCCGCACCATCGGGGCCGGGGCGCAGGTCAGCTTCGCCGTCGTCGCCGGCCGGCTGGGGCGGTGGGAGGCGACCGACCTGCGGCCGCTGGGCGCCCCCGCCTGAGCGCCGCCTGAGCGCCGCCTGATCAGGTTCCGCCGAAGCCGTCGGGATGGGTCGAGTGCCAGCGCCAGGCGGAGGTGATGATCGACTCGAGGTCGTGGTCGGGGGACCAACCGAGCAGCTCACGCGCCAGGCGGTTGTCGCCGTAGACCGCCACCGGGTCACCGGGCCGCCGCGGACCCTCCCGCACCGGGATGTCGACGCCGGACACGCGCCGGGCGGCGTCGATGACCTCGCGCACCGAGCTCCCCGTGCCGGTGCCGAGGTTGACGATGGCGGAGCCGGCACCGCTCTCCAGCAGCTCCAGGGCTCGCAGATGTGCGTCCGCGAGGTCCTCGACGTGCACGTAGTCACGGATGGCGGTGCCGTCGGGGGTGTCGTAGTCCGTCCCGAAGATCTGCACCTCGGGCAACCGTCCGAGGGCCGCCTTCATCACGATCGGCACGAGGTTCAGGGTCATGGTCCAGTCCTCACCGATGCGCCCGTCCGCGGATGCTCCGGCCGCGTTGAAGTAGCGCAGGCTCACGGACCGCACGTCGTGGCAGACGTCGTACCAGCGCAGCTGCTGCTCGACCATGCGCTTCGACTCGGCGTAGGGGCTCTCGGGTGCGAGCGGGTGCTCCTCGTCCACCGGCAGCAGGGCCGGAGTGCCGTAGACCGAGCACGACGACGAGAAGACGAACCGGCGCACGCCCGAACGGTGCAGGGCGTCGAGCAGCAGGTTGGTGCTGGCCACGTTGTTGGCGAAGTAGCGCTCGGGAACCTCCATCGACTCACCGGCCGCCTTGTAGGCGGCGAAGTGGATGGCGGCGTCCACGCCGTGCTCGGCCACGATGCGGCACACGAGGTCCGCATCGGCGACGTCGCCCCGCACGAGGGTGGCGCCCAGCAGCGCCGCCTCGTGGCCGAACTCCAGGTTGTCGAGGACCACGACGTCGC
The DNA here is from genome assembly GCA_016185275.1 of Actinomycetota bacterium. Classification (GTDB taxonomy): domain Bacteria; phylum Actinomycetota; class Acidimicrobiia; order Acidimicrobiales; family Iamiaceae; genus JACPNX01. The sequence continues at coordinate 21,206 of JACPNX010000024.1, read as the reverse complement.
GGCCCAGGTCGCGCAGCAGACGGACCGTGTGGCTGCCGATGTAGCCGGCTCCGCCGGTGACGAGGACCGTCACGGGGCCTCGCCGCCGCGGGCAGGCTCGCCGCCTCCGGGCTGGCCGGCCGCGGCCCGGAGCTGGACGAAGGCGAGGCGGATCTGGGCCAGGGCGTCGTTGAGGGTGCGCTCGTCGTCGCCGAGCTGGCCTTCGAGCGTGGCCACGAGCGCGCCGAAGGCGTCGATGGCGAGCTTGCCCTGCGCGAGGTCCGGGGGCTGGGCGGACAGGTGGATGGCCGCCAGCTCGTAGAGGCCCATCGCGTGGTTGGCGATGACCACGGCCGCCGGGACCTCGGCGAGGCGCTGGCGAGCCTCGGTCATCTCCGCCACCATGGCCTCGGCCTCGGCCCGCTCCTGTGGGCCGAGGCCGGCGAGCGGGTCGTCGGCGTCCGTCGGCGGGCCGGAGCGGCCCGCTCTCGGCGGAGCACCCGGGGCGGCTCCACCGGTCGGTGATTGCGGTTCGCGGGGCACCTCGTGCTCACCGCCGGGGGTCCACAGGCTCATGCGCGCCGGCTCCGAAACGGGGGATGGGATGGGGGAGTGGCGCGGGTCCTTGCCGGACCCCGCCGGTCGCTTGCTACCCTACGACCACAACCGAGCACGGGAAGCGGGCCTCCCGAGGTCCCACCCGGCCACCGTCCGAGGTGCGCCGGGTCGATGAACTGCCTGCGGCACCCAGCCGCTCCGCGCGGACGTCGGCTTCTCGGCGTCCGCGTCGTTCGTTCCCGGCGACCGGTCGCCCCCAGGTGCAGACCCCGACACCTGCGTGAGGGAGGACCCGCGCCACACATGAAGGAACACAGGCCATAGCACCGCCGCAGCAAGGTGAGCCCCGGATCAACGACCGCATCCGGGCCCGGGAGGTCCGACTCGTCGGTCCCGACGGTGCCCAGATCGGCATCAGGCCGTTGCCCGAGGCCCTGACCATCGCCCGCGATCTCGACCTCGACCTCGTCGAGGTGGCCGACAAGGCGAACCCGCCCGTCTGCCGGATCATGGACTTCGGCAAGTACAAGTACGAGACCGCCCAGCGCGCCAAGGAATCCCGGCGCAAGAGCACCAACGTCTCCATCAAGGAGATGAAGTACCGGCCCAAGATCGGGGTCGGCGACTTCGACACCAAGACGCGCAAGGTGGCCGAGTTCCTCTCGGAGGGGCACAAGGTCAAGGTGACCTTGATGTTCCGGGGACGGGAGATGGCACACCCCGAGCTCGGCAAGGTGGTGCTCGACAAGGTGGCCGACGCCGTCAACGAGGTCGCCAAGGTCGAGGCCTATCCCCGGCTCGACGGCCGCAACATGGTGATGGTCCTCGCACCCGACAAGCGAGCCCAGCAGGCGGCCCAGCGCCGGGTCACCGACCCCGCCGAATCCCCCGATGGTGCCGACGGTTCCCCGCTCGACGGCGCCGCCGTCGCGGCGTCGGTCGACGGGAGCACGGATGCGGGCGTCGCCGCCGAACCGCCCGGTGCCACCGTCGACCCGCCCGGCGACACGGCCGCCGCCTCCTGACCAACCGGCAGCCCTGCCGGCCCGACCCCGGCAGCGACTGCTGCCCCACCCTCGAGGACACCGACGACGATGCCCAAGATGAAGACCCACCGCGGTGCCGCCAAGCGGTTCAAGGCCACCGGGAGCGGCAAGCTGCAGCGCCAGCACGCGATGCGCAGCCACCTTCTGGAGAAGAAGCCGTCCAAGCGCACCCGCCGGCTCGCCGGCGAGGTCGAGATCAGCGACGGTGACCGCAACCGGGTCAAGCGCCTGCTCGGTCGCCGCTAGGCGCTCCGGGCACCGCCCGATCTCCACCGCACCGTCCGCCGCGGCCGGCGACCACTCCGCGCCGCCGCCCCACCCGAGAGGAGCCACCGATGGCACGGGTCAAGCGAGCCGTCCACAGCAAGAAGCACCGCCGCACGACGCTCGAGCGGGCCAAGGGGTACTACGGCAACAAGAGCCGCAGCTACCGCGCCGCCAACGAGCAGGTCATGCACTCGCTGCAGTACGCGTACCGGGATCGCCGGGCGCGCAAGGGCGAGTTCCGCAAGCTCTGGATCCAGCGCATCAACGCGGCCTGCCGCGAGAACGGCATCTCCTACAGCCGCTTCGTCGCGGGGCTGAAGGCGGCCGGTGTCGAGGTGGATCGCAAGATCCTCGCCGACCTCGCCGTTACTGACGCGGGCGCGTTCAGCGCGCTCGTCGAGGTGGCGGCCGGCGCCGCACCAGCCGCAGCCGGAACCGAGGGCGGCACCGACGTCGACGGCACGGCTGTCGACGACGGCGCAGCCGCAGCCGCGGATGCGACCGAGGGCAGCAGCGCGGCCTAAACGCCGGCCGAGCCCGCACCGCTGCCCGCCGGTCCCGACCGGTGACGACGTCCCGCCCGCTCGCTCCCCGCAACGCGCGCGTCAAGCACCTGGCGGAACTCGCCCGCCGGCGGCCCGCCCGGGCCGCAGAGGGCGCGTTCGTGGTCGAGGGGCCCAAGCTCGTCCTCGAGGCGCTCGACGCGGGGCTCGCGCTCCTGGAGGTCTTCGCCACCGCTGAGGCCGTCGGAGGCGAGGCCCTGGCCGCCTGTGAAGCGCTCGGCGTGCCGGTGTGGGAGGTACCTGCCGACGCGCTGCGCCGTGCGCTGGACGTCGTCACGCCCCAGCCGGTGGCCGCCGTCGTCCGGGTGCCGGCCGTCGAGTCCGCAGATCGTGCCCTCGCCGTGTCGGACCTGGCGCTGGGGTTGCTCGATGTCTCCGACCCCGGCAACGCCGGCACCTTGATGCGCACCGCGGAGGCGGCCGGCGCCGGCGCGGTCGTACTCGGAGGATGCTCCGTCGACCCGTTCTCGCCGAAGAGCGTGCGCGCGTCCGCCGGAGCCGTGTTCCGCATCCCGGTGGTCGTCGAGAGCGACAACGTCACCGCCTTGGAGCGGATGGGGGCGGCCGGGCTCCGCCGGGTCGGCACCCGTGCCGGTGCGGGCACGGACTACGACCGGGCCGACCTCACCGGGCGCGTCGCCATCGTGCTCGGGAGCGAAGCGCACGGTCTGCCCGGATCGCTCGGCGCCCTGCTCGACGAGACGGTCGCCATCCCGATGGCCGGACCGACGGAGTCGCTCAACGTCGCCGCCGCGGGCGCGGTGGTCTGCTTCGAGGTGTTGCGCCAGCGGCGGGCCGCGGCCCGAGCGGCGCGGCCGTGAGCGCGCCAGCCGGCCCGCCGTCGGGCGATGCGGCCGCGGGCGGCTCCGACCGGCCCCAGGCGCACACCGACGCACTCGACGTGGTGGCCATGGTGAGCCACGAGCTACGCAGCCCGCTGACGTCGATCAAGGGCTTCACGGCTCTGCTCCTGAACCGTTGGGAGCGACTCGCCGACGATCAGAAGCTGGATCTGCTGCGCCAGGTGAACCACGACGCCGACCGCGTCGCCCGTCTCGTCGGCGAGCTGCTGGACGTGAGCCGCCTCGAGACCGGTCGCCTGCGCCTGCGCCGGCGGTCCGTGCACCTGCCGGTGCTCGTGGCGTCGGTGATCGAGCGGGTGCGGCTGGCCTTCGACGGGCTCGAGGTGGTGGCCGACGTGGACGCCGACCTCCCGGACGTCGACGCCGACCCCGACCGCGTGGAGCAGGTCCTCACGAACCTGCTCGAGAACGCTGCCAAGTACGGCCAGGCCCGCGACGTCCGGGTGCAGGCCGCGCGCGCCGATGGTGACGTGGTGATCGTCGTGCGCGACCGCGGTCCGGGCATCGCGGCGGACGACCTCGCCCGGGTGTTCGATCCGTTCTTCTCCCGCGAGACCGGCCGTCCCACCGGGACGGGCCTCGGCCTGTTCCTCAGCCGCGGCCTGGCCGAAGCGCACGGAGGTTCGCTCACGGTCGAATCGGCGCCGGGCGAGGGCGCCGCGTTCGCCTTGCGCCTTCCCGTGGCCCGCGCTGATCCGGACGAGTGACCAGCGCGTCGCGGGTGGTGGGAGCGCCCGAAGGAAGGCGGCGAACAGATTTGCCCGGCAGCGGGCGCCCGGCCATCGTTCCCGCACCATGATCGAGGACATCCGGCGCTGCACCGACGAGGCCCGGGAGCGGGTGGCCGGGGCCCAGACCGTCGACTCGGTCCGTGCCGTCGAGTCCGACGCCCTCGGCAAGCGCGGCACCCTCTCGGGGTTCAAGAAGCGCCTCGGCACGCTGAGCGAAGCCGAGCGCCGCGAGGTGGGCCGGGAGCTGAACGACGCGATGGCCGCGGTGCGCGCCGCCGTCGAGGCCCGGCGAGCGGAGCTGGAGGCCGGCGAGCGGCGGGCCCGGCTGCGCGGCGAGCGCGTGGACCTCACCGAGGTGCGCCCCGGGCGCGACGCCGGCCACCTCCACCTCGTCACCCAGGTGATCGAGGAGCTCGAAGACGTGTTCGTCGGGCTCGGGTTCACCGTTGCCGAGGGTCCCGAGGTCGAAGACGACTGGCACAACTTCACGGCCCTCAACTTCGGCGAGCACCACCCCGCCCGGGAGATGCAGGACACGTTCTTCGTCGGCCTCGGCTCTCCCCGCGAGGTCGTGATGCGCACGCACACGTCGCCCGTGCAGATCCGGGTGATGGAGCAGCAGGCTCCCCCGATCTACTCGGTGATGCCGGGGCGGGTGTATCGCAACGAGGCCACCGACGCCACGCACCTTGCGGTGTTCCACCAGCTCGAGTGCCTCGTCGTCGACCGCGGCATCACGTTCGGGCACCTCGCCGGCACGATCGACATGTTCACGAAGGCGTTCTTCGGTGCCGGCTTCTCGTCGCGCCTGCGGCCGTCCTACTTCCCGTTCACCGAGCCGTCGGCCGAGTTCGACATCCAGCGCCCCGACGGATCCTGGCTCGAGCTCGGCGGTTCCGGCATGGTGCACCCGAACGTCCTGCGCAACTGCGGCATCGACCCGGAGGAGTGGTCTGGCTTCGCCTTCGGGTTCGGGCTCGACCGCCTCGCCGCCACCCGCCACGGCGTGGGCGACCTGCGCGAGCTGGCGAGCACGGACATCCGCTTCCTGGAGCAGTTCTGATGAAGGTGCTGCTGTCGTGGCTGCGCGAGCTCGCGGCGCTCGACGCCGATCCCGAGAGGATCCGCCAGGCCCTCGACGACCTCGGCACGCCGGTCGAGGACATGGCCCGGCTGGGCGAGGGGTGGGACGGGATCGTCACCGCCAAGGTCGTCGACCTGCGGCCCCACCCGAACGCCGACCGCATCCAGCTCGTCGACGTCGACACGGGCGGCGACGCGCTCCAGATCTGCTGCGGCGCCTTCAACATGGCGGTGGGCGACGTCGTCCCCCTCGCCACGGTGGGTACGACCATGCCCGGAGGCATGCGGATCGAGCGCCGCAAGCTGCGGGGGGAGTGGTCCAACGGGATGCTGTGCTCGACGCGCGAGCTCGGCCTCGGCGATGAGCACGGCGGCATCCGCATCCTCGACGGCCAACTGCCCGTCGGCGTGCCGCTGGCCGAGGCGCTCGGCGTGGAGCCCGACGTGCTGTACGACCTGGAGGTGAACCCGAACCGGCCCGACGCCATGTCGGTGGCCGGCATCGCGCGCGACCTGGCCGCCCACTTCGGTGTGCCGTTCACCCCACCGTCGCCGTCCCCGCCGGTCGGGGGAGCGCCGGCGGCGGATGCGGTGACCGTCGAGGTCCTCGATCCGGATGCGTGCGGTCGCTTCGGAGCCTGGGTCCTGCGCGGCGTCGACGTCGCGGCGCGCTCGCCCGAGTGGGTGCAGCGCCGGCTCACCGCTTCGGGCATGCGTCCCATCAACGCGCTGGTCGACATCTCCAACTACGTCATGCTCGAGCTCGGCCAGCCGAACCATCCGTACGACCTCGCCAAGGTGCGCGGTGGCGGGTTGCGCGTGCGCCGAGCGCGCGACGGTGAGACCCTCGTGACCCTCGACGGGGTGGAGCGCACGCTGACAGCCGACGACCTGCTCATCTGCGACGCCACCGACGCGCCGGTCGGCATCGCCGGGGTGATGGGCGGCGCTTCCTCGGAGATCGACGAGCGCACCACTGAGGTGCTGCTCGAGATGGCGTGGTTCCTGCCGTCGTCGGTGAGCCGGACGTCGCGCCGGCTCGGCCTGCGCAGCGAGGCGTCGGCCCGCTTCGAGAAGGGCTGCGACCCCGAGGTGGTCCCGCTCGCCGCAGCCCGCTTCTGCGAGCTGGCGGCGCAGATCTGCGGGGCCACCACCGCGCCGGGCGCGGTCGACGTGCGCGGCGACCTGCCCGACCGATCGCCCGTGCGCGTGCGGACCGGTCGGGTCAACGCGCTGCTCGGCACGGCGCTCACCGTCGACGATGTGCGCGCTCGGCTCGAGCCGATCGGCTTCGCCTGCACGCCGGCCGGCGATGCTCCCGGCGATCTCGATGTGGTGGTGCCGCCGTTCCGGTACGACGCGACATCCGAGATCGACGTGGTCGAGGAGGTGGCCCGCCACTGCGGATACCGCAACATCCCGGTGCGCGAGCTGTCGAAGCCGCGCCGCGGCCTCCTCACCGTCCGCCAGAAGGAGCGCAGGGCCGTGCGCCGGCTGCTCATGGGCCTCGGTCTCGCCGAGGTGCTGCCCCTTCCGTTCCTTGCACCCGGCGACCTCGAGCGCTGCGGGCTCGACCCCCGCGGCATCGAGCTGGTCAACCCCATGGCGGCGGAGGAGTCCGTGCTGCGCACGTCGCTGCTCCCCGGCATGGTGAAAGCGGTGGCCCTCAACGCGGCTCGGCGCTCGACCGGCGTGCGCCTGTTCGAGATCGGCCACGTCTTCCTACCGCCGCCGGGCGGCCAGGTCCTGCCCGACGAACGAGAACACCTCGGCGTGGTCCTCGCCGGGCAGGCGGCGACGGCCGCCGTCGAGGTGTGGCAGGTCCTCGCCGAGGGCGTGCGGGCGTCGGCGCCGTCGGTCGTCAACGCCGAGGTCCCGGGGCTGCACCCGACCCGTGCCGCCCGGCTGCTGGTCGAGGGACGCAGTGTCGGTGTCGCCGGCGAGATCGACCCGGGGGTGCTCGGCGCTCACGGCGTGGACGACCGCGTGGCCTGGCTGGAGGTCGACCTCGGAGCGCTCCTCGACGGCCCTCGCCGCAGCGACGCGTACCGGCCCGTGAGCCGCTTCCCGTCGAGTGACGTGGACCTGGCGTTCGAGGTGCCGGACGAGGTCTCGGCCTTCGACGTGGAGCGCACCCTGGCCGCGGCCAGCGACCTCGTGTGGTCCGTGCGACTGTTCGACGTCTACCGCGCGGCTCCGGTCGCCGAGGGGGCCCGGAGCCTCGCCTACGCCGTGCGCTTCCAGGCGCCCGACCGGACGCTGACCGACGCCGAGGTGGCCGAAGCTCGCCAGGCCCTCATCGACGCGGTCGTCAGGACGTACCCTGCGACCCTGCGGGCCTGAGCCCCACGGGCCGCGACGGAAGGCCCGCGATCGAAGCGTGCATGCAGCACGTTGCATGGCTATGCAGGCGTGGCGCTAGGGTGGCGCGGTGGCCAAGGTCGGCATCGTCGGGGCGTCGGGCTACACCGGCGCGGAGCTGCTCCGGCTCTGCTCGCAGCACCCCGACCTCGACGTCGCGGTCGCGACCGGTGACAGCCAGGCCGGCACGCCCGTGGGCGAGGTGTACCCGAGCCTCGCCGCGGCCTACGGCGACCTCGTCTTCGCCCCGTACGAACCCGGCGCGCTCGACGGCCTCGATCTGGTCTTCCTCGGCCTGCCGCACGGTGCCAGCCAGGCGATCGTGCCGGGTCTCGAGGGGCGCGTCGGCAAGGTCGTGGACCTCGCGGCCGACTTCCGCCTGAAGAACCCGGCGCTCTACCCGGCCTGGTACGGCGAGGCGCACGCGTGTCCCGAATGGCTCGACCGGTTCGCCTACGGCCTGCCCGAGCTGTACCGCGACGACATCGTCGGGGCCACGCACGTCGCCGCTCCGGGCTGTTACGTCACCACCGCGGCGCTGGCGTTGGCGCCGCTGGTGCGCGCCGGCCTGGTCGAACCGCACGGCATGGTGGTCGATGCTGCGTCCGGCGTGTCCGGGGCGGGCCGGCCGCCCAAGCCCAACACCACGTTCTGCTCCGTCGACGAGGACTTCACCGCCTACGCCTTGCTGACCCACCGCCACACGCCCGAGATCGAGCAGGCCATCGGGCAGGTGTCGCGCTCGGAGGTGTCGGTGATCTTCACCCCCCACCTCGCCCCCATGAACCGCGGCATCCTCGCCACCTGCTACGCCCGCCCGGCTCGTGCCGGCGTCACCACCGAGGCGGTCCGCTCGGTGCTTCGGGACGCCTACGCCGGCGAGCCGTTCGTCCTCGTCGTCGACCGTCCCCCGTCCACCAAGGCGACGCTGGGGTCGAACACGGCCCACGTCACCGCGGTCGTCGACGGGCGCACCGGCTGGGTCGTAGCCATGGGTGCGCTCGACAACCTGGTGAAGGGGGCGTCGGGCCAGGCGGTCCAGTGCGCCAACCTCCTCCTCGGCCTGCCCGAGACCACGGGCCTGCCGACCGCGGGGCTGTACCCGTGAGCGTCACCGCGCCCGACGGCTTCACCGCCGCAGGCCTGCCCTGCGGCATCAAGCTCAACGGCGACCCGGATCTGGCCCTCGTGGCCACGACCGACGCCAGGGCCGTCCCCGCGGCCGCCGTCTTCACGACGAACAAGATGACCGCTGCGCCCGTGCTGGTCTCGCAGTCGCACCTGCTGGCGACGAGCGGCCGGGCGGCCGCGGTCGTGCTCAACAGCGGCAACGCCAACGCGGCCACGGGCGAGGTCGGCCGCCTGCACGGCGAGCAGACGTGCGCGGCCGTCGCGGCCGAGCTCGGCTGTGCCCCCGAGGAGGTGCTCGTGTGCTCCACCGGGCTCATCGGCATCCCGCTGCCCATCGACTCCATCCTCGCCGGCGTGCCCGGCCTGTGTGCGGCGCGCCGGCCCGGACCGCCCGGCGCCACCGCCGCCGCGGAAGCCATCCGCACGACCGACACCCATCGCAAGGAGACGGTCGTGCGGCGGGGCGGCGTGCTGGTGGGCGGGATGGCCAAGGGCGCGGCCATGCTCGCTCCCACCATGGCGACGATGCTCGCCCTGCTCACCACGGACGCCGTGGCGGAGCCGCCGACGCTGAGGCGGGTGCTGCGGGCCGGCGTGGCCGGTTCCTTCAATGCGCTCGTCACCGATGGCTGCACGTCCACGAACGACACGGTGATCCTGCTCGCGTCCGGCGCCTCCGGCGTGGACGACGAGGGCGCGCTGGCCGACGCCGTCGCCGAGGCGTGCGCCGATCTCGCCGAGCAGATGGCGGGTGACGCCGAGGGCGCCACCAAGGTGGTGCGCCTCGCGGTCACCGGCGCCGCCACCGACACGGAGGCCATGGCCGGGGCCCGCAAGATCGCCGGCAGCGCGCTGTGCAAGTGCTCGTGGTACGGGGCCGACCCGTACTGGGGCCGGCTGGCCAGCGAGCTCGGTTCTGCCGGGATCTCGTTCGACCAGAGCCGGCTGTCGATCGCGTACGGGGGTGTCACGGTCGCCCGCCAGGGCGTCCCGGTCGTGCACGACGAGGCCGCCCTGCGCCGCTACATGGCGAACCGCCACCTCGACATCGCCTGCGATCTGGGCCTCGGCGCCGGCTCGGCGACGGTCCTCACCAACGACCTGACGCACGCCTACGTCGACGAGAACATGGGGACCTCGTGAGCGGTCGCGCCATCGGCTCGTTCGCCGGCGGCGACGCCGACAAGCGCAAGGCGCTCGATCTCGACCCGCTCACGCGCGCCGGAGTGCTCGTCGAGGCGCTGCCGTACATCCGCCGCTTCGCGGGCAAGACCGTCGTGATCAAGTTCGGCGGCAACGCCATGGTCGACCCCGACCTGACCCATCGCTTCGCGGCCGACGTCGTGCTCATGCACTCCGTGGGGATGCGGCCCGTCGTCGTGCACGGAGGCGGCCCCCAGATCGGCGAGCTCATGGGTCGGCTGGGTCTGGAGCCGGAGTTCCGCGACGGCTTGCGCGTCACCGACGCGGAGACCCTCGACGTGGCGCGCATGGTGCTCGCCGGGAAGGTGGGCCGCGAGCTGGTGTCGGCCGTGAACGTGCACGACCGGCTGGCCGTCGGGCTGTCGGGCGAGGACGCGGGGCTGATCATCGCCGAGCAACGCGAGCCCGCCCTCGGGTTCGTCGGCGACGTCGCCCAGGTGAACCCCGAGATCCTCTTGACGTTGCTCGACGGGGGGTTCATCCCCGTCATCTCCACCATCGGCAGCGACGGGGCAGGGCAGGCCTACAACGTCAACGCCGACACCGTCGCCGTGGCCATCGCGGCGAGCCTGCGGGCCGAGAAGCTCATCTACCTGACCGACGTGCCCGGCGTGCTGACCGACGTCGGTGATCCGACGACCCTGATATCGCACACGTCGGCGGCCAAGCTGCGCGTCCTGCTGGCCGACGGGATCGTCACCGGAGGCATGATCCCGAAGATCGAGGCCTGCCTCGAGGCGGTGCAGAGCTCGGTGGCCTCGGCGCACATCCTCGACGGGCGCATCCCCCACGTCGTGCTCCTGGAGCTGCTGACCGACGCGGGCGTCGGGACGATGGTGACCCGCGCCGCGGAGGGGCCGTGAGCGCCCCGCCCACCGGCATCGAGCTGGCCGCCGCCCACGCCGAGGCCATGGGCGCCCCTGCGCCGCTCCGGCGCTGCCCGCTCATGCCCACGTACGCGGCGCCCGCGCTGCAGCTGGTCAGAGGCGAAGGCGCGTGGCTGTGGGACCGGGACGGGCACGAGTACCTCGACCTGCTCTCGGGTCTCGCCGTCACGTCACTGGGCCACGCCCACCCCGCCGTGGCTGCTGCGCTCGACGAGCAGGCCCGCACGCTGCTCCACGTGTCGAACCTGTTCGGGACCGAGCACGCGCCGGTGGTGGCTCGCACCCTCGACCGCCTGCTCGGCACGCCGGCGTGGGCCGACGGCTGGCAGCCCGGCGACGCCCCCGTGCCGGAGATGCGGGGCCAGGTCTTCTTCTGCAACAGCGGCGCCGAGGCCAACGAGTGCGCGATCAAGCTGGCCCGGCGCTTCGGCGGCCGCGGCCGGCACGTCGTCGTCAGCGCGCTGGGCTCGTTCCACGGCCGCACCCTGGCGACCCTCCACGCCACCGGGCAGCCGGCCAAACACGAGGTGTTCCAGCCCCTGCCCGAGGGGTTCCGCCACGTCGCCTGGGCCGACCTCGACGCGCTCGAGGCGGCGCTCGACCCGACCGTCGCCGCCGTGCTGCTCGAACCGGTGCAGGGCGAGGGCGGTGTGAACCCCGCCAGCCGCGGCTACTTCGAGGGCGTCCGCCGCCTCTGCGATGAGCGCGGGATCCTGTTCATGGTGGACGAGGTGCAGACCGGACTCGGCCGCACGGGCCGGTGGTTCGCCTTCCAGCACCTCGGGGTCGTCCCCGACGTGGTCACCATGGCCAAGGCGCTCGGCAACGGCGTGCCGATCGGCGCGTGCTGGGCCAGGGCCGAGGTGGCCGCGGTCTTCCAGCCCGGCGACCACGCCACCACCTACGGGGGCCAGCCGCTCGCCACGGCCGCGGCTCGGGCCGTGCTGGGCGTGATGGAGGCCGAAGACGTGCCCACCCTCGCCGAGCGGGCCGGGGAACGTCTCGCCGCGGGACTGGCGGGGATCGACGGTGTGTCGGCGGTCCGCGGCCTCGGGCTGCTCCTCGCTGCGGAGCTGGATGGGCTCGACGCCCGCGCGGTGGTGGCCGCGGCCGTGCGCCGGGGAGCGATCCTCAACGCGGTCACGCCGAGTGCGCTGCGCCTCGCGCCCTCGCTGCTGATCTCCGACGAGGAGATCGACGCCGGGGTCGAGCGCATCGCCGCCGCTGTCGCCGATGCCCGGCGGAGCGCCGCGTGAGCCGGCACCTCCTCGATCTCGACGACCTCTCCGCCTCCGAGCTGTCCGACGTGCTCGATCTCTCGGAGCAGGTGGATCTCGGCCGCCCGCTGGCCGGACGCGGCGTCGCCCTGCTGTTCGAAAAGCCCTCCACCCGCACCCGCCATTCCACCGAGATGGCCGTCGTGCAGCTGGGAGGCCACCCGGCCTACGTGCGCGCCGACGAGGTTGGCATCGACGAGCGGGAGACGGCTGAGGACGTCGCCCGCACGCTCGCCTGCTACCACGCCACGACCTGCGCGCGGGTCTTCGACCACACCCGGCTCACCCGCATGGCCGCGGCCAGCCCGGTCCCGGTGGTGAACCTGCTCTCGGACCTCGCCCACCCCGTCCAGGCGCTCGCCGACCTCCTCACCATCCGCCAGGAGCTCGGCCGGCTCGCCGGCGTCACGCTGGCCTGGGTGGGTGACTGGTCGAACGTGGCCCGATCCCTGTGCTTCGGCGCTGCCCTGTGCGGCCTTCACGTCCGGGTCGCCGCGCCCGACGGCTACGGCCCGACCGAGCCCGACCTGGAGCGCCTCGTGCTCGCCGGCGCCGCGTCGGTCGACGCCGCCCACCGGGCCGCCGATGCGGTCAAGGGCGCCGACGTGGTCGTCACCGATGCCTGGTACTCGATGGGCCAGGAGAGCGAGGCGCAGGCGCGGCGGCGGGCGTTCGAGGGCTTCGGCGTCGACGCCGCGCTGATGTCCGGTGCGGCCTCGACGGCGATCTTCCTCCACTGCCTGCCCGCGCACCGCGGCGAAGAGGTGGCGAGCGAGGTCCTCGAGGGTCCGCACAGCCGGGTCTGGGCCGAGGCGACGAACCGCATGCACACCATGCGAGGCCTGCTGGCCTGGCTCGCGCGCCAGCCGGGCCGGCCATGAACCACAACGGCCGCGCCCTCGCCAAGCCGCAACGCCAGCACCTCGTCACCAAGCTCCTCGCGCAGCACTCGGTGACGAGCCAGGAGCGCCTCGTGGAGCTGCTCGCGGAGGAAGGGGTGGGGTGCACGCAGGCCACCGTGTCGCGTGACCTCGTCGACCTCGGTGCGATCAAGGTCAGGGCCGGCGACGGCGAGTCGATCTACGCGATCCCCGACCTCCCCAAGGAGCAGCGCGCCCCGGAGGACCACCTGCGCCGCGTGTTCGGCGAGTGGGTCGTCGAGGTCGCGTCGTCCGGCAACATCGTCGTGCTGCGCACGCCGCCCGGTTCGGCCCACGTGGTCGGCTCGGCACTGGACCGCGCGGATCTGCCCGACGTCCTCGGCACCGTCGCCGGTGACGACACGTTGCTCGTCATCGTGGCCGAGGGCGCGCGTGGCCGGCGCGTCGGGGACCGGCTGCGCGATCTGGCCGGGCTGTGACCGTGCGATCTCGAACGGTGCGACATCGAACCGTTCAACGACGAAGGAAGCGAGAAGGACGATGACGAAAAGGGTGGTGCTCGCCTACAGCGGAGGGCTCGACACCTCGGTGGCCGTGCGCTGGATGACCGACGAGATGGGTGCGGAGGTGATCGCCCTCGCCGTCGACGTGGGCCAGTCCTCCGACGACTGGGAGGTGGTGCGCGAGCGGGCGAAGGCCGCTGGTGCGGTCGACGCCATCGTCGTCGACGCGCGCGAGGAGTTCGCCGAGGACTTCTGCGCCCCCGCGCTCAAGGCGAACGCGCTCTACGAGGGCCGGTACCCGCTCGTGTCCGCGCTCTCCCGCCCGCTCATCGTCAAGCACCTCGTCGAGACGGCGCGCTACCACGGCGCCGAAGCGGTCGCCCACGGCTGCACCGGAAAGGGCAACGACCAGGTCCGCTTCGAGGTGTCCACCCGCGCGCTGGACCCGGACCTGGAGGTGATCGCTCCGGTGCGCCACTGGGGCATGACCCGCGAGGACTGCATCCACTACGCCTACGACCACGACATACCGATCACGGCGACGAAGGAGAAGGTGTACTCGATCGACGACAACCTCTGGGGCCGGGCCATCGAGTGTGGCGAGATGGAGGACCCGTGGAACGTCCCGCCGCCCGGGGTGTGGCTGCTCACGAAGCTGCGCAGCACGGACGAGCGCGACGTCGTCATCGGCTTCGACGGCGGCCGGCCGGTGTCGATCGACGGAGAGCCGTTGGGAATGTTGGAGGTGATCGACCGTCTCAACGACATCGTGGGGAGCTTCGGCTGGGGTCGGCTGGACATGGTCGAGAACCGTCGCGTCGGCATCAAGAGCCGCGAGACCTACGAGTGCCCCGCGAGCCTGGCCCTGATCCTGGCCCACAAGGACCTGGAGTCCATCTGCCTCGAGCGCGATCTCGACCGGGAGAAGGCCCGCATCGAGCCCCGCTACGCGGAGCTGGTCTACGACGGCCTCTGGTTCAGCCCGCTCAAGCAGGCGTTCGACGCGTTCGTCGAGTCCAGCCAGGAGTTCGTCACCGGCGACGTGCGGCTGCACCTGTCGCCCGGCTCGTGCTCGGTGACCGGCCGCCGCAGCCCTCACAGCCTCTACGACTACGGCCTCGCCACGTACGACGCGGCCGACTCGTTCCGGCACCAGGACTCCGCCGGTTTCGTGAGGCTCTGGGGCCTCGGCATCGAGACGTGGGCCCAGCGCCAGGGCGCCAAGCGGATCAAGGACTGAGTATGGCCACGCTGTGGCACGGTCGGTTCGACGGGGACCCGGCCGACGACCTCCTCGCCTTCACGGTGTCGCTCCCGTTCGACCGGCGCCTGTTCCGCGAGGACATCGCCGGCTCACGGGCGCACGTGCGCGGTCTGGCCCGGGGAGGCCTTCTCGCCGACGACGAGGTGTCGGCCGTGCTGGGCGCGCTCGACACGGTGGAGAGCGAGATGGCCGAGGACCGGTTCACCTTCGCCGTGTCCGACGAGGACATCCACACCGCGGTCGAGCGGCGCGTGACGGAGCTGGCTGGGGCTGCAGGGGCGAAGCTCCACACCGGCCGCAGCCGCAACGACCAGGTCGCCACGGACCTTCGCCTCTGGACCAAGTCGGCCCTCACCGATGTGGCCCAGCGCACCCTCGATCTCCAGCGGGCGCTGCTCACGCTGGCGGAGCGCGCGGACGACGCCTACCTGCCGGGCTACACGCACATGCAGCAGGCCCAGCCGGTGCTGCTGGCCCACCACCTGCTGGCGCACGGTTGGGCGCTCGCCCGCGACGTCGACCGGCTGCTCGCCACCCGGGCCCGGACCGACGTCTCGCCGCTGGGCGCGGGCGCGCTCGCGGGTTCCTCGCTCCCGCTCGACCCGGTGGCCACCGCCGCCGACCTCGGCTTCGCCCGTGCCTTCGACAACTCTCTCGACGCCGTCAGCGATCGCGACTTCGTGGCCGAGGCCCTGTTCGACGTGGCCCTGATCGGTGTGCACCTGTCGCGCATCGGTGAGGAGGTCGTCCTGTGGTCAACGGACGAGATCGGCTTCCTCGCGCTCGACGACGCGTACGCCACGGGCTCGTCCATGCTCCCGCAGAAGAAGAACCCCGACATCGCCGAGCTGGCCCGAGCCAAGACGGGTCGCCTCGTCGGCAACCTCACCGCGCTGCTCGTCACCCTCAAGGGCCTGCCTCTCGCCTACAACCGCGACCTCCAGGAGGACAAGGAGCCGCTGTTCGACAGCGTCGAGCAGGTCGCGCTGGCCCTCGGCGCGCTGACCGGCATGCTGACCACCGCCACCGTGCGCCGCGACCGGATGCGGGCCGCCGCCGACTCGCCGTACGCGGCCGCGGTGGATCTCGCGGAGTGGCTCGTCGAGCGCGGCATCCCCTTCCGCGACGCGCACGCGGTGGTGGGCGGCCTCGTGCGCGACGCACTCCGCACCGGTGGAGGTCTCGCCGATCTGGTGGCCGCGCATCCCGCGCTCGGGTCGGAGGCGGCTGCGCTCCTCGCGCCCGGGGTTGCCGTTTCCCGGCGCACGACGTGGGGTGGTGCGGGCCCGGCCGCCGTCGCCGCCCAGCTCGAACGGTTCCGCGACCGCCTCGAGGTCGACGCGGGGAGGTGCGCACCGTGACTGTCGCGGAGCTGCCGTCGCCGGCCCCCGGCTGGGCGTTCCGGCACTCGATCCGGGTGCGCTACCAGGAGGTCGATGCTCAGAAGGTGGTCTTCAACGCCCACTACCTCGCCTACTGCGACGAGGCCGTCTCGACCTGGCTCGGCGAGGTGTACGGCTGGGACGGGACCACGGACGACCACTTCGACTGGATGCTCGTCAAGGTGGTCCTCGAGTGGCGCGGCTCGGCGGGCTTCCGGGACGTCATCGACGTCGACATGGGCGTGTCCCGGTGGGGGACCACGTCGTTCGACGTCCGCTTCGCCGGTTCCGTCCGCGACCGGGCGGTGTTCGACGCGACGATCACCTACGTGTGCGTCCAACCCGGTGCCAACACGAAGATCGCCGTGCCGGACGACCTGCGGCAGCTGCTCGGCGATGCGCCGCCGCGCTGACCGCCGGGCGTGAGCAGCCGGTCTCCTCGGGTCCACGGAGCGGGCGGCGTGGCCCTGGCGCGCCCGCCCGCGGGCGCAAGCCGTCGCTGTAGGGTCCGGCGCCGTCATGGTCCCTCGACAGGTGAGTCGTCGTCGTGGCGAGCGCCGCCTGCCCCGCTCCTTCTACCGGCGCGATCCTCGGGATGTGGCGCCCGAGCTGTTGGGCAAGCTCCTCGTGGCCGGTGACCGCGCCGGGCGCATCGTCGAGGTCGAGGCCTACTGCGGCGCCGAGGATCCGGGCAGCCACGCCTTCCGGGGACCGACGCCGCGCAACGCCTCGATGTTCGGCCCTCCCGGCCTGCTGTACGTCTACTTCACGTACGGGATGCACTGGTGCGCCAACGTGGTGTGCGGCGACGAGGGGGTCGGCGTGGCCGTCCTCCTGCGGGCTCTCGCGCCACGGCGCGGTCTCGCCGCCATGCGCCTTGATCGCCCGGCGGCGCGCCGCGACGTCGACCTGTGCTCCGGGCCCGCTCGCCTCTGTCAGGCGATGCGCATCGACGGCGGCCTCGACGGCACGGACCTCGTGGTCGCGCAGCACGGCATCACCGTCGTGGACGATGGCACCCCCCCGCCGGCCCGACCCGGGCGCGGCCTGCGGGTCGGGCTGTCCCGCGGCGAGGACCTGCCCTACCGCTGGTGGGTCGAGGGCGACCCGAACGTGTCCCGGCCTCCGGTCGTCGCGCGGGAGCGCGCCGGTTGATCCCGGGGCTCGAGGTGGTCCTCGGAGTCGGCGACCGCCGCCTCGCTGCTGCACCCGGCGACCTCGGCGTCGCCGCGGCGCATGTCCGTGGCGCCCGACTCGTGCCCGAGGCCGAGGTCCACCGAACCGCGGTCCTCGAGTTCTTGGCGCACCATCACGACGCATTGCACCGCTCGTGCGTGGCTGGGCACCTGACCGGCTCGGCGGCGGTCGTCGACGCGTCCCGCGCCCGGACACTGCTCATGCTCCACCGCAAGCTGGGGCGGTGGTTCCAACCGGGCGGCCACGCCGACGGTGACGGCAACCTCGCCGGTGTCGCGTTGCGGGAGGCAACCGAGGAGACCGGCCTGGACCGGCTCCAGCTGTGGCTGCCGGCCATCGACGTCGACGTGCACGAGGTGGCGCCGCCCGGCGAGCCGCCGCACCTCCATCTCGATGTCCGGTTCCTGGTCGTGGCCCCGGCGGGCGCGACCGAGCGCGGCAACCACGAGTCGCTCGCGCTTCGCTGGGTCGACGTCGGGGGCCTCGACGCGCTGGACCCGGACGTCGACTCGAGCACCCGCCGCCTCGTCGCCCGCGCTCTCGGCCCCTGACCTGCTGGCCCGCGCCCTCGGCCTCTGACCCCTCGGCGCCGCGCCCTCGATCCCGGACCCGATGACTCGCTGGCCCGCCGGCATCGTGGGCCACACGCACCTCGCGTCCGGGCACGCCCGCCCGGTTCACCGCTGGGCGGCGCGCCGCCCGCTCAACCGACGTCGCCGGGCGTCATGCACGACCGCATCTCGTTCATCGAGGCGAAGTCGTCGATGACCTCGTCGACCGGTTTGCCGGACCGGTCGGTCACGAAGAAGCGCGCCCGGCCGTTGGCCCGGAGGCGGCGCACGTAGTCCTCGCGGTCGCGCACGTAGTTCGCGTAGTCCTTCAACCAGGCGCGCACGACCGTGCCGTCGCTTCCGGACGGCACCCGGGTGCCCAAGCGTCGCACCATGGCGCGCAGCTCGGCGTCGGCCCGTTCGATGACCGACGCCCGGGTTTCCTTGGTGGGCGTGGTCGACGCTCGGGGCAATGCGTCGATCCGGGTGCGCGCCGCCCGGCAGGTGCGCTCCGCTCCTCGCACCCAGGCGCGGTCCGACAGGTAGTCGGGGTTCTTCCCCACGCCGCCTCCCATGAAGACGAACACCCAGTAGGCGAGGGTCGCCAGTGCCACGGTGATCAGTGCGATCCGCCCGAACCGCCGGTGCCCGCCGCCGCGAGGGGCAGGGACGCGATTCCCGCGGTTGGCGTCTCCGCCTCCGTCGGCGCGGGCGGGATCGGGCGGAGCATCGGACAGCGCGGAAGGGGGCACCCCACAAGGGTGGGAGCCGGAGGCGCGGCCTGTCCAGACGAGCAGTCCGGCCGAGGGGGCGAGGCGGCGGCTGGACTGTGCGGGCGGTGACGGAACAAGGTGACGCCGTGCCCCTCGACCTGCTCGAAGACCTCGAGGCCCGCGGCCTCGTGCACGCGTCGACCGACCGGGACGCACTCCGTTCCCGGCTCGCCACGGGGCCGATCGCCGTCTACTACGGGTGCGACCCCACCCGGGACAGCCTCCATCACGGCAACCTCATCGGTCTGCTCATGCTCCGGCGGTTCCAGGAGGCGGGACACCGGCCCGTGGCACTGGCCGGCGGGGCCACCGGCATGGTGGGCGATCCGTCGGGCCGCAGCGAGGAGCGCAACCTCCTCGATGACGAGACGCTGGAGCGCAACCTCGCCGCCATCACCGCGCAGATCACCCGCATCCTCGGCGACGGGGGAGGGTGGGCACTGGTCGACAACCGCACGTGGACGGCCCACCTGCGCTTGCTGGACTTCCTTCGCGACGTCGGCAAGCACGTCACCGTCAACCAGATGGTCGCTCGCGAGTCGGTGAAGCTCCGCATGGCGAGCGAGCACGGCATCTCCTTCACCGAGTTCAGCTACATGCTGCTCCAGGCGAACGACTACCTCTGGCTCCACCGCCACGAGGCGGTCGAGCTGCAGATCGGCGGCTCTGACCAGTGGGGCAACATCTTGTCCGGGGTGGACCTCGTCCGCCGGGCCGACGCGCACGCTGTCCACGCGCTCTGCTGGCCCCTGCTCACCTCGGCCGGCGGCATCAAGGTCGGCAAGAGCACCGGCGCGCAGCTCTGGCTCGACCCGGCGCGGACCAGCACGTACGCCTTCTACCAGCACTTCGTGCAGGTGGAAGACGCTGATCTGCGCCGGCACCTCGCCTGGTTCACCCTTCTGCCGGTGGAGAAGATCGATGATCTGGTGCGCGCCCACCTGGCCGCACCCGAGCGGCGGGCGGGGCAGCGGCGCCTGGCCTTCGAGGTGACGAGCCTGGTCCACGGGCGCGACGCGGCCGCGGCAGCCGAAGGGGCGGCCGACATGCTCTTCGGCGGGGCGCCGGAAGAGGCGAGCGTGGCCGCCCTCGAGATGGTGGAAGCCGAGGTACCCAGGGTCGACGTGGCTCGCCGTGAGCTGGAGGCGGGCGTGGACCCCGCCCGGGTGCTGCGCGACAGCGGCCTCGTACGCTCGACCAGCGAGGGCCGTCGTACCGTGGAGCAGGGCGGTGTGGCCGTGAACGGCAGCCGCTTGGAGGTCGGGATGACCATCGGGACCAGGCACCTGCTGCACGGCCGATGGGCCGTCCTCCGCAAGGGCAAGCGCTCCTTCGCCGTCGTGCGCCTGGCCCCGGATGACGGGGCCGACGCCGGCGGCTCCGGCCCGCACCGGCCGAGGGGGCGGCTGTAGATCGGCGAGCAGCGGATCGGGGGGCGGCGGGCGGAGCGGGTTTGGTGGGGCTGCCCGCAGCTTGTATCGTCACCTCCCCGGCTCCGCTCGGCGCTCGTCGCTGGAGTGGAGCAGGAGGTGCGTATCGGGAGAGGGATCGAGGTTGACGCCTCGGCACCCCACTCGGTACAGTGCCTCCCCGCCCTGAACGGTGCTTCGAGCACCGGGCCGGGCGACAACGAGCACCACCGGCCTCCGGGCCGACGTGCTCGAGCGGCTCCCCGAGGGGAGTGGGCGCTCCTTGAAAACGGAACAGAGGACGAAAAAGCGAGTGCGGGTCCACTGCCTCGCCGCCGAGAGGCGACGACGCAGTGGGAACGTCAATGCACCAAACACGGACAACAACCAGTCCGTCCAGGTGCCAGCCGGTCGGGGATAGCCATCTCCGACCAGCTCTCTGCGATCGACTCGGACGGGGGCCTCAGGCCGCCGCCCGAACGATCTTCGACGGAGAGTTTGATCCTGGCTCAGGACGAACGCTGGCGGCGTGCTTAATACATGCAAGTCGAACGAGGCCCAACCAGTGGCAACACTGGGGAAAGTCTAGTGGCGAACGGGTGAGTAACACGTGATGAACCTGCCCCGGAGACCGGGATAACCCTTCGAAAGGAGGGCTAATACCGGATACCCTCTTCTGACCGCATGGTCGGACGAGGAAATGGGTTTCCGCTCCGGGAGGGCATCGCGGCCTATCAGCTTGTTGGTGGGGTGATGGCCCACCAAGGCTACGACGGGTAGCTGGTCTGAGAGGATGATCAGCCACACTGGGACTGAGACACGGCCCAGACTCCTACGGGAGGCAGCAGTAGGGAATCTTGCGCAATGGGCGAAAGCCTGACGCAGCAACGCCGCGTGGGGGATGAAGGCTCTCGGGTTGTAAACCCCTTTCAGTAGGGACGAACACAGACGGTACCTACAGAAGAAGCCCCGGCCAACTACGTGCCAGCAGCCGCGGTAACACGTAGGGGGCAAGCGTTGTCCGGATTTACTGGGCGTAAAGAGCTCGTAGGCGGTTCGGCAAGTCGGGTGTGACAACTCCAGGCTCAACCTGGAGAGGTCACTCGATACTGCTGTGACTAGAGTCCGGTAGGGGAGCGTGGAATTCCCGGTGTAGCGGTGAAATGCGCAGATATCGGGAGGAACACCAGTGGCGAAGGCGGCGCTCTGGGCCGGAACTGACGCTGAGGAGCGAAAGCGTGGGTAGCAAACAGGATTAGATACCCTGGTAGTCCACGCCGTAAACGTTGGGCACTAG
>JACPNX010000001.1 GCA_016185275.1 Actinomycetota bacterium | reverse complement strand
TCGCCGAAGTCGGAGACGGTCTGGAACCGGCGGCCGGCGCTGGTCGGCTTGCGCTTGCGGAGAGCCATGGCGATCCCTACTTCTCGAACAGGTCGATGCGGTCACCCTCGGCGAGGGTGACGAGCGCCCGCTTGGTGTCGGCCCGCTTGCCCGCCTTGCCGGTGCGGCGGTTGCGGACCGTCTTGCCCTTGCGGTTGATCGTGTTCACCTTCAGGACCCGCACCCCGAAGATCTCCGCGACCGCGTCGGCGATCTCGGGCTTCGAGGCCTTCGGGGCGACGATGAAGGTGTAGACGCCGTCTTCGAGCAGTGCGTACGACTTCTCGCTCACGACGGGGCGCAGCACGACATCCCTCGCGTCCTTGACGTTCACTCGGCCTGCTCCTGCTCGTCCGTGGAGGCGCCGTCGGTGCGATCGGCGCGGTCGGCGCCGTCACCCGGCACGTCGGGTGCACCCTAGGCCGGTTCCTGGGTGTGGACGGCGGTGGCGGCGGCGCGCCGAGGCGCGACCGGCACGACCGACGGGCGGTCGCGGCGGGCCGGGGCCGAGGGCAGCGTGGCCGGCGTGAACACGACCCAGTCCGAGACGAGGACGTCGTAGGCGTTGAGCTCGCGAGCCTCGCAGAGGTGGACGTTGCCCAGGTTCCGGAAGCTCTTCCAGGCGACCTCGTCCTCGGCCCCGAGCACGATGAGGACGCGACCGTCGAGACCGAGCGCCGAGAGCGCGGCTACGGCGTCACGCGTGCGGGGAGCGTCGAAGCCCCAGTCGACGACGCGGACGCGGTCGTCGCCGGCCCGGTCGGACAGCGCCGAGGCGAGGGCCAGGCGGACCATCTTCTTCGGGGTGCGCTGCACGTAGCTGCGCGGCTTGGGGCCGAGCGCGACCCCGCCGCCCGCCCACTGCGGCGAGCGGGTGGAGCCCTGCCGGGCCCGGCCGGTGCCCTTCTGGCGCCACGGCTTGGCGCCGCCGCCGCGGACCTCGGCGCGGGTCTTGGTGCTCTGGGTGCCGGCCCGGCGGGCCGCCAGCTGGGCGGTCACGACCTGGTGCATGACCGGCACGTTGGGCTGGACACCGAACAGCGCGTCGTCGAGGTCCACCGTGCCGGTGGTGGCGCCGGTGGCGTCGAGGATGTCGACGGCGGGCATGGCTACTTGCCTCCCTTGACGGCGTCGCGCACGAGGACGAGGCCGCCCTTGGGTCCGGGCACGGCGCCCTTGACCAGAAGCAGCCCCTGGTCGGCGTCGGCCCGCACGACCGTGAGGTTCAGCGTGGTGACCCGCTCGCCACCGGTGCGGCCGGCCATGCGCTGGCCGCGGAACACCCGGGACGGTGTGGCGCAGGCGCCCACCGATCCGGGCGCCCGGTGGATGCCGTGGGCGCCGTGGCTCGCCTTCTGGCCCTTGAAGCCGTGGCGCTTCATCGTGCCGGCGAAGCCCTTGCCTCGGCTCACGGCCGTCACGTCGATGCGGTCGCCGGCGCCGAGGAGCGTCACGTCGAGCTCCTGGCCGACCTCGTAGCCGGACACGTCGTCGAGCCTCAGCTCGACGAGCCGGATCCCGGGGTCGACGCCCGCCTTGGCGAACTGGCCCGCCACGGGCTTGGTGTGCTTCGACGCCTTCTTGCGACCGAACGTCACCTGCAGGGCGCTGTAGCCGTCGCGATCGGGCTGCCGCACCTGCACCACCCGGCACGGCTCGACGCGCAAGACGGTGACCGGCACGACGCGATCCTGGTCGTCCCAGATCTGCGTCATGCCGACCTTCTCGCCGACGATCGCTTTGGTTGCCATGGTCCTCTTCCTTCGCGGAGGAACGGCGGGGGGCCGTTCACGCGGACGCTCCGCCCGGGCATGCCCGGCGGAGCGTCGGTTCGGTTGTGCCGCGGGGTATCCCGGAGGACCGCCACGGACATCGGTTTCGTCTTGCTGGCGCTGCGGTGTCGCCCCTGCCCGGGGCCGCTGCGCACGGAGGGGAGACTGTAGCGGTGCTGCCGCACAGGGTCCAACCCGCGACCGGGACCCGCTGAGGGCGCTCCACTCGCCGGCTCGGGCGCGCGGCGTCGCCGCTACGCGTTCTGGATCTTGATCTCGATGTCGACGCCGGCGGGCAGCTCGAGGCGCTGCAGGGAGTCGACCGTCTTGGGTGAGGGCTCGAGGATGTCGAGCAGGCGCTTGTGGATGCGCATCTCGAAGTGCTCGCGGCTGTCCTTGTACTTGTGAGGCGAGCGGATCACCGTGTACCGGTGCTTCTCCGTGGGGAGCGGCACCGGGCCGCGGACCGTGGCCTGCGTGCGCACGACGGTCTCGACGATCTTGCGCGTCGACTGGTCGATGACCTCGTGGTCGTAGGCCTTGAGGCGGATGCGGATCTTCTGCTTGTCAGCCATCTCTCGTCTCACATGTCAAGGTGCGGGTCGGGCCCCAACGGGGACCGCGACGGGCACGGCGGCCCAGGATCCAGGGGACAGGTCCCCTGGCGGACCCATCGGCGGATCGCCGAACGGGCCACCGGCAACCCTAGGTCGCGCGTGGTCGCTCCGGCGAAGCCGCCAGCCGAGCGATGGGGGCGAAGCCCCCCGTCCCTTACTTGATGATCTTGGTGACGCGGCCGGCGCCGACGGTGCGGCCGCCTTCGCGGATGGCGAAGCGCAGGCCTTCGTCCATGGCGATCGGGTGGATCAACTCGACCCGCATCTCGGTGTTGTCACCCGGCATGCACATCTCGGTGCCCTCCGGCAACGTGATCGTGCCCGTCACATCCGTGGTCCGGAAGTAGAACTGGGGCCGGTAG
>JACPNX010000041.1 GCA_016185275.1 Actinomycetota bacterium | reverse complement strand
TACGACACCGTGGACAGATACATGTCCTCCAGCTGTCCTTCGAGCGCGGCCCACTTCGACCCCGGTTGCAGCCCGCCGTACAGGCCCAGCATGTTGATGCCGGCCGCCGCCACCCGCTGGTTGAATTCGGTGCCGTACACCTTCGACATCGACGCCTCGTAGTTGGGGATCTTGCCTGCCGACTGCATCCACGCGACCCGGTACGCCAGCCAGCGGCCCACCTCCGCCTCGATCTGCAGCTCGGCCAGTTTGTGGCGCACATGCGGCTCGTTCGCCGGCGCGACCCCGCCGACGGGCGTCTCGCCGGCAAAGTCGATCAGCTGGCGCAACCGGCGCTCGCCGCCGACGACAAAGCCGATACCCGAGCGTTCGAAGTCCAGCGTGGTCGCCGCCACGTACCAGCCCCGGTTCTCCTCGCCCAGCAGGTTTTCGCGTGGCACGCGCACATTCTCGAAAAAGGTCTCGTTGAAGCCGGAGCGGCCGTTGATCTGCTGGATCGGCCGGACGCTGATGCCGGGCGTCTTCATGTCGAGCAGGAAGTAGGAGATGCCGCGGTGCTTGGGGGCGTCCGGGTCGGTTCGGGTGAGCACGTGGATCCAATCGGCGTGCTGGGCGCCGCTGGTCCAGATCTTCTGACCATTGATCACGTAGTCGTCGCCGTCGCGCACGGCCCGGGTCTGGAGGGAGGCGAGGTCCGAGCCTGAGCCCGGCTCGCTGAAGCCCTGGCACCAGTACACATCGCCGTGGGCGATCGGCGGCAGGAAGCGACGCTTCTGCTCCTCGGTGCCGTGCACCATCAGGCAGGGACCGACGAGGTTGATGCCGCCGTTGCTGGCAGGCGCGCCGGAGCGCCCGACTTCCTCCTGGAACACCAGTTGCTGCAGATGATTGGCGCCCATGCCGCCGTACTCTTTGGGCCAGGCCAGGGTGAGCCAGCCCCGCTCGGCCAGCTTCTGCTGGAACCGGCGTTCGGCCTGAAAGGCCTCCACCGAGGCGGGTTCGAAGCCGTCACCACCGTCCGACCACGCGTCCTTGAGGAATGCCCGTACCTCGCCGCGAAACTGCTCGTCCGCTGCCGCCAGCCGAAACTCCATTGCTATCTCCTTTGGAATTGGGGAACCCGTCCGGTTCCCCAACCCCCTCCGAACGGGGGCTGTGCCCCCGGTACCCCCGAGTGCAGCTTGGGGAACCTCGTGTCACGCCCCAACCCCTCCGATCGAGGCTCCGCCCGGCGACCCTGTGAGACTCCTTCGTGCGGGCCGCCAACCTGCTGCGCAGCACATCGTACGCCGTGTACGGATATATGCCTACGGCGCGTGCGCACGAGGGCGAAGCACGCCGCGCGCCGGAACCCTACGGTAGCTGTTTGCGTGCAGTCGCGACCGGACGTGGTACCGTACTGGCGTGATGACGCCCGCGCCCACCGACCGCCAGGCGCCCAGCTCCGGGGTCCAGCTTGCCGAGGTTGTCGCGGCGATCGCCCTGGCGGCCGACCTCGGGCTCGGCCAGCCGTTGGACCACGTGCTGCGTTCCTGCGTCATCGCCACGCGCTTCGCCGAGCAGCTCGGTGTCTCACGGGAGGATCGCGACGCTGCCTACTGGGTGACGCTGTTCGTCACAGCCGGCTGCACCGGTGTCTCCTTCGAGCTCTCGCGCGTGTTTGGGGATGACATCGCCTTTCGCGCCGGCGTCTTCTCGGTCGGAGCGTCGCCCTTCGAACAGGCGCGGTACCTCGTGAGCCGCGCGGGCAGCCACCGCGGGGCCCTCGGCCGCGCCGCCGTCCTGGGCGGACTCCTGCGCACGCGGATGCACGCCCTGGAGCGGGCCTTTCTCGCGCATTGTGCGGTCAGCGCCCGCCTGGCCGAACGGCTCGGGCTGGGGGAGTCCGTCGTTACGTCGCTCTGGCAGACCTTCGCCCGCTGGGATGGCAAGGGGCTGCCGCGCGGGCTGGGGAGCGAGGCGATTCTACTGCCGATCCGCATCGCCAACATCGCGAACATCGCGGAAGTCTGGGACCGCGAGGGCGGCGTCGACGCGACCATCGCGGGCGCGCGGGACTTCAGCGGGACCGAGATCGATCCGGCACTGGTCGCGGCGTGGTGCGCGTCCGCGCCGGCCATCCTCGCCGGTGTCGACGCCGAATCGTCGTGGGAGCGGGTCGTCGCCGGTCAGCCGGCCGGGCGCGGCCCGCTCACCGAGGTGGAGCTCGATGACGCGCTCGCACTGCTGGCCGACTACGCCGATCTGAAGTCGCCGTGGTTCACCGGTCACTCCCGCGGCGTCGCCTCGCTGGCCGTCGCCGCCGCCCGCCACGCCGGACTACCGGAGGCCGAGCTCACCACCCTCCGCCGCGCCGCGCTCGTCCATGATATCGGCCGCAACGGCGTCCCGAACACCATCTGGGATAAGCCGGGACCGCTCACCGCCGGGGAGATGGAGAAGGTCCAGCTGCACGCCTACTCCCCCGACCGGGTGCTGCGGCGCGCCCGCCGGCTGGCGGCGCTCGGGAGCATCGCGTCCGCCGCGCACGAGCGCACCGGGGGCACCGGCTACCCGCGCGGCATCGCGGGCGGGACCATCCCCCTGCTCGGCCGCTTTCTCGAAGCCGCCGACGCCTACCATGCCATGATCGAGGACCGACCGCACCGGCCCGCGCTTTCGCGTGATTCGGCGGCCATTGAACTCCGCCGCTCCGCCCGCGCGGGCGAGTTTGACGGCGCGGCGGTCGATGCCGTCCTCACCGCCGCC
>JACPNX010000006.1:108804-148015 GCA_016185275.1 Actinomycetota bacterium | reverse complement strand
CCCCCCCGGAGCGGCGAATCCCGGCGCGTGCGGGTCGACTCGCGACTCCGGTGGCGGCCCGCCCCCGGCTGGCCAGCCGGAAGGCAGGG
Organism: Actinomycetota bacterium; assembly: GCA_016185275.1. Taxonomy (GTDB): domain Bacteria; phylum Actinomycetota; class Acidimicrobiia; order Acidimicrobiales; family Iamiaceae; genus JACPNX01. The sequence continues at coordinate 147,926 of JACPNX010000006.1, read as the reverse complement.
TCAGGACGCCGCGCGCCGCCGGCGGCGAACCGTCTTGGCCGCCTCGTCGAGGCGCAGCGCCTCGCCCTTGGCCGTCGCCGCCCGCTGCTTCTCCTCGAGCGCCTCGCGTTCCTCGCGCAGACGGCGCAGCTCGGCCTCGCGGGCCGTGCCGTCGATGGCATCCTCGCGCCGGGCCGCGGCCTGGCGGGCGGTCCGCTTGCGGGAGGCGGCCGTCGAGCGAGCCTGCTGCTTGCGCTGCTCCTCTTCCTTCTCGAGCCGCTGCGCGGCCTCCTGGGCCCGCTCGTCGGCCGCCTCGGAGGTCTCGCGGGCGTCCCGGCGGCGCCGGGCCAGCTGGTCGTCGGCCTCCGCCTCCTTCCGGCGGGCCTTGGTGTCGAGCTCGGCCGCGTGGCGCAGGAGCGAGACCCGGGCCCGCAGGCGCTCGGCCTCGTCGCGGAGCGCGTCGTCGCCGAGCAGCCCGGCGGCGAACGACTTGGCCGACGCCTCCAGCGAGTCGAACGCCAGCCGCGGCGCCCACGGGTCGTCGTCGCCGGCGTGGCCGGTGACGCGCCCAGCCAGGGCGACCGGCAGGCGCAGGATGTTCCAGTACGTGTCGATGGCGGCGCGCGGCGCCGCCGTGATGGTGTTCGCCATGGTGATCTCCTCGGTGCGGTTCGAAGTGGTCCGGGTCGTGGAGGTCACGACTCGTCGAGTGCGGCTGCCGCGGCCTGGGCCGCCTCGGCCTGCTGCTCGAGGCGCTCGGCCTCTGCCTTCTGCTCGCGGTGCGCGCGCTCAGCGGCCTCCTCCTGGCGGGCGGCGGCTTCTTGCGTGCGCTCGGCCTGAGCCTCGACGGCGGCCTCGCGCTCCGCGATCTCGCGCTCGGCCCGGGTCTCGGCGCGGCGGGCGTCGCGCTCGGCCGCCGCCTCCTGCTCCTTGACGCGGACCTCGGCCTCCACCCGCTCCGCCTCGATGCGGTTCTCCCGCAGCTCCGCTTCGGTGTCGGCCTGCTCCTGGCGCTGCGCCGCCTTCACCTCCGCCTCGCGCGCCTCGCTCGCGGCGTCGGCCTTGGCCTCGTCGAGGTGGCCCTCCCGGGCGAGGTCATCGTCGCCGGTGACCGCGCCGGCAGCCTGCTTGACCTTGCCCTTCAGCTTGTCGATGACGCCACCGGGGGCGTCGTTGTGCGTTGCCATGCGTGCTTGCTCCTGGTCGGGGGGAAGGGGCGAGCACGCGCCTTACCCGCCGCCTCCGGAGGCGACCAGGGCTGGGCGCGTGCCATGGGCCACGCCAAGATTCGGTCCCGCGATCGGTGCCGGCGGCCGAGACCGGCCGTTAGCCGAGTGGCTCCTCGTCGTCGCTGGCGGCGGCCAGCTCGCGACGAGCCTGGCCGACCGAGCGAGCCAGCTTGGGAAGCTGGCTGCCGCCGAACAGCACCAGCAGGATGACGAGCAGGATCAACAGCTCGGACGGTCCCAGCTCCATGGGTCCTTCTTTCTGAGTTTCGCCTCCGGTACGGGCGTACTAGGGCAACGGGATGACGTCGGTGTGGACCACCCGGCTCTGGACGGCCGGGACGGGCGGGCCGGACTGACCCGGCGGGAGCTCGCCCTGTCCCGTCTCGTGGGACTCGAGCTCCTCGATCACGATCCGCTGCTGGGGCCTGCTCGGGCCGATGGAGATGGTCAGGCTCCCCGTCCAGGTCCCGAAGTTGCCGTCGCTGAGCGACGGCGCCACCGTGATCTGTGACGGTTGGCGGCGGATCAAGAGCGGTGTCCACCCAAGGTCGGGATCGCCGACGGTCGGGTCCTTGCGCTCGACCGTCAACCGCATCAGCGACGGCGACGAGCTCACGTCCACCGCGGTGTAGGTGCGGCCGGTCACCGTGACGACCCGCGTCGGGCCGGTGCCGGTCACGCTCACCGCGCGGTCCGGGGCGAGCTGCGCGAAGTCCGCCAACACCACCGGCGACAGGTACCCACCGGTCAGCGACTGCGGCTGGTAGCGGGCCAGGGCGAGCCGTATGAAGGGCCAGTAGGCACGTGCGCCTCGGGTGCGCAGGCCCGTATCGATGTCGACGTCGCAGTACCACAGGTCGCGCTGGGGATCGAACGCGACGCGATGGGCGGCCACGTCCACGCCCGCACCGATGTCGGGCAGGGGCAGACCGGTCACGACCGACGAGGCCAAGGGGAAGTCTGCGGCGGACGGGAAGGGCGCCAGGCCCGGACCGGCGAACAGCGGGTCGAACCCCCACATCGTCGAGACGGGCTTGTAGGCGTCGGGCATCGGGAGGGCGGCACCTGGCGGCGGGCCCGGCCACAGCACGACGCCGAGCAGTTCGCCGTCGCCGCTCGACCACCACGGCCGCTCCAGGTAGATGCGCAGGCCCGACCGCTTGGTGCTGGGGTTCCACGACGTCCCCCGACCGGACCACCGGAAGGTCGGCAGTACCCAGCGCGGCTTGGGGGCGGCCGGGCGGGCCGAGCTCTTCACCACCCGGACCCTCGGCACCGACGTCGTGTGGAGCTCGGGCACCACGAACGACACGTCGACGCTGCTGCCGTCGGGGATCGTGCTCGCCGGGGTGCGGGTGATCGTCCCAGCCCCTCCGTCGACGTCGAAGTCGCCGCTGGCCGGCAGGCCGGGAAGGGCCCGCCGGTACTCGGCCCCGGTGCTGGTGTCGGTGACCTTGACCGTCTCGGGCTCGAGGCCCCGCCCGTCGACGAGCACGGGGCTGGTGCCCGACAAGGTGAGGGGGCTGGCCGTCGACTCCCGGAACAGCTCGGTGAAGGCCGAGGTGGCCACCGCGGTGTAGGAGACCTGCCGGTACTTGGTGTCGCCGAACTCGTGGGGCACCGAGAGGGCCAACCGCCCGGGCGGGCTCGGCTCGGGTGCCTCGGGGTCCACGGGCAGGGTGGCCGCCGTGGCGCGGAAGTCGTGGGCGACGGTGGGATCGGGACCGCCCGGGCCGGTGTCGACGTTCATCGACCACGCCGCCACGAGGTCGATGCTGCTCGTGCTCTTGCGGTGGAAGGTGACCTGCCGTTGCAGCAGCGCGAACGTCTGGCCGAGCGCCGCCTTGGTGGCCGAGAACGCAGCGTCGGTGAGGTCGGGCGCCAGCAACGGCGTGCGTACGGCGTGGACGAGGCGGACCTCCCGGAACGGCGTCAGCATCCAGTGAGCGCCCCCGAGCGCAGCGCGCTGGAGGGCGCTGAGGGTGGCCGCAGGCGGGCTCTGGTCGAGGATCCACTGCCACACGCCGAGCAGCCCGAGCTCGGAGGTGGCGAAGCGCGAGCTGAGGCGGGCGCGGACCACCTCCGCCTTGTCGAGCGTGACGGTGAGGACCCGGTTCGCGTCGTCCCAATCCCACCGATTGCTCGAGCCGCCCACCAGGTCGATGCGGAAGGAATCGAAACCGGTGGGCCAACCGGCCGTATCCATGCGGACGAAGGCGGTGGACTGCATCACGCCCCCGCCGATGTCGGTGGGCGGGAGGTTGCGCACCACCGCCCCGTGAGCCAGCGGGTCGGGGAGGTAGTTCGGATGCAGGTGGTCGACCGGAAAGCGCGTGGAGCCGGGTCCGGTCTCGTCCGGTACCGCGTCCGGATGGTTGGCCAGGCTGTTGTGGTCGAGCACCTTGATCTGGTCGTAGGCAGCCTTGTCGAGCGGCTTGCCAGTGGTGGCATCGCGGTCGAGCTTGCCGTGCAGCTCGGCGAGCATCTGCGACGCCTGGGGCGGCACCACATGGCGAGCCGACGTGGTCGCCGTAGGGTCGGGGCGATCCTCGCTGCGGATCACGAGGAGCTCGTGCGTCTCCCCCGGAGTCGCGGGGTCGCGCAGCACCGTGGGCGGCGAGGGCACCGGGTCGTAGCGGTGGTAGGTGATCCCGCCCGTCACCGCCGGCGGTGGTTCGACGGTGCCGGCCGCCGGTTCACTGTTCCCCGCGAGGTCGACCACGCGGGCCCGCAGCCGGTAGGAGCGGCCGAACCGCAGCCGGGGCAGCGAGCCGGGCGGAACGCTGAAGGTGGTCACGAACTGGAACCCGTCGGCGGGTGGGGTGTTGTCGACGTCGAGCGGCTGGTCGTCTGGGCCGATGGCCGTACCCACGAGGCTGTTGGCCAGGCTCCAACCGCTCCACCGCATGAGCGACTCGCTCACGTACAGGTCATTGGGATCGCCGTCGGTCCCGCCGGCGTTCGTGGCGCTGACCGCCACGACCCCTTCCTCCTCCACGTCCAGCACACCGGCCGATCCCTGAGTCAGGAACCGGTATTGACCCCGCTGGCCCATGAGGGACAGCCATCCGTCGCCCTGGTCCACGTCCCAGCGCAGGCCTCGCACGAGGTCTTCGAGGAAGAGGTCGGGGTTGGTGCCGGTCGGTGTGCCGGTCGGGCCGACCGCCTGGGAGTTCAGCTGGGTGGAGCGCTGGAAGTCCAGGGCCAGCGCCGAGGCCCGACCGATCCTGGCCATCGACAGTCCCGCCGAGGAGTGCGACGGAAGCGTGTAGGTGTCGGGCGTCGCCGACGAGAACGGCTGGTCGCCGCGCGATCGGGTGACGTTGTCGGCGAACTGGCGCGTCTTGAGGCCGCCATTGTCGGGGTCGACCTGCACCGGGAGGAACCGCTGGCCGTCACTCGCCGCCAGCCAGCGGCCGGTGTAGTCAGTGTCGTTGGGGTTCCGGGGGATCGGCTGGAAGAAGATCCCGCCGGTGCCGATGTCGCCGACCTGGCTGCGGGTGTTGGGCCGTACGATCGGGCTCACCGCCTGGGCCAGCAACGGCGTCCAGGTGACCGCGGCCTGCACGCGGGTGTCGGCCAGGTCGGTGCCGACGGCGCTGCGCGGGAAGGTGAAGTCGAGCACCAGGCCGAGCAGGCGGGGCAGCGTCACCAGGTTCATGGCGTGGGCGATCGCGTCGTGGAAGTCGAGCGCCGGCGGGGTGAGGGCGGCGGGCGTCGGACCCCGATCGGCGCGGCCGCGCCGGTGGAAGCGCTCGAGCTGGAGGAACTGCTTGGCCGTCCCCTGCGGTGTCGATAACGCCGCCGGATCGAACGGCAAAGCCCAGCGCGATGCGAGGTTGGACGTCGGATCGAATCCACTCTCGAGCTGCGCCAGGTACCTCGCCTTGCGGTGGGGGCCATCGCCGTCGGGGAAGCCACGGGCCTCGCGTCCGAGCTGCTCGAAGCCGACCGGGCCGAATCCTCTGTCCGCAGCCAGTACGTCGTAGCTCGGGGGATCGACCGGGTTGCTCACCGCGAATCGACCCCAGCGGTCGGCGAAGAAGTCGATCAGGCTCTTCACCGGGTACGAACGGACCCGCCGGTGATCGAGGCCCTGGTAGAGGTGCTGTCCCCGGACGAACGTGGTCGACGGGAACAGTGCGGCCCACCGCTGGCTGCTGGGGCTGCTGGCCGGCGTCAGGGTGACGAGCTTGGGGATGTTCGGGAACCGCAGCTTCCAGGTGATGCCGCCTGCGGTGGCGGGCCAGTCAACCCAATCGGGGAACGTGGCAAGGGTGGTGTCGGAGTCCGACGTGAGCCGGGGCGACACCACGATGGAAACCCGGTAGGTGTCCGTGCCCCTGTCGTAACCGTTGGGGACGGCGGTGAACAGCACCGTCTGAGTGGCTGCCATCGTTCAAAGCCTCCCGCCGCCGCGCGGCGATTGCAGCAATCCAGCATCGGATGCTCGGCCGTTCACGTCAGGCCCCGACCGGAGCAAAGGCATCGCAGTAGCTCTCCCACTGCGGCTTGGTGTAGTTGTCGGCAAATGCATAAGGGCTCGCCACGCCCGAGGGCAGGGCGGGTGCGTGGTCGGATGAGGTCGCCGTCGACGGTTGAGCCTGCTCAGCGGCACTCGGGGCCACGGGAGCAAACCCGCCGCCTCCGCCGGACTTCGACAGCGTCTTGCGGACCTTCACCTCGGTACCGATGGAGAAGAAGATGAGCTTGACCTCGATCTTGATCGACGCCTCCCCTTCGAGCGTCTCGGTGCTGCCCGTCTTCGTGTAGATCAGCTTGAGGTACATCTCGATGCTGATCGTGATGAGACCGAGCACGTCGAGCCGGCCGGCCATGCGGATGAACGCCTCCAGCGTCACCTGCTGAGTGACGCCGTCGGTGAGGGTCTCCAGCTTGAAGTAGATGCCGGCCTTGACCTCGACCTTGCCGCTCGCGATGCCGACGTCGAGGGAGTATCCCGCTCCGAACTCGAAGCTGAACTCGAGCATCTCCACACCCTTGATGCTCACGGTGACACCCACGAACCCGCCGCCGCCGAAGATGAGCACGGTGAGCGTGAACGGGTTGTCCCGCGTGCACAGGCGGAATGCCAGCTCGACGGCGGTTCCGTCGAAGGGGATGACCAGCTCGACGATCACGGCGATGTTCGTGATCGACATCACGCCGAGAGTGATGTTCGGGAGCGCGATCTTCAGCGTGACGGTGATGCCCTTGCCGTCGATGTCGATCTTGAGTCCGCTGCCGCCGCCGAACGACATCGCCTCGGCCAGCTTCTCGACGAACTTGAGCGGACCGTGGAACGTGATGGTGCCGAGATCGCAGCTCAGCTGCTCCTTCTTCGTCGATCCCGCCTGGAACGCCATCTCGTCGACGGGCACCTGGATGAATGTCGAGCCGCTGGCGTAGGCCTCGGGATCTTCGGGGAACCCGCCTGGCGCGTTGCCGCCGAACAGCAGGATCCGGAAGTCCTTGAGCTTGCCGCTGATGTCGAACGTCGACTTGGCGGGGTCCTCGAGGTTCGTGACCACGACGATGTTGATCTGGCACGATGCGTTCGCGCCGGGCACGAACAGGTTCAACGACGGAGGTCCGGCGGACAGCCCCGGCTCCCAGTCGATGGTCGTCTCGACGCGGTCCGGGTCGGTGAGGCGCTTGTTGGTGATCTTGAGCGCCTTCTTCTTCGACTGCTCCCGCTCGGCCTCGGTGCCGCCTTCGAGGAACTTGGCGAGGACGTCGAGGACCTCGACCAGGGCGATGCCGCCGAGCAGCTTCACCGACGAGGGGATCACGTTGGCCGGCTGGAAGTCACCCTTGGAGATGTTGGCCGGGTCACCGGTGGGACCGAGCTCGCGCGAGACCGCTTCGATGCTGAGCGCGGGTGCGGCCATGCCCCCGGCCTTGCGGGTGGCCGTGGCCAGGAACGTCCTGCCCGTGGAGGGCGGCACCGACAGGAACACGGCCCCCTTGTTGGGGTGGGCTGCGAACTCGGTGGGCGTTGCCGTGGGCGACGGGAAGCCCTTCTGCAGGTAGACGCTGAAGTAGCCGAAGGTGCCCGGCCCCGGGGACCCGGCACCGCCGGCGCTGGCCGCCTCGCTGAACTCGATGTCGGTGGTCCGAAGGGCGGGATAGAAGCGGGGCAGCGTGCGGGTCGAGAACTCCGAGGGCACCGGGTTGTCTCCGTCCGCTGCGGTCGCCGGCACCCCGCCCTCGATCAGCGCCGGGAGCGTGGCCCGGAAGACGACGTTGCGCGTGATGAAGGCGGTGTCGCCGGCCTGTTTGGCCGACGCGTAGTGCAGCTTGGCCCCGTCGAGGCCGCTCGGGTTGGCTACCGCGGTGTTCTGGTCAGCGGTGTTGCCGCCGTTGTAGGTGTCGATGATCGGCTGCACGTTGGCCTCGTTGTAGGCCCGGGTGTCGGCCACGAACACGGCCATGGCCCGCAGGTCATGGGTCTCGCCCGCCCAGTCGGCGCCCCGGAGGTGGAACCGGAACGGCAGGCCGCCGCTGCGGACCTGAAACGCCTCCTGGGGCGGGATGCCGCTGGCGTACGCCGGCGACAGCGACGGATCGTCGATCGGAGGCGTGATCTGCGTGAGGCAGTCCAGCCGGTTGAACGGCAGGCCGCGCCCCGACCACGGGATCCGGAACGAGCCGGGGTAGTCGCGCCGGGGCTGGGTGACGGCGATGAACATCTGCTGCTGCAGGTAGGCGCCCGGGTTCGACACCAGGCTGCCGCCGGGTCCCACGAAGATGCGCTGGGTCACGACGACCTGCACCGCCTTGAACCCGAAGGGGAAGAGCCACCCCTTGCGGACCACCCGGACGTAGCCGTCACGTCCCAACGCCGCGATGTGCCGCCACGCGACGAGGTCCGACTGGTAGTCCGCGCTCCCGGGCGTGCGGGACGGTGGGAGGTCGGTGGCGAACGCCGAGTCCAACAGCCCACCGAGGCTCGACAGGGCCAGGCGGTCCACGTCGACCGGCGGTGGCTTGTAGGTGCCGCCGCGAAGCGTGAAGTCGGCCGAGAGGCGGACGAGATCGAGCCGGTCTCGGTTGGTCATGGCCCCCCGGAACGGGATGTTCTGGAGGAGTTGGTCGTAGGGGGGGCTCTCGAGCTCGGGCCCAAGTGTGGCGAAGTCCTTGAACCCCGGCTGGGTCGACCAGATGGCCCGCACGACCTTGTCGGCCGCAGCGGACTCGTCGACCACGTCGTTGCCGCCGGTGGCCCGCCGGACGCCGAGGCGGGTGTGCCACAGCTCGGTGCGGCCGTTGCGGGTCACCGGATCGAGCGCGTGACCCCACGCCTGGTTGGCGGGAGGCGAAAGCTGCACCCGCCACGGCAGCTCGATGGCGGTCTCGGTGAGCGCCGGCGGGCGCAGGTTCGACGGGAACGCGCGCGGGTTGCGCCCTACGGCATTGGGCACCACGCGGGGGCTGAAGGCCAGCCAGTCGAGCAGGGCGTCGACCGTGTAGGGCATGGGCAGCAGGGACGCCGGCACCGAGAACGCGAGCCGGGTCGGTCCGGCCATGCGTCCCCCCACCGGGGGAGCCGCCGGCGGCTCGTCGCCGACATCGCCCCACCCCGGGCCGGCGGTGTTGAAGAAGGCGCGCTCGAACAGGTGCTGCGGCGGGAAGACGACGATGATGTAGGTGGCGCTGATGGTGAGGTCGGCACGCACCAGGACCGCCCCACTGCCCTGGTCGACCACCTGCAGGTTCCAGAACTCGAGGGTCAGCCGGAGCTGGTCGAGCCGGCGCTTCATCGACGCCGTGAACGTCTTCTTCGGCCCTGCCGATCCGATCCCAGGCAACGCCAGCCGCGCCGCCTTCGTGAGGGCGCCGGCGGGCCCCGCCCCTTGGACCTCGCCGAGCGTCCAGGCGCTCGCCGCGCCGATCCCGGCGAGGAAGCGGCGCCGGGAGAACCCGCCCGGGTCGGTCACTCCCGAGTCGGCGGCACTGCCCTCAGGCGGCGCGCCGCCGTCCCTCCCCTCCTGCCCCATGCCCTCACCTCGTCGGTCGGCTCCGGGCATCGTGCGCGCCGATCGGCCCGTGCGTCATGAGTGGCGAGTACGCAACTCAGGGCACCTGCCACGACGGGCCCGACCTGCGGACACCAAAGCGCGCGAGCGGGTTGAATGCCTGGCTCAGGCCGAGGCGAGCTCGGCGAGCAGCGTTCGCGTCCGGCGGCGCGACCTCCGGCGGTCCTCGCCCACCGGGAAGGGCGAAGCCCACACGTCCGTGGCCCCTGCCTCGAACAGGGCTTCGATCTGGGACCGGACGGCCGCTTCATCCCCGACCACCGCGGCCTCGGCGGGGCCGGTGACCCCGCCGTGCTCGAGGATCCGCTGGTAGTTGGGCAACGTCCCGTACACGGCGAACTGCTCGGCCGCCGCGGCGCGTGCCTCACGCTCGTCGTCGTGCACGGCGACGGGCAGCCCCGCGACGATCCGGGGGGCGGGCCGACCGGCGGCGTCGGCCGCGCCGCGGACCCGCGGCGCCACGTGTGACTCGACGGCGCGGGCGTTGGCCATCCACAGGATCGTGCCATCCGCCAGGCTGCCGGCGACCCGAAGCAGCCGCGGCCCGAGGGCGGCCACCAGCACCGGCACGGGGTGAACCGGCGGCGCCGGCGGGGCGAAGGTGTGCAGGTGCAGGTCCTCGCCGTCGAAGGCGACCGCCTCCCCCCGCAGCAGCCCGCCGAGGATGGTGACGTACTCCTCGGTGTGGCGCCCGGGGTGGTCGTAGGGCATCCCGTAGGACCCCTCGATCACGGGGCCGTGCGACGGGCCCACCCCCAGCGTGAAGCCCGGCCGCCCCATGGCGGCGGCGACGGCGCCCGCCCGATGCGCCTGGAGCGCCGGATGGCAGCTGTAGGTCTGGAGCACCGAGGTCCCGAGCTCGATGTGGGTAGTGGCCCGGCCGGCCAGAGCCATCGCCACGAGCGGGTCACCGCCGACGGCTCCCGGGAACCAGAGGCTCGCGAAGCCGTCCCGTTCCGCTTCCACCGCCTGATCGACCATCCCGTCGACCGTCGCGGCGCCTCCGTTGATCCCGATGCGCACGAGGCGGGACCGTAGCCGGGGAACCAGCCGTCGTCCCGTGCGTGCCGGCGGTGGCGGTCGGGAACACTGGCAGCTGATGGTGGAGCGACTGGTCGGTGACGGCGCCGGAGAGACGTTGAAGATCCGGCTGCTGAACCTGCCGGTCGAGCTGGTGAAGCGGACCATCTCGCACGGCGACGCCATCCTGCGCGAGCTCACCTTCGTCGCCCTCGCCGACCATCCCGAGCGTGGTGTGCCCGACATGCCGAACCTGAACCTCATCCTCGTGCACGCCGGCCTCGAGCGCCGGCTCCGCAACGGTGAGACGGCCATCGACGTCGATGTGGAGGTGCCGGCCACCGCAGTGTCGGAGTCGGCTCGCCGGGTCGCGCTGGTCGAGGCCGGTGACCGTCTCGCCGCGGAAGGCCTCCTGCTGATGACCCCGCCGTCTCCGGACGTCGTCGCCTGCCGCCGGTGGCTCGTGGACCAGATCGTCGACCAGTCGCGCGGCGGGGCTCCCGTGCCCTGGTCGGGCTGAGCGCGACGGCGCTGTGCGCGCGCGGCTCCGGCGCACCGTCAGGCGCGCGGTGCCCGATCGCCGGAGCGGGCCAACGACCCCTCCAGGTCGCTCCAGTCCTCCGGGTTGTCCTCCGCGAACCAGTCGACGACCTCGCCGTCCACACCGTCGACGAGCACCAGCGCCCGGCGCGCCGGCGGGTTGTCGGCCGAGTACAGCAGCAGGCGCCAGGTCGGTCGGCTCCTCAGCCCTCGCCAGCCGAGCTGTGCCGACGCGTGCCCGACCGGGAAGCCGACCCGGCGCGTGGCCACGACCAGCGCGTCCTGCTCGTCGACGGCGAGGTCGAAGCCGGCGGCGATGGAGTAGGCGCCGACGAGCGCGAGGGCGAGCGCAGCCCAGAGGAACCCGTCGTTGACGAGCACCGGTTGCCGCCCCCGGGTCGCCGCCCACAGCACCACGGTCGCGGCGGCCACGGCGAGGTACAGGTAGCCCGGGATGCGGCGCCGGTTGTTGTCGGGAAAGGTGTACGGGCCGACGTAGGCCGACACGTCGAGGTCCTCCGGCAGAGCGTCGACGACGTCCTCGTCGGCCGCCGCGGCGACGGGGACGTCGTGCCGGGCGGCGGTCGGCGGATCGCCCGACGGCCCAGCGGCCGGCGGATCGCCCGACGGCCCAGCGGCCGGCGGATGGCCCGACGGCCCAGCGGCCGGCGGATGGCCCGACGGCTCGGTGGGCGACGATTCGTCGGGCGGCACGGAGCGGACGGTAGCGGCGCATCCGCCCGGCGCTCCAAGCGGGCCCGCGCCGCGCCCGAGTGCGGCGACGCGTCGGGTCAGCCGGAGGCGGGCCAGGCGGCGCTCAGCTTGCGCCACGACTCCGCGAGCGGCTCGGGCAGCACGCGCGTCTCCGCGACCGCGGTCATGAAGTTGGAGTCGGCGGCCCACCGCGGCAGCACGTGGACGTGGAGGTGGTCGGGTACGCCGGCCCCGGCGGCGGCACCGAGGTTGGCGCCGACGTTGACGCCGTCGGGTCGGTACGCCACTTCCACCGCGTGCACGGCCGCGGTCACCATGGCCCACAGCTCGCCCGCCTCCTCGGTGGTGAGCCCGCCCAGCGCCGCGACGGCCCGGTTCGGCAGCACGAGCAGGTGCCCGCTGCCGTACGGAAAGGCGTTCAGCACCGCCGAGCAGAGCCGGCCGCGGTGCACCACCAACGTCTCTTCGTCCGGCCGCCCCGACTGGAGGATCCGCTCGAAGAGCGAGCGACCCGTCTGGTCGGGCCGCAGCGCGGCCGCGTCGTCGCCGACCTGGGCGATGTAGCCGGAGCGCCAACCCGCCCACAACCGGGCCAGGCCGGGCGACGGGCCACCCCCGGCCTCCGCGGCGGTCGTCACGCCACGCGGGCGGCGACCTCGCCGCGGACCCGCGCCACGAACTCGTCCACCGCGACGCCCCGCTCGACGTCGCCACCTCGCGGGTTCACGCCGACCGTGCCGTGCTCGACGTCGTCGTCGCCGACCACCAGGACGTAGGGGACCTTTTCGAGCTTGGCGCGCCGGATGCGATTGCCCAGCTTCTCCTCGGCGTGCACGACGTCGGCCCGCAGGCCCTCTGCCCGGAAGCGGTCGGCCAGGCGGCTCGCGTAGGCGTCGTGGTCGTCGCGGACCGGCAGCACCCGCACCTGCACCGGCGCCAGCCACGTCGGGAAGGCGCCGGCGTAGTGCTCGACGAGCACGCCGAAGAACCGCTCGACGGAGCCGAACAGCGCACGGTGGATCATGACCGGCCGGTGGCGCTGCCCGTCGGCGCCGACGTAGTGGAGGTCGAAGCGTTGCGGGAGCTGCGTGTCGACCTGGAGGGTGGACATCTGCCAAGTGCGCCCGATGGCGTCGCGGGCCTGCACGGAGATCTTCGGTCCGTAGTACGCGGCGCCGCCCGGATCGGGGACGAGCTCGAGGCCCGACGCGTCCGCCGCCGATCGCAGCGCGTCGGTGGCGTCGGCCCAGTCCTCGTCGGAACCGGCGAACTTCTCGGCCTCGCCGCGGGTCGACAGCTCGAGGTGGAAGTCGTCGAGGCCGTAGTCGCGCAGGAGGTCCAGCACGAAGCCGAGCAGGCTCTGCAGCTCGCCGGCCATCTGGTCGCGGGCGCAGAAGATGTGGGCGTCGTCCTGCGTCATGCCCCGCACGCGGGTGAGCCCGTGGACCACTCCCGACTTCTCGTACCGGTACACGGTGCCGAACTCGAACAGGCGCAGCGGCAGCTCGCGGTAGCTGCGCATCCGGGACCGGAAGATCAGGATGTGGAACGGGCAGTTCATCGGCTTGAGGTAGTACTCGGTGCCCTTGCCCGCCGAGTCCGGGTCGAGCTCCATCGGCGGGTACATGCCATCGGCGAACCACTGGAGGTGGCCCGAGGTCTCGAACAGGCCGGCCTTGGTGATGTGCGGCGAGTAGACGAACTCGTAGCCCGCCTGCTCGTGCCGGCGGCGCGAGTAGTCCTCGAGCAGCCGGCGCACCAGCCCGCCCTTCGGGTGGAACACGGCCAGGCCGGAGCCGATCTCGTCGGGGAAGCTGAACAGGTCGAGCTCTGCGCCGAGCTTGCGGTGGTCACGCGCCGCCGCCTCTTCCAGGCGTCGCAGGTGCGCGTCGAGGTCGGCCTTGGAGGCCCACGCGGTGCCGTAGACCCGCTGGAGCATGGGTCGGTGCTCGTCGCCGCGCCAGTAGGCGCCGGCCACGCGCATCAGCTCGAAGTGGCCCAGGAAGCGGTTGGTGGCGGGCACGTGCGGGCCGCGGCAGAGGTCGATGAAGCCGGGGTAACCCGCGAAGGGCGGGTGCTCCTTGGGGCGGCTCGGCGGGTTCTCGTAGGTGCGGACCGTGCCGGCCTCGGTGACCGAGGTCGGGTCCTCGGCGGCGCCGTCGATGATCTCGAGCTTGAACGGGTGGGCGGCGAACACCTCGCGGGCCCGGTCGCTCGGGAGCTCATCGCGCACGAACGGCTGCCCCTCGGCGATGATCTCGCGCATCCGCACGTCGATGCGCTCGAGGTCCTCGGAGCTCAGCGTGGCCGGGCGGCCGTCAGCGTCCGGTGGGAGCGAGAAGTCGTAGTAGAAGCCGTCCTCGACGGGCGGGCCGATCGCGAAGGTCGCTCCGGGGAACAGGTCGAGGACCGCCTGGGCGAGGACGTGGGCCGTGGAGTGGCGGATCGTGTAGAGCCCGCGCGGCGATTCCGCCGTGACGATCTCCACGGCGTCGCCGTCGGCCAGCGTCCAGTCGAGGTCGCGCTCCACGCCGTCGACGGTGCCGATGACCGCGGCCTTGGCCAGCCGTGGCCCGATCGAAGCCGCCAGGTCGGCGACGGTCGCGCCGGCCGGCAGCGAGCGCGTCGACCCGTCGGGCAGCGAGATGGTCACGGCGGCCATCGCCGGAGCGTACCGGTGACCGTCCCACCCGCCCGACAGGGTTCCGGCGGAGTTCGGCCGCCCCTGGGCGCGCGGGCGGCGCGCCAGCAGGTGGAGCGCTCGTCAGGTCTTCGCGCTGACGCGCGGGTGCGCCAGCGCGTCGGCGGAGGAGCGTGGCGGGCGTTGCTCGGCTTCGTCGCCGGAGCCGTCCGCGTCGTGGCCGTTGGCGGACGGGCCGGACGGGATCCGCGCCGCCTGGCCCGGCAGGCGCTCGTCGCGCTTGGTGGCGTACTCGTTCACGTACTCCTGGCCGGACAGGGCGCGGATCTCGTACATGACCTCGTCGATGATCTGGCGCAGCACCATGCGGTCGTCGGTCCGGTCGCGGTACCGGTCGGGGCGGACCGGCCGCCCGAAACGGATCCGGCACGTCATGAACGGCTTCGGCAGCTTGGCGTCGGGCGGCATGATCTCCCGGGCGCCTCGGATCCCGACGGGGATGATCGGCGCGCCGGTGCGCAGCGCCAGGCGGGCCGGGCCGGTGTGGCCCTTGTGGAGCTTCCCGCTGCGGCTCCTGGTGCCCTCGGGATAGATGCCGAACAGCTCACCGTCCTCCAGCAGGCGCTGCGCCGCCGCCAGCGCCCGCTCGCTGGCATTGCCCCCGGCGCGGTCGATCGGGATCATGCCGAGGGCCGGGAACACGTACTTGGTCTTCCAGTCGTCCATGTACTCGGCTTTGCCGACGTAGGTGATGCGCCGCGGCAGGACGAGCGGCAGGAAGAACGAGTCGAGCACCGAGGTGTGGTTCGGGCAGATGATCGCCGGCCCGTCAGCAGGCACGTGCTCGAGCCCCTCCACCCGGAATCGCCACGCGAACGTGAACAACGGCGTCAGGACGGCCTTGCCGACGCTGAAGAGCTGCCCCACGTCGCGGTCGGCCACGGCGTGCATGGTGTCACACGAGCCCGGCCGGGTCAGGCCGGTACCCGGATCCCCGCCGGCGACCGGGCCGGCCTTCGCGGCGCCGGTCGGATCGACCGTCGACGGCGCGCGACGCTCCCCGCGACCGGCGGACCGACCGCTCAGGCGGTGAGGCGGATTCCGAGCAGGCCCGCCGCCCGGCTGGCGCCGCGGCCGGCGGCGACGGCGGCGTCGACGGCGGCCACGGCGCCGGGGGTGTCGAGGTCGGCGTCGAGGCACGCCCGCACGTCGCCGAGCGCGGCCTCACCCTCCCCCGCCGCCCGCCACCGGTCGAGCCGCTCGGCGGCCTCGCCCATCAGGTCGGGCGTCCAGTCCCATTCGGTGCGGTAGTGGTGGACGGCCACGGCCAGGCGGATCGCCATGGGGTCCCACTCCTTGCGCAGGTCCGACACGAACACGAGGTTCCCGAGCGACTTCGACATCTTCTCGCCGTCCATGCGCACCATCGCCTGGTGCATCCAGTGGCGGACGAAGGGATCGCCGGTGGCGGCCTCGGACTGGGCCGCCTCGCACTCGTGGTGGGGGAAGACGAGGTCCGAGCCGCCGCCGTGCAGATCGATGGTCGTCCCCAGCTCCCGCAGTGCCAACGCGGAGCACTCGATGTGCCAGCCCGGGCGGCCCGGACCCCACAGCGACTCCCACGACGGCTCGTCGGGGGCCGAAGGCTGCCAGAGGACGAAGTCGAGCGGGTCCCGTTTGGCCGGGTCGTCGGGCCTGCCGCCGTGGCGGCGCGCGAGGTCGAGCATCTCGTCGCGGGAGCGGTGGCTCACCTGCCCGAAGCGCGGGAACGAGGAGACGTCGAAGTAGACGCCGCCGCCGCTCTCGTAGGCATGGCCACGGTCGAGGACCATGCCGATGAAGCCGCGGATGTCGGGGATGGCGGACGTCGCCCGCGGTTCGCTCCACGCCGGCAGGAGCCCGAGGGCGGCCACGTCGTCGGCGAAGCGGGCCGTCTCCGCGGCGGCGAGGTCGAGGAAGTGCACGCCGATCTCGCGGGCCTTGCGCAGCATGTCGTCGTCGACGTCAGTGATGTTGCGCACGCAGCGCGTCTCGTGACCGAGGTCGCGCAGGCGCCGCTGCAGCACGTCGTAGGTAAGGTAGGCCGCTGCGTGCCCCATGTGGGTGGCGTCGTAGGGCGTGATCCCGCACGTGTACATGGTGACGACCGGCCCCGGCCGGAACGGCACCGTCTCGCGCCGCGCGGTGTCGTACAACCGCATCGGCCCCGCCGCCGACGTCACGAACGGGTGCCGGCTCTGCCGCCCGGGCTGGCCCCTTCCGCGGTCGCGGCTTCGATGGCGGCGGCCTCGACCGCCGCGGTGCTCCCGTCGGACGCCGCGGCTGCGGGCGGGCGCGCCGGCGTCGCCGTCGGATGGTCCCCGATGCCGGTGAAGCGGAGGGCGACGCGGGTGCGGTGGCGCACGTTCAGCTGGAGCAGCACCGCGGTGAACGACTCGATGGGCGTGGCCAGCGAGAGCTCGCCGGCGTCGAGCGGGCGCATGTTGGGGATCTTGGCGACGAGCTCGGCCGTGGCCTCGGTGGCGCGGGGATGGTCGGAGCACACCAGGACATCCGTCTCGATGGCGTGATCGAGATCGCCGAGCTCCTTGGCCGGCACGTGGTGGAAGGCGGCGGCGACGAGGCACTCCGGGACCGCGGCCTGGACGCTGGCGGCGACCGAGCCACGCGGCGGCACCAGCGGCTGGAACTCCTTGCCGATCCGGGTCAGCGCGTTGGCCATGGAGATCACGACCTTGCCGCGCAGGAGCTCGGCGACCGAGGAGGCCGTCTGCGTGGCGCCGTCCCACGGCGTGGCGATGACGACGACGTCCGCGGCGGCGGCCGCCTCGTTGTCACCGGACGTGAGCGGCAGCTTGCGCCCGGGCCACGCCTCGTGGATCTTGTCGATGGCCTCCAGCGCGCGGTACTTCGAGCGCGATCCGACGACCACCTCGAAGCCCACGGAGCCGAGCCGTGCCGCCAGGGCGCTGCCGGCGGGACCGGTCCCGCCGAGGATCCCGATGCGCATCCCGCCACCCTACTCGTGGCCCGTGTCGCTCCTCCCAACGCCGATCGGGCGGTCGGCACCGTACGCGGGGTTGGCCACCGCCAGCCGCGCCGCCACGGATTCGGCGACGGTCGCGGCCACCTCGGCCCGCCGGTCGTCGAGCTCGCCCCGGCGGATCGCGGCCGCCAGGGCAGCATCGCTCCTGACGCCGAGCCGGGCCAGGCGCTCGTGGTGCGCGCCAGCCTGGTCCCCGCCGAGGGCCAGCTCGCGCCGGACCATGGCCACCACGTTCGCCGCGACGCGGGCGTGGAAGGCGGTGCGCCCCTCGCCGCCGGCGACCAGGTCGTCGCGCAGGAAGCCCTCGACGGCGTCGAGGAGCTCGGCCGCGGTGGGCACACCGTGCAGATCGTGCCCGGGCCCCGCTGCGTCGAGGCCGTCCGCGGCGTCCGAGGTCACCCCGTCGGGGTCGGCCGCGTCCGGGGACACCTCGCCGGACGTGTCGGACGTGTCGCGCGCAGCGGGCGCGCCGGGCGCGGCAGGCGCGGCAGGCGCAGCCCCCGCCCTGAGTCCAAGATCGGGTGCCAGCTCGGCGAGCACGTCGTGCTCCGCCTCGCACACCCGGCGCCCGATGGCCGCCAGCTCCACGCTGCGCACCGCCCCCGAGCGGTGAGCCTGCGCCTGCATGACCGCGATCAGGCCCCAGCGCACCATCCCGTGCACCTCCCACCAGCGCAGCTCGGACAGGGTGACCGGTTCTCCGCCGGCGGCGGCGTAGGCGGCGAGGAGCTCGCTGCGCTCGCCGAGCCCCGCCACCGGGCCGGGTCCCCGGAAGCGCCATGCCGGGACGCTGAGCCACCCGAGATCGGCGCCGGGCCGGCTCAGGTGGGCCAGCTCCCAGTCCAGCACGGCGCGCAGGCCCGCCGGACCGACGACGAGGTTCCCGAGCCGGAAGTCGCCGTGCACGACGACGTCCGGACCGCTGGGGGGCGCGTGCTCCTCGAGCCAGCGCAGGGCCAGCTCGAAGGCCGGGCGACGAGCCTGGAGCAGGTCGGCGAGCGCCCGCAGCGCCACGACCGGATCGGAGCGGTCGAGGCCGGGCACGCGCTCGGGGGGGATGCGGTGGACCGCAGCCAGCGCGGCGCCGCACTGCTCCACCAGGACGGCCCGGGCGGGGGCGAGCGTGCCGTCACGCAGGATGCGCCGCGGGATCGTCTCGCCCTCCACGTGCCGGGCCACCGAGAACGAGCCGCCGAGCGATGCCACCGCGGCGGCCGGCAGTCCGTCGTCACCGCTGGCGCACACGAGCTCGGGCACAGGGACGCCGGCCGCGGCGGCCGCCCGGACCAGCCTCGGCTCGAGGTCGGCGGTGGCGGCCGGAGCCACCGCGCCGGGGCGGGCTCGCTGGAGGATGAGGCGGTGCTCGGAGCCGTCACCGGCGGCGGCCGTGAACGACCAGGTCTCGCGAGATGCGCCGCCGGGCAGGCGCACGAGACCCCGCACCTCGACCGGCCCGCGGTCGAGAGCGACGGCCACCACGCAAGCGAGGGGGTCTGCGATCTCGTCGCCGGGGACCGTCGCCACCGTCACGGCCCGGCGCTCTCGTCGCGGTCCGACTCGTCCCGGATGTCGCCCACCAGCACCTCGAGCACGTCTTCGAGGCTCACCATGCCGAGCGTGTGGCGCTCCGCGTCGACGACGACGGCCAGGTGCAGCCGCGCCGCCTGCATGCGCAGCAGCACGTCCTCGAGCGTCCGGTCGTCGCGCACGATGAGCATGCGGCGCAGGGTTCGCACGGGGACCAGCGCATCGGAGCGACCGAGGCGCAGGAGGTCCTTGACGTGGATGAAGCCGAGGAGGTCGTCGAGGTCGCGCCCGGTCACCGGGATCCGCGAGTGGCCCCGCTCGTCGACGATGCGCTCGACGTCGCCCACGGTGCAGCCGAACGGGACCGCCACGATCTGCTCGCGGGGCACCATCGCCGCGGTGACCGGCCGGTCCGCGAAGTCGAGCGCCCCCCTCAGCAGCTCATGCTCGAAGTCGTCGATCACGCCCTCCTCCTGAGAGGCGCGCAGCACCATCGACAGCTCCTCGGCCGTGTGCGCGGCGGCCAGCTCGTCGCGGGGCTCGCGCCCGAGCAGCCGGACGCCCGCGCTGGCGAGGTCGTTCAGCAGCCGGATGACGGGCCGGAAGGTGCGCACGTAGACGGCGTTCGGCCGGGCCAGCACGAGCAGGGTCCGCTCCGGGCCGGCGATGGCCAGGTTCTTCGGCACCATCTCGCCGAGGACGAGGTGCAGGTAGCTGACGAGCGCCAGGGCCACGCCGAGCGAGACGGCGTCGACGGCACCCGACGGCAGGCGCACCGCCTCGAAGAGCGGCTCGAGGAGGCGGGCGACCGCCGGCTCGCCGACGAAGCCGAGCCCGAGCGACGCCATCGTGATCCCCAGCTGGGCTCCGGCGAGCTGCAGCGACAGCTCCCCCATGGCGGCCAGTCCCAGCCGGGCGCTGCCCCGCCCTTCGGCGGCGAGCGGCTCGAGGCGCTCTCGCCGGCTGGTCACGAGGGCGAACTCGACGGCGACGAAGAAGGCGTTCAGCCCCAGCAGCACCACGGCGGTGGCGAGGTAGCCGGCGCTCATGGCGGCGGGCCGGGACTCGTGGGGCCCCGTGCCGGCGCCGCCTCGCGCCGGATCGCCCGTACGGACGCGATGCGCAGCCGGTCCATGGCGGCCACGTCCAGCCGCCACCCGTCGACGTCGACCGCGTCGCCGACCGTCGGGATCCGCCCGAGCCGGTCCAGCATGAACCCGGCGAGCGTGTCGAACTCGCCCTCCGGCATGTCGAACCCGCAGGCCTCGCGCACCTCGTCGCCGTGCAGGGTCCCGGCGAGCACCCAGCAACCGCTGTCGCGCTCGAAGCGGGCGAGGGTGGTGGGGACGTCGTACTCGTCGTCGATCTCGCCGACCAGCTCCTCGAGGATGTCCTCGAGCGTGACGACGCCGGCCGTGCCGCCGTGCTCGTCCACGACGATGGCCAGGTGGGCCTGCGCGGCGCGGATGCGGTCGAAGAGGTCCTGCAGGGGCAGCGTCTCCGGCACGGC
Source organism: Actinomycetota bacterium (assembly GCA_016185275.1). Lineage (GTDB taxonomy): Bacteria > Actinomycetota > Acidimicrobiia > Acidimicrobiales > Iamiaceae > JACPNX01. The sequence goes on along the minus strand of JACPNX010000006.1, from coordinate 127,681 downwards.
CAGCGGCTCGCCCGCGATGGCCCGCACCGGCGTGGCGGGCCACGAGGCCCGGGCCACCCGGTAGACGTCCTTGACGTGCACCACCGCGACGACGTCGTCGAGGTCGATGCCGATGACGGGGAAGCGCGAGTGTCCCGTCTCCAGCGCGCGCTGCACCAGGGTGGCGAGCGTGGCATCGGCGGCCACGGTCGCCACCTGGGTCCGTGCCACCAGCGCGTCGGCGGCGGTCTTGGTCGCGAAGCGGATCGACCGCTCGAGCAGCGCGGCCTTGTCCTCCTTCAGCGCCCCCGCCTCACCGGAGCGGCGGATCAGCCAGGCCAGCTCCTCGACCGATCGCACACCGGTCAGCTCCTCCTGGGGCTCGACACCGAACGCGCGCACCAGCCGGTTGGCCGAGCCGTTCGCCAGCCGTATGAACGGTCCGAGCACGATGTCGAACGCGCGCAGCGGCGCGGCCAACCACAGCGCGGCGCGCTCCGGGTCCGCGAGCACGAGGTTCTTGGGGATCAGCTCGCCGCCCACCATCGACAGGACCGTGGCCACGGCCAGCGACGCGCCGAGCGACACCGCCCGCTCCGCCTCGCCCGGCAGCCAGCGCAGCAACGGGTCGAGGACGCGGGCGAGCGTCGGCTCGGCGACGAAGCCGAACACCAGCGAGACGATGGTCAGCCCGAGCTGCGCCCCGGACAGGTGGAACGACAGCCGCCGGTGGAGCGCGAGCGCGACCCGGGCCCGGCGATCGCCCTGGTCCGCCATCGCCTCCAAGCGGCTCCGCTCGACGGCCACGACGGCGAACTCAGCGCCGACGAAGAAGGCGGTGGCCAGGGTGAGCGCGGCGACGGCGACGAGGCCGAGTGCGGTACCGATCGGGTGGTTCCTTCGCGGAGACGGTGGGGACGGCTGGCCGGCGCGCACACCGGCGACGCGATGGCGCCCGGGCGCACCACGCGCTCCGGATCGTACCGGCGCGCCGAGCGCGCAGCCGGGTTCGGCGCCGAGCCGGCGGTGCACCTCCCGTGTTCGACCGCGGGGCGGTTCGACTCGGCACGGACCGGGAACAACGGGGCCAGATGTCCACTTCCCCCCACGGCCGAGGCGGGCGCCGAGGCGCGCCGCCGGTGCTGTCGCCGCTGCCGTCGCTGGTGTCGCTGCCGTCGCTGCCGTCGCTGCCGTCGCTGGTGTCGCTTGGGCAGGCTGCTCCGCCCGGAGTCACCCGGCTCGGGCGCGCCGCCGCGCTGGTGGCCACGGTGGCCCTGCTGGCCGGCGGCTGCGGTGGCGGAGGCGGAGGCGGCGCCCCTGCGGCCGGGCGCCGGAACCCGACCACCACGACGTCACCGCCGTCCACCGCCGCGCCGGGGAGCACGGACGAGTCCGGTGCCGGCGGGTCGTCGACCAGCGCACCCGATGAGACGCCGGCCGACCCGGCCAAGGCGCCCCGCACCGACGCCGACGTCACGCCGGCCTACGTCCAGGCCGTCCTCGACGGGTTGATGGGGCGGTACCAGCAGGCGTACGTGACCGCCCGCAGCAGCGGGCAGCTCGGCGAGGCCTTCGTCGCGCAGCTGCAGTCGATCTTCACCCCTGCGGCGGCCCAGCGCGAGGAGGCCGGCTTCGTGCGGTTCGGCGGCGTGGCGGTCATCGCCGACCCGCCCGGTCGACCGGTGGCCCGCCTCCGCCAGGTCCTCGCCGGGGGACCGCGCTGCATCTCGGTGTCGGCCGACATCCGGCTCGGGCCGCTCGTCACCAAGGCCTTCTCGCCCACCCAGCCCTACTGGGTCCGCCTGGACCGGGCCGACGACGCCCGGCTGCCGTGGCGGATCGCGTACATCGGCTTCGGCGCCGAGAACCGACCGAAGGCCAGCTGCAGCGCGTGAGCGGGCACCACGCCTCCGTACGCGACCCGGCGCCGGGCGGGCGGGGCGGGCGCTTCTCCCTCGTCGTCCCCCTCACGCTCCTCGTCGTGATGGCCCTGGCCGCCGTCGTGGCGACCTCGCCGCCGGAACCGGCGTCCGCCAACGATCCCTGCGACGGAGGTGACAGCTCGTGGGGCTGCGGCGGGTCCGGGGGTGGCCCGGGCGGACCGGGTCCCGTGCCGCCCGGAGGCGGGACGGTCGAGGGCTACGCCTGGTACGCGGTGCAGTTCCGCTCCGTGCCCGGCGGGATCGCCGGCGAGAACGGCCAGATGGTCGACGGCTGCTGGGAGATCGTGGTCACCCAGGTGTCGCCCACCCCGCCGCCACCCGAGAGCACCCTCGCGGCGGCGTTGCAGGAGCTCGCCAGGTTCAGCACCGACAACTTCATGTGGACCGCGTGCCCGCCCACCCCGCAGCCCGCCTTCGATCCGGCCGAGGCCGCGAGTCGCATGTGGCGCGAGGACGTGACCCCGCCGCCACCGACGCCGCTGTTCGTGGAGCCGCGCCAGCGCAGCCTCGTGGCGCTGAAGACGTTGCTGACGATCCGCGGCGACGCCCGGCCCCGATGGACCTTGAACAACCCGATCGGTCCCGACATCGTGATCACGGCCACGCCGCGCTACGTCGTCGACTGGGGGGACGGCACGACGACCGCGAGCGACACTCCCGGCGTGCCGTACCCGGGTGGCCCCGGCGAGATCGCCCACCGCTACCGCGACAAGGGGACGATGACGATCACCGTGCGGGCCTACTGGCGGGCGCGGTGGACGGCCGGTGACGCCGGCGGCGACCTCCCCGAGCTGCCCCAGCCGACCACGGCCACCGCGACGCGCCCCGTGATCGAGGCCCAAGCGGTCACCGACTAGAACCGAGCGCGTGGCGGCCGCCCTCGACATGACGGGCGTGCGGGTCGTGCGGGACGGCCGGGCGATCGTCGACGGTGTCGACTGGCGGGTGGACGCCGGCGACCGCTGGGTCGTGCTCGGGCCGAACGGGTGCGGCAAGACCACGCTGTTGCGGATCGCGTCGCTGTGGCTGCACCCGACGTCGGGTGAGGTGCGGGTCCTCGGCGAGCTGCTCGGCCGAACCGACGTGCGCACCCTCCGGCCTCGGGTGGGCGTGGCCAGCCACGCCTTCGCCGACCTGCTCCGACCCGAGCTCGCGGTCCGCGACGCTGTGATGACGGCCAAGTACGGCGCGCTGGAGCCGTGGTGGCACCGGTACGAGCCCGCCGACGCGGAGCGGGCGGCGCAGCTCCTCGACCGGCTCGGCGTCGGCGCCCTGGCCGAGCGGCGGTTCGCGACGCTCTCGTCCGGCGAGCGCCAGCGGGTCCAGCTGGCACGGACCCTCATGGCCGAGCCGGAGCTGCTGCTGCTCGACGAGCCGACGGCCGGCCTCGACCTGGCCGCCCGCGAGGACCTGGTCGATCGCCTCGCCGACCTCGCCGCTGATCCGACGACCCCGCCGACGGTCCTCGTCACCCACCACGTGGAGGAGATCCCGCCCGGCTTCACCCACGTGCTCCTGCTGCGAGCCGGCCGCGCCGTGGCCGGCGGACCGCTCGCCCCGACCCTCACGGAGGCGGCACTGGGCCGGGCGCTCGGCGTACCCGTCCACCTGGAGGCCGAGGGCGGCCGCTACCGGGCCTGGCGGGCGCCGCGCTGAGGCGCTCGGCGCTTCAGGCGCTCGGGTCTCCCAGGAACGTCACGACCGTCCACGCCGGTACGGGCCGAGCGTCACCGGGTGCGACCCGAGCCGGCCCGGCCCCGGGTCCGGCGGGATCGCCGTCGGCCGCCGCGGTGTCGAGCACCGCCCGCCACGACACGACTGCTTCGCCGGCGCCGCCGACCGGGGGCGGCGCCACCACGTCGCGATCCTCGGCTGACGGGTTGAGCACGGTCCACCAGCGAGGAGCCACCATCGACACGACCGGATCGTCGCTGCTGTGCCACACCGGCCACTCGATCGCCTGGCCGCCCGCGCCGAACCACCGCAGGTCCTCGGCCTCCGGCCACGTGTCGCCCGCGAACGGCGGGGCGCTGCGCCGCGCCTGCACGGCGCGGCGCGCGAAGGCCAGCAGATCCGCGTCGGCCCCGGCCCAGTCCAGCCAGGAGACGGGCCCGTCCTGGCACCAGGCGTTGTTGTTGCCGAGCTGGGTGCGGCCGATCTCGTCGCCGCCCAGCAGCATCGGGACCCCTCGCGCGGCCAGCAGCGTGGCCAGCAGGCCGCGCCGCCGGCGGGCGCGCTGGTCGATCACCATCGGATCGGTCGTCGGGCCTTCCACGCCACCGTTCCAGGACCGGTTGTCGTCCGTGCCGTCACGGCCTTCCTCGCCGTTGGAGTCGTTGTGCTTGCGGTCGTGGGCCACGAGGTCGGCCAGGGTGAACCCGTCGTGGCACGTGACGAAGGCGATGCCGCTGGTCGCCGGTCGGTGCGCACCCAGGTGGTCCCGCCCGCCGGCCAGGCAGGAGGCGATCGCGGCGCGCACCGGCCGGGCGCCCCGCCAGGCGTCGCGGGCGGCATCGCGGAAGTGCCCGTCCCACTCCCGCCAGGGGGGAGGGAACCGGCCGGCCAGCTGGCCTCCGGGACCCAGGTCCCAGGGCTCCGCGATCAGCTTCACTCCTCCGGCGCCCAGCACCGGATCGGCGGCGATGCGGGCGAGCAGCGGGCTGGCCGCGGGGTCGGGGTCGCCCGGCGCGTCGCGGGCGAGCGTGGCGGCGAGGTCGAAGCGAAAGCCGTCGATGCCGTACCACGCGGCCCAGTGCCGGAGGGCGCCGACGACGAGGTCCGCCACCCGCGGGTTGCGCGCGTCGAACGTGTTCCGGCAGCCGGTGAGGTCTTCGAAGGCGCCGTCGGGCGTGCGCCGGTAGGCGGCCGGGTCGAGGTCCTTCCACGACAGCACGGGTCCCGCGGCGCCGAGCTCGCCCGAGTGGTTGAAGACCACGTCGAGCCAGACCTCGAGGCCCGCATCGTGCAGCGCCCGGACCGCGGCCCGCACCTCGGCCACCGGGTCGGGGCCGGCGACGTAGCCGGGGTGCGGGGCGAGGGGTGCGATGGGGTCGTAGCCCCACAGGTTGCGCTGCCCGCGCTCCCACAGGAACCGCGGGTGCACGAAGGCGGCGACCGGCAGCAGCTCGACGGCGGTGACGCCGAGCTTCACCAGATGCTCGAGGATCGCCGGGTGGCCCAGCGCCGCGAAGGTGCCGCGCTGCCCCGGCGGCACTCCGGGGTGGGCGGCGGTCAGCGAGCGGACGTTGGCCTCGTAGACCACCGTGCGGTCCCACGGCGTGGCGGGCCGAGTGCCGGTCCCGCCGCCGTGCTCGCCGGTCGCGCCGGCGGGCTCGGCGACGACGACGCCGTGGGGCACGAACGGTGCGGTGTCGACGTCGCCCGCGAAGCCGTGCGGGCCCGCGCGGGCCCAGTCCACGTCGCCGGAGACGGCCCGCGCCCAGGGGTCCAGCAGGAGCCGGCGCGGCGAGCGCCCATCACCGGTGACCCTGAAGCCGTAGCGGTCCCCGGGCCGCAACGGCGCCGCCGGGTTCACCCACCAGGCCGGGTCGTGGGCGTCGGGCTCGAGCGCGACACGGGTCTCCCGGCCCGGCCCGTCGATCCGGCAGAGCACGACGTCGCTCGCGCCCGGGGCGGCTACGGCCACCGCGGTGGCCGAGCCGTCCCAGCGGGCGCCCGGGTCAGGCGGGGGCACCGGGAGCGTCGAGCAGGGCCAGGAGCCGGTCCCGGGAGCGGGCGATCTCGGCTCCGAGCATGTGCTCGAGCACCGGTCCCCACAGCGAGCCGCCGTAGTGGAGGTGCACGTCGAGGCGGCTGGCCGCGGGTTCCGAGCCCGCGACGAGGCCGGCCGCGGGTTCCGAGCCGGCCACGGGGCCCGGCGTGGGCGCCGGTGCGGGCGCCGCTGCGGGCGCCGCTGCGGGCACCGCTCGGATCTCGGCGGTGAGCACCCAGGCGCTGTGGGACCGACCGTCGCGCTCCTGCCGCTCGAACCTGACGCGGTGCGGTGGCTCGTGGGTGGTGCGGACCATGCGGAGGCGCTTGGTCCGGGCCACCGGGCCGAGGCGGCCCCGCAGGTCCACGCGCCAGGCCGGTGCGCCGTCCGCGCCCGGTCCCGCCTCCCGAGCGGGGCCGGCGGTTGCCAGCGAGCCGGGCGCCGCCTCGGTCGACGGATCCGTTCGGTCCGGATCGGCCCGTGTCACGATCTCGAGCCAGCGCGGGTACCGGGCCAGGTCGTCGACCCAGCGGAAGAGGGCCGACGGCGGGCACGGCGCGTCGAGGGTGGCGGTGACGTCCACGGCACCAGAGTGCCTCACGGATCAGCCGCCCAACGCCTCCAGCAGCGTCCGCTTGCGCTCGACCACGTCCGCCTCGGTGACCACCGTGGCCGGCCGCGGCCGGGGCATCGGCACGTCGACCTCGGTCACGACCCGCCCCGGTCGCCCGGACAGCACGACGACCCGGTCGGCCAGGGTCAGCGCCTCGTCGACGTCGTGGGTCACGAACAGCACGGTGCGGCGGTCGTCCATCCAGACCTCGCCGAGCCACGCGTACATGGCCCGCCGCGTGATGGCGTCGAGGGCGGCGAAGGGCTCATCGAGCACGAGCACCGGGGCACCGAGCAGGAACGTGCGCAGCAGCGCGAGCCGCTGGCGCATCCCACCCGACAGCTCCCACGGCCATGCCCGCTCGAACCCGGCCAGACCGAACCGCTCGAACAGCGGCCGGGCCCGGCGCTGCGCCTCTTCCCGCGGGACACCGGCCAGCTCGGCGCCGAGCACGGCGTTGGCGAGGGCCCGCCGCCACGGCAGGAGCAGGTCGCGCTGGGGGAGGTAGGCGACGTGACCCGGCCGGCCGCGCACGTCCTCGCCGCCGACGGTGGCGGTGCCTCCGGTGGGCACGAGCAGGCCGGCCAGGACCCGCAGCAGCGTGCTCTTGCCGCATCCCGAGGGTCCGACCACGCTCACGAACCCGCCCGCGGGCACGTGCAGGTCGACGCCGTCCAGAGCGATCACGGGCTCCCTCGACCCGTGGGGCCGGAACGTGTGGTGCAGCCCGCGGACGTCGACGTCGGCTGCGACGGGCGCGGCCACGGGCGCGGTGACGGGCGCGTCGGGCGCCGCCGATTCAGGCGCGTCGGGCGCGTCGGGCGCCGCCGACTCAGGCGCGACAGGCGCGACCGCGGGCGGGCGGCGCGCCTGCGGAGGCGGGTCGGCGGCGCGGCCCGGCCTCACCGGCCGCTCGCGGGCAGCAGGTCGTTCGTGAAGGCGCGGCTCACGTCGATGTCGCGCCGCAGCAAGCCGGACGTGCGCAGGAACGCCGCCATGCGCCGCCACACCGCGGCGTCCTGGCGTCCCCAGCGGCCAGGGTCGTCGGCGTAGCGCGGCGCGAGGTAGCGGGCGCTGGCCTGCACGAGGCGCGGGTCGAGCTCGGGCACGGCCTTCAGGAGCGCGCCGGCGGCCGCGCCCGGATCGGCGATGGCCGCCTGGTAGCCCCGCACCGTCGCGGCCATGAACGCCCGCAGCGCGCTGCGGTCCTTGGTCAGCGCCTTCTCGCTCGTGGCCAGCATCGGGGTGTACCAGTCGGGGATGCAGCGGGTGTAGCGGATGAACGGGATGGTGGTGACCGGGAGCTTGTCGATCTGGGTGTAGCGGATGCCGTCCCAGGCATCGAAGATCCACACGAAGTCGTAGTCGCCGCGCTGCATGCCGACCCGGTAGTCGACGTTGCCGACCTCGGTGAAGCGCACCTTGGACGGATCGCCGCCGTCGCACGACACGAGCGTGCGCACGAGCGCCTTCTCGAGCTGGCCGCCGTAGCCGCCGTAGGTCTTGCCCTCGAGGTCCCGGGGCCGGGTGATCCCGCTGCGGCGCAGCGCGACCAGGCTCGACGTGTTGTGCTGGATGACCGAGCTGATGGCCACGACGGGCACGCCCTCGGCGCGGGCCGGGATGATCTCCTCCTGCGTGGTGAAGGCCACGTCGGCCTTGCCGGTGCCGAGCAGCTGGAGCGACCCGGCATCGCCCGGGCTGACGATCTTCACGTCGAGCCCGGCGTCGCGGTACCAGCCTCTGGCCTTGGCCAGGTACACGCCGCTGTGGTTGGTGTTCGGCGTCCAGTCGAGCGCGACGGTGAGTCGCCGGAGCCCTGCGGACGAGCGGGCGCGCTGGTCGCCCGAGCCGCCGCCTCCCCCGCAGGCGGCTGCGACGAGCACGCCGGCCAGAGCCAGGGCCGCGACGCGGCGCGGGCGGGCTCGTCGCTGAGCGGATCGGCGGTGCGGGGTCATCGGGACCTCTCCTTGGTGGTGGGGGGGAGCCAGGGGGTGGCCCGGCGCGCGGCCACGCCGACCAGGCCGTACAGCAGGGCCGAGAGCGCGGCGATCACGATGACGGCCACGAACACGCGATCGACGCGGAACGAGTTGCTGGACCGGGTGATGAAGATGCCGAGCCCCCGGTCGCCGGCCACGTACTCGCCGACCACGGCGCCTGCCACCGCGTAGGCGGTGGCGATCTTCAGGCCGGCGAAGAACGCGGGGATGGCCGCGGGCAGGCGCACGACCCGCAGCACCTGGCCGGGCCGCGCGCCCATGGAGCGCACGAGGTCGACGAGGTCGGGATCGGCCCCGGCCAGCCCGCCGGCGGTCGACACGGCGACCGGGAAGAAGCCGATGAGGGCGACGACGACGATCTTGGGCGTCAGTCCCAGGCCGAACCACAGCACCAGCAGGGGGGCGAGCACGATCATCGGCACGGTCTGGCTGGCCACGAGCAGCGGCTCGACGGTCCGCCGGGCCAGCGGCACCGAGGCGATCAGCACCGCGACGGCCACACCGGCCAGCGCGCCGGCGGCCGTGCCCACCACCGCCTCCACGAGGGTGGTGGCGGTGTGCGCCGGCAGGCCCGGCGCGGCGTCGACGGCGGCCGCCGCGATGCGGCCGGGAGAGGGCAACACGTAGGCCGGCGGCCGGCGGACGATCACCCACAGCTCCCAGGCCCCGATCGACGCGGCCAGCAGCAACAGCGGCGGCACCCAGCGCGCCAGCAGCGCGCGGGCCCGGTGCCGCCCGGCCGAGCGGCGCGCCCGCACGACCGTGCCGCCGGCGACCGTGCCTCGGACGACCGGCGGGGCGACCGGTTCCGAGCCCGCCAGGCGGTCCTGCGCCGCGACGAGCGGGGCGCCGGGCACCGGTGCCGACGTGGCCCGCGGGGCCCGCGGGGTCTCGCCCCGGGTCTCGGCGCGGGTCATGGTCGGTGCCCCGCGAGCAGATCGTCGATCGAAGGGCCCGAGTCGGGGCCATCCCCCGCGCCCTCGGCCACCTTCAGGACCGTGACCACACCCACCGCGCCGGCGGAGAGCGTGGCCTCGTGCGCCCGGCGCAGCGCGGCCCACCCGGCACCGGGCGGCCCCTCGAGCGTGGTTCCCAGCGCGCCCACCTCGACGCGCAACCCGGCGGCGCGCAGGGCCGCGATGGCCGCGTCGACGTGGGCGTAGCGGTCGGTCGCGGTGCCCGCGGGCGTCGGCAGGACCTGGATCTCGGCGATCACGTCGCTCGCTCCTCGGTTCGTTGGTGGGACGGGGTGGAGACGGTGGTGTCCGGGAGGGAGTCGACCGCGTCGGGACGCACGATCAGCAGCGTCCCGGCGGTGACGGAGATGCGGACCGGCGGGCGGTCGACCACGTTGCTGATCCCCCGGGTGCTGCCGGCGGCGAGGTCGAGACCCGTGCGCGACCACAGCAGCCCTGACAGCTCGATCCCGCGAGCCGGTCCGTGCGCGGGCAGCACGCTGACCAGCGACCCCGCCGGCGCGTCGATCGTCACGGGCCGGCCCGGGCGGGCGACGAGCAGCAGCGCCCGACCGCACCAGGCCTCGATCCGGAGCGCCGCGGTCGACGGCGCCGTCACGAGCGCCGGCAGCGACAGGAGGTGATCGGCGCGACCGCCTCCCCCGCTGAGGACGACGAGCCGGTCCGGCGCGTAGGCCTCGACGGCCGCGGCCACGGCGAGGTCCAGATCGGTCGCGTCCTTGGCGGCCGGGTGGCGGTCGATGCGCGCGCCGCGGCTCGCCGCTAGCGCGACCGCTCCCGGGCTGGCCGAATCCAGATCGCCGACCACGAGGTCGGGTCGGAGGCCGAGTGCCAGGGCGTGGTCGAGCCCCGAGTCGGCGGCGACCACCGGTGCGCCGGGCGGCACCACGCAGGCGAGGCGCGCATCGAGCGGCTCGCCGCCCGCGACGAGGACGACCGTCTCGCTAGCCGGGCCGATGGCCACCGTGCATCGCTCCCTCCGCTGGCATTACCCAGTTCAGGTCGGCGGGTCGGTGGCGCTGCCCGGAGGCGGTCCACCCTCTCAGCCCGGCTGCCCGAGCTCCCCGTGCGGTTTCGGTCAGCATAGACGCCCCGCTCCGAGGTCCGTGCCGGTTGCCGCTGCCGCCGGGTTCGGCCGGTGCGCCGGTACGGTCCGGTCGTGGTCCCCCCGCTGCCGAGCTTCGTCCGCCTCCCGGGCCTCCCGGAGGATCCGTTGGCGCCGGCGCGCGCTGCGCTCGCCGACGCGTTCCGCCGCACGCTCGGCGCACCGAGCTCCGACGAGCTCGAGCGTCGCCGGGCGGCGCGTGCCGCCGACCCGGACCCGGGCCTGTTCGGACCCGACAGCGTCGCCTGGCGGGTGCACGGCGAGCTGGCCACGCTCGTCGGCGGCCTCCGCGCGCTGCTCCTGCAGACCCTGCACCCGTTGGCCATGGCGGGCGTGGCCGAGCACTCGGCCTACCGCGAGGACCCGTTCGGCCGGCTGCACCGGACGGCCACGTTCCTCGGCGACACCGTGTTCGGCACGACGGCGCAGGCCGAGCAGGCGATCGCGGCCGTGCGGCGCATCCACGTGCGCGTGACCGGGACCGCCCCGGACGGCCGCCCCTACTCGGCCACCGATCCGCACCTCGTCACGTTCGTCCACGTCACCGAGGTCGACTCCTTCCTCGCCGCCCACCAGCGCTACAGCGGCCGATCGCTGCGGCGCTCCGAGGCCGACCGGTACGTCGGCGAGATGGCCGCGATCGCCCGCCGCCTCGGTGGTGAGGAGGTGCCGACGACCGTGCGCGAGCTGCGAGCGTGGCTCGACGGCGTCCGGCCCGAGCTCGAGGTGGGCGAGCAGGCCCGCGACGCCGTGCGGTTCATCCTCGATCCTCCCCTGCCGTTGCTGGCCAAGCCGACCTACGCGCTCGTGGACGCGGCCGCGATCGGCCTGCTTCCGGCCTGGGCGCAGTGGATGCTGCGGCTTCCCAGCCTCCCCCCGGTCGACCTGCTCGCCGTGCGCCCCGCCATGCGCAGCCTCCTCGGAGTGCTCGGCTGGGCGCTCGGCCCCGCCCCGCCGAAGGCCGGGGCCCGAGCCCGCGTCGCGGGTTCCTCCGGCCCATCAGGTCCGCGCCCGCGCCGCTAGCCTCCCGGGCCAGTGCCAGGGCGACCCCCGCAACGACGTGCGCCACTCCTCGTCCGGCTCGTCGCGCTGGTGGCCCCGTTCGCCCTCGCCGGTGCGGGTGGCGGCGCGGTGACCCCGCCCACCGGTCCGAAGGTCGCCGTGCTGGGTGACTCCATCACCTCGCTCAGCCGACAGGAGATCGCCCACCGCCTCGAGGGTCGGGGCTCCCTGTCGATCGCGGCCGTGCCGGGCCGGACGATCGCGCAGATGTCGCCCGCCGTCGGCGTCATCACCGCCGCCGGCCCGCCGTTCGCGTGGGTCATCAACCTCGGCACCAACGACGCGCTCCAGCGCAACATCAACGCTCCGAACGACTACCGGGACCTGGTGGCCAAGGTGGCCGGCGCCCCCTGCGTCGTGCTCACGACGATCAACGACTTCGGGGGCTTCGGAGGGTTCGGGGGCTTCGGCGACGCCTACCCCATCATCGCCCGCGCCCTCAATGCCACGATCGTGGAGCTTGCGGCCAGGTACCCGAACGCGCGGGTGCTCGACTGGAACGCGGTGGCCCGGGCGCACCAGAGCGACGGCGTGCTGGCGGCCGACGGGCTCCACCCGACCAGGGCCGGCCAGAACCTCTACGCCGCCCACCTGCGCCGCGCCCTCGACCAGTGCCCGGCGCCGGGCCCGGTGGGACCGGTGGGCCTGGTGGGCCCGGTGCGGGTCCGGTCCGTCGTCCGCGTGCAGCCGGTGCCCGACGAACGCTGCGCGGGCCGGCTCGATCGGCGCAGCGGCGTGGCCGGCGCCGCTTCCGGCAGCCAGGTCTAGGCGGGTCTGGGCGCCCGGTGGAACGGCGGATCTTCGAAGCCGAGCACGACCAGTTCCGCGCCAGCGTCCGTCGCTTCGTCGACACGGAGGTCGTGCCGTCGGTCCCCGACTGGGAGCGCGCCGGCATCGTTCCCCGCGACCTGTTCCGGCGGGCGGGCGAGCTCGGCCTGCTCGGCATCGCGATCCCCGAGGCGCTCGGCGGCGGCGGCGTCGACGACTTCCGCTTCAACCTCGTCCTCGGCGAGGAGCTCGCCTACGCGGGCACGGGCGGCGCCGGCCTCGGCCTGACCCTCCACAACGACATCTGCCTGCCGTACTTCCTGGCGCTGACCGACGAGGAGCAGCGCCGGCGGTGGCTGCCCGGGATCGCCGCCGGCACGTCGATCACGGCCATCGCCATGACCGAGCCCGGGATCGGGTCGGACCTGGCCGGCATGTCCACCACGGCGATCCGCGACGGTGACGTCTACGTCGTCAACGGATCCAAGACGTTCATCACCAACGGCATCAACGCGGATCTCGTCATCACCGCGGTCAAGACCGACCCGGCGCAACGGCACCGTGGGATCAGCCTGCTCGTGCTCGAGCGGGGCATGGCGGGCTTCGAGCGGGGCCGCAACCTCGACAAGATCGGCCTGCACTCCCAGGACACGGCCGAGCTGTTCTTCACCGACGTGCGGGTCCCGGTCGCCAACCGGCTCGGAGCCGAGGGCGAGGGCTTCGCGTACCTCGTGAGGAACCTGCCCCAGGAGCGGCTCTCGATCGCGGCGACCGGGGTGGCCGGTGCGCACGCCGCGCTCCGATGGACGCTGGACTACATCCGGGAACGCACGGCGTTCGGCCAGCCGGTCGCCGCCTTCCAGAACAGCCGGTTCACGGTGGCCGAGATGGCCACCGAGGTGGAGGTCACCCAGGCGTTCGTGGACCGTTGCGTGGAGCTGCTGGTGGAGGGCCGGCTGAGCGCCGAGGACGCCGCCATGGCCAAGTGGTGGGCCACGGAGGTCCACAAACGGGTCGTGGACCGGGGCGTGCAGCTGCACGGCGGCTACGGCTACATGACCGAGTACCCGATCGCCCGGGCCTATGCCGACGTGCGGGTCACGACGATCTACGGCGGGACCACCGAGATCATGAAGGAGATCATCGGCCGCTCGCTCCTGGGCGGCCCCGGCTCGGCCTGATCGGCCCCGGCTCGGCCTGATCGGCCCCGGCTCGGCCTGATCGGTCCCGGCTCGGCCTGATCGGCCCGCCGCATCCGGCAGGCCGCCAGGCAGGCCGAGCCGACAGGCTGTGGCCCGTCGCCCGAGCCGGCCACGACCTGCCGGGCGGCCCGTCAGCCGACCTGACCTTCGCCCTCCACGTTGGCGCCGATCTCGGTCATCTCCGCCTCGTGGGCACCGACCGACTCGACGTCGACGTCCTTCGCCGCCCGCTCGGCCGCCTGCTCCTGTTCAGGTGTCGGCACGGGACCGGCGTCGGCCGAAGCGTGCGCCGACGCTTCGTCGGCGGCGACGGTCTGGTCGTTCGGCTCGGTCGTCATGGGTCGTGTCCTCCTGAGCGGGATCCGCTACGTCGGCGCCCTCCTACCCCAGGGCATGGCGGCGACGTCGACCCCACCGGGCGCGACTCCTTCCGGCACGGCGGCCGGGACCGGACGTACGCTCTGCCGCCATGTCGACGCTCACCCCGCCCGCTCCGGATGTCGTCGCCACCGAAGAGCCCGCCCGGCACCGGACCAGCCAGGCCCTCGGTCGCTCGTCGGACGAGCCGGCAGTCGCGCCCGGTGCCCGGACCGCCGACGGCGCGACCCTTCTGCTGTGCGGCCTGCTGGTGTCGGGCGCGGCCGTCCACTTCGCCGTCGCGCCGCAGCATGTCGTCGCGTGGCGGGCACAAGGCATCGCCTTCGCCGCGGTCGCGGCCGTCCAGGGCATCCTGGCCGTGGGCCTCGCCGTGCGCCGGAGCCGGTCGCGGCTCGTGGCCGTCGCCGTCGTCCAAGCCGCGGTGGCCGGGGTGTGGGCGCTGTCGCGGGCGACCGCGCTCCCGTTCGGCCCGCGGCCGCGCCTCCGCCTGCCGGCCACGACCGTCGACGTGCTGGCCACCGCGACGGAGGTGCTCAGCGTGCTCGTGGTCGTCGCGCTCCTGCTTCGCCGCGAGCCCCGGCCCGGGCGGGGCCCGGCGCGCGGGCTGCTCCGGTCGACGGCCGCGGCGCTGCCCGGCGTCGCCGTCGTCGCCCTGACCGCGGCCGTGCTGGTTACGCCCGCGGGGCGCCACGGAGCCGCCGGCTCCACCGGGGGCGCCGCCGCCGTCCACGGCACCGCGGCACTGCGAGCGCCGCTCGCGCTCGGGACCCAACGCCAGCTCGGCCAGCAGCTCACCGCGGCCCGTCGCGTCGCCCTGCGGTACCCGACGCTGGCCGACGCCCGCAGGGCCGGGCTGCTCCAAGCCGGGCCCTTCAACCCCGGCAGCGCGCTCCACATGGTCGACATCGCCCAGGGCGGTCGCACATCGTTCGATATCGAACGACCACTGTCGTGGCTCTACAGCGGCACGAGTCCGACGTCGCCGGTCGTGGGCGTCATGTACTACCTGGCGCAGAAGCGGGCGCCGAGCGGCGGCTTCGCGGGACCTCTCGACGAATGGCATGTCCATCAGGGCGCGTGCTACCGGCCCGAGCCGGGCGGCAAGCTGTTCGTTCCCTTCTCCCCCGACGCCGACGGCACCAAGGCCGACTGCGATCGGGCCCGCGGCACCTACCTCGACCGGACCGGCTGGATGGTGCACGCCTGGGTGGTGCCGGGCTGGGACAGCCCGGCGGGCGTCTTCTCCCATGCCAACCCGAACATCGTCTGCGCCGACGGCTCGACGACCGTGACCGACCAGTCCAAGGGTTGCCGCGGCACCTGACCCGGGGACCTCGGCGACCCGGGGACCTCGGCGACCCGGGGACCTCGGCGACCCGGCCACCCGGCGACCCGGCCACCCGGCGACCCGGCGACCCGGCGACTCGGCCACGCGGTGCCCATCCGATCCGTCGGCGTGGGCCGGAACCCAGCGGCGCTCGTCCGATCCGTTCGATCCGTCGGATCCGTTCTGAGTGCGGTAGGTGCTCTCAGGCGGAGCAATCCGGACTCAGAAGCGCACCCAGCCGTCCAAGGACGGGTCGGCCCAAGGGTGGGCCGGCGGCGCGCGCCGGTGCGCCGGTGCGCCGGTGCGCCGCCCGAGAGCGCCGCTCAGGACACCGCTCAGGACACCGCTCGGCTCGGGCCCCGCCGGAGCAGATCCTTGGCGATGTGGGTGATCTGGATCTCGTCCGTGCCGGCGTAGATCTGCAGCACCTTGGCGTCACGCGCCAGCTGCTCGACGCGGTACTCGGCCATGTAGCCGTTGCCCCCGAAGAGCTGCACCGCCTCCATGGCCACTTCGGTCGCGGCCCGCGCTGAGTAGAGCTTCATGGCCGACGCCTCGGCGAGGCTCATCCCCCGCCCGGCGGCGGACACCTCGATCACCCGGAACACCAGGTTCTGGACGTTGAGACGCGCCACCTCCATGCGGGCGAGCTTGTCCTGGATGAGCTGGAACTGGCCGATCGGCTGGCCGAACTGCACCCGGTCCCGGGCGTACGCGATGGACAGGTCGAGGCACTCCTCGATGATGCCGAGCGCCATCGCCGCCACGCCGGAGCGCTCCTGCAGGAACGTCGCCTTGGCGCCCTCCCGACCGCCGCCCGTGCCGAGGTCCTCGGTCTCGCCGATCAGCCGGTCCCGCCCGACCCGCACGTCGGACAGGAACAGCTGGCCCGTGGGCGACGAGTGCATGCCCATCTTGCGCAGCGGCTTGGACTGCTCGAGGCCCGGCATGCCCGTGTCGAGCACGAACGACAGCACCTTGCGCTCGGAGGGCGGGTTGCCTTCGTCGAGCTTGCAGATGAACACGATCGTGTCGGCGTAGGGCCCGTTGGTGATGAAGGTCTTCGAGCCGTTGAGGAGGTACTCGTCGCCGTCGCGGCGGGCGGTGCTCTTCATCGAGCCGAACGCGTCCGAGCCCGAGTCGGGCTCGGTGATGGCCCAGGCACCGATCTTGTCCAGCGTGAGCAGGTCGGGCACCCACCGCTCCTTCTGGGCGATGGTGCCCTTGGAGCTGATCGCCGCCGAGGTCAGCCCCATCGAGACGCCCATGGCGGTGACCATGCCGGGGCACACCCGGCAGAGCTCGATGATCGGGATCATCGTGAGCGAGGACGCACCGCCGTCGCCGTCACGGGCCGGCGTCTCCGGCGGCGCCTCCCCCCGGGCCAGAGCGTCGGCGACCGCCCGCTCGTGGCCGATCTGGCGGGCGAAGCGGTCGCGGGCGGCTACGTCCATGCCGAACATGGCGAACATCCGGCGGAGGGTGTCGTAGGGCGGCAGGTCACCGTGCTCGAGCTCCTCGAGGTGCGGCCTGATCTCCTTGTCGATGAACTGGCGCACGGCGTCGCGCACCATCTGCTGCTCGTCGGTCCACTCGAACACGGGTCGCTCCCCCTGGGTCGCACGCCCCCTCGGCCGGGAGCGCCGGCCACGGTACCCCGGGTTCCTCCGACGGATCAGCGCCGCCGCGGCGTCAGAGTCCGGGGCCTCGGCTCCACCTTGGGTCGGTCCCGGGCCGTTCCCTAGGGTCGGGCGAGCCCCGCCCGCCGCGCCGATGGAGGTCAGATGCGCTCCCCGAAGGACTTCTTCCGTCCCCTCGCCGTAGGTGCGCCGGAGCCGCTGCGGGAGATCCCGGTGCGGCCCTCGCGGATGATCCACTTCTTCCCGCCGTCGAACCCGAAGATGGTGGCGAAGGTCCCCGACATCGCCCCTCAGGTCGACGTGCTCCTCGCCAACCTCGAAGACGGCGTGCCCGCGTCGGACAAGGAGGCGGCGCGCGCCGGCCTGGTGGAGGTGGCCAAGGGCTTCGACGCCCCCGACACGCAGCTGTGGACCCGGGTCAACTCGCTCGACTCCCCCTGGGGCCTCGACGACCTGGTGGCCGCAGTGACCGAGGTCGGCCGGCACCTCGACGTGATCATGATCCCCAAGGTCGAGGGGCCCGAGGACATCCACTACGTCGACCGGCTGCTGGCCCAGCTCGAGGCCAAGGCCGGCCTGGACCGCCCGCTCCTGCTCCACGCCATCCTCGAGACCGCCCGCGGGGTGGCCAACGTCGAGGAGATCTGCGCGGCCTCGCCCCGCATGCAGGGCCTGTCGCTGGGCCCGGCCGACCTCGCCGCCAACCGGCGCATGAAGACGACGCGCGTCGGCGGCGGCCATCCCGGCTACCTCGTCCGCGAGGATCCCGACGCCGACGATCCCGAGGCGCCCCGGGCCACCTTCCAGCAGGACCTGTGGCACTACACGATCGCCCGCATGGTCGACGCCTGCGTGGCCAGCGGGATCCTCCCGTACTACGGGCCGTTCGGCGACATCAAGGACACGACGGCGTGCGAGGACCAGTTCCGCAACGCCTACCTGCTCGGCTGCGTCGGCGCCTGGAGCCTCCACCCCGTGCAGATCGACATCGCCAAGCGGGTCTTCAGCCCCGACCCGGACGACGTCGCGCACGCCCGGCGCGTCATCGACGCGATGGGCGACGGCACCGGCGCGCTCATGCTCGACGGGAAGATGGAGGACGACGCCTCCGTCAAGCAGTGCCGCGTCATCCTGTCGCTGGCCGGGGAGCTGGCGTCGCGGGACCCGGCGCTCGCCGAGCGCTACGGGTTCGCCACGACCGGAGCGGGGGCCTGAGGTGGTCGAGCCGACGCCCGCCGCCGGGACTGACGCGCTCCGGCCCCGCCGCTCCGTGCTGTACATGCCGGGCGCGAACGAGCGGGCGCTGGACAAGGCCAAGGGCCTGGCCGCCGACGCGCTGATCTTCGACCTCGAAGACGCCGTCGCGCCGGACGCGAAGGCCGCCGCCCGCGAGCGCGTCTGCACCGCGGCCGCGTCGAAGGGCTACGGGCGGCGCGAGGTCACGATTCGGGTCAACGGCCTCGGCACCGAGTGGCACGCGGACGACCTGCGGGCCGCGGCCCAGGCCGGGCCGGACGGGATCGTCGTCCCGAAGATCGGTTCGACCGACGACGTGCACGCCATCGAGCGGGCGCTCGAGGCCGCCGGAGCGCCGGACCACACCCGCATCTGGGCCATGGTCGAGACGCCGATCGCCATGCTCGACGCCCACCGGATCGCCACCTCGAGCGAGCGTCTCGCCGTCCTCGTGATGGGCACCAACGATCTCGCCAAGGAGCTCCACGCGGAGCAGGTCCCCGGGCGCCAGCCGCTGCTCACCGGCCTGTCGCTGTGCCTGCTGGCGGCGCGCGCCGCCGGCAAAGTCATCCTCGACGGCGTCTACAACGACATCAAGGATGCCGACGGCTTCGAGGCCGAGTGCCGCCAGGGCAGGGCCATGGGGTTCGACGGCAAGACGCTCATCCACCCCAGCCAGCTCGAGCCGTGCAACCGGGTCTTCGCGCCGAGCGCCGAGGAGGTCGCGTCGGCGCGAGAGGTCATCGCCGCCTTCGAGGAGGCCCAGGCCGCGGGCAAGGGCGTCGTGACCGTCAACGGGCGGATGATCGAGAACCTCCACGTCGACAACGCGCGCAGGACCCTCGCCCAGGCCGAGTCGATCGCTGCGCTCGCGGCCGACCTCCCCGCCCCGCCGTAGTGGTCGCAGATCCGGGACACAATGTGTCCCGGAT
>JACPNX010000006.1:0-108750 GCA_016185275.1 Actinomycetota bacterium | reverse complement strand
GTGTCCCGGATCTGCGACCACTACGGTCGTTGCCTCGGGAGGCGACGTGGACCTCGAGCACGTGCCCTGGGTCGACCGGTGAAGGGCCGTACCGGCCGGGGCCGGCCCCGCGCCGCGCTCGCCGCGCTCGCCGCGCTCGCCGCGTTCGTCCCGGTCCTCGTCCTGGCCGCCTGCGTCTCCGTCGACGACGATGCCCGGACGGTCTCCACCAACCCCGCACCGCCGCCGACCGCGGGGCCGGGCGGCGGCCCGTCGTCCTCCGAGCCGCCGGCCGGGCGCACCGGACAGCTGACGCCGTGGCGGAGCTGCGGCGCGCTCGAGTGCGCGACCCTCACCGTGCCCCTCGACTGGTCCAAGCCGGACGACGGCCGCACGATCAGGCTGGCGGTGGCCCGCACCCGCGCCACCGGCGCGAAGGTCGGCTCGCTCGTCGTGAACCCGGGCGGGCCGGGCGAGGGCGGCGTCGAGTTCCTGCGCGGCTTCCTCGACGGAGGGATGCCGGCGGGCCTGACCGACCGGCTCGACGTCGTGTCATGGGATCCCCGGGGCACCGGCTCGTCCGCTCCGGCGCGCTGTCGCACCGACGCCGAGCTCCAGGCCCCCGACGTCGATCCGACCCTCGACGACGCCGCCGAGATCGCCGCGTACCGGGCGCGCGCCGCCCGGGTCGTCGCCGCGTGCCGGCGCCGGGTGGGCGACGAGCTTGGCTCCATCGGGACCTGGGACACGGTGCGCGACCTCGAGGCCCTCCGCAAGGCGCTCGGCGACGCCAGGCTGACCTACCTCGGGTACTCCTACGGCACGCTCATCGGCACCGAGTACCTGCGCACCTTCCCCGACCGGGTCCGGGCCATGGTGCTCGACGGCGTCGCGCTCAGCGACGACCCGGTGGCCACGGGCCAACGCCAGTTGGCCGGGTTCGAAGGCGTGCTCGACCGCTACCTCGCCGAGTGCCCCACCCGACCGACGTGCCCGTTCACCGGAGATCCGGTGCAGGCCTTCCGGGCGCTCGTGGCCACCTTCGAAGCGGGCCGCACCGTGCCCGGCGCCTACGAGGCGCGCCGAGGCACCGTCGGCATCGGCGAGCTCTACAACGGCGTGCTGCAAGCCCTGTACCTGAGCGACCTGTGGCCGCTGCTGGACCAGTCGCTGTCCGATCTCCAGCGGGGCAGCGGTGCACGCATCCTGTACCTGCGCGACGTCTTCAACGGCCGCCAGGAGGACGGGTCGTGGAGCGCGGCGGCCGACGCCTTCACCGCCATCTCGTGCGCCGACCAGCGCCAGCGGGCCTCCGACGCCGACGGCGACGATCGCCTCCGTACCGAGTGGCCAAGGCAGGATCCCCTCCTCGGGTCGGTGTTCGCCACCGGGACGCCTGGTTGCTACGGCTTCCCGGCCGCCCGCCACCCGCTCACCAAGCCGAAGCCAGGAGAGATCACCGCCACGCCGACCGTCGTGCTGATCGGCAACACGCAGGACCCGGCCACGCCCTACAGCCAGGCCCAGTACCTGCGCCGCGCCATCGTCCGGTCCGTGCTCGTCACCTACGAGAGCGCGGACCACACCGCGTACCGGCAGGGCGCCAGCCGCTGCCTGCTCGACCCCGTGACCACCTACCTCGTCGAGGCCCGCCCCCCTTCGGCCGACCTGAGGTGCCGCCCCGGGTGACGTCGTGGCCGGTCGCCCGGCTCGGCGAGCGGCGGCACCCAGGGATTCGCCAGGCGCAGCGTGCGCGATCGTGTGGTACCGCGCCAGGTCGATCGGAGCGGAGGCTCTGATCGCTCACCGACGGGCTCGGGTGGCCCGCGGCGGGATCCCGGGAAATGGGGGCTGCCGTGAGCAGCAGGCATGCGGTTTGGCCGCGCACCGTCGTTGCGGTGCTCATCGTCGTTGCGACGTTCGCGGCTCTGGCGGCCAGCCGGGCGCGCCCGGCGACGGCTGCCGACCAGGTGCCGGCGCTCGACGTCACCGACGTCGTCGTGTCGGAGGGCGACGCGGCGACGCGGCGACGCGGCGACGACCGACGCGGGGTTCAGCGTGCGCCGTCGAGGTCAGAGGCAGTCGGGCCGATGGTGAACCTCTACCGCGACCCAGATCAGGGGTGCGGCTGGGTGGACGACACCGGTCGTCTCGTCCCAGTGGACGAGCAGGGCACCCCCATCGGCTGAGCCAACGTCGAGTTGGGTTCGCCGCTCATCTGGTTGAGCGGTGAGGCTCGACGACGACCCGGTAGGAGGTGAGGGGTCGGCCTCGCCAGTTCTTGGTGATGAAGGCTGAACAGGCGCGCCGTCTGCACCGCCCGCGCCGCCGGCCTCGACCAGTGGCGGCACCGCGACGACGGCGCCGAGTCCTGCGCCGGCCGAACCCGCCCCCGCGCCGTCCACCACCATCGCGGCCCCGCCGGCTCCGGGCGAGGCGGCGACCGAGCCGTCCACGACCACGACCACGACCGCGAGCACACCGCCGGGAACCGGCCGGTGACGGGTCGCACCTCGCGCACCGGGTCCCGCGAGCGGCGGGACCCGGGCGGCGGAGTGGGCGTAACTGGACTCGAACCAGTGACCTCACGCGTGTGAGGCGTGCGCTCTAACCAACTGAGCTATACGCCCCCGGGGCGGCCGAGGATAGCGCGGGGTCCCGTTGGCGCCGAACGGACACCGGCGCCGCCATGACCGGCTCTACGCCGGTCGGCGCCCGCAGCGGCGCGCGCAGCCCGACCGGCGTGCGCGCCTCGCGGACGATCCGGTGGACGCTCGTGATGTGGGCCCCGAGGTGGCGCCCGGCCAGCGCGGCCAGCGGTCCACCGTCGGCCGGGGCCGACACGCGCACGGCACCCGGCCGGGCCAGGCCCCACAGGCGGTCGGGCACGATCACCGGCCCGTCGCCGCGCACCTGCAGCTCCGAGTGGGGCAGGACCACCGGCAGGGCGACGCCTCGCCCGCGGCCTCGCACGTCGACCTCGCCCTCCTCCCACACGAGTCGGCGCTCGGGTCCGTCGGCCAGCCACCGCAACGTTCCCCGCATGGCGGGGAAACCCCAGTTGAGGCACGCACCGGTGAGGGCGCCCGGATGGTCCACGACCATCAGCACGACCGACCAGCCGAACCGGGCGCGCAGGCGGGCCGGGACCATGACCGCCAGCGCCAGGTAGGGGCCGACCGGCGAATCGGTGTACCGGATGGCGGCCAGCAACGTGGGCCCCGGCGCGTCGGAGAGCTCGGGCGCGAGGCCCGGCGCGGGTCGGGCGCGGCACAACGCCAGGAGCGACTCGCCCTGTTGCGACCACGGAGCGAACGGGGCGCTGTTCACGAGGCGAACCGTACTTCCGGTCACCGCCGACCGCCGTGCCGTGGCCCTGCCTGCCGCAGGCGCGCGGGTGACGCGGGCGGTGCGGTTGGCCAGGCGGCCCGGGGCCGGGCGTGCGGGCGGCCACGCGCACCGGCACCGGGCCGGCGCTTGGCCTTGCCGGCCGTGCGGCGGATCCGACCCGGGCTAGACCGGCGACGGTGGGGCGAACGACCCGAGCTCGTCTTCGAGCACGGCCAGGAGGCGCAGGACGGCGACGTCACCGTGCTGGGGACCCACCACCTGCAAGCCGACGGGCAGGCCGTCCCCGTCGAGGCCCGCGCACACGGTCCCGGCGGGCGAGCGCGTGCTGTTGAACGGATACGTGAACCGGATCCAGTTCGCCTCGGGTTGCCCGTCGAGCACCCCCCACTCGTCGATCGCGGGCGTGCGGGCGGCCACCGTCGGCGTCAGCAGCAGGTGCACGTCGGCCAGCGTCCGGGCCAGCGCGACGGCGTCGCGGTGCATGGCGTCCCGGGCCGCGATGACCCGGTCGGGGCCCAGGTCGACGACCCAGTCGATGCCGAAGCGCAGGTCCGGGTCGATGCGCTCCCAGTCGGGGGTCCCGCGCAGGTGGCCGAAGGTGCGCATGTTGGCGGCGCCGACCCAGGTGAACCAGGCCTCCATGGGATCCGCCTCGAACACGGTCGGCACCTCGACCACCTCGGTGCCGAGCGCGGCCAGGCGCTCCACGGCCGCCTCGCACACCCGGCGCACCTCCGGGTCCACCGGCGCGTACCCGAGGGTCGCCGACCACCCCACGCGGGCCGGCGGGTGGAGGTCTTCGAGCCCGGGTCGCCACGGCTCGCGGGGCATCGGCAGCGACGCCGGGTCCGTCGGGTCGGGCGCGACCACCTGATCGCAGGCGGTCGCGATGTCGCGCACGCGGCGGGCCATGACACCCTTGGTCGACACGTCCGGCCAGCCCGGCGGCTTGTCGCCGCCCGACGGCACACGTCCCAGCGACGGTTTGAAACCGGTGATGCCGCAGAGCGCCGAAGGGATGCGGATGGAACCGCCGCCGTCGGATCCCGTGCCGAGCGGAACGAGCCCCGCGGCGAGAGCGGCCGCCGTTCCCCCCGAAGACCCGCCCGCGGTCCGCTGCGGGTTCCACGGGTTGCGGGTCGGAGGACCGATGCCGTTGGACGTGTGCGCCTTGCAGCCGTGCTCGGGGGTGTTGGTCTTGCCGAGGACGATGCACCCTGCCGCCTTGAGCCGCGCCACGAGGATGGAGTCGGCCGTGGCCGGCGGGTCGTCGGCATGGAAGACCGACCCGTGCGTGGTCCGAAGGCCGGCCGCGTCCTCGAGGTCCTTCACGCCGATGGGGATGCCAGCCAGTGGCGGCGCCTCCTCCCCGACGGCCAGGCGGCGATCGAGGGCCTCGGCGGCAGCGAGCGCTCCGGCCTCGTCGACGGCCACGAACGCCCCCAGCTCACCGTCGATCGAGGCGATGCGCTCGAGCGCCGCGGCGACGAGCTCGCGCACCCCGATCTCGCGGCGCCTCACCTGGCGGACGAGCCCCTCGACCGTCTCCTCGCGGAAGTCCATCGCCGGAGCATCGCACGAAGACGCGGCCGGCGAAGCGCCGGTGCGGCCGACGCCGTCAGCCCGTCCGCGCCACGCACTCGAGGCGACCGTCGGTCGCGAGGCGGCGCACCTCCGTGCCACCGGGGCAGCGCTGCCCTTCGGTGATGCGAGCGACGATCCGCAGCGCGCCGGTCTCGCCGCAGCCGACCACCGTGGTGCTCGGCCCGGGCCGGACCGCCACGCAGCGCCCGACGTTGGCCTGCGACGGCGACAGCGCCGGGCGCGGTTCGCCACCTCCGCCGGCGTACGCGGTCACGACGAAGATGGCGGCCAGCACGGCGAGCACGAGGACCCACCACAACCGGGCCGCGTGCATCGAGCGGCCGATGCCGCCGCCGTCGCCGGAACCGTCGCCGTCGCCGGAACCGTCGCCGTCGCGATGTCCGTCCCCGCCTCCGTCGTCACGGTGGGCCGCTGCTCGGAGCGCGCCATCGCGAGCATCCCGGCCGGTGCCCGCGCCGGGCGGCGGAGCGGACCGAGGCGTGCCGGCGGTCGAGCGCCCCCGCAGCGCCTCGTCGTAGCGGCGGCGGCGGACCGGGTCGCCCAGGACCCACCACGCCTGGTTCACCTCGCCCAGCCGTCGCTCGGCGGCCAGGCGGCCCTCGGCGCTCAGCGACGGTCCCGCGGTGTCGGGGTGCAGGCGCCGGGCCAGGTCGCGGTAGGCCCCACGGATGCGGGCCCGGTCGGCGTCGCGGGGCACACCGAGCGCGTCGTAGTGCGTCCCGCCGGGCATCGCCTACCGGTCCCGCGGTGACCCGAGGCGGCCGGACGTGTCGACCCCGGCCGTCTCGTCGGCGTCGGTCGGCACCGTGCCGCCGCTGCGCCAGTAGACGCCGTGGTCCCGGTCGAGGAAGCCGACGTCGACCAGCCAGCGCCGCAGCATCGCCACGTCGTCGTGCCAGCGGCGCAGCCTGGTGTTCACCGCGTCCTCGGTGAAGCGCTCGCCCGGTTCGAAGTCCTGCACGATCCGATCGAGCACGACGAGGCGCTTGGCGTGTGCGGTCGGCATGGCCACCAGCCGACCGCCGGACACGAACGTCCGCAGCACCCGCTCCTCGTTCCTCGAATGGTCGCGCTCCATCCCGCCATTCGTACCGGACAGCGCCCGGCCCGTCAGTAGCCGAGCCGGGGGTCCACCGGGCCGAGCAGCTCTTCGCCTGCGCTCCAGCGCCGCACGTTCGCCGTGATGCGCTCCGCCAGCAGCGGCACCGCCATCGCTGGGGTGTTGCCGACATGGGGGGTGACGATCGCGTTGGGCAGGTCCCACAGCGGATGACCGGCGGGCAGCGGCTCGGGGTCGGTCACGTCGAGCGCAGCACCGCCGATCGAGCCGGCGCGCAGCGCCTCGACCAGCGCGTCGGTGTCGACGTGGGCCCCGCGGGCCACGTTCACCAGCCAGGCATGTGGCTCCATGCGGGCCAGCGCCCCGGCGTCGATCAACCGCTCGGTCTCGGGCACGTGCGCGAGCGCGAGGACGACGGCGTCGGCGCCGGTCAGCACCGGCCCGAGCGGGCCCGGGCCGACCACGCGGGCCGCACCGTCGAGGTCGGCCCGGTCGGGGTGACGCCGCACCACGGTCACCTCGGCGCCGAAGCCCGCCAACATGCGCAGCAGCGACCGGGCGATGCCACCACCACCGAGCACGGTGATCCGCGCCCCGATCAGGTTGCGGCCGAGCGCGTCGGCGTCCCGGCGATCCCAGGCCCGGCGGCGCGCGTAGGCACCGAGCCCGCGCATCCCGGCCAGCAGGAGGGCCATGGCGTGCTCGGCCACGGGCTCGGCGTAGACGCCCTTGCCGCACGTCCAGGTCCGCTCGTGCTCGGCCGCGATCACGCCGCGGTACGGTTCGACGCCGGCCCATGGCAGCTGCACCCACCGGATGCCGGGATGCGTGCCGAGCACGTCGGCGAGGGCACCGGGGTCGTCGGGGCTGGCCCACACCAGAGCTTCGGCTGCCACCACGTCGACGACCTGCCCGCCGCCGGCGACCACCGCCGCGCGCAGCCAACCCGGTCCGTCCTCGGGCAGGACGGCGATCTGCGGGGAGGCCACGGGCGGGGACGCTACCGGTGGAATCCCTGCGCACCGACCGCCGACCGGGCACCATGGTGCGCGCCCGGTGGCCGCCTCCGAAGGCGCAGGAGCCGCGGGCAGGAGGAGGCAACGATGCCGCTGTCCGTGGGTGTGCCCGCCGAGGTCAAGAACCGGGAGCACCGGGTCGCGCTGACCCCCGACGGCGTGCGGGAGCTGGTCGAGCGGGGGGTCGAGGTCCGGGTCGAGCGCGGCGCCGGGGAAGCGTCAGCCATCGAGGACGCCGAGTACCGCAGCGCGGGCGCAGCCGTCGTCCCGACCGCAGCCGACGCGTGGGCCGCCGGCCTGGTCTGCAAGGTCAAGGAGCCGCAGCCCTCGGAGTACGGCGAGCTCCGAGACGACCTCGTGCTGTTCACGTACCTCCACCTCGCGGCCTATCCCGAGGTGGCCCGAGCGCTGCTCGAAGCCGGCACCACGGGGATCGCCTACGAGACGGTCCAGCTCGCCGACGGGGCTCTGCCGCTGCTGGCGCCGATGAGCGAGGTCGCGGGGCGGATGGCCACCCAGATCGGCGCCCATTACCTCGAGCGCGAGAACGGCGGGCGCGGCGTGCTCCTCGGCGGGGCCCCCGGCGTGCGGCCCGGCCGCGTGGTGGTGCTTGGCGCCGGCAACGTCGGCTGGAACGCGGCGTGGATCGCGGCGGGCATGGAGGCCGAGGTGCTGCTGCTCGACAAGAACATCGACCGGCTGCGCTGGGTCGACCAGATCCACCGCGGCCGGATCATGACCCTGGCCTCGAACCGGGGCGCCGTGGCTCGGGCCGTGGCCGATGCGGACCTCGTGGTCGGGGCGGTCCTGGTGCCGGGCGGCCGGGCGCCGACCGTCGTCACCGAGGACATGGTGAAGGAGATGAAGCCGCGGTCGGTCATCGTCGACGTCGCCATCGACCAGGGCGGCTGCGTGGAGACCATCCACGAGACGACGCATGACGACCCGGTGTTCGAGACCCATGGAGTCGTCCACTACGCGGTCGGCAACATCCCCGGAGCGGTGCCCCACACGTCGACGTACGCCCTCACCAACGCCACGCTGCCGTACCTGGCGGAGCTGGCCGTGCGCGGCCTGCGCGACGCCACGGTCGCCGACCCGGCCCTGGGTGCGGGCGTCAACGTCCGCCGAGGCGAGGTGACGCACCCGGCGGTGGCCGAGGCGCTCGGCCTCGAGCCCACCGACCTCGTGGCAGTGCTGGACTGACGGGGCACGGCGGCGCCGTCTCCCTCGTTGCTACCAAGGACCCGGCGATCCACACCGGCGGCGCCGGCCCCCGCACCGCGCCTCGTGCCCCGCTGCGACCTCGGCCGGGGCAACGACCAGGGCGTCGTCGGCCACGACGGTGCAGCGTCCACCCGGCTGCCCGACGGCAGCGTGCTGTTCGTGTTCGGCGACACGCTGCTCGGAACGATCCGGGGCGACCGGCGTCGCGTCACGGGACTCATCAGCTCGAGCGGAGCCTTGTTGCCAGCAGCTGCTGACGTCTGCTCCGGCCGCCTGCGCTACCTCACCGACGCCCGTGGCGCGGTCCGCCCACTGCTCCCGAGCGCAGGTCGGGGTACGGCCTCCTGGCCGGTCGACGTCACGGTGCTCGACGGCCGGGTGTGGATGCTCTACCGGCTCGTGGCCGCCACCGGGACCGTGGACGAGGCGGGGTTCCGGATCCTCGGCACCGGGCTCGCCGTCGCCGACCCGGACCGGCTCGCGTTCCGGCCGGCGGCGCGGCTGCTCGTCACGGGCGATGACGTGGTGCCGGCGGCCCTGTTCGGTGACCAGGCAATGGGTCGGCTGCGCACCGTCGTGTGCGGCGACGGCTCGGGCCCGTGCCGGGCCGGCGTGGTCGACCGGGGCGCGCTGCGCCTGCGGGCGACGCGCCCCGGTTCCCCGGCCGCGTGGCTCACCGATCCCGTGCACCTCACCCGCTGGGGCGCCACCGCGGTGAGTTGGGCGAAGCTTCCCCGGCGACTCGGCGCACTCTGGCGCCTCGCCGCCACGCCGGGCCTCGGTTGCCGCCTCCGGGTCGCGACGGGGCCAGCCCCCGATCAGCCGCTGCGCTCGGCTCCACCGATCGCGCTCCCCCGCCGGCCCGGTGCCGCCTGCTACGCGGGCCGGGTTCAGGAGGCGCTGTCGCGGCCGGGACGCACGGTCGTCACGTGGGTGGACAGCCGAACCGGACCGACCGGGACGCGCACGGACGCCCGGCTCTACTGGCCCCACGTCGCCGAGCTGCGCAGCCCGCCATGATGGCTCTCCGGCACGCCTGACCCACCGGTCAGGGCGGTACCCTCGCTGGCACCGTGAAGCAACGAATCGACCGCCAGCTGCCGTCCGACGAACCGTGCGCGCCGTTCGAGGACGTCGAGGATGCCTACCTCGAAGGTGACCGGGTTCTCGTTCCCGGTACGGCCCGGGCAGCGCTCGCGCACCGACCGTTCCGGACCGTCTATGCCGGCGCCTTCACCTCGAACATCGGCACGTGGATGCAGAACGTCGTCCTCGGCGCCCTGGCGTACCGGCTCACCCGCTCCGCCGTCTTCGTCGGTCTCGTCACCGCCGCCCAGCTCGGGCCGCTGCTGGTGCTGTCGATGGTGGGCGGCATGCTGGCCGACGCCGTCGACCGCAAGAAGCTCCTTGTCGCCCTCACGGTCGAGCAGGCGGCGTTCAGCGTGGTGCTGGCCGCGGTGGTGGCCCCGTCGCACCCGTCGAAGGTCGCGATCCTCCTCACCGTGCTCGCCATCGGGGTCGGCAACGCCCTCTACGCCCCGGCCTTCAGCGCCGTCCTGCCGATCATGGTGCCCCGCGAGGACATGCCCGGCGCCATCTCGCTGAACTCGGTGCAGATGAACGCATCGCGTGTCGTGGGCCCTGCCATTGGCACGGTGCTCTACGCCCGCTTCGGCCCCTCGTGGGTTTTCGTGCTGAACGCCGTGTCCTACGCGGCGGTGATCGCGGTGCTGTTGCGGGTGCCGCTCCCGCGCCCACCGGCCAGTGGCGAGCAGGGCCTGCACCGGCTGGTCGAGGGCGTGCGGTACGCGCGCGCCGACCGCCTGGTCGGTCGTTGCCTGCTGACCATCTTCCTGTTCTCATTGCTGTCGCTGCCGTTCATCTCCCAGATGCCGGCCATCGCCGGCGAGTCCATCGGGATCAACCCGAAGAGCTCCGGCTACGGCCTGCTCTACGCCGCCTTCGGCGCGGGCGCGGTGATCGGGGCCTTGTCGATCGGCACCGTGTTCGCGCGGCGCGACAAGCTCGCCGTCACCCGGTTCGGTTTCGTCGGCTTCGCGGTGCTGCTGTTCGTGTTCGGCCTCCTGCGCGCCCCGGCGCCGGCGTACCCGGTGATCCTCGTGCTGGGCGCCGTGTACTTCGCCGTCATCACGTCGCTGTCGACGATCCTCCAGCAGGATCTCGACGATGCCGTTCGCGGCAAGGTCATGGCGCTGTGGATCATGGGCTTCGGTGGCATCGTGCCCTTCGGCGGCCTCGCCGGTGGTGTGGTCATCGAGCGGTTCGGCGTCGTGGCGCTGGTGGCCGTCGGGGCGGTGGCGGCGCTCGGGCTCTCGGTGCTGTGGTTCACGACTGATGCGCCCGCGGCCTCGGTGACCGCCGGCGGCGCCCGGAGCGGGTCGGCGGGGCAGCCTCCGCCGGGCGACGCAGTCCTCGCGGACTGACCGGAGCGCCTCAGGCGCAGAGGACCGCGACCAGGCGGTCGAGACCGGCCACGCGGCTGGCCTTGACGAGGACCGCGTCGCCCGCGCCGACGTCGAGGTCCCGCAGCCGGTCGTGGGCCGCTTCCCAGCCGCCGACGGCGTCACGGCCGGTCACGCCGTAGGCCGGCTCGGCCACCGCGATCACGTGCACGCCGGCGGCGGCCGCCTCCTCGGCGATGGCACGGTGCTCCGCCGGCCCGCCGTCGCCCAGCTCGGCCATGGTGCCCAGCACCGCGATGCGCCGGCGGGCGGGCAGGGCCTGCAGCGCGGCAAGCGCCGCCCGGGTCGACGTGGGGTTGGCGTTGTAGCTGTCGTCGACGACGGTGCACCCCGACCGGGTGCGCCGCAGCGTCATGCGCCCTGCGGACGGGGCGGCCTCGGCCAGGGCGGCGACCACCGCGTCGACGGGCACGCCCAGGGCCAGCCCGCTCGCCGCCGCCGCCAGCGCGTTGACCACGTGGTGGGCGCCGTGGGCGGCCAGCCCGACGTCGGCGTCACCCCACGGTGTGCGGAGCACGAAACGGGCACGGACGGCGTCGTCGAGGCGGACA
Source organism: Actinomycetota bacterium (assembly GCA_016185275.1). Lineage (GTDB taxonomy): Bacteria > Actinomycetota > Acidimicrobiia > Acidimicrobiales > Iamiaceae > JACPNX01. The sequence continues at coordinate 97,478 of JACPNX010000006.1, read as the reverse complement.
CCGGTGGCCCGCACGTCGGCCGAGGCGGCACCCGTCGCGCTGAAGCGCACCACCTCGACGCCGGGGGCCGCCCGCGAGGCCATGCCCGACACGCGCTCGTCGTCGGCGTTGAGCACTGCGGTCCCACGTGCGGGCAGCGCCGCCACCAGCTCGCCCTTCGCCTCGGCGACCGCGTCGAGCGTGCCGAACATCTCGAGGTGGGCGCCGGCCACGACCGTGACCACCCCGACGGTCGGGCGGGCGACGTCGCAGAGCAGGCGGATGTGGCCAGGACCCCGCGCTCCCATCTCCACGACCACCGCGCCCGTACCGTCGGGCGCGCCGGCCAGCGTCAGCGGGACACCCAGCTCGTTGTTGAACGACCGGGCGCTGGCGTGGGTGGGAAAGCCCCGGCCGAGCACCGCGGCCATGAGGTCCTTCGTGGACGTCTTGCCGACCGAGCCGGTGATGCCCACCACCCGGTCCGGCAGGTGGCGGCGGGCGAGGCGCCCCACGTCGAGCAGGGCCGCCGCCGTGTCCGGCACCCGGATCTGCGCGACGCCGAGGTCGCCGACGTCGCGCGCCACCAGCACCGCGCCCGCGCCGGCGTGGACGGCCGCGGCGGCGAAGTCGTGACCGTCGCGCTGGCCGGCCATGGCCGCGAACAGCTGGCCCGGCTCGACGGCGCGCGAGTCGATGGTGACGCCGTCGATCGTGGGCCCCGCCGTCGCAGTCGACCGCGGTGCGCCCGCGCCGCCGGGCGCCGTTTCGCCGGCCGCGCCGGCCGCGCGGGTGGCGCGGGCGGCTCCCGCCACCACGCCCCCGCACGCTTCGGCGATCTCTGCCAGCCCGAGCCGCATCGGCGCCGGACGCTACCGGGCCGGCCGGGCTCCCCCGGCGACCGCGGCTCCGGCGGTACCCTCGGCCCCGTGCCCGACCGGTCGCCCCGCACCCGCCTCGTGGTGATCTTCGGCGGGGTCTCCGCCGAGCACGACGTGTCCTGCGAGTCGGCCCGCCACGTGGTCGAGGCCATCGACCGGACCCGCTACGAAGCGCTCCCCGTGGGCATCACCACGGACGGCCGCTGGGTCCTGTCCGAGTCGGCCGCGGCGGCGCTGGCCGCGGCCGAGAGCGGGCCGCTGGCGCTTCCCAAGTCGCTCGACCCCTCCGGTCCCCCGCTGGAGCCGTTGCCCACGGTCAGCCCGACGGCGCCGGGCGAGCAGGTGGTCGTCTTTCCGCTCGTGCACGGACCGCTCGGTGAGGACGGCACGCTCCAGGGCATGCTCGAGCTGGCCGGCGTGCCCTACGTCGGCTCGGGCGTGCTCGGGTCCGCGCTGTGCATGGACAAGGCCGTGGCCAAGGAGGTCGCGGCGCGCGCCGGCCTGCCCCAGGCGCGCTGGCTGGCCGCGCGCGACGTCGAGGTCGACGGGCGGTTCCGTGACCGAGTGGTCTCCGAGCTGGGGCTGCCCGTCTTCGTCAAGCCCGCCAACCTCGGATCGTCGGTGGGCATCACCAAGGCCCACGATCCGGACGCGCTCGACGAGGCGCTGCGCCTCGCCTGCGCCTACGACGAGTTCGTGGTGGTGGAGGAGGCGGTGAGAGCGCGCGAGATCGAGGTGGCGGTGCTGGGCAACGCCGAGCCGCGCGCCTCGGTCCCCGGCGAGGTCCGCCCGAGCCACGAGTTCTACGACTACGACGACAAGTACCTCGCCGGCGCCGCCGATCTGCTCGTCCCGGCCCCCCTCGACGAGGGCGCGACGGCCGAGGTGCGCGCCCTGGCGGTGCGGGCGTTCACGGCCCTGCGCTGCGACGGCTTCGCCCGCGTCGACTTCCTCTACGAGGAGGGCGGGCGCGGCTTCCTGCTCAACGAGGTGAACACGATCCCGGGCTTCACGCCGATCTCCATGGTCCCGGCCCTGTGGGAAGCGACCGGTGTGCCCTACGGCGAGCTGGTCGACGAGCTCGTGCGGCTCGGCGTGGAGCGCTACCGCCACCGCGCCGGCTTCGGCCGCAAGCGCTGAGCTGGGGCCGCGGTCGCGCGCGCCCGACCCAGCGGGCGGATCAGGAGCGGACGTCGCGGCGGTCGAGCCCTGCCCTCACGTAGGCCAGCAGCCGGCGACGGCGCTCACGCAGCCCGCCGAGGTCGGGCTCCACGCCGAGCGCGCGCAGGACCTCGACCTCGCTGCCCATGCCGACGACCATGGCCGCCGCCCCCAGCACGATCCGCTCCGGCACGACGCCCGACGCGGCGCCCAGCACCGGGCCGAGCGACGCCGCCAGCCGCGCCGAGGCCGGTGGACCGAGCCGCACCACCTCCCGGAGGAGCTCGAGCAGCTCGGGGTGCCGGGAACCCAGGCGCAGCACGGCGTCCACCGCGGCGACCACGACCCGGTCGCGCTCGGTCGCGGCTTCGCGATCGGGCGCCGCGTTGCGATCGCGATCGGTCGCGGCCTCCGGGTTCGTGGCAGCGTCGCGTTCGCGTGCCGGACCCCGCCGCGGCCGTCGCGGGACCCCGATGCCCGAACCGGACAGCGCCGCGGCCAGCTCGGCCACGGCATGGTCGATGACGGCTCCGAGCAGCGCATCCTTCGAGGGGAAGTAGTAGAGGATCGTCTGCTTGCGAACACCGAGGCGTGCCGCCAGGGCGTCGAGCGAGGTGGCTTCGTACCCGCGGGCGCTGAAGGAGCGCAGTGCCGCCTCGAGGACCCGATCCCGTGTCGAGGTCGGCGCCGCGTCAGGGGGTGCCGGGGGTAGTGGGGCGGCGGCTCGATCAGGCATCTCTACCAGATGGTAGAGGCCGCGCTAGGGTGCCGGTCGTGATCCCCGAGGCGCTCGCCGGCAAGCGGATCTTCGTCACGGGCTCCACCGGGTTCCTCGGCACGGCGCTGGTCGAGCGGCTGCTGCGGTCGGTGCCCGGCTGCGAGATCGTGCTGCTGGTGCGGCCGGGACGGATGCGTTCGGTCGCGCAGCGCGCCCGCCGGGAGATCTTCCGCAACGACTGCTTCGAGCGCCTGCGCGAGGAACTCGGTGGCGTCGCCGCCTTCGACGAGCTCGTCGATCGCCGCGTGCGGGTCGTCGCCGGCGACGTCAGCACCGACGGCCTCGGGCTCGACGAGGCCGGCCGCGCCGCCCTCGCCTCGTGCGACGTCGTCATCCACTCGGCGGCCACGGTCTCGTTCGACTCACCCCTCGACCTCGCGGTCGAGGTCAACCTGATGGGCCCCACACGCATCGCGCGCACGCTCGGCGACCTCGGCGTCACCCCCCATCTCGTCGCCGTCTCCACCTGCTACGTCGCCGGCAACCGCCGCGGCGCGGCGCCCGAGATCAGCGTGCACGAGAGCCCGTTCTGGGTCGAGGTGGACTGGCGGCGGGAGGTCGAGGCGGCCCGGCGGGTGCGCGCCGACCTCGAGGCCGAGAGCCGCACGCCGCCGCTGTTGGCGCGCTTCATGGCCGAGGCGCGCGCGGAGCTGGGCGCGGCGGGCGGGCCGCTGCTCGCCACCAAGACCGAGAACCGGCGCGAGGCCTGGGTGAAGGACCGCCTCGTCGAAGCGGGCCGCAGCCGGGCGGCGTCACTCGGGTGGCCCGACGCCTACGCGATGACGAAGGCCCTCGGCGAGCGGGCGCTGGGTGAGAGCCGGGGCGACGTGCCCGTGTCGATCGTGCGGCCGGCCATCATCGAGTCGGCGTGGTCGCAGCCGGTGCCCGGCTGGATCCGCGGGTTCCGCATGGCCGAGCCGGTGATCATCTCGTACGCCCGGGGGCTGCTGAGCGAGTTCCCCGGGGTGCCCGAGGGCATCGTCGACGTGATCCCGGTCGACCTGGTCGTCGGCGCGATCTGCGCGGTCGCGGCGCGCGGCCCGCTCCACCCCGACGGCACGCCGGACGTCACCCAGGTGGCGTCGGGGTCGGCGAACCCGCTGGCGTACGGGCGTCTCGTGGACCTCGTGTCGGGCTGGTTCTCCGAGCACCCGCTGTACGACAGCGACGGCCAACCCATCAACGTGCCCGAGTGGCGGTTCCCCGGGCGCGGCCGGGTGCAGGGGCAGCTCGAGCGGTCCGAGAGGTTGCTGGCCAAGGCCGAGAAGGTGCTGCGGTCGCTGCCGCTGCGGGGCCGGCAGGCCGACGTCGCCACCACGGTCGAGGAGAAGCGCGAGCAGGCCGAGCGGGCGCTGGCCTACGTCACGCTCTACGGGGCCTACACCGAGTGCGAGGCCATCTACGGCGTCGACCACCTCCTCGCGCTCGACGCCGCGATGCCCGACACCGAGCGGACCGACTTCGGCTGCGACCCACGGGTCATCGACTGGGACCGCTACGTGCGGTCCATCCACCTGCCGTCGGTGGTGCAGCACGCGCGGGTGCGCACCGAACCCGGGCGACCGTCGGGCGACAGCCGCGAGCAGCGCCTCCGACGCCAGGTCCTGTCGCCCGATCGGCAGCTCGCCGCCTTCGACCTCGAGAACACGCTCATCGCCTCGAACGTGGTGACCTCGTACGCGTGGCTCGCCACCCGCCGCCTCCGCCGCCCGGACAAGGTGCGGGTCGCGGCCCGTCTGCTCGCGGAGGCACCCTCCCTGCTGCGGCTGGACCGGCGCGACCGCAGCGACTTCCTCCGGCACTTCTACCGGCGCTACGAAGACGCTCCGGCCGACCAGCTCGTCGAGGACTCCGTCGAGCTGATGAGCGACCTGCTGCTCACCCGGGCGTTCCCGGCCGCCATCCGGCGGGTGCGCGAGCACCGAGCCCTCGGCCACCGCACGGTCCTCATCACCGGTGCTCTCGACTTCGTGGTCGCACCCCTGCGGCCGCTGTTCGACGACATCGTGTGCGCACGCATGTCGACCGATGCTTCGGGCCGCTTCACCGGGCAGATGACCGACGTGCCCCCGACCGGCGAGAGCCGCGCTTCGGCCCTGTTCGACCTGGCCGGGCGCTACGGCATCGACCTGCGCGAAGCCGTGGCCTACGCGGACTCCACGAGCGACCTCGCCATGCTCGAGGTCGTCGGGTTCCCGGTGGCCGTGAACCCCGAGGCGCGCCTCGCGTCGCTGGCCCGAAAGCGGGGGTGGCTCGTCGAGAGCTTCGACAAGGCGCCCGGCTTCCGGCCGCCGGCCCTGCCGATCGCGGCGCGCCGCGGCCCGAGGCGGGAGTGGCCGGGGCCTCTGCCGTTCCTGGCGCCGCTGCGGGCTCGACGTCCACGCGCAACGCCCGCCGCGGCCCCGCCGGGGAGGCCCGCCCGTGAAGGCGCTCCTGTTCGAGCGCAAGCCGGTTCGCTACGCGGCGGCCGCTGCCGCGGGCCGGGTGCGGCCCGGGTCCGGTGCAGGCGTCGGCCCGTTGCGCCTGGCCGACGACGTCGCCGAGCCGGAGCCGCCCGGCCCCGGCTGGCATGTCCTGCGCCCCCGACTCGCCGGCATCTGCGGATCCGACCTGGCCACGCTCGACGGTCACTCCAGCCGCTACTTCGAGCCGATCGTGTCGTTCCCGTTCACGCCGGGGCACGAGGTGGTGGGCGAGCTCGACGACGGCACGCGGGCCGTGCTGATCCCCGTGCTGTCGTGCGAAGCGCGCGGCGTCGAGCCGATGTGCCCGCAGTGCCGCGAAGGCCGCATCAACCGCTGCGAGCGCATCGCCTTCGGCCACCTCGAACCCGGGCTGCAGACCGGCTTCTGCGAGACCACTGGCGGCGGCTGGGGCACCCGCTTGATCGCCCACGACAGCCAGCTCGTCCCCGTGCCCGAGGGCCTCGGTGACGAGGCCGCGGTCGTCGTGGAGCCGACCGCCTGCGCGGTCCACGCCGCCCGCGTCGTGCTCGAGCGCGATCCCGTCGCCGTCGCCGTGGTCGGCTCCGGCGCGCTCGGCCTGCTGCTCGTCGCCGCGCTGCGGTACCTCGGCAGCGGCGCCACCATCGTCGCCACCGCCAAGCACCCCGACCAGCGGCGCCGGGTCACCGAGCTCGGCGCAGACCGGGTCGTGGAGCCAGGCGCACTGGAGCGGGTGACGCGCTCCGTGACGGGCTCGTGGCTCGTGGGAGGCCGCCCGACGGGAGGCTTCCCCGTCGTCGCCGACTGCGTCGGCAGCGCCGACTCGATCACCCAGTCGCTGGCTGTCGCCGCACCCGGCGCCGAGGTGGTGCTCGTCGGCATGCCCGGCCACGTGGCCCTCGACCTCACGCCCGTGTGGCACCGGGAGACGGCGCTGCGCGGCTGCTACGCGTACGACCGATCCGACTTCGACGCCGCCCTCGATCTGGTCGCCGGCGCCGACCTCGGCCGCCTGGTGAGCGCCACGTACCCCCTCGACCGCTACCGCGACGCCGTCGCCCACGCCGCCGAGGCCGGCCGGCGTGGCGCCGTCCGGATCGCCTTCGACCTCCGCACAGAGAGGCACCGCTGATGCCCCGCCCCGGCTTCGTCCTGGACGTCGACCGCTCGACGCCCCCGATCCTGTTCCACTCCGGGGAGGGCTTCCGCCTGGAGAAGCTGCCTGCCGAGCGCAGCCGCGTCGTCTACCCCGGCGAGCCCCTCGCCGCCCTGCGCGACGTCGAGGCCTCCATCCGCGACGCGCTCCTCTCGCCACTCGACAGCGAGCCGCTCCCGGCCCTGCTCCGCCCAGGCATGAAGCTCACGATCTGCTTCGACGACATCTCGCTCCCGCTGCCGCAGATGCGCCGCCCGGACATCCGCCAGCGGATCATCGAGGCCGTGCTCGACCTGGCCGCGGCCGCCGGCGTGGACGACGTGCACCTCATCGCCGCGCTCGCGCTGCACCGGCGCATGACCGAGGACGAGCTGCGCCACGCCGTCGGGGACCGCGTCTACGACGCCTTCGCACCCCAGGGCGCGCTCTACAACCACGACGCCGAGGACCCCGACGGCATGGCCCACGTGGGCACCACCGACCAGGGTGAGCCGGTCATCATCAACCGCCGGGCCGCCGAGTCGGATCTCGTCGTGTACGTCAACATCAACATCGTGGCCATGGACGGCGGCTGGAAGTCGACGGCCACCGGCCTGGCGTCCTACGAGTCGTTGCGCCACCACCACAACGTCCATGCGATGCGCCACAGCCGCTCGTTCATGGACCGCCACGCGTCCGAGCTGCACCACTCGAACTGGCGCATGGGCGAGGTACTCAAAGCCAGCGGACCGCGCATCTTCCAGATCGAGACGACGCTGAACAACGACACCTTCGGTGACCGTGGCCCGATGTCGATGCTGCAGAAGCGGGAGTGGGAGTGGAGCACCCGCGACCGGGCCACCTTCGTCGGCATGCAGGCCGGGCTCAAGCGCATGAGCATGGCGACGCGCCGGCGGATCTTCCAGTCCTGGGAGGCTCCCTACGGGGTCACGTCGGTGCAGGCGGGCGCAGTCGACGCGGTCCACGAGCGCACGATCGCCAACGTCCACCGCCAGCAGCTCGTGCCCGTGTCGGGCCAGACCGACATCCTCACGCTCGGGCTGCCCTACATCTGTCCCTACAACGTGAACTCGATCATGAACCCGATCCTCGTCATGTGCCTGGGGCTCGGCTACTTCTTCAACATGTACCGGGGCCGGCCACTCGTGCGTGAAGGCGGCGTCCTGGTCATGACGCACCCCACTCCTTGGGACTTCCACCCCGTCCACCATCCGAGCTACATCGACTTCTTCGAACAGGTCCTCGCCGAGACGACGGATCCCGTCGAGATCGAGCAGCGTTACGAGAAGTCATTCGCCGAAGACGAGTGGTACAAGCACCTCTACCGGACCAGCTACGCATACCACGGCGTCCACCCCTTCTACATGTGGTATTGGGGCGCGCACGCGCTCCAGCACCTCAGCCAGGTGATCATCGTCGGCGGCGAGCCACGGTCGGTGCGCCGGCTCGGGTTCCGGCCGGCCACCACGATGGCCGACGCTCTGGAGATGGCGTCGGACTCGGTCGGTCGGGAGCCGACGATCACGCACCTGCACAACCCGCCGCTGGTCATGGCCGACGTGTCGTGAGCGGCGACGACCGCCGCTCCCCGCTCGAGGCGCTCCAGCGCGTCGGTCCGCTGGCCCGTGTGGGCGTGGCCAAGGCCCGCCGGTCGGTGCGACGGCTGGAGTTCCCGCTGCGGGCGCCCTCGGTACCCGCGTCGGTGGAACCGGTCGTCGAGGAGTCGACGCTCGGCGCCCGCTACGAGACCGACTGGGCCCGGACGTTCCCGGCGCGGGTCGGTCGGGCCCTGCTGCTCGAGACGGTGCTGCGCCCGACCGTGCGCGTCCTCGCCGATCCCGACCGCCGCGGCTACGACCGCATCGCGGGGCTGCGCGCGCCGGCCATCTTCGCCGCCAACCACCACAGCCACGTCGACGCGGGACTGCTCCTGTCGTCGCTACCGGAACCGTTCCGGCACAAGGTGTTCACGGGAGCCGCGGCCGACTACTTCTTCGACAAGCGGGCCAAGGCGGTGCTGTCGGCCCTGACCCTCGGGGCCATCCCGATCGAGCGCTCGAAGGTGACGCGCCGTTCCGCGGACCAGGCCGCCACGCTGATCGACGACGGCTGGAGCATGGTGATCTTCCCCGAGGGCGGCCGGTCGCCCGACGGCTGGGGGCAGGCGTTCCGCGGCGGCGCCGCGTACCTGTCGATCCGCTGCCACGTGCCGGTCGTGCCGGTGCACATCGAGGGCACCGGCCGGATCCTGCCCAAGGGCTCCAACCGGATCACGCCCGGGCGCACGCGCGTCACGTTCGGCCACCCGCTCCACCCGACGGGCGGGGAGGACAGCCGGCGCTTCGCGGCGCGCCTCGAGCGCGAGGTCGCCGCACTGGCCGACGAGGTCGCCAACGACTGGTGGAGCGCGCGCCGGCGCGCCCATGCCGGCGAGAGCCCGAGCCTCTCGGGGCCCGACGCGTCAGCCTGGCGCCGGGCCTGGGCGCTCGGCGACCGCCGCAACCGGACCACAGGCACCGCACCGGAGCGTCGCCGCTGGCCGGATTGATGGCCTCTCGATCGGCCGTGTCGTCGGCGGTGTCGATGCGCGTGTCGCTCGGGGTCGTGAGGCGCGGGCCGATCGCCGTGTCGCCGGTCGCCTTGGTGGTGGGGCCCGGGCCTCCCCGGGCCACAGCCGTTCACCCACCCGATTTGCGACAGATCCGGCCAAGCGTTGGCCGGATCCGTCGGAAGACGGCGGCGACCGCGAGCCCCCGGCCAGCCGCCAGCTAGCCGGCGAGCGTCGTGACGTCGAGGGCGACGTCGATGTTGCCCCGGGTGGCCTTGGAGTACGGGCAGAACCCGTGCGCCTTCTCGGCCAGGCGCTGAGCCGTCTCCTGGTCGACGCCGGGCACGTTCACCTCGAGCTCGACGGCCAGGCCGAGCCCACCGTCGTCGGTCTTGCCGATGCCGACCACCGCGGTCACCGAAGATCCGCTCACGTCGACCTTTTCGTTGCGCGCCATCGCCAGCAGCGCGCCGTGGAAGCACGCCGCGTAGCCCGAGGCGAAGAGCTGCTCCGGGTTGGTCGTCCCCGGCGTCTCGGGGCCACCGAGACCCTTGGGCATCGTGAGCTGGACGTCGACGCTGCCGTCCGAGGTGGAGACGCGGCCGTTCCGGCCGCCCTCGGCGGTCGCCATGGCGCTGTAGAGGGGATCCATACCGCCACCCTAGAAGCGGCGGCGCCGGTACGGTCAGGTTCGTGACCCTCGAGCTCTCCATCGACGACCTGCTGACCACCACCCGCAGCGTCCGCAAGCGCCTCGACCTCGAGCGGCCGGTGCCGCGGGACGTCGTGGAGGAGTGCCTGGGCCTCGCCCTGCAGGCACCCACCGGCGGCAACACCCAGGGCTGGCACTGGGTGGTGGTCGAGGATGCCGAGAAGAAGCGGGCGATCGCCGAGGTCTACGGGCGCTTCGCCGACCCCTACTTCGCCGCGTCCGAGCAGCTGCGCGGGTGGCCCGAGGGCGATCCGCGGGCGGCGTCGGCGCCGAAGGTGGGCAGCTCGGCCCGCTACCTGCGCGAGCACCTCCACGAGGTTCCGCTCATGGTGATCCCCTGCCAGTGGGGACGGCCGGGACCCGAGGCGTCGACGGCCGAGCACGCCGGCTTCTGGGGGTCGATCCTCCCCGCGGCGTGGAGCTTCATGCTGGCCCTGCGCTCGCGCGGCCTCGGCTCGGCCTGGACGACGCTGCACCTGCCCGGCGAGCAGGAGGTCGCCGAGCTGCTCGGCATCCCCTACGAGAAGGTGGCCCAGGCCGGCCTCTTCCCGGTCGCCTACACGAAGGGCACGGACTTCAGGCCGGCCGACCGCCTGCCTCTCGAGCGCGTCCTGCACTGGGACACCTGGTAGCCGCACGGCCGGGCGCCGCAGCCGGCGCCGCCGCCCGCGCCCTCCGGTGCCCGAGCGCGCCAGGTGCGGGCCGCCCCCCGACGGCCCGCACCCTGCTCCCCCTCCCTGCGGGCACGACTCCGCCGCCGCCCCCGTGCCGCCCCGCGCCGTCCCGGGGTGCCGCGGCCACCCCTGGGCTTCCCGCCAGGTCCCGCCTGACCCGGGCGGCCGGCCGGTCCTCTGACCGGCGGGCCGCCATCCGGTTCGGGTCAGCGCGCCTTCGCGCCCGAGCCGAGCCGGCGGACCGCGTCGAGGCGCCGCTCCATGTCACCGACGAGCTCCCCGAGCGCCCGCTCGGCCACGCCCTCGAAGGCGGCGTCGACCTCCTCCAACTCCGGGGCCTTGTCCGGCAGCCGGTCGGGGCGCACGTCGAAGCGCTCGATGAGCTGGCGGGTCGCCACCCCGGCGAGGTACTCGGCGAAAGGCGGCGGGTCGCCGGGGTCGATGAGCTTGACGAAGTCCTGCTGCACCAGCGTCGGCACGAGGTCCCACAGCCAGCGGAACACCGCGCACTGAGGCGCGTACCGCCCGAGCGCGTCGTAGGCGTAGCGACCGAAGAGCCAGGAACGGTCCCGCAGCGGGTGGGCCTCGACGATCGCGTCGCTCCACAGGATCGGCCACCACGCGGCGGCCCGCATGGCGGCCTGCTTCGCGGGCGGGGCGAGCCACACGCCGGCGTTGACGAAGAAGTGCTCGATCTTCTTCGCCGTCGTGATCCAGCTCGCCGTCCCCGGCGTGACGAAGCCAGGGCGCGCCGGGTCGCCGGGCAGGCCGCGCAGGTTGATGTCGAAGTGGTGGTGCCACGTCGAGTCGGCGAGGACGCGGCCGACGCCCGCGGCGTGGCCGTCGTAGGCCGACAGCACGCCGACCTCGCGACCGACGGTGTTCGACGAGGGATCGACGATGTTCCCCCACGCGATCACCTCGGCGCCGACGCCACCGGGCCACTCGTTCGGATCGGTGGGCGCCGGAGCGACCGCCTCACCCTCGTGCTGGTGGTCCGGGAAGATGTCGATCGGGCCGAGCGACGAGCACAGCACCGGATGCGGTGCCTGCGCGAAGACGCCCGCCCAGTAGCGCCGGTACCGCAAGGGCTGGGGCGTCGAGTCCGACTGGTCCTCGAACTGGAAGAGCGAGTCTGCGCCCGTGCGCAGGGTGCTGTTCCAGGTGGGTGGCGCCGCCGGCGGTGCCGGGAGCTGGCGCATCGTGCCGGCGCGCCGCAGGTTGCCGAAGGCCTGGCCGAGGTCGGCGTGGTCGCCGGTGATGAGCACGCCCCCGTCGGTCGTGTCCATGAAGGCTTGGGCGGCGGCCAGCTCGCCGGCGCTCAGCTGCGGGCCCGACTCGATGCTGTAGATCCACAGCTCGTCGAACGAGTCGATCGCAAGGGCGGCGGCAAGGTCGACGTTGTCGTGATCGGCGCTCGGATCGCTGCGGCGGTGGGCGGTCGTGACGTCGAAGTGCACCCACGGGTACACGCGCGCGGTCAGCGTGGCCAGCACCTGCTTGAGCCCGAGGAACGGCCCGCCGTCGTACTGGATGGAGCCGTCCGCGTAGAACAGGACCTTCACGTGCGCCGGCTGCGGCCACCAGGGGAACCGGTCGGACCAGTCGATGATCTGGTGGCGGTCGATGATCTCCCGCCGGATGTCGTCGATGCCCGCGGTGACGTCGTGCATGGCGTTGCCTCCTCGTCGGTGGCCGGCAGTTCGCGTCCGGCTCGTACGACGACAAGAGCTCCACCGCACGGGTGAGATACGCAATGGACCCAGACCCGCGCCGCCGTCCGCCCCTCACTTCTTTGGTTCTTTGACCACGCCTGGCGATGACAAGGAGCCAAAGAACGGTCCGGGAGCGAGCTACTCGACCAACCGCAGGCCGCTCGGCGCGATCGACGACGCGGGCGCACGCGGCAGGTCGACGGTGAACACGGTCCGGTGACCGGGGAAGACGTGGTGGCCGATCAGCACGGGCCGGCCGTCGAGGGTCGACGTCACCCGCTCGCACACCAGCACCGGCGAGCCCTCCGGGATCTCGAGCACCTCGGCGTCGCGCGCCGAGGCGGCCTCGGAGCCGATGGTCTGGGTGGCGCCGCCGAGCGGCACGGTGAGCAGGTCGTAGAAGCTGGACCGCTCCACGTCCGCCCGCGACAGCGCCGCCCCGAGCTCGGCCGGGCACCACACGGTCACGCGGGCGAACGGCTCGCCGTCGGCCAGGTTCACGCGCTCGACGTGCAGCACCTCGTCGACTCCGAGCACGTCGCGCACCGCCTGCGGCGCCGCCTGGAACCCGAACGCGAGGATGCGCCGCTCGCTGCGCCACCCCGACTGCTCGAGCTGCTCCTCGATCGTGCCGAGCCGGCCGAGCGGCTGGCGGAACGTCTCGCCCGCCACGAACCAGCCGTAGCCCTGCCGGGCGTCGACCAGGCCGTCCAGCCGCAGCACCTCGAGGGCCTTGCGGACCGTCACCCGGCTGGCGCGGTAGCGCTCCCCCAGCTCCGCCTCGCTGGGTAGGAGGCGACCCGCCCCGGGCTCGCCTGCGACGATGCGGGAGCGAAGGTCGTCCGCGATCTCCTGGTACCGGATCGTGCGCACCACTTGTCTCATGGTTGTATCATTCGCCTCGGAGCGCAAGCACCCGCCCGCTCCGCCTCCCGACCGAACCGACAGGAGGGCCCCATGGCCGACACCGCCGAGACCGCCTCGACGCCGCTGTCGCTCGTCCAAGGCGTGTACGACCGCCTGCCCGAGCGCATCTCGATCGGCCGCCGCCGCCTCGGGCGCCCGCTCACACTCACCGAGAAGATCCTCGTGAACCACCTGCGCGACCCCGAGGCCGGCGGTCTGGAACGGGCCCGTTCGTACACCGACTTCGGTCCCGACCGGATCGCCATGCAGGACGCCACCGCGCAGATGGCCCTGCTGCAGTTCATGACGGCGGGCCTCGACCGGGTGGCGGTGCCCACCACCGTCCACTGCGACCACCTCATCCAGGCCAAGGTCGGCGCCCGGATCGACCTCGGCGTCGCGCTCGAGAGCAACGAGGAGGTCTACGCCTTCCTCGAGAGCGTGTCGCGGCGCTACGGCATCGGCTTCTGGAAGCCGGGGTCGGGGATCATCCACCAGGTGGTCCTCGAGCAGTATGCGTTTCCCGGCGGGATGATGATCGGCACCGACAGCCACACGCCCAACGCCGGAGGCCTGGGCATGATCGCCATCGGCGTGGGCGGTGCCGATGCAGTCGACGTGATGACTGGCTACCCCTTCAACGTCCGTTTCCCGAAGGTGATCGGCGTGCACCTCACTGGGGAGCTGTCCGGCTGGTCGGCGCCCAAGGACGTGATCCTCGAGGTCGCCCGCGTCCTCACCGTCAAGGGCGGCACCGGTGCCGTCGTCGAGTACTTCGGCCCGGGCGCCGAGTCGATCTCCGCCACCGGCAAGGCCACGATCTGCAACATGGGCGCGGAGATCGGCGCCACCTGCTCCCTGTTCGGCTTCGACGCCAACATGGCCGCGTACCTCGGGGCCACCGGGCGTGAGGGCATCGCCGGCGCGGCAGCCGCCGTGGCCGAGCACCTGCGGCCGGACGACGACGTCGTCGCCGATCCCCAGCGGTTCTACGACCAGGTGGTCGAGATCGACCTGTCGTCGCTCGCACCCCTGATCAACGGGCCCCACTCGCCCGACTACGCGCACAAGGTGACCGACATCGGCGTGGACGCCGAGCGGGAGGGCTGGCCGCTCGAGATCAGCGCGGCGCTCGTCGGCTCGTGCACCAACTCGTCGTATGAGGACATCACGCGGGCCGCGTCGATCGCGCGGCAGGCCTCGGCGAAGGGGCTCACGGCGCGCACGAAGCTGCTCATCACCCCGGGTTCCGAGCAGGTGCGCGCGACCATCGAGCGCGACGGCCTCCTCGCCGACCTCGAGGCCATCGGCGGCGAGGTGCTGGCCAACGCCTGCGGGCCGTGCATCGGCCAATGGGCCCGGCCGGACATGGACCCGGGCACGGTCAACACGATCGTGAACAGCTACAACCGCAACTTCCCGAAGCGCAACGACGGCTCGGCCAACACCCTGTCGTTCGTGACTTCGCCCGACACGGTGGTCGCGCTCGCGCTGGCCGGCCGCCTCGACTTCAACCCCGCCACGGACGCGCTCACCACCGACGACGGTGAGCAGGTCCGCCTCGATCCGCCGGTGGGGGTGGACCTGCCCGACGCCGGCTTCGACCCCGGCGAGTCCGGGTTCGTCGCCCCTCCCGAGGACGGGTCCGACGTCGCGGTCGAGGTCTCGCCCGGGTCCGAGCGGCTCCAGCTCCTCGAGCCCTTCCCGGCCTGGGACGGCCACGACTACCTCGAGCTGCCGGTCCTGCTGAAGGCCAAGGGCAAGTGCACGACCGACCACATCTCGATGGCCGGTCCGTGGCTGCGGTTCCGCGGCCACCTGGAGAACATCTCGGGCAACCTCTTCCTCGGCGTCGTCAACGCGTTCACCGGCCAGTCCGGCGAGGGACGCGACCCGCTCGACGGAGCCACGCGCCCGTTCCCCGACATCGCCAAGCACCTCCACGAGGCCGGCGTGGCGTGGATCGCCGTCGGCGACGAGAACTGGGGCGAGGGCTCGTCGCGCGAGCACGCCGCGATGGAGCCGCGGTTCCGGGGGGCGGGCGCCATCCTCGTGCGATCGTTCGCCCGCATCCACGAGACGAACCTCAAGAAGCAGGGCGTGCTGCCACTCACCTTCGCCGACCCGGCGACGTACGACGAGGTCGACGAGCAGGACAAGATCTCGATCCTCGGCCTCGCCGACCTCTCGCCCGACCAGCCCGTGCGGTGCCAGATCGTCAAGCCGAACGGCACCACGGTCGACTTCGAGGCCAACCACACGATGAACGACGAGCAGATCGGCTGGTTCAGAGCCGGTGGCGCCCTCAACATCATCCGCCAGCGGACCCACTCGAACGCGGGTGGGAACGGTTGAGGTGACGGTCTCGCGCTCCGAAGGCGACTCGCCCGGGGAACCGCCCGGCGATCCGCCCGGGGGACCGCCCGGCGACTCGCCCGGCGGCGAGCCACCGGTCCGACCGGCCGGCGGGCACACGCTGCGTGAGCCGTGCCCCCGGTGCAGCCGCGTCATCGAGGCCGACGAGCGCTTCGTGCGGTGGTGCCCGGCGTGCGAGTGGAACGTCGACCCGAGGCCGCAGCCGCCGCCGGCGTCACGATTCGAGCGCCGCGCCGCGCAGGCCGCTGCCGACGAGGGCCCGCGGCTCCTGGCCGAGGTGAGCTTGGAGCCCGAGGTTCGCCTGCCCCGTGACCCGGCACGCCTGCGCGTGTGGTTCCTGGCTCTCGCCGTCCACCTCGTGACCGCCGCTCTCGTCGGCGCCGGCGTGGCGCTGGCGGTCGCGGCATGGCCCGGGGTGATCGGTGTGGCGGTCGGTGTGGTGCTCGCCTTCGCCGGTCTGGCTCTCGGGCCGAGACCGCGCCGGGGCGACCCTGGCGTCGCCGCCATCGACCTGTGTGACGCGTCCGCCCTGGCCGCGCTGGTCGGCGAGGTCGCGGCTGCGGTGGGCACGGCCGCGCCCGAACGGTTCGAGGTCGATGCATCCTTCGGGTCGGACCTCTCCACCACCGCGATCCGCCGGCGCACGACGGTGCGGATGGGCGCCCCCTTGTGGGTCTGCCTCGATCCGCAGCAGCGCGTCGCCATGCTGGCCCACGTCCTCGCCCACCCGGTCCGCGGCGACTCGGCGAACCGCCGGTTCGTGGCCAGCGCCGACGAGTCGCTGCGTCGCTGGGTCGACAGCCTCACCGACGAGGCGCCGGCGCGCGAGCGGCGCGGCGTGTGGGGCGATGGCCTCAACCGCGCCGCCATCGCGGGCGCGCGCCGGATCGCCGTCGCGCAGCTGCGCCGCCTGCGCACCACGGCCACGACGGCCACGCAGCGCGCCGAGTACCGGGCGGACGAGATCGCCGCCCGGGTCGCCGGACGCGAGGCCCTGACCGGCGCACTGGAGACGCTGCTGCTGGCGGACCGCTGCACCTCCGCGGCGCGCCGCGGCGCCGCCGGCGGTCAGGATCCCTGGGCGGCCGCCAGGCGAGCCATCGCCGACGTGCCGGGCCACGAGCGGGAACGACTGCGCCGGCTGTCGCGTCGCCGCGGCCAGGCCTGGGACGATCCCCACCCGCCGACCGCCCACCGACTGGCATTCGCGCGCACCCGTGCGGACCTTCCCGCGCAGGTGGCGTGCCCGCCCGAGCGGGCCGTGGCCGTGGCCGCGGAGGTGCACCCGGCACTCGCTACCGTCGCCGGCGAGCTCCAGGCCAGAGTCGGCGCCTGACCTCATCCGACGGCGATGTCCCGGAGGTACCGATGGACCCTGCGTTCAGCCAGCCGCCGCCTCCTCCTGAGCCGATCGAGGTCGGCGACGAGCGGGCCATGCTCGAGAGTTGGCTCGAGTTCCATCGGCAGATCCTCGTGCGCAAGTGCGGCGGCCTCACCCCGGAGCAGCTGACCGATGCCGCATGCCCGCCGTCGCCGCTGACGCTGCTGGGGCTCCTGCGGCACATGACCGACGTGGAGCAAGGCTGGTTCGAGCGGGGAATCGGCCGCATGGGCAAGGAGCCGCCGTTCCCGGACGTCGTGCCGCACTACTGGTCCGACGACGACCCCGACGGCGACCTCCGCATCCCCGATCCCCCCGACCCGGCGGGAGACCTCGCCCGCTACGAGGCACAGCTCGAGCGGTCGCGCGCCGCCCTGGCCGCGGTGGCGACCCTCGACCTGACAGTGACCGACGGTGACCGCACGATCAGCGCCCGCTGGGTGCTCGTGCACATGGTCGAGGAGTACGCCCGCCACAACGGACACGCCGACCTGCTGCGCGAGCGCATCGATGGCCAGACCGGCGACTGAAGCCGGCGCCGGCGACCGCGTCTTCGCCCGGGAGCCGCTCCCCCTCAGTCGCGGCCGGGGCGGCGGGACAGCTCGGCCTCGGCTCTCAGGTCCCCCGAGTACCCGGCCGGCCAGGCGCGGCGCAGCTCGTCGTCAGAGATGTCGGCCACGTCGCGCCGAACCCTCGCCTCGGCCGGTAGCAGGTCCGCGATGGCCGCCATGATCTTCTTCGTGTCGGCCGTGAGCATGGCCTTCGTGGGCTCGGCCTTGCGCTCGGGCAGCTTCACCGGCGGACCGACCCGGATGCGCACCGTCGGAGGGTCGAACACGTTCAGCACGTTGGGAACCCTCGCGTTGCGCGGCCACACCTGCTCGGTGCCCCACAGGCCCACCGGGATGACCGGTACCTGAGCGGTGGCGGCAAGGCGGGCTGCACCCCAGCGCCCCTTGAGCTCGGGGTCGAAGAACGCCGGTCCCCTGGGGATCGTGCCTTCGGGGAGGATGACCACGACCTGGCCCCCGGCCAGTGCCTCCGCGGCGGCGGCGAGCGGTTCGTCGGAGCCGCTCCCCCGCTCGACGCGGATCCCGCCGAACGCCTTGGCCAGCTGGCCCACGATCGGAGCGTCGAAGACCTCCTTCTTGCCGAGGAAGCGCACCGGGCGCCCGGCGCGCGCCGTCAGGTAGGCGATGGCCACGGGATCGAAGTAGGAGCGGTGGTTGGCCACGACGATGGCGGGCCCACGCGAGAGCAGGTGGTCGACCCCGTCGACGTCGAAGCGCACGTACGGGTACAGCTGCGGCCGCGTGAACGCCAGGGCCACCTGCTGCGGTTCGAGGCCCGCGAGCTTGGGCACCCCGGGGGGCACGTCTAGGAACTGCACCGGCCAGCGCCGCACCGCCGCGAAGAGCTGCAGCCGGGGATCGGGGTTGACGGCGACCGGGTGGCCGACGGCGTTGAGCAGTGGCAGGTCGTAGATCGAGTCGGAGTAGGCCCACGACGCATCGACCGACACGCCGTGGTCCCGAGCCCACGCCCGTACCGCCGCCAGCTTGCCCGGGCCCCAGACGAACGGGCCGTCGATGGTGCCGTCGTAACGACCCGCACGCTCGCCGTACCGGGTGGCGAGGACGTGGTCGATCCCGAGCGCATCGGCCAGCGGGGCGACGAGGTGGTAGGGCGACGTTGTGGCCATGACCACCGGCCTGCCCTCCTCGCGGTGCCGCTCGATGAGGAGGTGGGCGTACGGCTGCACCTGATCGACGAGGCGCTCGGCAGCCTCCTTGCCGGCCGCGCTCACCGCCTCGCGGTCCCAGCCGTTGGCCACCCTGGCCATCTGGCGGGTGATGAGCATGGCGGGGAGGGTCTCGCCGACGGTGTCGAAGATCCGGTAGAGCAGGCCCTCACCCGGGATGTTCCGGTCGGGCACGACGCCTGCCCGCTTCAGCGCCTGGCTGAAGACCGGACCGCTGGCGCCGGACAGGAGCGTGCGGTCGAGGTCGAAGAACGCTGCGCCGGTGGCCATGCGCGGCGAGGTTACCCCCCTGCCGCCACGACCCACGGGCGTGTGCCGGTGACCGGGGCCGAGCGCGACGAGGGACCCGGCCGGGGGAATGGCCGGGCCCCTGTCGTCGTCGCAGGAGCGGGGGGAGCGCTCCGGCACCGTCGGCCCGGGACCCGGAGGGAGAGAAACCGGTGTTCCCGAACCGCTTGCTGCGACGAGCATGACCTACCGGACGGTCATCGGTCCAACAGTTCTTAGCGATAGGTGGCATCATCACCTGCGATGGATCTTCGCCAGCTCGCGGCCGTCGGCGCCATCGCCGACCACGGGTCCTTCTCGGCCGCCGCCCGGGCGCTCCACACCGTCCAGTCCAACGTGTCGGCCCATGTCGCCCGCCTCGAGCGCGAGCTGGGGGTGTCGCTCGTGGACCGCTCGACGGGGCGGCTGACCGACTCCGGTGACGTCGTGGCCGCGCGGGCCCGGCGCATCGGCGCCGAGTTGGAGGCGCTCACGGCGGACATCGCGTCGGCCACATCTCAGGTGTCGGGGGCGGTGCGCCTCGGGATGATCGGATCGACGGGGCGCTGGCTCGTCGTCCCTCTGCTGCGGGCCATGGCCGAGCGCCACCCGGCGGTGCACGTCGTGGTGGTGGACGCGTCCACCACCTCGCTCCGGCCCCAGCTCGTCCAGGGCCGCCTCGACCTCTCGGTCGTGAACCTCCCCGTGCGCGACCCCGAGCTGGAGGTCGAGGCGCTCTTCGTCGAGGACCGCGTGCTGGTCGTGCCCACGGGCCACCCGCTCGCCGCTGCGCGCGAGGTGCAGATCGCCGATCTCGGCGGGCACCCGCTGATCCTCGAGCCGGTCGGGACGGGCTTCCGCGACGACCTCGACGAAGACGCCGCCCGCGCCGGCGTCGCGCTCGAGGCGATGGCGGAGGTCGACGGCATCAACCTGATCGCCAACCTTGCCTTCGAGGGCTTCGGACCGGCCATCCTGCCGACCAGTGCCGTGCCCCGGCGCAACTCGGCGGCATGGCGCCGCGTCACCGTGCGAGGGCTGACCCCCCGATCGGTCGGCGTGGCCACCCGCCGGCGGGCGCTCCTGGCCGCTCCGGCGCGGGCCCTGCGCGACGTGCTGCGCGACGTCGTGGCGAGCGAGGGCCGGCACCATCCGGGTCTGCGGCTGGCGGTACCGGCCGCCTGACCATGCCGGCAGCAGCGGCCGCACCAGCAGCAGTGGCCGAGGCCGGCGGCCTGCGGCCGGGCATCGCGCCGGTACGATGCGGGCAGAGGAACGGACCGGTGCTGCGCCCTGCCCTGCACGGCGGCCGCCGGGGGCCACCTAACGCGACACGAACCAGCCGGGAGCGAACGTGACCGAGAGCGTGACGATCACCGACAATCGCACGGGCGAGACGATCGAGATCCCGATCATCAACGGGGGTGTCGACGCCACGGAGTGGAAGAAGCTGCTCGGCAACATCTGGTTCGCGGACTCCGGCTACACCCAGACGGCGGCCACCAGCAGCGCCATCACGGAGATCGACGGCGATGCCGGGATCCTGCGCTACCGCGGCTACCCGATCGAGCAACTCGCGGAGCACTCCACCTACCTGGAGGTGGCCTACCTCCTCGTGTTCGGCGAGCTGCCGACCCACGACCAGTTCGAGGACTGGGTCCACGACGTCACCTACCACACGTTCATCCACGAGAACGTGCGCAAGCGCTTCCTCGAGGGCTTCCACTACGACGCCCACCCGATGGGAATGCTCGTCTCCGCCTTGGCTGCGCTGTCGACGTTCTACCCCGAGGCGAAGCAGATCGCGGACCCCGACGTGCGCTACAAGCAGATCGTGCGGCTGATCGCCAAGATGCCGACCCTCGCCGCCGCGTGCCACCGGTTCAGCGTCGGCATGCCGTTCGTGTACCCCGACAACTCCCTCGACTTCTGTTCCAACTTCCTCTCGATGATGTGGAAGATCGCCGAACCGCGCTACGACGCCAACCCGGCCCTCGCGCACGCCCTCGACGTCCTCTTCATCCTCCACGCCGACCACGAGCTCAACTGCGGCACGGCCACGATGCGCATGGTCGGCTCGTCGCACGCCGACCCCTACTCGGCGACGGCGGCGGCTGCGGCCGCGCTCTACGGACCCCGCCACGGCGGCGCCAACGAGCAGGTGATCCGCATGCTCACCGAGATCGGTTCCATCGACAACGTCGACGACTTCGTGAAGGGCGTCAAGGCCGGCAAGGGCAGGCTGCAGGGCTTCGGGCACCGCGTCTACAAGAACTACGACCCGCGGGCGACGATCATCAAGCGCACCGCGGACGAGGTCTTCGAGATAACCGGCAAGAACCCGCTGCTCGACATCGCCCTCAAGCTCGAGGAGGTCGCCCTGTCGGACGAGTACTTCACGAGCCGCAAGCTCTACCCGAACGTCGACTTCTATTCCGGGCTGATCTACCAGGCGATGGGCTTTCCCATCGAGATGTTCACCGTCCTGTTCGCCATCCCGCGGGTCTCCGGTTGGCTGGCCCACTGGAAGGAACTGCTGGAGCAGGACCAGAAGATCGCCCGGCCGCGCCAGCTCTACGTGGGCGCCGAGGTCCGCGACTACGTCGGGATCGACGGCCGCTGAGCGGGCGCAGCGCCGGCCCGCCCCCGGGCGCCGACTCCTGGCACCAACCGGTCACCCCGGCGCCGGCCCACCCGCCGGCCCACCCGCCGGCCCACCCGCCGGCCCACCCGCCGAACGACCCGCTGGCGCATGCCGCGCCGTACC
The DNA here is from genome assembly GCA_016185275.1 of Actinomycetota bacterium. Classification (GTDB taxonomy): domain Bacteria; phylum Actinomycetota; class Acidimicrobiia; order Acidimicrobiales; family Iamiaceae; genus JACPNX01. The sequence continues at coordinate 75,971 of JACPNX010000006.1, read as the reverse complement.
CGGTGGCGGTCGCCCCGCAGCCGCCGGGCGCGCATCCTGCGCCGCCGACGGCGTGGCCGCAGCCACCGAGCGCGTGGCCCCAGCCCGCTCCTGCGTGGCCCCACCCGGGCGCCACCTGGCGACCCCCGCTGCCCCGGCGGGCGCCGAACCCGTGGCTGCCCGCGCCCGACCCGACCGCCGTGGCTCCCATACCGACGGTGTGGCGCCGCGTGGGCGCGCGCCTCATGGATGCGCTGGTCGGACTCGTACTGGTCCTCGCCGGCACCGCGGTCGTCGACGGCACCCGCCTGTTCGCCCGCCTGCTGGTGGCCGGTGCGCTGATCGTGACCTACGAGGCCGGGGCGACGTTGCTCGGCGGTGCCACACCAGGCAAGCGGGTGGCCGGGCTGCGGGTGCTCGAGGTGGACGAGGCCGTGCTCACCGCCACGGCGGCGCTGCTGCGCGCCATCGTCGTCGCCCTCGGCGAGCTGGCCGGCTTCTCGTTGCCGCTGCTGGCGCTGGCGACGGCGGCCAACCCGAGAGCCGCCGCCGCCACCCTGCTCCTGCTGGGAGCCGGCTTCACGGCCCTCGTCGTGTCCACCGCAACGGCGTCCCTCCACCGTGGCATCCCGGACCGGTTGGCGGGCACGGTGGTCGTCGACCGTTCGGTCGCACCGACGTTGAGCGCGGCCGATGTCGAGCGCCTCGCCGACGACGTCGAGCCCCCCACGACGACCGCATGGGGCCCGCTCGCGCGCCCCGAGCAGCGCCGCCGGGCGCGGGTGGCCCGGTTGGACGACGCCCCCCTGCTCCTGTTGGGTCTGCTCGTCGTCGGCGTGGCGGCAGCGGCGGTCGGCTTCCGGTGGCAGGTGCTGCTGGGGACGTTGTGGTTCGCGGCGTTCGTCGCCGACGAGACCGTGCGGATCGCCCGCGCGGGGGCGACCGCAGGGCACCGGCGAGCCGGCCTCGCCGTCGTCGACCCCGCCACCGGTGAACCTCCGGCCCCGGCTCGAGCATTCGCGCGCGCCGCCGTGCTCGGCCTGCTGGCGCTGGCCCCGGGCGTCCAGCTGATCGGTATCCCGGTCCTGCTCGTCTGGATGCGGCTGTCACCGTCGGGGCGCGGCCCGCACGACCTCGCCGGGCGCACCGTCGTGATCCGCCGGTCCACCGGGGCCGGATAGTGGCGCTTCCCCTGCGGGACGACACGCCGCGGAGGCGGCGGCCCCGGGTGACGCTGACCCTGATGGCCATCGACGTGATCGTCTTCCTGTTCCTGCAGCCGGCGTCGTTGCAGAACCCGCCGTCGTCGGCGCTCGACCGGCGCGCGGCGGCGGTCCAGGAGACGTCGTTCACCTATCGCTGGGGGGTGATCCCGTGCGAGGTGCGCCACAACCGGTCCCTCGCCAGCGGCGTGCGGTGCGGGACCTCGCAGCCTCCCCGCTCGTCGCTGCCGAGCGGCAAGGTCGTGCTGGTCTCCCTGCTGACCGCCATGTTCATCCACGCCAGCGTGCTGCACCTCGCCGGCAACATGTTGTTCCTGTGGGTCTTCGGGGCCAACGTCGAGGACCGGCTGGGCCATGCGGCGTTCCTGCTGCTGTACCTGGCGACCGGGGTGGCCGCCACGATCACGTACGCGACGTTCCATTGGGGCAGCGCAGTGCCTCTGCTGGGCGCGTCGGGCGCGATCGCCGGCGTCATGGGCGCGTACCTCGTGTTCCGTCCCCGGGCCCGGGTGCTCACCGCCATCCTCTGGCAGCCGTTCCAGGTCGTCCACCTGCCGGCCTGGACGATCCTCGGGCTGTTCTTCGTCACCCAGTTCCTCACCTCGGACCAGACGCAGGTCGCCTGGCTGGCGCATGCGGGCGGGATGGTCGCCGGCGCCCTGGTGGCGCTGCCCGTCGCCCTCGTCGACCGCGCCCGCCGGCGAGCGGCGTCCCCGTCGGTCGAGCCCAACCCGGCTCCGTGGGCGGCGAAGGCCTGACCGCACGCCTCCGCGGGCGGCTCAACCGCTGACGTCGAGGAGCACCTTGCCGACGTTGGCGTTGGCCTCCATGTGGCGATGCGCGTCCGCCACGTCGTGCAGCGCGAAGCGCCGGTCGATGACCGGCCGGAGCCGGCCTTCGGCGAACAGCGGCAACACCTCGCGCGCGAAGCGCTGGGTCACCGCGATCTTCTCCTCGATCGGCCGCGCCCGCAGCACGGTGCCGCGCACGGACGCCCGCTTGGGCAGCAGCGCGCCGAGGTCGAACGAGGTACGCCCGCCGCCCATCACGCCGACCTGCACGACGGTGCCTCCCACGGTCAGCGCCCGGACGTTGCGGTCGAGGTAGTCGCCGCCGACCACGTCCAGCACGACGTCCACACCACGCCCGCCGGTCGCGTCACGGCAGGCGGCGACGAAGTCCTCGGTCGTGTAGTCCACGGCCACGTCGGCGCCGAGGGCCACGCAGGCGCCGAGCTTTCCGGCCGACGCGGTGGTGACGACGTGCCCGCCGAGGACCCGGGCGAGCTGGATGGCGGCCGAACCGACCCCGGAGGCGCCGGCGTGCACGAGCGCCCACCGGCCCGCGGTCAGACCTCCCTGCGGCACCAGCGCGTCCCACGCCGTGATCCACACCTCCGGGATGGCGGCGGCATCCGCCAGCCCCACCGCGTCCGGCACGGCCATGAGCTGGCGCTCGTGCACCGCGATGCGCTCGGCGTAACCGCCGCCCGAGACGATGCCCATCACCGCATCACCGTGCCGCCAGGTGGACACCCGGTCGCCCGTCGCGCTGACCCGACCGGCCACCTCCAGGCCGGGGATCTCGTGGGCCCGGGCCGGCCCCGGCTCCGGGTAGAGCCCCATGCGCTGGAGGAGGTCGGCGCGGTTGAGCGCGGCGGCGACCACGTCGACCACCACCTCCTCCGGACCGGGCACAGGGTCGGGCACGTCACGCAGGACGAGGCTTTCCGGTCCGCCGTGGGACTCGAGGACGATCGCTCGCATGCGAGGACGGTACGCGGCGCCGGCTGCGGGCGGTGCCGCGTCGATCAGTCCGGTGCGCCGAGCCGGCGCACGGCGGGACGCCGCGGCCATGGCGCCAGGCGCAACCGCACGTCGGTCGGCGTGGCCCGCCCAGCCGACACCATGACCGGGTCCAGCCTGAGGTCGGCCACCTCCGGCACCGCGTCGCCGAGGGCCGACAGGCGCAGCACGAGCTCGGCCAGCGCGGCCTTGCCCGCGGCGTCCACCGGGGCCAGGCAGCGCCACAGCGCGGGACCGTCGAGGACGCGCTCGGCGTCGAGATCCGTCAGCGGCACCACGCGCAGCTCTGCGTCCCCTCCGCCCGCGGGGCCGACGGTGAGGACCGAGCCGAGAGCCGGGTGCTGGTGCACCTCCACGGCCACGTCGGCACCGGCCACGGCCATCGCCTGGACGAGCGCGGGGCGCATCGCCGCTCCGTGCCGGCGGGCCATGCGCGCGAAGGCGGCGCGCAGCTCGGCGTCGCCGTGGACGTCGACCGCCACACCGCCCGCCTCGGTCTTGCTCGGCCGGTCGACGCCCCACGCCTTCAGCGCGACCGGGTAGCCGATCGACCGAGCGACCTCGATCGCGTCGTCGGGCCCGTCGACGAGACGTTGGGCCACCGGCTCGATGCCGTGCGTGGCCAGCAGGCGGACCGCATCGCTCGGGTCGATCCAGCCCGTCAAACCCGTCTCGGCCGAGCTGTGCAGCAGGTCGTCGGCGACGGCGCGAGCCTCCGCAGCATCGGTGCCGGAAAGGTCGACCACCTCGCCCCCGGGCCGGCTCCGCCAGGCCGCGTAGGCGGCGACCCGGCCGAGCGCCAGCGCGGCACCCTCGGGGAACGGGTACACCGGCACGGCGACCGCGCCGGCGCGCACGACCGGCCACGGCCCCTGCGCGAGGAACGAGGCCACGACCGGCTTGCCCGGCTCGCGCGCGCACGCTTCGGCGAGCGCGGCGGCCACCTGCTCGGTGCCGCCTCCGAGCGGCGGAGCGTGGACGGCGATGAGCGCGTCGACGTCGTCGCTGGCGAGCAGCACCGAGGCCGCCGCGGCCACCTCGTCGGGTCCGGCGTCGGCCGTGAGCTCGACGGGGTTCGCCAACCGGGCACGAGGGTGGGCCCGCGCCGCCAGCGCGGCGCGGGTCGCAGGTCCCAGCTCGGGGACCCGCAGGCCGTTGGCGACGCACGCGTCCGCCGCCAGCACGGCCGGGCCCCAGAAGTTGGTGAGCACCGCGACCCGGTCACCCTTCGGCAGCGGCTGGTGGGCGAGCAGCCTCACCAGTCCGAAGAGCTCCTCGAGGGTGGCGGCCCGGATGACACCGGTCTGGCGGAGCATGGCGTCGACCGTCGCATCGGCGGGCCATCCCAGGACCGCCGGATCACCGGCTCCGAGCTCGTCGCGCCGATCGACGCCGCTGCCCTCGCGCCAGGGCCTCGGGCCCCGCCCGGCCTTGACCGCCAGGATCGGTTTGCGCCGGGCCACGCGGCGGGCGATGCGGGTGAAGTTGCGCGGGTTGCCGAACGACTCCAGGTAGAGCATCACCATCTCGGTGCGCTCGTCGTCCTCCCAGTGCTGCAGGAGGTCGTTGCCGGAGACGTCGCCCTTGTTGCCGGTGGCGACGAACGTCGACACGCCGACCCCCTCGGCGCGCAGATGCTCGAGCACGGCCGCGCCCACGGTGCCCGACTGCGACGAGAAGCCGACCGGCCCGGGCGCCGGGTGCACGTCGAGGAACGTGGCGTGCATGCGCACCTGCGGGTCGGAGTTGATGACGCCCATCGTGTTGGGGCCGATCAAGCGCATGCCCAGCCCCCGGGCCTGCTCCACCAGCCGTCTCTCCGCCTCGGCACCCTCGGGCCCGGTCTCGGCGAACCCCTCGGAGATCACCACGAGACCGAGGACGCGCTTGCGCCCGCACTGCGCCACCACCTCGGGGACCTCCTCGGCGGGGACGGCGATGACGGCCAGGTCGACGTCGCCCGGGATGTCGAGCACCGACGGGACGGCTCGGATGCTGGAGACCACCGACGCCTCCCGGTTCACCGGGTGGACGGGGCCGGTGAAGCCGCCGGCCACCAGATGGCGGAGCAGCTCGTACCCGAGCGTTCCCTCGTGGCGGGACGCGCCGACGACGGCGATCGAGCGTGGGCTGAGCAGGCGGGCCACCGACCTCGCCTCGGCCTGCTTGGCCCTCGCCTCCATGGCCGCGAGCGCTTCGGGCGTGGGCTCGATGGGGAACTCCACCTCCACCACGCCGTCGGCGAAGCGGCTGGTCACGGCGAAGCCGGCCTGACGGAACACCGACTGCATCCGCCGGTTCTGGGGCAGCACCGTGGCGCTGAACCGGGCGAGCCCGACCTCTCGACCGCGTGCGGCCAGGTACTCGAGAAGCACAGTGGCGATGCCGCGCCCGGCATGGGCGTCGTCCACGAAGAAGGCCACCTCGGCGTCGGTGCGCCCCGGGAAGCGGTCGTAGCGGGCGACCCCGACCAGCTCGTCGCCGACGAGCCCGACGAAGGCCATCCGGTCGACGTAGTCCACGTTGGTGAAGCGCTCGAGGTCCCGGCTGGTGAGCCGGGGACGGGGGCTGAAGTAGCGGAAGTAGATGCTCTCGGGCGACTGCCGTTCGTGGAAGCGCTCGATGCGGGCGGCGTCGTCCGGCCGGATGGGTCGAAGGTGCATGGTGCCGCCGTCGGTGAGCACGACGTCGGCCTCCCACTGGGCCGGGAACCCGGGTGCGGCCGGGTCCTCGGGAGCCAGGTCGGGCTCCGCAGCGGTCCGGGACGGCGCCTGGTGCCCGCCGCCGGCGGCCGGGACGTCGGCCATGGCCGCGCACCCTAGCGAGGCCACCGCAGGACGGACGTGCCGGGTAGACATCGCCGGTGCCCCGCCGCCGCATCCGCGTGCCCGCCCTCGACCTGCGGGGCCTCGCGGTCGAGCTCGAGCTGCCGGACCGGTTCCCCGAGGACGTCGTCGCCGCCGCCGCCATCGCCGCGCGGCGGCCCCGCCTCGCGCCGGCGGACCACACCGGCATCCCCCTCGCCACCGTGGACCCGCCGGGCAGCCGGGATCTGGACCAGGCGTTCCACCTGGCGCCCCGGCCGGCGGGCGGCTGGGTGGTGCACTACGCCATCGCCGACGTGGCGGCCTTCGTGGCCGCCGGTGACCTCGTGGACCTCGAGGCCCGCCGCCGTGGCGAGACGCTGTACCTGCCCGACCGGCGGGCGCCGCTGCACCCACCCGTCCTCGGTGAGCGCGCGATGAGCCTGCTGCCCGGCCGCGACCGCCCTGCCATCCTGTGGCGCATCGAGGTCGACGGCGACGGCGCGGCCGTCGACATCGACGTGCGCCGGGCCGTGGTGCGCAGCCGCGCCCAGCTCGACTACCCGACGCTGCAGGGCCAGATCGACCGCGGCACCGCCACCGAGCCGGTGCGCCTCCTGGCCGAGCTCGGCAAGGTTCGCCAGGCGCGCGCGGAGGAGGCCGGCGCCATCGACCTCGGGTTGCCCGAGCAGGAGGTGGTGCGGGGACCCGACGGTCACTGGACCCTCGCGCTGCGAGCCCAGCAGCCCGTCGAACGCTGGAACGCCCATCTGTCGCTGCTCACCGGCATGGCCGCGGCCACGCTGATGCTCGGTGCGGGAGTCGGCCTCCTGCGCACGCTGCCCCGCCCGCACGAGGCATCGGTGGCCCGCCTGCAGCGGGCGGCGCGCGGCCTCGGCGTCGACTGGCCCGACGGCGTGCCCCTCAGCCGCGTCCTCCACCAGGTCGACCAGGAGCGCCCGCAGCATGCCGCGTTCGTGGACCTGGCCGCGGAGCTCCTGCGCGGTGCCGGCTACACCGCCTTCGACGGAGAGCCGCCGGCGCTCGCCGAGCATGCGGGCGTAGGGGGCCCGTACGCGCACGTCACCGCCCCCATCCGGCGCCTCGCCGACCGCTTCGCCGGCGAGGTCTGCGTGGCCGTGGCCGCGGGGCGCCCCGTGCCGTCGTGGGCCCGGTCTGCCCTGGCCGAGCTTCCCGACGTCATGGCCCGGACCGACCGGAGGGCCGCAGCCGTCGAGCACGCCGTCGTCGGCCTGGCCGAGGCCTGGCTGCTCGTCGGGCGCATCGGGGAGGTGTTCGACGCCGCCGTGGTGGACGTCGACCCCGAGCACGGCGGCCGCCGGGGCACCGTGGTCCTGGCCGACCCTGCCGTCCGGGCCCGCTGCGACGGCGACGACCTGCCGCTCGGCGAGCGCATACGGGCTCGGCTGGTCACCGCGGACATCGCCACCCGGACCGTCCGCTTCGAGGCCTGCTAGACGGCCAGCGCCACGACCCGCCCCTGCCGCGGCCGGAGGTAGGCCTCCCCGGCGAGGTGGCGCCGGGTGGGCCGGCCGGGGCCGTACCCTCGCCCGGATGGCGCAGGTCCTGGTGCTGCTGCTCGGCGTGGTGGCCGGGTTCGGTGGCGCCCGGCTGCTCCGGCGACCGTCCACCGCCGGTGTCGCGGGCTCGGCCGCCCGCTCGGCCGCCTCGGCGGTCGGTGGTCGCCGCGGCCTCGACCCGGTCCAGCTCCAGCGGGCCACGTTCGCCGAGATGGTCCGCCACGTGACCGTCGGCGGCCGCGGCGTCCACGTGCCCGATCGCTACACCGTCTCGCTGCACCCCGCCGATCTCGCCACCGTCCAGCAGGCACCCGGCTGGTTCCGCTCCGGTCTCGAGGACGCCCTACGACGCGCCGCCCGCGACAACGGGTGGCCGGTGCCCCCTCGGCTGTCGATCGACGTCGTCGGGGGCCCGTCGCGGCGGCCAGGGGCGCCGGCCGTGCACGTCCCCGGTGCGCCGCCCGTGGCGCCGGCCCATGGCCCGCCCGTCGCGCCCGCCCGTGCCGTGGCGGACGGCCCCACCCGGTTCGTGGGTGCGGCCACCTCGGGCCCTCGGCTCGAGCGGATCGGGTCGGGCGAGGCCCCGTTCGCCCTCGACTCGGCCGAGGTCACCATCGGCCGTGGTGCGGACCGGCGCGTCCGGATCGACGACGACCGGGTCAGTCGCCGCCATGCACTGGTCAGGCTCGAGCGCACCGGCTGGGTCCTCGTGGACGAGGGGTCGAGCAACGGCACGTGGCTCGACGGGAATCGCCTGCCCGCCGGGGTCGCCGCACCCCTGCGGGACGGTGCCAGCATCGGCATCGGTCCCGCCACCTTCGTGTTCCGCGCCGGATCGACCGGCCCCGCTGACCCGGACGCGACGCGCGTCGAAGCCCCGGAAGGCCCAGGCATCGCCCGGACCACGGCGCTCGACCCGAGCCAGCGCGAAGCGCTGTCGCGGCAGTACCTCGGAGACGAGCACCGGTGACCTGGCTCGTGCTCTTCGCCACCGGCCTGCTGCTCGGCACGGGCGCCGAGCGCCTCGTCGGTCGGCGGGACCGCGCCGGCGCCGCCCCGGCCGGCACCGCCGACGGCCGGCCCCTTCGCCGGCGCCGCCGTCGGCGGGTCGCAGTCGGGGTCGCGCTCGTCACGCTCGTGGTCCTCGTGGCGCTGCCGCTCGCCGGTCTGGTGTACGCCAACTCGCAGTTCCGCAAGATCGAGCGGGTCCCGGTCGGATCGGTGCTCGAAGGCGGGCGCCAGCCCGGCACCAACTACCTGCTGGTCGGCACCGACAACCGGCAGGGCGTCGCGGGCAACCGGTCGGACACGATGATGGTGCTGCGCATCGCCGGGGGGAGCAGCACGCTGCTGTCGCTCCCCCGTGACCTCTACGTCACGATCCCCGGCCGGGACAGTCGCGACCGGCTGAACGCCGCCTACAACCAGGGTCCCGACACCTTGGTGCGCACGGTCCAGCAGTCGCTCGGGATCCCGATCGACCGCTACGTGGAGATCAACTTCGTCAGCTTCGGCGGTCTGGTCGACGCCCTCGGCGGGGTCACCATCGACTTCCCGTACCCGGCGTCCGACCCGAAGTCCGGGCTCGACGTCCGCCAGAGCGGGCCGGTGCGCCTCAACGGCGAACAGGCCCTGGCCTACGTCCGCAGCCGCACCTACACCGAGGTGATCGGCGGGCGCACCCGGGTGGACGGCACCGCGGACCTCGGTCGCGTCAAACGGCAGCAGGCCTTCATGCGCGCCGTCATGTCCGAGGCCGGCAAGAGCCGCTCCCCGTGGCGGATGGCCAAGATCGGGCGGGCGCTGACGCGCGGCCTGCGCATCGACGACGGCATGTCGCTGGTGGACGCACTCCGCTTCGCCTGGGCGATGGGCCGGCTGCGCCCGGAGTCCGTCACGCTGCCGACCACCCCCGATCGGACCGCGGGCGGCGCCGACGTGCTGCTGCTGCGCCAACCCGACGCCGACGCGGTCCTCGCACCGTTCCGGTCCTAGCCCGCCCCTCGCGGTCGATCGCGGTCGATCGCAGTCCGTCGCGGCCAAGAGGCCGCCTTCCGGCCCACCGGTGCCTGCGGTCGACCCCAGTAGGGTCAGCGCACATGATCATCGTGAGCGGGTCCCTGCCCATCGACGCCGACCGTCGCGCCGAGGCGCTCGACCACGTGCGGGCGGTCGCCGCAGCCACACGCGACGAACCGGGCAACCGCACCTACCGCTTCACCGCCGACCTCGACGACCCCGGGCTCCTGCACTTCTACGAGGAGTGGGAGTCGGGCGACGCCCTCGAGGCCCACAACTCGGCGCCCCACTTCGTCGACTTCCTCGGCCGGATCGGGCCGTTGGTCGCCGGGGCACCCACGGGATGGCGCTTCGAGGTGACCGACTCCCGCTCCTTGTTCTGAGCGGGTGGCGATGGGAGCCCCTGGGAAGGGGTCAGCCATGACCAGTACCGCCGGAGACGTCGACGCGATCGTCGTGGGCGCCGGACCGAACGGCCTCGTGGGCGCCAACGTGCTCGCCGAGCGGGGATGGTCCGTGCTCGTGCTGGAAGCCGGGCCCACGCCCGGAGGCGCGGCCCGCACCGCAGAGCTCATCGAGCCAGGATTCCGCAACGACGTCGGCAGCGCCTTCTATCCGCTGACGGTGGTCTCGCCGCCCGTGGTGCGCATGAACCTCCACGAGCACGGCCTCGAATGGCTCCATGCTCCGATCGTCGTGGCCAACCCGGGGCCCGACGGGCTCTGCCCGTTGATCGCCCGCGACCTCGACGAGACGTGCGACGCGCTGGACAAGACCCATCCCGGTGACGGCGACAACTGGCGTCGCTTCTACGGGCGCTGGCAAGCCGTCGGCCGCCAGGTGCTCGAAGCCATGCTCACCCCGTTCCCACCGGTGAAGGCGATCGCCAAGCTCGCGATGCGGTTGCCGCCCAGTGAGTACGGGCGCTTCGCCCGCTTCGCCGTCCTGCCGTCGCGCCGGATGGGTGAGGAGTGCTTCGACGGCGAACCGGCCCGCCGGCTGCTGGCCGGCACGGCCCTGCACGCCGACCTCGCCCCCGAGCTGAACCTCGCCGGGTTCTTCGGCTGGATCCTCTGCTGCCTGGCGCAGGACGTCGGCTTTCCGGTCCCGAGAGGCGGAGCGCAAGCCATCAGCGACGCCCTGGTGTCACGGCTGCGGTCGCTCGGCGGTGACGTCCGCTGCGGTGCCCCCGTGGACACCGTCGTGGTCGAGGACGGCCGGGCCACGGGCGTGCGGCTCCGCGACGGCGAGCAGGTCGCCGCCCGGCGCGCGGTCCTGGCCGACGTCAGCGCCCCCATGCTCTACCGGCACCTCGTCGATCGACGTCACCTGCCACCCCGGCTGCTGGAGGACATCGAGCACTTCATGTGGGACGCGTCGAACGTCAAGGTGGACTGGAACCTGAACGGGCCCATCCCGTGGAGCACGCCCGACGCCCGCCGCGCCGGCACCGTGCACGTCTGCGACGACGTCGACGACCTCTCGCGGTATGCGACCCAGCTGGCCACGGGCCAGGTGCCCGACAACCCCTACCTCGTGTTCGGTCAGCAGTCGATCACGGACGAGACCCGCTCACCGGCCGGCACGGAGACGGCCTGGGCGTACACGCACGTGCCGAGGACGGTCAAGAGCGACCCGCTCGGTGAGGTGTCCGGCCGGTGGGACGACGACGACGCCGAGGCCTTCGCCGACCGGGTGGAGGCGCGCGTGGAGGCGCTCGCTCCCGGCTTCCGCTCCCTGATCCGGGGCCGTCACGTGTTCACCCCGCACGACCTCGAGGCCTTCGACGCCAACCTGTCGCTCGGCGCCGTCAACGGAGGCACCGCACAGCTGCACCAGCAGCTCATCTTCCGGCCCGTGCCCGGTCTGGCGCGGGCCGGCACACCGATCAAGGGCCTCTACCTGGCGTCCGCCTCGGCGCACCCCGGAGGCGGCGTGCACGGTGCATCGGGTGCGAACGCCGCGCGAGCGGCCCTCGCCGCCGCTCGCCGGCGGGCGCTCGCCGGCCTTCGCTGAATCCTGGCGACGCTGGCGACGCCGGTCTTCCCGCCTCCCCGCCCGGCGGACCTCGACGCACGGCCCTCCCGCCGGCCGGCCACCCTTCCGCCCGCGCCTCGGGCCGGCGCACCGCCCGTGCCTGTGTCGGGAGCGGGAGTGGAAATGGGACGAATCGCCGTGGCCCGAAACTTGCGATGGCCCGCCCTTGAAATCTGGTGTACCTTGCCGATGAAAGCGCCCTCTCTCCCCCCGGACATCGGTTCCAGAACCACATACTGGGAGGAAGAGCAAATGGGAGCATACGGACGCCGCAGGGGCCTTTGGGCCTTGGCGGTCGTGATCGCGGTGAGTGCGCTCACCGCCGGGGCGGCAGGCGCAGCGTCTTCGCGCGTCGTCCCAACCCGGGCCGCGGCGCCCGCAGGCAAGGGGACACCCGCGCCCCTGCCCGCCGCGAAGCCCACCGCGCCTCGCTGCTCGCTGCGGGGCTCGCCGGACGCGTCGCCCCGCGACGAGTTCGCCCGCTGCGTCAGCGTCTCCGCGTCCCTGTCGTCCGCGCCCCGCGTGGGCGGCCAGGCGACCGTGCGCGTCTCGGTGAAGTCGCAGCTGGCCAAGTCGGCCCGGATCCTGCTGGACCTCCCGCAGGGTCTGTCGTTCGCCTCGGGACCGGGCGGGTTCGCGCTTGCCCCCAAGGCCCTCGGCGGGCGCGTCGTCACACGGGCGGAGCGGCGTCTCACGTTCGCCCGCAACCAGACGCGAGCCTGGACGTCCACGGTGCGGGCCGACAAGCCCGGCACCTACCAGATCCGCGCTCGGGCGCTCGTCGACGTCCCCGGTGGCACCGACGCCGGTGACGACACGATCTTCCTGACCGTCGGTGCGCCCGGCCAAGCTTCGCGCCTGTCCGCGGCCGCACCGGCCCAGGGTGGCGTGAAGTCCGCGCCCCTGCCGGCCACGAGCAGTGCCCCGTCGGCGCGCGGCCCCCAGGTGGCGGTCACCAACAAGCCGGCGACGCAGCGGTCCTCGAGCCAGGCTGGCTCGGCGACCTCCTGCGCCCAGGGCACCTGGAGCTTCACCGACAACACCGCGGCGTTGCGGCGTTCCCGCAACTATCAGGTGCAGGTGTGGGACCAGGACACGTTCTCGGCCGACGACCTGCTCGCCACGGGCGTCACCTTCAACGGCGGGCCCTTCGACTCCGGCATCAACTACAACGTGTGCTTCGAGGGCGCCGACGACGAGGGTGGCGGCCAGGAGGTCTACGTCCGGTTCGTCTCCGCCAACAACATCTGGCGGGTGCGCGACACCGACGCCGCCAACAACGACTACGTGAACAGCACCGGCGTGCAGGCCATCTGCGACGGCTGCACCGCCAACTTCGGCAGCCTCGTCCCGGGCAACGACATCAACCGCGGCATGCAGGCCTTCGACGCCATCAACAAGCTGTGGAGCTGGAAGCCGGGAGGCGGCCAGTGCTTCGACCTCAACGACGCCTCCTGCCGCCAGATGGTCGTGAACTGGACGTCGACCTCGACCGACGGCACCTACTACAACCTCGGTGACAACACCGTGCACCTGGCGGCGGCCGATCCCGACGCCGACGCCACCGTGATCCACGAGGGCGCGCACGCGGCGATGGACGACGTCTACGAAGACGTCTATCCGTCGGCGCCCAACTGCAACCCGCACTCGATCTTCGGATCGAGCTCGACCGGCTGCGGGTGGACCGAGGGCTTCGCCGAGTGGGTGCCGGCCCGGGTGCTGAACGACCCGTTCTTCCGGTGGCCGAACGGCGCCTTCCTCAACCTGGAAGCGCCGACCTGGAACGACGGCAACGCCGAAGGTGACACCGTGGAGGGCCGCGTGGCAGGGGCCATGATCGACGTCTCCGACGCCGCCAACGACGCCCCGTGGGACCTGTCGAGCGAAGGTGACGCCCCGCAGTGGGACGTGTTCTTGAACACGAACTCCACGACGTTCGCGGACTTCCAGCTCAACGACCGGCCCACCCGCCAGAGCACCGCGGATCCCATCCAGGGGTCCGTGTACCAGAACACCATCAACTACGGGAACTTCCGGGACCCGCTCACGAGCAACGTGACGCTGGCCCGGCCGTCGCTCGACGTGAACCCGACGCCGCACAACTACGGCCTCAACACGTCGACGAGCTATTGGTCGTTCGTGGCCGTGCGGCCGCCGAGCGGTGCCGACTACGACCTGAACGTCTTCGACGACCGCGCGCTCGGCACGTCGCTGGCGAGCTCGACGTTCGGTGGCAACACCATCGACTACGTCGCCATCGACACCAACCGTCGAGCGTTCGGCGACTACTACCCGCGGGTCTACCGGTTCGCCGGGTCGGGCGCCTACAACGTCGAGTGGCAGCAGGGAACGCAGACGCTGGCGGACTCGAGCACCACGGTGTCGATGGCGGCCATTGACATCGTCCAGCCGTACGACAGCCTGATGTCAGCCGGGGTGCAGACCTACTTCCGGGTCGTGCCGGCGGCCGGCCAGGACGTCGCCCTGCTGTTGAACCGGTCCAACTCCGCCGACTCCACGACCTTCGTCCAGGGTCGACCCTCGGCGGTGGCCAGTTCGGACGGCGGCGGTGCAGGTGGCGCCGAGGCGTTCAGCTACACCGATGCGGCCAGCCAGTGGGACGGGCTGGTCATCCTCAACAAGTCGGGTTCCGGCACGGTGTCGATCTTCCGTGACACCACCGCACCGACGGGCACGGTCGCCATCGAGGGCGGCGCCGCCACCGCTCGGAGCACGAGCGCCACGGTGAACCTGAGTGCCGCTGATGCCCAGACCGGCATCCTCGACATGCGGGTCGCCGCCGACGGCGTGCTCGACACCGAGGCCTTCGAGCCGTACTCGGCCACGAAGAGCATCACGTTGCCGTCGGGCGACGGCGCCAAGACGGTGGCGGTGCAGTACCGGAACCAGGCCGGGATGGTGACGACGGTGACCGACTCGATCACCCTCGACACGCGGCCCGACCTGGCCGTGACCGCACTGACCAACCCGCCGGCCAGCTTGACCCGGGGCCAGACCTTCAAGGTGACCGACACGACGGCGAACCTCGCCGGATCGGCCGCGGTCGCCACGAAGACCCGGTACTTCCTGTCGACCGACGCGGTCTACAACAGCACCGACAAGGCGCTGGTCGGCAACACCCGGTCGGTCCCCGGACTGGCCGCGGGAACCTCGAGCACCGGCAACAAGTTCGTGTCCGTGCCGACCAGCACGGCGCCCGGGAACTACTTCCTGATCGCCTGCTCCGACCGCACGAACCTGGTGACCGAGTTCGACGAGACCAACAACTGCACGGCCTCGTCGGCCACGGCCACCGTCAAGGTGCCCGACCTCACCACCACGGCGCTGACCAACCCGCCCTCATCGGGCACGGGAGGCGGCTCGTTCTCGGTGACCGACTCGGTGAAGAACAACGGGACCGGCGCCGCGGGGGCATCCACGCAGGCGTACTACCTGTCGCTCGACACGACGCTCGGCAGCGGTGACATCACCCTCACCGGTACTCGGGCGGTCCCCGCGCTGAACCCGGGCATCATCAGCTCGGGCACGGTGTCGGTGACCATCCCGAGCGGGACGGCAGCCGGCACCTACCGGCTCCTGTCCTGCGCGGACAGCGCCAACGTGGTCAGCGAGAGCGGTGAAGCCAACAACTGCCGGGCGTCGGGGGCGTTCATCACCGTCACCTGACGACCCGCACACCGCGCACCCGGAGCGTTCCCCGCGCCCGGTGCACCGGTCGGGGCCCGGCGCTACGGCGCCGGGCCCCGCTCGCGTCCCACGGCCACGCACCTCCAGCGGCGCGTATCCACGCGGCTCGCGCTGTCCTCTTGGGGGGCATGAACCCTCTCGTCCTCGTCTCGCTGGCCAGCGGGTGCGAGCTCGCCTGTGGTCGATGCCGGCGCAACGGCCCGCACCCGCACCGCTCGCTCCCCCTCATCGTGGCCGAGTCGGCCCTGGCCGGTGCCGCCCGCCTCGGGTACCAGCGGGCCGTCATCGCCGGGGTGAGCCTGGCCGAGCGGACCGACGTGGAACGGGCGAGGCGGCGGGCCCGCGCCGAGAACCTCGCCGTGCTGGTGGTGGGTGGCGCACCGCCCGGGGCGGCGGTGGAGCACGCCTGGGATCCGATGACCCGGGTGCATCCGATTCCGGGCGCAGTGGGCGCCCGGTTCGCCGAGGTGGTCCCGGTGCTCGACGTCGCCGCCGACGGCACCGTGGCACCGTTCAGCGTGCAGATCGCGCCACGGCTCCACCTCGGATCGCTTCACGAGGCGCCGCTGGAGGATCTGGCCCGCCGCTGGAGCCGCGACCGGGCGGACGACCTGCGCCTGGTCCTGGCCCGTGCGATCGCACCGCACGGAGCCGCACCGCACGGGGCTGGACCACGGGCGGGCCGGTGGCTCGCCGACCTGGTGGCCGCCAGCCATGCCGTCGAGGCGCCGCCGAGCAGGAGAGCCGGTGGTGCGGCAAGCTCGGAACGGTTCGACATCGAACGGCCGAAGGATCGGTGGCAGGGGGTGACCCGTGCTCGCCGCGCGACGAAGTGACGGGCCGGGCGGCGCCGTCCGGATGCGGCCCGCCACGGTGGGGCCGCCCATCCAGGGACCGAACGACTGCGCCACTACTGTGCGGACCGTGGCCGGGGACGAGCAGGCCGTCGACGCGGCCGCACTTCTGTCCGCGAGCGTTGCGGGCGACCGCGCAGCCTTCGCCGCCCTCGTCGACCTCTACCGCGGCGTCGTGTGGTCGGTCATCCGCGCGCACCGGCTCTCTCCCGCCGACGCGGACGACGTGTTCCAGCTCGTCTTCCTGCGGCTGTACGAACGCCAGGGATCCATCCGCCAGGCGTCGCACGTCGGGGGCTGGCTGGCCACGACCACCCGGCGGGAGTGCTGGGCGCTCATGGAACGCGCGGCCCGGCGGCGGGACGTGACGATCGTCGACGACCTCGCCGAGAGCGCGGCCTCGGCGGCGAGCGACGGGCCCGAAGCCGGCCTGGTCGCCGACGAACGTCGACGCGCGGTCCTGGAGGCATGGGCCTCGCTGGGAGCCCCGTGCCGTGACCTGCTGCGGCTGCTCGGCGTCGATCCACCGCTGTCCTACGACGACATCGCCGAGGCCCTGTCGATGAAGCGGGGCAGCGTCGGCCCCACTCGCCAACGGTGCATCGACAAGCTGCGCGCCCACCCCGCGGTACGGCGCGCCAGGGTCGAGCCATGAACGCCACGAGAGGCACGAGAGGCACGAGGAGGTCGGCGCCATGAACGACCTGTCCCAGCGGGACGGCACGAGCGGGCGGCCCGGCGACGAGGAGCTCCTGGCTGCCCTGCGCGCCGCGCTGGACGAAGCCGACCCCGTTCCCCCGTGGGTGCTGGAAGCGGCCAAGCGCGCACCGGAGCTGGCGGCCCTCGACGGCGAGCTGCTCGAGCTGCTCGACGCCGAGGAGACGATGGCCGGGATGCGCTCGACCGGCACCCGCGATGTCGTCTTCCGGTCCGCGTCGCGCACCGTCGAGGTGTTCGTCCACGACCGGGGCGCCGGTCTCGCCCTCGATGGTCAGCTCGAGCCTCCGGACGCGGCCGAAGTGAGCTTCGAGCGCGTCGACACGACGATCACGGCGAGCGTGGACCGCCTCGGCCACTTCCTGCTCACCGGGGTCCCGAGCGGCCTCGGCCGGATCGTGGTCGTCACCGGCGAAGGCCGGCGGCTGCCGTCGAGCTGGTTGATCTGGTGATCCACCCGTCCCGATGAGTTGAGTGACGCGGCGGCCCCGGACCCACGCTCGGGGATCGCTCAAGCCACGTAGCGGCCCACCCCCGGGACCGCGGCGCCTGCGCCCAGGACCGCCCCGGCCGCCTGGCGGGCGCTGAGCGATCCGGCGGCGGCCTCCCCGGCGATGCGGGCGGCCACGACCGGCGCGGCGAACGAGGTGCCGACCCAGTGCGCGTAGCCGTTGAAGGTCGCGCCGAGCGGCGCGATCGGCCCGTCGAAGTACGCGCTGTCCCACGAACCTGCCGCACAGGCGTCGACCCACGGCCCGTGGTTCGAGTACGGCGCCCGCACCGTGCCCCGGCGGCCCCGCACGACGGCGCCCACGGCGACGACGCCCGGCAGGCACGCCGGGTAGACGGGAGCGTCGGTCGCCTGGTTGCCGGCGGCGGCCACGATGACGAGGCTGTCGCCCCGCTGGCGGCGCAGCTCCTCGACGGCGGCTCGCAGGGCCAGGGCCGAGGAGCCGTCGGCGACGTAGGTCCCGAGCGAGACGTTCAGGACACCGACGCGCTCGTCGGCGCCCAGCTCGAGCAGCGCGGCGGCGGCATCCCACTCGCTCGCGAAGAGCTCCGCGCTGGCCCGCCGAGCCACCACGCGCACCCCTGGCGCAACCTGGCGAACCACGCCGGTGATGAACGTCCCGTGACCGGAGGCGATGTCAGCGGCACCGCTCGGGGGGGCCTCGTCGGCGGCGTCGACCTGGCCCTGCCACCACGGGTGCCGGACGATGCAGCCGGTGTCGAGCACGCCGACCGACGGTCCCCCCGCGGTCTTCGTCACCGCGATCTCCCCGAGCGCACCGACCGGGGTGGGCAGCGAGTACGGGAACGTGAGCATGTGGTACAGCGGCACGAGCAGGTGGTCCGGTGCGACGAGCGCCCCAGGATCGCTCTGCGCCACCAGCGCGCTGAGGACCAGCGGGTCGGGCCCGCCCTCGGCGAGACGCGCCCGCACCATCCCCGGCAGCCGCTCCGACCGCTCGACCTCGACGCCCCCCACGAGCGCGCTGACGGCCTTCACTCCCCGCTCGTCGGCCACCAGCGAATCGCGGCGGTACGCGAACCAGCCCGCGGCACCCGGGCAGGCGCAACGGCGGGCCAGGACGGCCACCTCCGCGAGCGCCCGCAGGCGGTCGGCCGCCAGCGCCGCGAACCGCTCGTCCGGCGTCGCCCGGTCCTCTCCTCGGGCGTCCTCGGCGTCCTGAGCGTCGCCGCCAACGTCTTGACCGTCTCCGCCTGGCCCCATGGTTCCCTCCCACGCTCGGCCGCGGGATGATAGGCGCCCGAGCATGTCCGGGGAGGCCGACATCGACAGCCACCGCCGCGGGACCGTCGGCGCGCCAGACCCGCTTGCCGCCGCCGAGGACGCGGCCGCCTCCCTCGCCGTCGACCCCACCGCCGCGGCCCGGCACGCCGCCGCGGTGCTCGACAGCGCGCCATCGCTGCCGGCGATCGCGGTGGCCCGCAGGGTCCTCGCCGTCGCCGCCTTCGGCGCCGGCCGCTCCGAGGAGGCCGCAGGGCACATCAGCGCCGCCATCGACGCGGCCAGGGCCGGCGGCGACCGGGAGCGGGAGGCGGCCGCGCTGCTGACCGCGGTGGCGGTGCTGGCGTCGGCGGGCCGTCCGAGCGAGGCGCTCGACGCTGCGGACCGCGCCGCCGCGCTCGACGCCAGCCCGGCCTGGCAGGCGCGGATCGAGTCCCAGCGCGGCTTCGTGCACCGCCATGCCGACCGCTTCCGCGAGGCCGTGCGCTGCTACGACCGTGCTCTGGCGTCGCTGGCCGGCCTCGGCGACGCCGCCGCAGAGGCGGTGCTGCGCCACAACCGCGGCACGGTCCTGGCCGAGCTCGGTGCGGTGGGCGACGCGAGGCGCGACCTGGAGGAGGCGGTGCGGCTCCACGCCGTCCTGGGCCACGAGGCGCACCGGCGGAGCGCGCTGGCCAACCTCGCGTCGCTGGCCGCGCTCGAAGGCGACGTCGCCTCCGCGCTCCGCATCTTCGACGAGCTCGGCGTGTCGGAGGAGGCGGGGCCGCTCGACCTGCTCGACATGGCCGCCTGCTTCGTCAACGCCGGACTCGTCGACGACGCCGGTGCCGCCGCGCGCCTCGCCGTCGAACGCTGCCGGCGGGCCGGCAGCCCCCATCTCGCCGAGGCGCTGGCGTGGGGCGCCAGGGCGGCTCGTGCCGCGGGCGCGTTCGCCGAAGCCGTCCACCTGGCCGCGCAGGCCAGTGCCGCCTTCGCGGCCGGCGGGCGCGACGGCAGTGCCGCTCTCGCCGCCCTCGTGGCCGTCGAGGCCCGGCGGGCCGCGGGTGAGCCGCCGGGCGACCTCGCCCAGGAGGCGAGCGCGCTCGTCGATCGCGTGGGCGGCGCAGGGCTGACCACCGCCGCGCTGGACGCCCGGGTCCTGGCCGGCGAGTGTCTGCTCGCGGCCGGGCGGCGGGAGGAAGGCGTCGAGCTGCTCGCCGACGCGACCCGGGAGGCCCGATCCGCGATCGTGCGCCGCCGCGTCCTGGCGCGGCTCGCGGCGGCCGAGCTGGAGGCCGCGGCCGGCCGCCCGGGTGCCGCTCGGCGCCAGCTGGCGACCGCTCTCGTCGATCTCGACGGGCACGTCGCCGCGGCAGGAGGCGCCGAGGTCCAGCTCGGCGTCCTCGACGGCGGCGCCGGCGCTGTGACCGCAGGCCTGCGCCTGGCGGTGGAGGCCGGGCCCCGGACGCTCTTCACGTGGTCGGAGTGGGCCGCGGCCGGCCACCTCCGCATGCTCCCCGTCCGCCCCCCGGACGACCCCGAGATGCGGAGTGCGCTCGGAGCGCTGCGCGCCCTGAACCGTGCGGCCGGTCGCGGTGAGGCCGGGACCGACGCCGTGCGCCGACGAGGCCGGCTGGAACGCACGATCCGCCAGCGGGCCCGGGGCGCGTCGGGCGCGCGGTTCGAACCACAGCGCCCGGTCGCGGCCGCCGCGCTGGCCGGCCGGCTGGCAGAGCGCGCGCTCGTCTCGTACGCAGAGGTCGACGGCGACCTTCACGCGGTGACGGTGAGCCGGGGCCGGTTCCGCAAGCACCGGCTCGGACCGGTCGACGCGCTGGCCGGCGCGATGAGCGCCGCCCTGGTGGCTCAGCGCGGCTTGCGTCGCAGCGCCGACCCCCGCGGCGCGGCCCGGGCCCTCGGCGCTCTGCACGACGCAGCCGCGCGGGTCGCGCCGCTCGTGATCGAGCCGGTCCTCGCCGACCTGGGCGACGAGGCGACCCCACTGGTCGTCGTGCCGAGCCGGCGGCTGGTCGACGTGCCGTGGTCCGCGCTGCCCGGCCTCACCGGCCGCAGCGTCTCCGTGGCCCCCAGCGCGACGGTGTGGGCACGCGCCGACGACCGCGTCGCCCGCTGGGCGGAGCAACGTCCCCGCACCGTCCTCGCGGTGGCCGGGCCGCGGCTCGAGTGCGCGCCGACCGAAGCCCGCCGGGTGCGCCGCAGGTATGCGCACGGCGCGGTGCTGACGGGCCGTCGCGCCACCGTGGCGGCGGTGCACGCGGCGATCGCCGGCGCGAGCGTCGTGAATTTCGCGGCGCACGGTGAGCTGCGTCCGGACAATCCGCTCCTGTCGAGCCTGCTGCTCGCCGACGGCCCGCTGACCGCCTACGACCTGGAGCCGCTGGCCCCGCTGCCGCCCGTGTGGGTCCTGTCGGCATGCGACGTCGGGCGCCTCGACGCCGGGGGCCGCGGCCCGCTGCTCGGTCTGGCGACGACGCTGCTGCGGCTCGGTGCGGGCGCCGTCGTGGCGGCTGCCGCTCCCCTGCCCGATGCGGTGCTACCGGACCTCGCCGCCCGCCTGCACACGGGCCTCGCCGCGGGGCGCCGGCCGGCGACCGTGCTCGCCGAGGTCAGGGCCACGGCGACCGGGCCCGCGGCTGCCGCGGCGATGGCCCTCACGTGCATCGGCGGCGGCTAGTGGTGCGCCGGCGCGGTGAGCCGGTGCGGTGTTGCGCGGTGCGGTGTTGCACGGTGCGGTGCGGCGGCGCTCGATCAGTCCCGCATCGCGATGCCCTGGGCCACGAAGTCCTCGGCCTCCAGCAGCATGTTGATGGCGGCCAGGAAGTCGCCCTGGACCTTGTGGAACTCGATGCCCCAGTAGACCAGCCCCGGGGTGGGCGTGGGCAGCCCCCGGACGGTGTGGCCCTGACCCCACGCGCCGGCCAGGCACAGCTCAACCGACTCACTCGGACGGTCGTCCTTGTCCGCGGGCACCACCAGGCCGGCGCCGGTGACCGACAGGTTCTCGACGGTGACCAGGCGGTCGTTGACCTTCTGGCGGCCGAACCGTGCCGGACGCGTGGTGCGCAGCGTCGCGGTGACGCCGGTCAGCGGGCGGCGCTCGCCGATGCGAGCCCGGCCCGCACGCATGCGGGCGGCCTTCGCCTTCTGGTCCACATCTTCCATTCGGCACCTCCATTGCAGAAGTTGAGCGGCACCGTTCGACCGATTTGATCCCGGATCGTGCGTCTTGGCAAGCACTGGTACGGGAGGCGACGCCCTAACCTGCGGGCTCCATGCCGAGGCCGCACCGGGACGTCGAGGTGTCGCCGGACCTGCCCATCGCCGCCCGGCGCGACGACATCGCGGCGGCCCTGCAGGCGTCGCAGGTCGTCGTCGTCGCGGGAGAGACCGGGTCGGGCAAGACCACGCAGCTCCCCAAGATCTGCATGCAGGTCGGGCGCGGCGCCGAGCGCATGATCGGCCACACGCAACCCCGGCGGCTGGCGGCCCGCACCGTGGCCGCCCGCATCGCCGAGGAACTGGACACTCCGGTCGGCGGCGTCGTCGGGTACGCGGTGCGCTTCACCGACCGGGTCGGTCCGGACACCTCGGTCAAGGTCATGACCGACGGGATCCTGCTCGCCGAGATCCACCGGGACCGGAGGCTGCGGGCCTACGACACGCTGATCATCGACGAGGCCCACGAGCGCAGCCTCAACATCGACTTCCTCCTCGGCTACCTCGTGCAGCTCCTCCCCCGCCGACCCGACCTCAAGGTGGTCGTCACCTCGGCGACGATCGAGACGGAGCGCTTCTCCCGCCACTTCGGCGGGGCACCGGTGATCGAGGTGAGCGGGCGCGCCCATCCCGTGGAGGTGCGCTACCGGCCGCTCGACCGGGGGCCGCGCGGCGAGCCGCTCGACGTCGCGCGGGACCAGGTGCAAGGCATCGTCGACGCTGTGGCCGAGCTGCGCGGCGAGGTCCACGGGGACGTGCTCGTGTTCCTCTCGGGCGAGCGCGAGATCCGCGACACCGCCGCCGCGCTGCGGGCTCTGGCGCTGCCCGCGACGGACGTGCTGCCCCTCTACGCCAGGCTCTCGACGACCGAGCAGCAGCGCGTGTTCGCCCCCCACGCGGGGCGACGCATCGTGCTCGCCACCAACGTGGCGGAGACGTCCATCACCGTCCCGGGGATCCGGGCGGTCGTCGATGCCGGCACCGCCCGCATCTCGCGCTACAGCACCCGCCTCAAGGTCCAGCGCCTCCCCATCGAGGCGATCTCCCAGGCGTCGGCGGCGCAGCGCGCCGGTCGCTGCGGTCGGGTGGCCCCCGGGGTGTGCATCCGCCTCTACAGCGAAGTGGACCTGGCCGCTCGGACGCCGTTCACCGAGCCCGAGATCCTGCGCACCAACCTCGCCGCGGTCATCCTGCAGATGGCGGCGCTGCGCCTCGGCGATGTCGCGTCGTTCCCGTTCCTGGACCCGCCGGACCACCGCGCCATCGCCGACGGCATGCGCCTGCTGGAGGAGCTCGGCGCACTGCAGCGGCCCGATGCGCGACAAGGCGAGCGCGCCGGCGCCGCAGACGCCGCGGGCGCCGGCGGCGCTGGCGCGCGAGGCGAGCGAGGCGGCGCCGCAGGCGCGACCGGCGCCGCAGGCGGCACGGCACCGCGCCTGACGCGCCTCGGGCGCAGCCTCGCCCGCCTCCCCGTCGACCCCCGGCTCGGTCGGATGGTGCTCGAGGCCGACGCGCGCGGCTGCCTGCGCGAGGTCCTGATCCTGGCCGCGGCGCTCTCGATCGAGGACCCGCGGGTGCGCCCGGCCGACCAGGCCGAGGCGGCCGACGCCGCACACCGCCGCTTCGCCGATCGCTCGTCCGACTTCGTGACGGTCCTGAACCTGTGGGCCCACGTCACCGAGCGCCAGCGCGAGCTGTCGGCCAACCAGTTCCGGCGCCAGTGCCGCCTCGAGCACCTCCACCACCTGCGCATACGCGAGTGGCAGGACCTGCATGCCCAGCTACGGCAGGTCGCGGCCGGCCTCGGCCTGCATCCCTCCCGCGCGCAGGCGCACCCCGACGACGTGCACCGCGCCGTGCTGGCCGGGCTCCTGTCGCACGTCGGCCAGCGCGACGGCGCGACCCGCGAGTACCGCGGCGCCAGGGGCGCCCGTTTCGCCATCTTCCCGGGATCGGCCCTGGCTCGCCGCCCACCGGACTGGGTGATGGCGGCCGAGCTCGTCGAGACGTCGCGCCTGTGGGGCCGCACGGTGGCGCGCATCCGACCGGAGTGGGCCGAGCCTCTCGCCGCCCACCTCGTCACCCGCTCCTACGGCGAACCGGTCTGGTCGTCGGCGCGGGGCACCGCGGTCGTCGGCGAGACGGTCCGGCTCTACGGCCTGCCGATCGTCGCGGGCCGCATGATCCCCTACAGCCGCGTGGACCGCGCCCATGCGCGCGAGCTCTTCGTCCGCCATGCGCTGGTGGACGGCGACTGGCGCTCGCCGCACGGCTTCGTGGCCGAGAACCGCCTTCGCCTCGCCGAGCTGGCCGAGCTCGAGCACCGCTTCCGGCGCGGTGACCTCGTCCCCGACGCCGACACGCTGGCCCGGCTCTACGACGCGCGCATCGGCGCCGACGTCACCTCCGGGCCCGAGTTCGACGCCTGGTGGAAGCGGGCGCGCCGCCGGCAACCGGATCTCCTCACCTTCACCCGCCACGACCTGCTCGACGGCACGGGCCTGCACCTCGACGAAGCGGCGTTCCCCGAGACGTGGCGCCAGGGCGATCTGTGCCTGCGCCTGTCCTACCTCTACGACCCCGGCAACCCCGTCGACGGGGTGACCGTGCGCGTCCCGCTCGCCGCGCTGCCGCGCCTCCGCCCCGAGGGCTTCGACTGGCAGGTGCCGGGGCTGCGCCAGGAGCTCGCGCTCGAGCTCGCCCGCACGCTGCCCAAGACGCTGCGCCGCCACCTCGCTCCCATCACCGCCACGGTCGCCGACGCGCTGGCGACCGTCGACTCCGCCGACGGGACGTTCGCCGCCGCGCTGGCCGCCGGGCTGCGCCGGGTGAGCGGCCAGCCCGTCACCAGCGCGGACCTCCGGCCCGGCCTGGTGCCGGAACACCTGCGCATGACGTTCGCCGTGCACGACGAGCAGGGTTCGATCCTGGCCGCCTCCAAGGACCTCCTCGAGCTCCAGGCCGAACTCGCCCCGCGGGCGCGCGACGCCGTGGCCCGTGCCGCCGCCGGCATCGAGCGGCAGGGTCTGCGGACCTGGAGCGTCGGCTCGCTCCCTCGCCGGATCCAGCCCGAGCCCGGCGCCGCGGCCGTCGGCTACCCGGCGCTCGTCGACGAGGGAGCCACCGTCGGCGTGCGGGTCTTCGCCGACCCCGAGTCACAGGCCGAGGCGATGTGGGCGGGCACCCGCCGCCTCCTGCGCCGCCACGTCGCCATCTCCGCCGGCGGGTTGCGCAGCCGGCTGCAGCGCGCCGCGGGTCTGGCCCTGACCGCCAACCCCTATCCCGACCTCGACGCCCTCGGCGAGGACTGCGTCGTCGCCGCGCTCGATCACCTCATGGCCGAACACGGCGGGCCGGCCTGGGAGGCCGCCGGCTTCGACCGGTTGAAGGTTGCGGTGCTGGCCGGCCTCGAGGAGGAGCTGGTCGCCGTGGTGGACGGGGTCGCCGCCGTGCTGGCCGGGGCCGTGGAGGTGGACGCCGGCCTCGACGACCTGGTGCGCCGGGCGCCGGGCCCGCTCGTGCTCGCCGCCATCGAGGACGTCGCCGCCCAGCGCGGCTCGCTCGTCCACGCCGGCGTCGTCGCTTCCACGGGGGCATCGCGCCTGGCGCACGTCGCCCGCTACCTGCGCGCCGCCGCCGTGCGCCTGGCCGCCCTGGCGGGCGACCCTGCCAGGGACCATCGCCGCATGGCGCAGGTCCGACGGGTGGCCCGCGCCTACGGCGAAGCCGTCGACGCGCTCGAGGGACGGGGCGCCGAGGCCGAGCTCGAGCGCATCGGCTGGATGATCGAGGAGCTGCGCGTGAGCCTCTTCGCGCAGCAGCTGGGTACGCCGGAGCCCGTCTCGGAGACGCGCATCCTGCGCGCCATCGCCCGCCTCGGCCCGGAGATGGAGCGTGGTTGAGCCCGAGCGGCTACACCGGTGCACCGGGAGCCCCAGCCATCCAGGAGGCGAGCGATGCCCACCGTGGAGACCGTCCGAGGCCCGATCGACACCGCCGGGCTGGGTCGCACGTACATGCACGAGCACGTCTTCGTGCTGACGGCCGACGTCCAGCAGAACTATCCCGCCGAATGGGGCAGCGAGGACCAGCGGGTCGCCGACGCGGTGGACAAGCTCGGTGCCCTCGCACAGCAGGGCGTGCGCACGATCGTCGACCCGACCGTCGTGGGTCTCGGGCGCTACATCCCGCGCATCCAGCGCATCGCCGAGCAGGTGCCCGAGCTGAACATCGTCGTGGCCACCGGTTGCTACACGTACGACGACGTGCCGTTCTTCTTCCACCACCGGGGCCCCGCCCTGGCCGCCGCGCTCGGCGCCGACGTCCCCGACCCGATGGTGGACATGTTCGCGGGCGACATCACCGACGGCATCGCCGGCACCGGGGTCAAGGCGGCGTTCCTCAAGTGCGCGATCGACGCGCCGGGCCTCACGCCGGGCGTGGAGCGGGTCATGCGGGCGGTGGCCAAGGCGCACCGCCGCACCGGCGCGCCCATCACGGTCCACACGCATCCCACCACCCGCACGGGCCTCGAGGTGCGCCGGGTGCTGTGCGACGAGGAGGGTGTCGACCCGGCGCGCGTCGTGCTCGGCCACAGCGGCGACACCACCGACGCCGACCACCTCTCCGAGCTCGCCGAATCCGGCTTCATCCTCGGCATGGACCGCTTCGGCATCAACCTCGGCACGACGTTCGAAGCCCGCGCCGACATCGTGGTGGAGCTGTGCCGCCGCGGCTTCGCCGACCGCATGGTCCTGTCGCAGGACGCGGCCTGCTACATCGACTGGATCGACCCGGCCGTGCTGCCGTTCATGCCGCAATGGCACTACCTCCACATCCACGACGAAGTGCTGCCGTACCTGCGTGACCACGGGGTCACCGACGAGCAGATCGACACGATGCTCGTCGACAACCCCCGCCGGTACTTCGAAGCGGTCACGCCCTACTGAGCCCGGGCCGCCGGCTGCCCTGCCGATCCTTCACCACGACCGCCAGCCCCGCCGATACGTCATCCAAGAGAGGTCGCCATGCCCCCGCACCCGTTCGTCGTCGATGATCCCGGCAGCGAGATGTTCAACCTCGCCATGTCGGAGGAGGCGCGCCCGCTCTTCGACGCGGTGAGGACGTTCATCGCCGAAGAGGTCCAGCCCATGAGCGTCGAGTTCTTCCGTCTCGGCGAGGGACGGGAGGAGCGGTGGGCGTTCGCCCCGGGGCAACTGGAGCTGCTCGAGGGGGTCAAGGACAAGGCGAAGGCCAACGGCCTGTGGAACTTCTTCCTCCCGGACGCCGACACCGGCCGGGGCCTGTCGAACCTCGACTACGCGTACATCGCCGCCGAGCTCGGCAAGAACCCGCTGGCCTCCGAGTGCCTCAACTGCTCCGCACCCGACACGGGCAACATGGAGGTGCTCGAGCGGGTCGGCACACCGGAGCAGAAGGAGCAGTGGCTGAAGCCGCTCCTCAACGGCGAGATCCGCTCGGCCTACGCGATGACCGAGCCGGGGCTCGCATCGTCGGACGCGCGCAACATCGCCTGCTCGGCGGTCCTCGACGGCGACGAGTGGGTCATCGACGGCGAGAAGTACTACATCTCGGGCGCTGGAGATCCGCGCTGCAAGATCATGATCGTCATGGTACGGACCAACCCGGACGCCTCCCCGCACCAGCAGCAGTCACAGATCCTCGTCCCGATGGACACACCCGGCGTCGAGGTGGTCGGCCCGATGCTCGTGTTCGGGCGCGACGACGCACCGCACGGGCACATGCATCTGCGCTTCACCGACGTGCGCGTCCCGAGGGACAACATCCTCCTGGGTGAGGGTCGCGGCTTCGAGATCTCGCAGGTGCGGCTCGGTCCCGGCCGCATCCATCACTGCATGCGCTCCATCGGTGCGGCGGAGCGGGCGCTCCAGCTCATGGTGGAGCGCGGGCTGTCGCGCAACGCCTTCGGCAAGCCGATCATCTCGCTCGGCAAGAACACCGAGTGGGTGTCGAGGGCGCGCATCGAGATCGAGGCGATGCGGCTCATGGTGCTGCGGGCGGCCAAGGCGATGGACGTGATGGGCAACGCCGAGGCGCGCATCTGGGTCAGCGCCGTCAAGGCCATGGTCCCCGAGCGGGTGTGCCAGATCATCGACCAGGCCATCCAGATCCACGGCGCCACGGGCGTGTCGCAGTGGTCTCCGCTCGCCGACATGTACACCGCACAGCGGACGCTGCGGCTCGCCGACGGACCCGACGAGGTGCACCACATGGTGGTGGGGCGCGCCGAGATCGCCCGCTACCAGCCCGCCAAGGACTGACACGCGGCGTCCTCCCGACCGAGCGCGGCGCGCAGGGGCCGGCGAGCCGTGGTACGGCGCGGCTCGGACCCGCGGTCCGGGCGGGTCACCTTCCCGTGCCGGGGCCCGGTTCTCCCGGCGAGGCGGAAACGCCGTCGAGCCTCAGCACGGCGCCCGTACCCGTCAGGTCGATCACGCGAGCGGCGACGGGCGACGCGGCGACGATCCGCAGCTCTCCTGCCGGGGCGAGGCGGTGGGCGCAGTGGACCAGTGCGCCGATGCCTGCCGCGTCCATGAACGTCACGCCGTCGAGGTTCACGAGGACCGTGCCGCCGCCGGCGACGAGGTGGTCGAGCAGCTCGGCGAGCTGACGAGCGGTGTTCGCATCGAGGTCGCCGGTGACCGAGACGGTACGCGTGTCGTCCGTGAGGTCGACGACGATGTCGAAGTCGACGAGCAGCGACGTCAGGTGGATCACACGACCATCTCCGCATCGGACCGGAACGGCGGTGCGCTCGGTCGAGAGGGGGCGCCCAGCTGCTCGAGCAACTTCCCCGGCACCCTACCCGTGGCCGCATGCTCGGGCACGCCTCGGCGGCCCACCCGGGCACGTCGCGCCGGTGCGTGCTTCGTTCGCCTCAGATGGGAGTCGGGCGGTCGTCGTGGTCGGCGGTCTCGCACTGGATCGTCGTGTGCGCGATGCCGTACTCGTCGGTCAGCACCCCGGTCACCCGGTCGAGCACACCGTGGTGGTCGGCGCCGTCCGCGACGACGACGTGACCGCTCGCCGCATCCATGCCCGACGTGAGCGTCCAGACGTGCAGGTCGTGTACGCCCGCCACGCCCGGCAGGCCTGCGATGCGGGCGCGGACGGCCTCCACGTCCATGCCGGGCGGCGCCGCTTCGATCAGGATGCGCACCGCCTGGGCGCACAGCTTGTACGTGCGGGGGATGATGAACAGGCCGATGCCGGCGCCGATCAGCGGATCGGCGTAGGTCCATCCCGTGGTGGCGACCACGACGGCGGCCACGATCACACCGATCGACCCGAGCAGGTCGGACATGACCTCGAGGAACGCGCCCTTGACGTTCAGGCTCTCCTTCGATCCGGCCATGAGCAACCGGAAGCTCGCGAGGTTGACCAGCAGGCCGATGACGGCCACGACGAGCATCGGCACGCCGAGCACCTCGGGCGGCGCCCTGAAGCGGCGGTACGCCTCGAACAGGACGTAACCGGCCACGCCGAACAGCAGCACGCTGTTGGCCAGAGCGGCCAGGACCTCGAGCCGGTAGGTGCCGTACGTGCGGTGCGCGGGAGCCGGGCGGCTGGCGAAGTGGATGGCGGCCAGGGCCATGCCGAGGCCGATCACGTCGGTGCCCATGTGCGCCGCGTCGGACAGCAGGGCCAGCGAGTTGGTGACGAGGCCGCCGACGACCTCCGCGACCATGTAGGCCAGTGTCAGCGCGAAAGCGGCCTGCAGCGGCCGCTTGTGGCGGCCCGCCGCCGACCCGCCCACTCCGTGGTCCCCGCTCATGCCCGACCCTGCCCGCGCCGCCCGCCCAGCATGGCCTCGGCCCGCAGGCGTCCGGCGAGCGGGCCCGTACGCAGCAGCCGCAGACCGTTGGCGACGACCACGAGCGTCGCCCCCACGTCGGCCACCACCGCGACCCACAGCGGCAGGTAGCCGACGAGGTTGGCCACCGCGGCGACGGCCTTGACGGCCAGCGAGAGGGAGATGTTCTGGCGGACCACGCTGCGGGTCCAGCGGGCGAGGTGGATCAGCTCGGCCAGCTTGGCGAGGTCGTCGCCCATGAGGGCGATGTCGGCGGTCTCGATGGCGGTCGGGCTCCCGGCCGAGCCCATGGCGATGCCGAGCGACGAGCGCGCCAGGGCCGGCGCGTCGTTGACGCCGTCGCCGACCATCGCCACCGTCCCATAGGCCGCCTGCAGGTCAGCCACCGCGGCCACCTTGTCCTCCGGCAGCAGCTCGGCGCGCACCTCGTCCACACCGGCGGCGGCCCCGACCGCGGCACCGGCGGCCCGGTGGTCGCCGGTGAGCATGACGGTGCGCTCGACCCCGGCCCGCTCCAGCGCGGCCACGGCCTCGGCCGCCCCGGGGCGGACCGTGTCACTCAACGCGATCACACCGATGACCCTGCCGGCCTCGCCGACGAGGGCGACCGTGCGCCCCTCGCTCTCCAGTCGGCCGACGGCGGCGGACGCTTCGTGGAGGCCGTCGTGGTCCTCGAACAGCCCCGGCTTGCCGACACGCACGCGGCGACCGCCGAGGGCGCCCTCCACGCCGAACCCGCGGCGGGCGGCGAAGCCCTCCACCGCCGCGAGCGGGAGTCCGGCCCGTGCGGCGGCGTCGACGACGGCGCGAGCCAACGGGTGCTCCGACGCCGCCTCGAGCGATGCGGCCCGCGCCAGCACGTCGTCGGCGGTGCGGCCGGGCATGGCCACGACCTCCACGACCTGCGGGTGCCCAGCGGTCAGGGTGCCGGTCTTGTCGAAGGCGACGGCACGGACGCTCGCCGCCGTCTCCAGGTGGGCGCCGCCCTTGACCAGCACGCCCGCCGCCGAAGCCCGGCCGAGAGCCGACACCACCGACACCGGCGTCGAGATGACCAGAGCGCACGGGCAGGCGAGGATGAGGAAGGCGAGCCCCCGGTACACCCAATCGGCGAACGAGCCGGCCCCGAGCAGCGGCGGGACGACGGCGGTGACGGCGGCGACCACCAGCACCAACGGCGTGTAGACGTGGGCGAAGCGGTCGACCCAGCGCTCGGCGGGCGACTTCTGGGCCTGCGCTTCGGCGACGGCCCGGGCGATGCGGTCCAGGGTCGTGTCGCCGGGCGCCCGGCCGACTCGTGCCCCGAGGCGGCCCTCGCCGTTGAGCGTCCCGGCGAACACCTCGTCGCCCGGCGCCGGGTCGACCGGCCCGCTCTCGCCGGTGATCAGCGCCTGGTCGACGGCGCTGGCGCCGTCGACCACCAGGCCGTCGGCCGGGATCCGCTCACCTGGCTTCACGACGACCTCGTCGCCGACCACGAGGTCGGCCACGGCCACCTCGACGGTGCCGCCACCCCGCCGTAGGTTCGCAGTCTCCGGCGCGAGGGTGAGCACATCGCCGAGCGAGCGCCGGGCGCGCTCCACGGCGCGGTGCTCGAGCGCCTCCCCGACCGAGAACAGCACCACCACCAGAGCGGCCTCGAGCCAGGCACCGATGGCGCCGGCCCCGATCACCGCCAGCGTCATGAGCAGGTTGATGTCCGGCCGGTGGGTGGCCCGCAGCGCCGCGATCCCGGAGCGCGCCACTGAGCGGCCACCGACGGCGATCGCCGAGACGTACAAGGCGACGGGCGCAACCCCCAGGCCCGCGGCGGAGGCCGCGACTCCGGCGAGCAGCAGCAACGCCGCCACCGCCGTGTCCAGTTCATGGCGGTAGCGGGGGAGGAAGCCCTCCCCTGCTGCCGCGGCGGCCTCACCGATCGGCCCGGAGGTCCGCGTGCCGACCGGCGCCGGAGTCGCGAGCCGGTAACCGAGGCGTTCGACCTGCGACCGGATCCGCGCCGCGACCGCGTAGCGGTCGTGGTTCGCGGCCGCTGGGTCTGCCGTCGCACCGCCGGACTCGTACTCGACGCGCAACCGTGCCGCCGCGAAGTTCACCGAGCACGACGTGACGCCCTCGACGCGCCCGACCGCCCGCTCGATCGTCTGCGCGCAGTCGTAGCAGTCCATGCCCTCGATCGGCACCACCTCGTGGTGGAAGCGACGGGTCAGCCCCGAACCGATCGCGTCGGCCGCCTCGGTCACGCACGACAGCGAGCACAGATCGGGGTCGTAGGCGACCCGCAGCGCCGCCGGGCCGGCCGGTTCCACCCCCACCAGCCCGCGGTGGTGGGCGAGCGCAGCGCGGAGGCGCTCGGCGCACTCGCCGCAGTCCCCGCCGGCACCGAGCTCGACGGGGATGTCAGCCGTCTGCGTGGCCATGAAGCTCAACCGTCGCTGTGCCGCACGTGCTCGGCCGACAGATCGAGCAGCAGGCGGACGTGCGAGTCGTCGAGCCGGTAGTAGACCTTGCGGCCGTCGCGCCGGTTCCGGACCACGCCGGCCGTGCGGAGCAACCGCAGCGCGTTGGACACCGACGCCTCCTGCACCTCGACCGCCTGGGCGAGATCGCAGACGCACAGCTCGCCCGCCTCGAGCAGGGTGTAGAGCATCCGCACCCGGTTCGGGTCGCCGAGCAGCCGGAACAGCTCGGCGAGCCGCCTTGCGTCGACCGGCGAAAGACCCCGGTCGCGGGCACCGGCGACCCGCTGGGGATCGACCGTGCGCTCCGCGCAGGCGTCGAGGCCGACGACGGGGTCCGGGCGCGCCGCCCGGCCGGAGGCTGGTGTCGACATCTGTAGAACTCTACAGATGTCTGGCGCGAACGCCGATCGCCGGGCACCCTGCACGCGACGACGCCGCCCGGTGCCAGCCGCGCCGGCGGGCGGTTCCCGACCGCAGGGTCCCCGGTGGGCCGTAAGGGATTCGAACCCCTGACCCCTTGCGCGTCATGCAAGTGCTCTAACCAACTGAGCTAACGGCCCGGAGCCCGACACCGTAGCAGGGGATCGGCAGGGCTCAGCTGGGGTCGCGGGCGACCGGATCCCACCGGTAGGTCGTCCACTCCTGCATCGGCCGCGCGCCGAGCGCCCGGTAGAACTGATGCGCCGGCGTGTTCCAGTCCAGCACGGCCCACTCGACGCGGCCGGCGGTGCGACCTCGCAGGTGCTCCAGCAGGCTCCGCCCGATGCCCGCGCCGCGGTGGTGCGGGCGGACGAACAGGTCCTCGAGCCAGATGCCGGGCCGGCCCAGGAAGGTGGAGAACGACGGGAACCACAGCGCGAAGCCTGCGACGGCTGGCGCACCCTCGGCGGCCACCTCGGCGATCAGCACCGAGGCGGCGGCGCCCGGTCCGAAGAGGTGATCGCGCAGCACCGCCGGATCGAGCCTGACGTCACCGGCGAGACGCTCGTACGCCGCGAGCTCACGGATCAGGGCCACGATCTCGTCGACGTCGTCCGGGCGCGCATCTCGGATCGTGCAGCCTGCGGGCATCGGGAGCAACGTTAGGGTCGTGGAGCCCGGCACCGGCCGCTCGGCTCGACGTGCCCGCTGGCCAACGTCAGACCCCCGGGCCAGCCTCTTCCTCGTCAGCGGCCCCGGCCCACCGGACCCGGTACGCGGCTTCTCCGTAGGTCGAGAAGAACTCGACCAGGTCGTCGTAGGCCCGATCGAACGACTCCGCGGCGAAGAGCACCGGCTGGTACTTCGAGATGTCGTAGTCGGTCGTGCCCATCGTGCGAAGGTCGAACGGTTCGATCCGGGCCTCGCGGAACCGGCCGATCTCGCCGTAAGACGACAGCAGCCCGGCACCGTAGGTGCGCAGCTCCCCGTCCGCGCGCAGCACACCGAACTCGAGGCTGAACCAGAAGACCCGGCTGAAGAACTCCAGCGCCTCGTCGCTCTCGGCCCGCAGCGACGCGTCGCCCGCGAGCTGGTACAGATCGGCGAGGCGCGGCTCCGCCAGCATGTTGCAGTGGCCGATCAGCTCGTGCACGACGTCGGGCTCGGGCGTGTAGAACGGCACCGAGTGATGGCGGATGTACTGCGTCGACATGAACCGGCGCTCGGCCAGCGAGCCGTAGAAGACCCGGGTCGGCACGAGGCCGGGCACGGGGGTGATCCGCCAGCCGGTCAGCGCGAAGAGCCGGTCGGACACCTCCTGCAGCTGGGGCACCCGGTCGGTGCGCAACGCCAGCCGGGCGGCGCCGTCCCGGTAGGCGGCCACCGCGTAGCGGTCGTGCTCGACGGTGAGGTGGGACTGGACCATGCGCCAGACCTCGTCCTCCTCGGGCGTGTAGACGACCTCGGGGATCCGCTGGCCGACCACGTACGCCTCGCCCACGGCGGCGATGGCGGCGCGCCGCTCGCGGTACGCCTGGTCGGACGATCCGGGGTGGTCGGCGGGAAGCTCGTACAGGGAAGGCCCGGTGGCGGCGGTGCTCGTGGTCACGACGACGACCTCCTCGGGGCGACGATGCCTGTCTGCAGTGTCGTCCACCTCATACGGTTCGGCCACTCGCGCGCTGGATCTCCGGACGGACGTGGACGATCCCCACTCCGGCGGGGCAGAACGTCCAGGATTCGCTCGTCTCGCCCGGGCATGCCCGGACGCAGTGGTGCCCCGCTGGATGCCGTCGATCGCCGCCTCGTCACGATCGAGACGCTGCGCGACGTCGTGCTGGTGCGCCTGCACGGCATGCCCGAGGTCCGCTCCACCCAGACGATGTTCGTCCTGGAGGAGCACCGCCTGGATCCTGCGCTGCCGGGCTGAGCCCGCCGTCGCCGCCGCGGCGGCTCACTCGACGAGGGCGGCCGGGATCGTGGCGCGGGCCACGATCGGGTTGGCCAGCACACCGAGGTGGTCGACCTCGAGCTCGACGGTCGAACCCGGTGCCAACCACGGATACCGGTCGCCGCCGTGCACCGCGGCCAGCTCGAGGATGCAGCCGGTGCCCACGGTGCCCGAGCCGATCACGTCGCCCGGCCGCAGAACCGTGTCGCGGCCCGCCTGCTCGACCAGCTCGCCCCAGCTGAACCGGAGGTCGGCGAGCTCGCCGCAGCTCCACTCGACGCCGTCCACCCGCGCCCGCATCGTGGCCTGCGGCCGGCCCGATTCCACACCGGGCAGCTCGTCGGGCGTGACGAGGAACGGTCCCAACGACGTGGCGAAGTCCTTGCCCTTCGCCGGACCGAGCTGCAAGCGCATCTCCCGCGCCTGGAGGTCGCGCGCCGACCAGTCGTTCATCACGCAGAAGCCGGCCACGACGTCGAGCCACCGGCTTGCCGCGGGGCTCGCCGTCTCGCGGCCGATCACCGCGGCCACCTCGAGCTCGTAGTCCAACCGCTGCGAGCCGCCTGGGGCCCAGACCGGGTCGCCCGGCCCGCGCACCGCCGCGGGGTTGGTGAAGTAGAAGACCGCCAGCTCGTACCACAGCGGGTCCACGTCGAGCCCACGCGCCCGCCGGGCCGTCGCCACGTGGGCCTCGAAGGCGTAGAAGTCGCGGATCGACGGCGGCCGAGGCACCGGAGCGAGGAGCTGGACCGCTGACAGCGGCTCGGGGTCGGCGATGGCCGCTGGCCCGGCGCCGCCGTCGGCCATGGCGATCTCGAGGAGGCGGGACTGGCCGCGGTCACCGCCCGGCCCGGCCGCGGCCACAGGGACGACGTGGTCCCCGTCGACCAGCCCGATCAGGACCCGGCGCTCGGGCCCGTCCACGCCCGCTCGCGCGGACCGGTAGCGGGCGAGCCTCACCCGCCCGGCGGAACGCGAGACGGCGCGGGCACCGACCAGGAGCGCACGTACCCGTCGACTTCGAGCGCGGCCGCGATGGGCCCCGGCCGGAGCGGGCGGCGGGCGTCGACCATGACCGCGTACTCGTCGGCCATGCGGCGCGCCGCGCTGCCGTTCGCGGCGCCGGCGGTGGCGGCTGCCGCTTCGGCATCGCGCTGGCGTGCACCGGGCTGGGGGCCGTGGTGCAGACCGGTCGGATGGAACGTGACCAACCCCTGGCCGATGCCGGCCCGGGAGAAGAACTCGCCGCGGTGGTAGAAGATCACCTCGTCGTAGTCGACGTTGCGATGGAAGAACGGCAGGCGCAGCGCGTCGGGGTCGTCCTCCATCGGTCGCGGCGCGAAGGTGCACACGACGAAGCCGTCCGCCACCCAGGTCGTGTGGGCCGACGGCGGCAGGTGGTAGCGGGCCGAGGTCACGGGGCGGATGTCGGCGACGTTGAGCCGCATCGGCGCCACGTCGCCCTTCCAACCCACGACGTCGCACGGGTGGTACGGGTAGACGACCTCGGTGTCCTCGCCCGCCCGCTTCACGACGACGGTGAACTCGCCGGCCTCGTCGACGGCCTCCGGCTCGGGCACCTCGATGACCGCCGGGTCGAACAGGGCGTGGCGACCGAGCAGCCCACGCTCGGGAAGCGAGAACCGGGACTGCCACGCCTCGACGACCAGGAGGATCGTGGGCTGTGCCGGCTCGAAGCGGTACGTCGTGCCGCGGGGGACGATCAGGTAGTCACCCGGTCGGTACGGCAAGGGCCCGTACTCCGTGCGCAGCGTGCCGGTGCCCTCGTGGACGAACGTGCACTGGTCGCCGTCGGCGTCGCGCAGGAACTCGGGCCGGCCGTCGACGAGGCACTGCAGGCCGATGGCCACCTGGTCGTTGTGGAGCAGCACGCGGGGCCAGCGCTCGTCGCGGGCGTCGAGCCGGCCGGTGTCGTACGCCCGGTGGGCGGCGGGGCCCTCGACGGACAGCCAGTCCGTCGGCGGGTGCAGGCGGTAGAGGTGCGAGGCGGGGCCGTAGAAGCCCGACCGGCCGTGCTCCTCTTCGACCGTGCCCTCCGGCAGGCCGACGTGGGCCTGGCGACTCGTGCGGCCCCTGACCCACTGCGGCAGGCCGTCCACCGCTACAGGTTTCCCCGCCGGGCCTGGGCGCGCTCGATGGCCTCGAACAACGCCTTGAAGTTCCCCTCACCGAAGCCGGTTGCCCCTTCGCGCTGGATGATCTCGAAGAACACCGTCGGTCGGTCGGTGACCGTCTCGGTGAAGATCTGGAGGAGGTGGCCGTTCGGGTCGCGGTCCACGAGGATGTGCAGCTCCTCGAGGTCCGCCCACGGCAGGTCGTCGATTCCCGCCATCCGGTCCTTCGCCTCGGCGTAGTAGTCGGCCGGCACGTCCATGAAGCGGACCCCGCGGTCGCGCAGCGCCCGGACCGTCGCGACGATGTCCGCGGTGGCGAGCGCGATGTGCTGCACACCCGGCGACCGGTAGAAGTCCAGGTACTCCTCGATCTGGCTCTTGCGGCGACCGTCGGCCGGCTCGTTGATCGGCATCACCACCGTCTCGCCGTTCCACACCACGGTCGACATGAGCGCGGAGTATTCGGTGGAGATCTGGTCGTCGTCGAAGTGCTGCAGGCGTGAGAAGCCGAAGACGTGCTCGTAGAAGCCCACCCAGCGTTCCAGCGCGCCCTTCTCCACGTTGCCCACGACGTGGTCGGCACGAGTGATGCCCACCGGTGCACCGACCGGAGCGTGCAGGTCCGTCTCGGTGAAGCCCGGCGCGAACGGACCGGCGTACCGGGCACGGTCGAGCAGGGTGTGCACGGTGTCGCCGTACGTCGCGATCGCCGCGTGGCGGATCGTGCCGTGGTCGTCCACGTCGTCCATGGGCGGGCGCAGCCCGGTGGCACCGCGCGCCAGTGCCGCGTCGTAGGCGGCGTCAACGTCCTCCACGAGGAACGCGATGTCGCGGATGCCGTCGCCGTGGCGGCGCACGTGCTCGGCGATCGCCGAGTCGGGGCTCAGTCCGCCGCTCACCAGGAAGCGCACCGACCCCTGCTGCACGAGGTACGACACGCGGTCACGCCGGCCCGTCTCGGGGCCGGCGTAGGCGACCGGCGCGAAGCCGAACGCCGCGCACAGGAAGCCGGCGAAGGTGCGGGCGTTGCCGACCCACCATTCGAGATGGTCGACGCCACCGAGCTTGGGCGGCGCCACCGAGAGCTGGTGCGGTTGCGAGAGCAGCGCCATCGTTTCGTCCTCCAGGGTCAGCGGACCGCTCGACGAGCCGCGCAACGTGAATGGTCCACTGAAGTCAACGACACGAGCGCGGTCCGGTCAACCGGGGCGGGCCGAAGTTGACAGATCGGCCATCTCCCTCGCCCGCAGGCTGTACGTTCTGACCATGTTGCCCATCGGGATCGACGAGCTGGATGCGCGCCTCATCGCCGCGCTCGCGGCCACGCCACGGGTGGGGGTGATGGAGCTGGCCCGCCAGCTGCAGGTGGCCCGCGGCACGGTACAGGCCCGGCTCGACAAGCTTCAGGCGCGCGGCGTGGTCACCGGCTTCGAGCCCGACCTGCACCTGCGGACCCTCGGCTACGAGGTGCTCGCCTTCGTGTCGCTGGAGATCGCGCAAGGTCGCCTCGACGACGTCATCTCGCACCTGGCCACCGTGCCGGAGGTGATCGAGGCGCACACCACCACGGGCCCGGGCGACGTGCACTGCCGGGTCGTGGCTCGAACGAACGACCACCTCCAGCGGGTCCTCAACACGATCCTCGAGGTGAAGGGGATCGAACGCACGGCCACGCAGATCGCTCTCACCGAGCAGATCGGCTTCCGGGTCCTGCCCCTGGTGACGCAGATCATCGACGACGAGTCCTGACTTCTGCCGGCCCCCGCACCGGCGGGAGTCAGGACGCGGCACCGCGCCGCCGCCCCTCGGGGCGGCGGCGCGGAGCTCCGCGGGAGCGGGATCAGCCGCCGAACTTGGAGGGGTACTGCTTGGCGATGGCGCCGGCCAGGGTGGCCGCGGTCATCGGCATCTCGGACGCGGCCGCCGACAGCTTGGCCGTCGCGTTCGGGTCCTTGGCCGCCTGGGCATCGATGGCCGCCAGCAACGAGTCGACGTGACCCTTGAGCGCATCGGCCACGGCCTGCTTGGTCAAGCCGCCCTTGGTGGCCGACTCGATGAACGCCCCGAAGTCGGCCCGGTAGCCGTCCAGGTCGCTCTTGGCCTTGGCCGCCTTGGCCGCGTCACCGGTCGCCTTGGCCGTGGTGTAGTCGACGAAGAACCCGATGTGCTTGCGCCACAGGTCCCCGAACTGCTTGCCACCGGCGTCGCCGTACACCGACGACACCGCGTCCTGCAACGCCTGGGTGTTCTTCTCCAGGGCCGCCGCCGCCGGCTTGTAGTCCTGGCCCGCCAGCGCCGTACCCGTCGTGATCCCGGCCAGGTACACGTGCTCCTGGAGCGCCGCGGTCAGCGTCGCCCGCAACGTGGACGCCGGAGCCTCCGTGCCCATCTTCATGCCGCTCATGCCTGCGGAGGTGTTCGGCGCCGTGGTGGTGCTGTTCGACTTCGATGCGCCGGTCGATCCGCTCGAGCCGGCATTGCTGTTCTTGTCGCTGCCGCACGCACCGGCGGCCACGGCGACCGCGGTGACGACGATGAGCAGCTTCAGTGGTGTTCGCCTCATGGGAGAGCTCCTGGTTCGGTGGGGAGACGAACGGTCCTTCGATGCCGCGCCGGCCGGCGGATGACCGATCGGGCTGCGGCGGTCGTCACCCGTGCCCGCCGCCAGCGCGTCCACGCCTTCAGACCACACGGATCTGCGCCTCCATCCCCGGGTGGCGGTTGCAGAAGTAGCGGTAGGTCCCCCGTCTCGCGAACGTGAACCGCGCCGTCGCACCACGACCGTCGAGCTGCAGGTCGAACAGGCCGGTCTTGTCCGTCGACACGACCCGTCCACTGTCGTTGGGGTCGTAGGTTCGGGTCCCCGCCGTGACGGTGTGGAGGATGGCGTCGCGGTTGGTCCAGGTGACGGTCGTGCCGGCGGCGACGGTCAGCGTGCGCGGCGAGAACATGAACGTGTCGATGGCGATCGCGGCGCGCCGCGGCGCGGTGGCGGAAGGCTGGGACGCGGACCCTCCGCCTCCGGCGCACGCGCTGCCGAGGAACATCGCGCCGAGCACGACGACGGGACCGGCCCGTCGAGCGATGGTGGCTGACCGCCAGCGGCGGACGAACGAACGTGGGTGAGAGTGGTCCATGCCCGCTCTTCGGCACGCGGGCGCGCACCGGATCGCTGGTCCGCCCGGGTCCGCTCCGGCGCGCCTGGTGCGGCCGCGGTTGCGGGCGCGTCAGTCGGCGGCGAGCGGCGAGGCGACCGGTGCGGGAGTGGGTCGGTGTTCGTCCGCCGAGCGGCGCAGCACCTCGTCGGGCACCAGGCCCTTCGAGACCCAGTTGCGCGAGTCGGCCCAGACGAGCATCGGGGGCAGGATCACCAGCGCACTGGTGAGGGCCACCGCCACGTTCATGCCGACGATGATGCCGAACCCGCGCAGCAGCGGCAGCGACGAGGCCGAGATCACGAGGACGCCGCTGATGGCCGTCGCCGCCGACACCAGGAACGCCCGGCCGGTGCGGGCCGCCGCCACGTCGACCGCCTCCCTCGGGTCGAGTCCCCTCGCCCGCTCCTCGACGAAGCGCAGGAGGATCAGCGACGTGAACTCGGTGCACACGGCCACGACCAGCGGGCCGCCCACGGCCGTCATGGGGCTGAGCTTCAGCGACAGCGCGAACGCGATGAGCGAGGCGCTGCCGGTGGCGATCAGCACCGGCACGAGCGACAGCAGCGCCCGCACGATGCTGCGGAGCCGGACGGCGAGGAAGGCGAAGACGAAGGCGATGGCCAGGTACGTGAGCAGCACGCGGTTGGCTTCGAGGTTCTTGAGGAGCCCGACGCCGACCACGGCCAGCCCGGCGGGGGTGGCCGAGAGGCCAGCGGGTGGGCGCGTCGTGGCCCGCACGTCGTCGACCACCGCGGCGAGCCGCTCGAGGTTGCCTGGCTTGGTGAGGAAGATGAGGTTCATCGCCTTGCCGTCCGCGCTCACGTTGGACCGTTGGATGTCCCTGGGCGCCGCCGCGTACGCGGCGCGCAGCTCGGCGGCGGTGGGCGGGACGGGCTTCGCACCCGGCACGTCGGTGAGGAAGGTGATCGTGGTGACGAGGCTGTTGGCGGTGAGGAAGCGATCGCCGTGGCGGCCGAGGTTCCGGTACGCGAAGTCGCTGACGAACCTGCCGACGCGATCGGAGAACACGTCGGGGGCCTGCACGTAGACCCCCAT
This sequence comes from Actinomycetota bacterium, assembly GCA_016185275.1. GTDB lineage: Bacteria > Actinomycetota > Acidimicrobiia > Acidimicrobiales > Iamiaceae > JACPNX01. The sequence continues at coordinate 35,278 of JACPNX010000006.1, read as the reverse complement.
CTCGCTGGCCGTGTCGGCCTCGCGCTGGAGGACGCGGAAGTCCCTGATCGACTTCGACTTCTGGTTCACCCACTCGACGGGGTCGGTCTGCAGGACGAGCCGGCCCTCGGTCACGACGCCGCCGATGAAGATGACGACGCTGGCGACGATGAGCACCGGCGCCGCACGCCCGGGCAGGGCACCCAGCCAGACCACGGCGCGCCCGAGGGCACCCTCGCGGAAGTCGCGGCCCTGGGTCGGCGACCGGTACTCGCGGATCCCGAGCGTGGCCAGCGGCAGGATGATCGACGCCAGGCAGATCACGGCCACGCCGACCGCGAGGAGCAGACCGAACTGGCGGATCATCGGCACCTTGGCGAAGCGGAGGGCGGCGAAGGCGAAGACCGCGTCGAAGGTGACCACGAGCAGCGCCGGGCACAGGTTGCGCGCCGTCTCCTGGATCGGGTGGCTCTCGCGGTCGATCACCACCTCCTCCTCGACGCGCGCGTGCATCTGGATCGCGTAGTCGATGCCCACGCCGAGCATGACCGGCAAGCCGGCGATGGTCACCAGCGACAGCGGGATGCCGAGGTAGCCCGCGAGCCCGAACGCCCACACCACCCCGATCAGCACGACGGCCAGCGGGAGCAGACGCCACCGGACGTCGAACAGCACGAGGAGGATCACCACCATGATCGCCACGGCGATGGCGCCAAGCGTGAGCATGCCGCCCTTCAGGTAGTCGTTGATGTCCCTGAGGAACGCGGGAGCGCCGGTGACGGTGACGGTCGCGCCCTGGACCTGGCGGCCCTCCCACGTCCGCCGGACGAGCTCCGTGCCGCGGCCCTGCTCGTCGAGGGTGGCATTGCCCTTCAGGCGCACGACCACCTGCGCATGCGTGTCGTCGAAGAACACCGCTTGGAGGGCGCGCCGGATGCGCCCGTCGTTGCCGTGCAGGAGGAACTCCACCCATTGGCGGTTGTCGAACGTCTTGTCGCCCTTCACGCCGAGCAACCGCGACGCGGTCGTGCCGAAGTCGGCCTGGCGCGCCTTGGCGGCCGCGCTCCCCGGCGTCTCCGCGGCGATGGCCCGCTGCAGCATCGATCCCGCGATGGAGCGGGTCGGGTCGAGCGAAGGTGCCGGATCGCCCGGGGTCTCGGCCGAGCGCTGGACGAGGTTGGCGCTGTACTGCAGCGCGTCGAGCGGCGTGATGACGCCGGCCACCTCGGGGCGGCCGCGCAGGGCCCGGGCGCCGGCGTCGATCTGGCGCCGCGCCGCCGGGTCGGTGAGGTCGGCCACCGTCTTGCCGTCGCGCATCGTCAGCAGGACCACCATGGCCTCGCCGCCGAACAGCGACTGGTAGCCGAAGTTGTCCTTGTACGTGCGCTCGCTCTTGTTCAGGTAGCTGTCCTGGCCGGTGGCGAAGCGCAGGCGGGTGATGCCGAAGCCGAGCACGAGGGTGACGAGCAGGCCCACGACGGCGACGACGCCGGCCCGCTTGCCCAGCTCGACGGCCAACCACGACCAGAACCTGCGCACCGCATCACCTCGTGGCGCTCGACGACCGGGGCGGCGACCCTACCCGGACCGCCTCCCGTCCCAGGGCCCCGAGCCGGTGAAGGTGCACAGCGCGCCTCCCGTGGATGGGCCCCGTCGCCCGGCGTCCCGGGCGAGCGGGACCGCGCCCGTCAGACGCCGAGGGCGGCGGGCTGCTTCGGTCGCCGGATGAGCGCTGCCGCCAGGAGGCACAACGCTCCTGCGAGCGGCAGCACGAACAGGCCGGCACCGGGTCGCGGGCTCACACGGTCGGGAAGGTCGCCGACGCTCGAGATGTCGACGATGGCGTACACGACGAACGCGACCCCGACCGCCGCGACCAGGAGGCGGACGATGGTGCTGCGGGCCCCGGCCGCCGCGGCGATGCCGAGCACGATGGCGGCGATGCCGACGGCGAGCACCACCTTGGCGTCCACGGTCCCGTTGTCCATCCCGGTCTGCGTGGCGCCGCGCACGCGGATCCACGCGAGGAAGGGGCTCACGACGCCGAGCAATCCGCCGAGCACGGCGAGGATCCCCCCGAGTGGGCTTCCCTTCGCGACCTCGGGACGCGCCGCCGGAGGTCGACCGATCTGGCCGGCCGCTCCCGTCGGCCAACCCGAGGGCGGCTGGCCGTACGACGGTTGGCCGTACGACGGTTGGCCGTACGACGGCTGGCCGGGGCGAGCCTGCCCGTACGACGGCTGCGGGTACGGCACCGCCCCGTAGCCAGGGGCTCCCGGCGCCGGCTGACCGGGGCCCTCGCCGGGGCCGGCGGGCCGTGCCGGAGCACCGGGCGGTGCCGCAGCCGCGGGCGGGGTCCACGACGATGGGACGGGCGGCACCGCCTGGGTGGGAGGCACCGCCTGAGTGGGAGGCACGGCACGGGTGGGAGGCACCGCCTGGGTCGGCGGCAGCCCTTGCGCCGGCGGCGGCGCCTGCGTCGACGGGATCTGCCGGGTGGGCGGGGGGCCCGGCGCGGGCGGAGCAGCTGGGTTCCCGGAGCGGTCTCCCACTCGGAACACGCGCGTGGCGTTCACGTCCTGTGCGCCCTGCTCGACCGGTGCGCCCGCCAGCGGAGGCGCCGGGGCGTCGGCCACGGTCAGGTCGGCCGGCCCCCGCGTCCCCGGATCCTCCGGCGGTGCAGCCGCGCCGCATTCGGGGCAGAAGCGCGCTCCGCCGGGGACGGTGGTCCCACAGCTCTGGCAGGTGCGGTCGCTCACGGGGATCCTCCTGGGTCGACAGAGCGCGGCCATTCTTCCGCGCGGCGGCAGCCGCCCACGCGACCGTGCCGGGCGAAGGTCAGCTCTCCGGCGCGAACCCTTGCCGGAGGGTGTTCTCGCTGACCACGCGGGGATCGACGAGCTGCAGCAGGTAGTCGGGCCCGCCTGCCTTCGAGCCGACCCCGGACAGGCCGAAGCCACCGAAGGGCTGGCGGCCCACGACGGCACCGGTGATGTGCCGGTTCACGTAGAGGTTGCCTGCCCGCAGCTCGCGGGTGGCGCGCTCGATGTTGACCGGTGAGCGGGAGAAGATGCCGGCGGTCAGCGCGTAGTCCGTGTCGTTGGCGAGCGCGATCGCCTCGTCGAGATCGGCCACCCGGAACACCGAGAGCACGGGCCCGAAGTGCTCGTCGCGGGCGAGCGTGGACGCCGGGTCGACCTCTTCGGCCACCGCTGGTCCGACGTACCACCCGCCCGTGGGCACGTCGTCGCGTGCCAGGGTGACCCGGCCGTGCCGCCCCGCCTCGTCGATGACCGAGCGGAGCCGCTTGTACGCATCGGCGTCGATCACCGGACCGACCTGGGTGCCCATGTGGCGCGGGTGCCCGACCGCGAGCTCCCGCGCGGCCTGCACGAGCCGGGGCACGACCGCCTCGTAGGCGGCGTCGAGCACGATCAGGCGCGAGAGCGCCGAGCACTTCTGCCCCGCGAAGCCGAACGCGGAGTAGACGGCGGCGGGCACGGCCTGGTCCGGATCCGCGTCGGCGTCGACGATGAGGGCGTTCTTGCCGCCCATCTCCGCGATGACCTTCTTCACCAGCCGCTGCCCCGAGCGCGGCGTGGCCGCGACCTGGTTGATGGCCAACCCGACCTCGCGGGAGCCGGTGAAGACGACGAAGGCGACGTCGGGGTGCTCGACCAGCCGCGCGCCGACCTCCTCCCCGAGCCCGGGCACGAACCCGAGCACGCCCTTCGGGAGGCCGCCCGCCTCGAGGGCCTGGACGATCTGCCATGCCACCCCCGGGGTCTGCTCGGCCGGCTTGAGCACGACCGGGTTGCCGGCAACCAGGGCCGCCGCGGTCATGCCCATGGGGATGGCGAGGGGGAAGTTCCACGGCGCGATCACCACGCCGACGCCCTTGGGTTGGTAGCGAAGCGTGTTGCCCTCGCCGGGCGGCGACTGGACGGCGCCGCCGGCATCCAGGCGGATCGCCTCGCGGCCGTAGTACTCGCAGAAGTCGACGGCTTCGCAGAGGTCGCCGTCCGCCTGGTCCCACGGCTTGCCGGCCTCGAAGCACTGCAGCGCCGCCAGCTCGTCGCGCCGGGCGCGCATCCACTCCGCGGCGCGGAACAGGACCTGGGCCCGCTCGGAGGCGGGCGTGGCTCCCCAGCGCTCGGCAGCAGCCACGGCGGCGGCCACCGCGTCGTCCGCCTCGCTGCCCGTGCACGACGCCGACCCGGCGACGACCCGCTCCACATCGCCCGGGTCGGGCGACTCGATCGTCCGGGCGGTGCGGACCCGCTCGCCGCCGATCAGCGCGGGCACCTCGACGACGTCGGCCCGTCCGGCCCGTTCGACGGCGACTGCGAACGCCGCCCGCGCGCTCGGCCGCCGCCACTCGCGTACGGGCTCCGGTGCGTAGGTCCGCGGCGACGCGGCGTCGGTCGGGGGCGGCCGAATCGGCGCCGTGGGATCCGGCAGGGCCACGGCGCCCGGCGGTGCGATGAGCTCGTCGAGCGCCTTGCCCTCGGCGAAGCGGTGCCGCACGAAGGACTCGTTCGACGTGTTCTCCAGCAGCCGGCGCACCAGATACGCCATGCCGGGCACCAGCGCACCGACGGGCGCGTAGACGCGCAGCCGGAGCCCGAGGCGGCGGATGGCGGCATGCACCGGCTCGGCCATCCCGTAGAGCATCTGGATCTCGAAGCCGGAGTCGGCGATGCCGAGGCTGCGCGCGTACGTGATGGCATAGGCGAGGCTGCGCAGGTTGTGGCTGGCGAACGCGGCGCGCACCTCGCCGTGGTGGTCGTGGAGCAGCCGGGTGCACCGCTCGTAGTTGGCATCCGACTCGGCCTTGCGCTCGAACACCGGCACCGGCCAGCCCGCGGCCCGCGCGTGCACCGTCTCGGTGTCCCAGTACGCCCCCTTCACGAGGCGGACCGTGATCGGCTTGGCCCGCCGCGACGACCACGCGATCAGGTCCGCGAGGTCGTCGCGGCTGTCCCGCAGGTACGCCTGCACGACGACGCCGGCGTCGAGGTCGGCGAACTCGTCCTCCCCGAGGAGCTGGCGGAACAGGCGCAGCGTGAGGTCCTTGACGTCGTAGTGCTCCATGTCGAAGTTGACGGTCGCGCCGCGGTCCCGGGCGAGGCGCAGGATCGGGCGGAGCCGCTCGCCGGCCCGGCGCAGTCCCTCCTCCCGCGTGAGCGGTTCGTAGTGGGACGCCAGCGCCGTGGGCTTGATGCTGACGTTGACCCGCGGGATCGGCCCGAGATCGTCGCGCTCGAGGTGGTCGTCGGGGGCCCAGCCGGCCGCCGCATCGCAGAGGGCCGCCAGCATCACGCGGACCCGGTCGGCGTAGCGGTCGGCGTCGGGGCCGACGATGGTCTTCTCGCCCAGCAGGTCGACCGTCGCCGCGCTCCCCTGCTTCCACAGCCCGTGCAAGCCGGCGACCGCTTCGCCGGGAGTGGTGCCGACGATGAACTGCTCGGCCATGCGCGAGATGTTCCGCCGCGCCACCCGAGCGGAGGCACCTTTGCCGAACGGCACGTGGTCGGCCGCGTCGATCCCGAGGCCGAGCGCCTTGGGACCATCGGCGCCGCCGAGGTACTCGTGGAGGTGGCGGACCACGTCGGCGTCGTCCTGCATGGCGGGGAAGACGTCCACGAACCGGAACAGCTGGGTCTTGAACTCCGGCCGGGCCATCGCCCACTCCAGCATCCGCTCGCTCCACCACGACATGCGGAAGACCCGGGAGCGCTCACCGGCGCCCAGCTCGGCGATGCGGCGGGCGAGCTCCGTGACGTCGCGGTCGAGGGTGCCAGCCATCGCTCGCACGCTACTGCCGACTGGAACGGGCAGCGCCGGCGCTGGAACGTCCGTTCCTGACGATTGCGCCGGGCCGACCGTTGCGCGAACCGGTGCGTCAGCGCTGGGCGCCGGCCAGGTCGTGCGGCCCGCTCGGTGGGTACCCGGCCGCGTCCTTCACCGCTCGGCTCCAGGGCCCGACGATGCCGAGCAGCTCGTCGAGGTCCTCGCCCAGCGCCTCCATCGCCGGGCGCTCGGGGTGGTCGGTGGCGGCTTCGATCTGCTCGCGGAGGCTGCGACCGTCGCCGGTGAGCTCGCCTCCGCTGTCGAGCAGGCCCCGGGCCGTGAGCCGCTCGGTGGCCGCGGCGAGATCCGCGCTGCCCCAGGCCCGGCTGCGCGAGTAGCTCCCCGGCCGCAGACCCCACCACACCTCGGTGAGCACGGAGACCTCCGGGGCATCGACGCCCGCCGCCGTCCACGCCGCCACGTGCGCGTCGCCGCGCTGCTCGCGCAGCCGGTCGGCGAGTCGCCACGCGTCGGCCAGGGGGTCACCCGGCAGGCCGAGCGCGACGAGCCCCGCGAAGAGTGGTCGTCCCTCGATGGTGAGCGCCTCGGTGGCTCGGGTCAGGAGCTCCACGGCTCGTCCGACGCCCTCGGGTGCGGCCCCGAGGATCCGCGTGAGCTGCGCGACAGCGCCTTGCGTGCGCAGGGTCTGGATCGTGGCCGCGTCCACCAGCGTCCACCCGTGCGCCACCGACGCGACGACGACGGCGGGGTTGAACACGGCGAAGGTGGCGGCGACCACCTCACCCCCGGCACCTGGCCGAGGATCGAGCCCCGGCTGGTGAAGTACGCCGGACCGTCGGGCAGGGCCACGCCCGCCGACGTCGAGCCCGGGCTGGCGCCGAAGCCCACCCCGGCGTAGGCCTCATGGCACTCGGGGCTGAAGTACACCTGGCCGACGAAGGGCTCGATGGCCGCCGCCAGCCGCCGGGCCCTGTCGCTCACCTCGTGGTCGTGCATCCCGCCGACGGTAGGGCAGGGCCGGCGGTTCGGCGACCGGCGGCGCTCGAAGAGCCGGCGCTCGGCGGGTGCAGGACGGCTCCTCCGAGGCCCGTCAGCGGTTGAAGTACGCGGAGCGCCCGACGGCGCTCCACGCCGACGCGGCGCCCGACGACGTCCGCACCCGGAAGTCGTACTGGCTGGCCGGGTCGAAGCGCGGACCTTCCTTGGCGTCGAACCACACGACGGCTTTGACGCGCGGCATCGCGGTGGCCAGGGTGCTCGCCATGTCGCGGATCCACTGGGCCTTGCGACCGGGCTGCGAGGGATCCTCCAGTGCGCCGGTCTCGCCCACGATGATCGGCTTGCCGCGGGCGGCGGCCCACCCGTAGAAGGAGGCGAACACCGACCGGAACGACGTCCACACCGAGCCGCGGCGCTTGGGTGCCCAGTTGTAGCCGTCCGCGCACGTCCACTCCACGAACCGGTCACCCGGGTACCACTTCTGCGCTTCGCCCGTCTGGAAGTTCCAGGCGTTCGGGCACCAGACGAAGTCCACGTTCCCGGCGCCCTCGGCCCGGAAGATGAAGTAGATGCGCCGCCAGGCGTTGATGAACGCCGTCGGGTTGACGGACCGTGCGGCCAACGTCGGGCTGTCCATCTCACCGAACCACTGGAGCAGCACCGGCCGCCGGAACGCCGCCATGCCCCGGGCGCGGGCCTGGATGAGCGAGTCGTACCGCCCGGCGTTGACGTCGGTCGTCTTGGCCGGTGCCCAGGAGATGAAGTTCCGCCGGCCCCCGTCGGCCGCCCACGTCTCGGTGGCCGTCGGGAACGTCGAAGTCCACGGGTAGAACCAGTGGACGACGTCGAGCCGGGTCCCCAGGGCCCGCTCGTGGTCGAGGACCGCAGAGCGCCTGGCGTAGGGACCGGTGGTCGTGGGCTCGACGTAGGCGCCGAGCCAAGCGCCCGCCGACGGGGGCGCCACCGAGACGCTCCCGACCGGTGCGATCTCGCCGGGTCCGAGCGCGGCAAGGGACGTGAGGACGAGCAGGGCCGCTGCGGCCCCGGCACGGAGCTTCCGTGACGAACCCATGACGGGAAACCTCCGGAGTGGGGGGTCTTCGGGGTCTGTGCAGGAAAGGGTTCTCATCGCTGCACGGGTGTGCTGTTTGCGACGACGTTACGACTCCGGGGCCCGCCGGGCGAACATGGTCGGTCGAGCGGGTCCGGGCGAGGGCGTCGATCGGGCGAAGGCGGCGCCGGTGCGCTCGTCGTCGCCATCCGGTCCGGGCGGTGCCCCGCCTCGGTGACGCGAGGATGGTGCCCTGTGGCCGCACCGCTTCCCCTGCGCTTCGTCACGTCGGCCGACCGGTTGGCGGCTCTGCCCGAGACGCGTGCCGAGGCGGCCGTGGTCGGGCGGTCCAACGTCGGGAAGTCGTCGCTCGTCAACGCGCTCGCCGGCCGCGAGGGGCTGGCCAAGGTGTCCAAGACGCCGGGCCGCACCCGGTTGCTGAACTGCTTCGCCCTGGCCGACGGCACGACCCTCGTCGACTGCCCCGGCTACGGCTACGCGTCCGCGTCCAAGGCGATGCGGGCGTCGTGGCAGCGCATGATCGAGGGCTACCTGCTCGGGCGCGAGGAGCTCGCCATGGTCGTCGTCCTCGTGGACGGTGAGATCGGGCCCACGGCGCTCGACGTGCAGATGCTCGACTGGGTCCGCGCCGAGGCGCTGCCCCACACCGTCGTGGCGACCAAGCACGACAAGATCCGCTCGACCCACCGGGACAAGCGCAAGCGGGCCCTCGCGACGGCATGCTCGCTCGAGCCGGCCGACGTCGTGTGGGTCAGCGCGGCGAAGGGCACCGGCATCGACCGCCTCCGAGGCCTCGTGCGACTCTGGCTCGCAGTGCCGTGAAGCCCGGCCGACGAGAGCACGGGCCGAGGGCTCCCTCTGTCTCGACCGGGCCGGCGCGCTCGGGCGAGGGCGGCGGGCCTCAGCCCGCCCGGCCTGCCCGCGCCTCGGCGTCGACGTCCCGCACGAGCTCGAGCAGGCGGGCGAGGGTCGACAGGCGGGTGTCGACGTCGTCGCCGCCGGGCGCTGTTCGCAGCATCGTGATGCCGGCGTCGCGGTACAGGCGAAGCCGATCGCGGATCATGTCGTCGGTACCGATGAGGTTCGTGCGCAGCCCGATCTCGATCGGGACGCGCTTGCGGGCCGCCTCCCGGTCACCGTCGAGCCAGAGCCGCTGGACCGCGCGGACGTCGTCGCCGTAGCCTTGGCGGGCGAACGCGTCGTTGTAGAAGTTGTCGGTGGCGGAGCCCATGGCGCCGAAGGTGAACGCGTAGCCCTCGGCGTGGCGGCGGCCGGCTTCCTCCACGTCGTCGGTGAGCTCCACGCCGACCGAGACGGTGAGGTCCAGCTCGGACACGTCGCGTCCTGCTGCCTCGGCGCCTTCCCGGATGGGGTCGAGGAACACGTGGGCGGTCTCGGGGATGAACGAGTTGCCGATCCACCCGTCCGCGAGCTCACCGGTGAGCCGGAGGTTCGCAGGCCCGAGCGACGCGACGTAGACGGGAATGGGCGCGGCCGGCATGAGTGAGCGGATGGCGCGCCCCTCGCCGCCCGGCAGTGGCAGCCGGTAGACCTCGCCGTCGTACTCGAGGCGTTCACGGGCACTGACCAGGCGGATGATCTCGACCGTCTCGCGCGTCCGCCGGATCGGCCGGTCGAAGCGGACGCCGTGCCAGCCCTCCATGACCTGCGGGCCACTGGTGCCGATGCCGAGCACGAAGCGGCCCTCGGACAGAGCCTGCATCGACAGGGCCGACATGGCGAGCATCGCCGGCGTGCGTGAACCGAGCTGCACGATCGCCGTGCCGAGTCGGATGGTCGACGTGCGCCCGGCGAGGTAGGCGAGCGGCGTGAGCGCATCCCCGGCCCAGAACTCGGCACACCACACGGAGTCCACGCCCAGCTTCTCGGCCTCGCGGACGAAGTCGACGCTGCGCGACCCGACCGTCGTCAGGCCGACACCGACCCGCATGGTCACTCCTGGGCCTGCGCGAGCCGCTTGATGCCTTCGAGGGTGGCCCGCATGTTGCGCTCGTGCTCGGCGAGGCGCCGGGCGATGATCTTCTCCTCCTTGTCGGGCATCGCCTCGATGGCGATGGACAGTCCCGACGGCGCAGGACCGATGCGCATGCCCTGGCGCAGCCGGGTGCCGCCCGGTTCTGCGGCCAGCTCGAACCACCAGCTCGCCGACGGGTTGGACGGGTCGCTCACGGCCCAACCGAACGCCACCGGGGGCTCGTAGCGGACCACGAACGCGGTGGTCTCCCACTCCCCCAGCGCGTCGTGGTGGTTCCGGCCGGTGAAGCGGGCGCCCAGCTTCACGTCGTCGACCCAGCGGGCCTCGAGGAGCTCGCCCGAGAACCGCGCCGGCAGATCGATGTCGGACACGAGCGCCCAGACGCGCTCGATCGGTGCGGCCACGAGGACCTCGACCTCGACGGTCGGCCCGTCGGCGTACCTCATCGGGCCGGCCGTCCCGGCCATCGGCGCCGGCCGAGGCCGGTGCCGCGCGTCGCAGGTATCGCAGGCGTCGCTTCCATCGTGACCCCGAACGTAGCCCTGCCGAGCTGCGGACGTCCGGGCCCACCCCGACGCAGCGCTCAGCGCCCGGCGGAGGGAGGGACGATCAGAGGCGGCGGCGGGAATCGAACCCGCGTAGAGGGATTTGCAGTCCCTTGCCTGAGCCACTCGGCCACGCCGCCAGCGTCGGGCGAACCTAGCAGCCGGCGTCTGGCGCCCCGGCCGCCGAGCCGCCGGACCGGGACCCCCTGGGTCGCCTCGGCTCAGTCGACGTCGAGGATCTGGTCCAACCCGCTCACCCGCAACAGGTGGCGCAGCGACGAGGGCAGCGAGCGGAACTCGATCGAGCCGCCACTGACCTCGCAGCGGCGGTGCGCACCGACGAACAGCCCGAGCGCAGTCGAGTCGCAGAACGTCACGCCGGACAGGTCGAGCACCAGATGCTTCTCGCCTCGCTGGGTGAGGTCCGCGAGGCAGGTGCGGAGCTGGGGAACGGAGGCGAGATCGAGCTCGCCTGCGATGCGGACCTCGGTGCCGTTCGCCGCGGGCGCCACGTCGATCGACAGGGACGGCTCGGAGGCCCATCGTTGCGAACGCAAAAGTCGCACGGCGTCAACGTGCCCTTCGCGGCGGATGCCCAAACTGGGCCGTCCGCCTCATCCGCGCCCGACCGTCGCGGCCGAACCCCGACCCGGGCCGGCCGCCGGCCTGAGCTCGCCGGCCGCGCCGCGCCCTCATGAGCGCACGAAGGTGAGCTGGAACTCGAAGGTGCCGCGGTCGTCGATCTTCACGATCGGCAGGTTCAGCACCTCGATGCCGTAGTCCCGGAGCTGCACCGGAGCCGAGCCCTGCACGTCGATCGTGTCGCCGTTCCAGCGGGCCTCGACGGGCACGCGCAGCGGGCGGCTGACGCCGTGCAGCTTGAGCGTCCCGGCCAGCGTCGCCTTGACCAAACGGCCCCGTGCCGGCGCGGCGCTGAGGGTCACGGGCCCGCTCAGCTGGAACGTGGCGGTGGGGAACTTCGAGCTCTCGAGCCCCCGGTTCCTGATGATCTCGTCGCGGGCAGTGCGGTCGCTCTCGAGCTTGGTGACGTCGACCGTGACCGTCCCTGCCGTCACCTGCCGGCCCTTCACGACGAACGAGCCGGTCACCGCGCTGGTGCGGCCGGCGGCGGTCTTCTTCACGGTCTCGCCACCGAAGATCTCCTGGATCCGGTAGCCGGCGAAGACCTGGTCGGGGTTGTCGACCCTGACCTTCCACGAGCCGTCCGCCGACTGCGACGTGCCCGCGCCCGCAGGCTGCCCGTTGCCCGGGCGGGTCCGAAGGGCGGCCTTGGCCGGTGCGTCGCCGCGCAGGAAGAACCACCAGCCGGCCGCGCCGGCGGCGACGACGAGGAGGAGCAGGACGAGGACCGCCTTGCCGAGGCGGGAGCGCAGCACCGTCGACGTCAGGGCTCGACCCGGAACGCGCCCCGCATGAAGGGGTGGATCCGGCAGAAGTAGGTGTACGTACCGGGCGGCAGGTTCGCCGGCGTCTGCCACGTGACCCGGCCCGCGGTCGGCGCTCCGGCGCTGCCCAGCTCACCGGAGTCGAACACGACCGGACCGTTGGCAAGGGGGAACGCGATGCCGGTCTTGCCGTTGCAGGGCGCCTTGCAGACCGTGATCGTGTGCCAGATCCCGTTCTCGCGGGCGGCGTCGGCACTGTTGTCGAAGGTGATGCTCTGCCCCACCTTCACGCTCGGGATGCTGGAGGCGACCGACATGTCGCCCCGTGAGTACACGAAGTTGTCGATCATGATCGGTCCGGTCAGCGGCTTGCTCGGGAGCTTGGTGAGGTCCTGGTAGTTCTTCGGGTCCGGTTGGCCACCGTGGTTGTTGTTCTCGGCGAGGTGGCCGTGGGTGACCTGACCCGGCTTGTCGACGTTGGTCGTGAACGGATCGGGGCCGCTCGTCTCACCAGGGGCGAACCAGGTGAGCATGATGCCCATCGACTCGTACCAGGACGCGCGGTCCGAGTTGTAGGTGGCGCTCATCTCGAGCGTGTCACCCTGCTTCACGGCCACGCGCCAATCCGGTCGCGTCACCGTCATCGACAAGTCCCAGGACACCGGACCCGCGGGCTCGTAGTACTTCGCCACGGAGGTGAACAGCCGGACCACGTCGGCCTTGCCGTCCTTGGTCGGCACACCGGCCGACGCCGTCGCCCCTGGGCGCTGGAGGAACAGTGTGTCCTTCGTGCCCCCTGGGTGGAGGTGGCCGCCCGTGCCGATCAGCGTTCCCGACTCGGGAAGGACGAACTGGTTGGCCGGCGCGCCGCCCCTGTACGGGTCGGTGGCGTCGTCAGGGTACGTGAACTGGCCGCCCTTGCCGGAGCCCTGCAGCACGTCGAACACGGGGTACACGCTGCCGTTCTGCACGTCCATCCACAGCGGCGTGGCGGCCTTGATCGACGCGGCCTGCGGCGCGGAGTCGGGGATGAAGTCGAGGATGTAGGTGATCCAGATCTTCCCGGGCTTGGGCCACAGGTTGTGCATCATGTAGTTGATCATCCAGCGGTCGCCCTGGTCGTACCGGTAGCCGTATCCCGCGGGCATGGACTGGATCGTCTTCTCCTCGCCGGCGGCCATGAACCGCTCGGGGAGGCTCGACTTGGTGAGATCGCGGCGGCTGGCATTGAGCCACACGCCGTGGTGCAGATGGATGACGTCGACGGGCGGCACGGTGCCGTCGGCGTAGCGGATGTTGGGCGCCATGCGGGTGATCCAGCCGCTCTGGGGAGGCTTGGGCACGTCACCTGCGGTGAACGCGATGTTGTTCTGGCCGGGCTTGATGTCGATCGGGCCGACCTCGTAGCGGATGCGGGTGGCGCCGGGGGCCACCGGGTCGGACGGTGAAGGATCGATCGACGTCGAACCATTCGACGTCGTCGCGCCGGCCGGTGCGGTGGAGCTCGTCGTGGCTCCGTCGGTCGACGTGCGCGCTCCGCCACCGTTCGATCCGGCCTTCGCGGTGGACGTGGTGGCGTTGCCCGCGGTGCCCTCGCCGCTGCCGCCGCCACCGCAGGCAGCCACGACGAGCAGGAGCGCGAGGGACAGGGGGACGGAGCGCCGGCGCATCGCACCAACCTACCGGCCGTCGCCCGATCTCTCGCACGCGCCCTGCGAGAACGAGTCGAACGGCCCAGCCGGAGACGTCACCGCAGCAGGACCGAGATGTCGACCTGGCGCGCCACTTCGAGCAGCTCACCCTCGATGGGCAGGTACTGGAGGCTCGCGCCCTCGCCCAGCAGGTCGGCGGCCGCGGCGTGGCAGCGCTCGAAGAGCGCGGGCACGTCGAGGTCGGCGGCGTCCGGTGCGATCTCCACGCCGAGCGCGAGGCCCGGTGCGCCGGGCGGGATGGCCAGCTCGAACAGCCAGGCCGAGCGGATCTCCTCGACGGCGCCGAGCACGTCACCCAGCGCCGCGGCCAGGCCGGGCGGCGGGTCCTGGGCGGGCGAGCCGACGAGGACCTGCTGATCCACGCCGAGATCGAGCGTGGCCTCGGGCATGGGCGCCCGGCCCTCCGCCAGCGCCGCCAGCTCACCGGGCCCCAGCCAGCCGTTGGTCTCGCTGCCCGGGTCGACGGCGAGGCCGTTGCCCCCGTTCGTGACTACGAGCCGGGCCAGGTCGACCGCCGTCATCGCGATCCAGGCTCCGCCTTCCGGCCGCGCCCGCAGCAACGCGTCTTCGCCGGTGAACGCTGCGAGCATCGGCTCGTCGCCGGGACCCGTGATGCTCCACAGGCCGACCTGGATGCCTTCGTCCGCCCCGCCGGCGCCCGCCGCCACCGGTTGATCGGTCCCCACGAGCAGGCTCGCTGTGAGGAACGTCTCGTACAGGCGGGTGCGGGTGGACGGTCCGTCGTCGGCCGCCACCGCCGCCATGGCATCGACCAGCGCGCCGCCGGCCAGATCCGGGAGGCCGGCCTCGTGCATCGCCTCCGCCGCGCCGTCGATGGACCAGGCGTCGGGGGACTGGCCGGTCGGGTGGGTCGGGGGGTGGTCGGGCGGATCCACGCCCCCATCGTGGCCGAGTGCGCCCACCATCCGCGACCCGGAACGACCAGCGGGGAGACGGTGCGGCGCCGACCGGGCCGGTTCTCCTAGGTTGGCGCCCGAGGCGGCGACCGGCCGGCGGTGCGCCCGGCCAGAGGAGAGCCCCGTGACCCATCCACTCGACGGCAAGGTCGCCCTCGTGACGGGCTCCTCGAGCGGCATCGGCGAGGCCATCGCCCGCCGCTTCGCCGGCCACGGCGCCAAGGTGGTCGTCAACTCGCACCGATCGGTGGAGGCGGGCGAGCGGATCGCCGCCGCGCTGCCCGACGCCTTGTACGTGCAGGCCGACGTCGCCGACGAAGCGGACGGCCGCCGGCTGGTCGAGGCGGCCGTCGAGCGCTACGGCCGCCTCGACGTGCTTGTCAACAACGCGGGCACGACGAAGCGCATCCCGCACGAGGATCTCGCCGCGGTGGACCTCGACCTGTGGCACACGATCCTCGACACGAACCTGATCGGGCCGTGGCTGTTGAGCCGGACCGCCGTGCCGGCCCTGCGCGAGGCGGGCGGCTGCATCGTCAACGTCTCGTCGATCGCCGGGGTCCGGCCCACCGGCAGCTCGATCCCCTACGCGGTCTCGAAGGCGGGGCTCAACCACCTCACCCGCCTGCTCGCCGCGGTGCTCGGACCGGAGGTGCGGGTCAACGCCGTCGCACCGGGGCTCGTGGACACACCCTGGACGGCCGACGAGGGCTGGGACGGCGTGAGGCGATGGGTCGAAGGTGTCGCCCCGTTGCGGCGCAGCGCCACGCCCGACGACGTGGCCGACGTGGTGATCGCGCTGGCCACGTCCGGCTACGTCACCGGCGAGGTCGTCGTTGTCGACGGCGGCCTGACCCTGCGCACCTGAGCACGCCGGCGTCGACCTGACCATGCCGTCGTTCAACCCGCTCGACCCGTTCGGCGTCCTCCGGCCACGGCGCGATGAGGCCGAGGAGGGCGAGGGGCGCAGTGGAGTGGGCCCGGGCGAACCGCGGGGCGGATCCTCCTGGCTCGACGAGTGGGGCGAGCTGACCCGCCGCCTCGTCGATCCCGCGCGCTGGCTCGAGGCGGGACGGGAGGTGGGCCGCGAGCTCGGGGTCGACGTCGGAACGCCGGTCGAGGTCGTCCTCGTCGAGCTCGTGGACGGGATCGCCCGACGCTTCGCCGGGCGACGGTTCACCGTCGACGTCGAGGGCACCGAACTGTCCTTCGTGCTCGAAGGCCTGCGCGTCGAGCGGCGCGGGGGCGGAGAGGTCCGCGTCGCGGCGGACGCGCAGGACGTGGACTGGGGAGGGCACCACCTGTCGGCCGTCGAGGTCGTCGCCCACGACGTGGTGGTCGAACCGGGTGTGCCGGGCCGGCTCACGACCGGGCGCGTCGATCTCACCGTCCACGCCACCCCGGCCGAAGCGCTGCGGACACTGCGCCGCATCGGCACGCGCGGATGGAACCTCGCCGCCGGCCCGGGCCGGCTCGTCGAAGCCCGCCCACCCGGCCGCTCCGTCGTGCTGCTGGTGGAACCCGTCGTCGACGGCGGTTGCCTGCGTCTCGACCTGCGTGAGGTGCGCTGGTGGGATCGTCGCCTCCCGCTGCCCGCATGGGCCAGGGTGAGCCGGTCGTTCACGGCCGATCTGCCCGGTGGCGCCGAGGCCGTGGCCGCATGGTGGGAGGACGACCGCCACGTCGTGCGCCTGCACCTCCTGGGACTCCGGCGCAGCCTCGACCTCGAGACGCTGCGCCGGGCGGTCCTGGCCGGCGACAGCCGCTTCGTGCTGCGCTGAGCGGCGTGTGCCAACCTCCGGGCCGGGGCGCGCCGGCACGGCCGCTCCGGCACACCGCCACACGAAGGGAGAGCGGGTTGGACGTGCGCCTCGACGGACGGGTCGCCCTGGTGACCGGCGCTTCGCGCGGCATCGGGCGCGCCATCGCGGCGGCCATGGCCGCCAGTGGCGCCCGCGTCATGCTCTCGTCGCGCAAGCCCGACGCGCTCGAGGACGTCGCGGCCGGCATGGAGGGCGAGGTCAGCTGGTATGCGGCGAACGCGGGCGAGCCCGATCAGGCCGAGGCCTGCATCGCGGCCACGGTCGAGCGGCTCGGCGGGCTGGACATCCTCGTCAACAATGCGGCCACGAACCCGTACATGGGTCGCACGATCGACATCGACCTGCCCCGGTTGGACAAGACGATCCAGGTGAACTGGCGGGGGCCGCTGGTGTGGTCCCAGCTCGCCTGGCGCCACGCCATGCGCGAGGGCGGCGGCGTGATCCTCAACATCGCCTCGATCGGGGGCATGAGCGTCGAGACCAGCATCGGTGCCTACAACGCGACCAAGGCCGCGCTGTTGCACCTGACCCGCACGCTGGCCGCGGAGCTGTCGCCCGGCGTGCGGGTCAACGCCCTCGCCCCGGGTCTCGTGAAGACGGACATGGCCCGGGCGCTCTGGCAGCCCAACGAGGAGGCCCTCGCCCGGGCGCTGCCGATGCGCCGCCTCGGCGAGCCCGAGGACATCGCCCGGGCCGCGGTGTTCCTCGCCAGCGACGCCGCCTCGTGGATCACCGGCCAGGCGCTCGTGGTCGACGGCGGCGCGCTGCTCCACACACCGCTGCGCTGAGCGCCGCGCGGCGCCGAATGGCCGCCCGGCTCGAGGACGGCACGCGCCACCGGCCGCCCGCCGGCAGGACCGGCCCTTACCGAACTGAGCCGGTTCAGCGGGCTGGACCGGCTGGCGCAGCGCGACCCTGCCGATCGGCCGGACCCACGTCGCGCGGGACGAGGTCACGGGCGCGGCCACCGGTGAAGTCGGGTCGCAGCGCGGCGAGCGAGCGCTCGCGCGCGCAGCCCGCCCACACGCCGGCGCCGTAGGCGAGATCGTCCGCGAGGCGCAGCGCGAGCCAGCGCGGGAAGCCGAGCGCCGGTCGCTGCCGCACCCACTCGGCGGCCAGCGGTGCGACGCTGAGGGCGGCCACCACGCGCGCTCGGCGGCTCGGCACGACCGCGGCCGCGGCCAAAGGCCACCACGCCCGCCGGACGCCGCCGGCGAGGGTTCGTCCGGAGGCTGCGGTCCCCAACCCGGCGATCCGCAGGGCTTCCGGCACCGGTCGTGCCAGGCCGCGCAGGTCCGGAGCCAGCGCCAGAGCGGTGGCGGCGGCGAGTGTGGCACCGGCTGCCGGCGCGCCGGCGGCGGCCAGCCCCCACGATGCCGCGCTCCAGCCCGACACGGCGACGGGGGCGACGGCCGCGCCGTGACGGCGGGCCAGCGGCGCGGCCGAGGTGCCGTAGTCGAAGCGCTGGCGGAGCCAGGGGCGCAGGCCTTCGCGGACCGCGTGGACGACATGGACCCGCGGCTCGTACCGCACGGTCCAACCGCGACCGGCGAGGCGCCACACCAGGTCCACGTCCTCACCGAAGCGCAATCCAGCGTCGAAGCCGCCGGCGTCGACCAGCGCCGCGCGCCGGACCACGAGCGTCGCCGTTGGCACGTAGGGCACGCGGCTGCGGGGACGCACGATGGCCTCGGCCGGCCCGAGGTCCAGGGGCGACCGGTCGGCGTCGTAGCGCGCGAGGCACGACTCGGCCACACGCTCAGGCCCGCCGGCGCGCACCCGCGGCGCGACCGCGGCCACCGCCGGGTCGGCCAGGTGGGCGAGCAACGGGTCGAGCCAGCCCGGTGGGAGCCGGCAGTCCGCGTCGACGAACGCGACGACCGGCGTGGCCGCCGACCGCCAGCCCGCTTCGCGCGCCGCGGCGGGCCCCCGTGCACGGTCGTGGCGGATCAGGCGGGCGCCACGAGCCCGAACCGCGCCCGCGATCCCGGCGGCGTCCGAGGACCCGTCGTCCACCACGATCGTCTCCCCCACCGAGCCCACACCGGTGAGCGCCACCCGCAGGGCATCGACCGGTCCGTTGACTGGTACCACCACGGTCACGTCCGCGGGCGGTGGCCACGACAGCGGCGGGCCGGGGCGCGGGTGAGCGATGCCCGCGTCGAGCAGGCGGCGCACCAGACGGGCCACCGCGGGGCGGCCGTCCGGCACCGGCGCGCCGCCGGCGAGCGCGTCGAGCGCGGCCGCACCGGCCGAGCTCAGGCGGAGGACCCGCAACGGAGTGCCACCGATGAGGACCGCACCGCCGTCGACGCGCCGCGCGCCAGGGTCCAGCGCGATGCGCAACCCCGCGGGTGCGGGGAGCACGTCCCGCGGCACCGGACGCCTAGCTGGCGGTCATGCCGGCGTCGACCGGCAGCACCGCGCCCGTGATGCCGCCCGCGTCCTCGCCGCACAACCAGGCGAGCAGCGCGGCGACCTCGCTCGGCTGCACCAGCCGGCCGAGCAGGTGGTGCGACGCGAACTCGGCCTCGTCGACCAACCCGTAGACGCCCGCGCTGGCCTGGAGCATGGCCGTCTTCGTCGAGCCCGGCGCGACGGCGTTCGCGGTGATGCCGTGCGGACCCAACTCGGCGGCCAGGCTGCGGACCAGCCCCACCACGCCGTGCTTGGCGGCGGAGTAGGCGGCGAGCAGGGGCAGGCCGAGCGTCCCGCCGGCGGACGACACGGCCAGGAACCGGCCCCGCCGGGGCACGGGCCGCTCGAGCAGGGCCGGGACGGCCGCCCTGGCCAGCCTCCAGACCCCTTCGAGGTTGACACCCACCATCGCCGCCCACGCCTCGTCCGGGACCTCCCAGGCCGGGGCGCCGCCGGTGATGCAACCCGCGGCGGCGACCGCGGCGTCGACGCCACCGAAGCGCTCGACGGCCAGGGCCACGGCGGCGTCCAGGGCCGGCTGGTCGCGCACGTCGGCCACGCACCCGACCGCCGAGCCGGGACCGCCGCAGCGCTCGACGGTGGCGTCGAGGTCGGCGGGCGTGGCGAGCGGGTAGCCGAGCGCGGGGTCGTCGGCGCACCGGTCGACGAGCACGAGCCGCCACCCCTCGCCGGCCAGCCGCGCTGCGGTGGCGGCACCGATCCCGCGCGCCGCGCCGGTCACCACGGCCACCGGGCCGGGGCCGGCCACGGCTCCCCGCCCCGGCCGCAAGCGCGGGCGCGGGCGCGGGCGCGGTGCGGTTCCCGGCGACCCTCCCGGCGCGCCGTCGCTCACGGGAGCGGCGCCCCAGCGAAGCGGTCGACCGCGGCGACGAGGCTCGCGGTCATGGTCGCCAGCAGGGCCTCGCCCTCGGCCGCGGTGGCGCCGGCCGGGTCGCCGAGCACACCGTTGGGTGACACGGCGGCGACACCGCCGGCCCGCAGGTCGGGGAGGATCTCCGGCAGCGGCCGCACGTCACCGGCCTCGGCCAGCGCAAGGTGGACCGAGCCGGCGTCGAGCGCGAGCAGCAGCGAGGTCTCGGTGCGTCCGGCGTGCGCGTCCGCCGGCGGCATGGCGGCACTGGGCGGGCCCTCGCCCCGGCCGAGCACCTCCGGCTCGCCACCCGGCGCCCAGGCCAGCACCGGGCGCTTCTCGCCGGCCAGCGTGCGGACCGCCCGGTGCACCGCTTCGGCGTTGCCGCCGTGCGCCGACACGAGGACGACACCGGCGAAGGCGTCGGCCGAGCGCACGAGCTCGACGAGCACCGCCTCGGTCGCGGCCTGGCCGATCGAGAGGGTCCCCGGGAAGCCCGCGTGCTCGCCGCTCGACCCGTAGGGGACGGCCGGGGCCACGAGCACGCTGGAGCGCGCGGCGGCGAGCCGGTCGGCCAGCGCCCGCGCGATCCGGGTGTCGGTGTCGAGCGGGAGGTGCGGGCCGTGCTGCTCGGTGGACCCGACGGGCACGGCCAGCAGGCTGCGCGCGGCCCGCTCTGCCACTGCGGGCCACGGCAGGTCGGCGAGCCTCACACCCGTGCCCCGCCGCCCTCGAGGTAGCCCCAGGCGCGCAGCTGCGCCATCAGGCGCTCGGCCGCGGCGGGCGGATCGAGCACGAGGGTCTCGGGCGGGGTGCGGTCCGACAGGGCACCGGTGAGGGCCAGCACCCGCTCACGCGGGCTCGACGAGGCGGACGGCGCGGGAAGCACGCGGGCGCGCGGCCGGTACGGGCGCTGGTGGACGGCGTGACCGGCACCGTGCCGGCGGGCGACGGCGGGCACCACGACCTCGATCGCCGCGCGCCGGGCGGCCAGCACGCCGTCCAACGACGCCCGCCTCAGCCGCGCGCTCGCCGGCTCGACGGAGCACACCGCCGGACCGGTGAGCCGCAGGTGCTCGCGGCGGCCACCGTCGAGGCGGCGCTCGACGGTGAGCGCACCCGGCTGCGCTTCGACGGTGACGCGGACCAGGCCGAGGGCCTGGGCTGCGCCGAGGATCGCGGCGACGAACGCAGGTACCGAACCGCTCCCCCGGTCGATGCTCCAGTCCCCGCACACGACGAGTGAGAACCCTGCGAGCGGAACGGCGAGGGCGGCCGCCACCTCGTCGCTCGGGGCGTCGCCACGAAGGTCGATGCGCACCGCCCGGTCGGCCCCCGCGGCCACAGCCTCCCGCAGCATCGCATCGGCGGCCGGCGGTCCCGCCGTGACGGCCACGACCTCGTCGCCCCACGCCTGCGCGGCGCGCAGGGCCCACTCGAGCGCGGCCCGGTCGGCGTCGGACGCGCCGGACGAGCGCTCGTCGGTTCGCACCTCACCGGTCAGGAGGTCGACCTCGGGTCGGTGGTCGACCCACTTGAGGCAGGCGGCGATCACGGGCCATCAGCTCCGGTGGAAGACCACACCGTGGCCACCTTCCGGGTAACGCCACGTGATCGCGCCCTCCGTGTTGCAGACCATGTAGCAGGTACCGCACTCGAAGCACTCCTCGTAGTTGAAGAGGATGCCGCCGTCGGAGGTGGGCACGAACAGGTTGGCGGGGCAGGCCGTCACGCACGCGCGCGTCGTGCAGCCGCGGCACGAGTCGCCGTCCACGACGATGTGCGCGTCCGGCGCGACGCGGAACTCGACCGTGGCCATCCGGTCCTCGAAGGCGATGTCCGGAACCGCGGCGCCGGCACGGGAGAGCGCCGTCATCCGAAGGTCCTCAGCGCGGTCCACGCGTCACGGGCCACGTCGCGCAGGGGCACGTCGTGCGCCCGCAACGCCCGCCAGCCGGCCTTGAGCCCGCCGCGCTTGGGTGCCGGGTTCTCGACCGTGAACAGCTGCTCGACGAGATCGCAGACCACCGCCGGGTACCGGTGCTGCACCCGCTCCGACAGCACGAAGTGCGGGGCGCGGCGGAGCTTGCGGTGATCCCGGAGCACGAAGCTCGACTCGAGGCGGCGCCGGTAGCCAGCGAGGCCCTTCGCGCTTGCGTCGCCCCGCCGCAGCGCCTCGACCGCCGTCTCGCCGGCCGCCGCTCCCGAGCCGATCGCGAAGTTGACTCCCTCCAACCAGATGCCCGCCGCGAGGCACAGCCCGGCGGCATCGCCCGCGACCATCAGCCCGTCCGTGACGATCTCGGGCATGGCGTCATAGCCGCCCTCCGGGATCAGGTGGGCCGAGTACTCCTTCAGATCGCCACCGGCGACGAGCGGCGCGATCGACGGATGTGCCTTCAGCTGCGCGATGAGGTCCTCCGGGCGCCGCCCCGAGCGGGCCAGCCCCGGCAGCTGGAGCACGACACCGATGGCCACCGAGTCGGCGTTCGTGTACACGAAGCCGCCGCCGGCCACGTCGGCGGTGGCACCGACGATCTCGATGTCGGCACCCTCGTCGCCGGCCAGGCCGAAGCGCCGGTCGATCTCGTCGCGCGGCAGCGCGATGACCTCCTTGGCCCCGAGCGTGAAGTTGGCGGGGTCGAAGCTCTGGTACAGCCCCGCCTCCTTGGCGAGGAACGAGTTGACGCCGTCGCAGGCGATGACGACCGGTGCACCGAGCTCGCCACCGGGCCGGTCGGTGCACACGCCGGTGACGCGGCCGGTGTCGTCGCGGCGCAGGCCGGTCACCGTGGTGGAGCACAGGAGCACGGCGCCGGCGGCTTCGGCCTTGCCGGCCAGCCAGGCGTCGAAGTCGGGCCGCAGTGTGGTGCAACCGTTGTACGGAGGCCGCGCCCATGCGCCGCTGCGGAAGTCGACCGTGAGGCTCTGGGTCTCGGTGAGCACCATCGTGGCTCGCCGCGTGATCCAGCGCTGGACCGGCACCTCCTGCTCCCAGCCGGGCACGAGCGTGTCGAGGACCCGGCCGTACACCACCCCGCCGTACATGTTCTTGGAACCGGGGAACGGACCGCGCTCCACGAGCGCGACCCGCTTGCCGGCGCGGGCGAGCACCAGCGCGGCCGCGCTGCCCGCAGGCCCCGCACCCACGACGACGCAGTCGAAGGTGGCACTCATGCGCTCACCTCGCTCCTCGGGTCGCCGGACGAGGCCGTGTGCGCCACGCCGAGCCGGTCGGCCAGCGCGACCAGCACGGCCGGCGCGTCCGCGACGATCGCCAGGTCGGCCATCGCCATCATCGGCGCACTGGCGTCGGTGTTGACGGCGATGACGTGGTCGGGTTGGCCCAGGCCGGTGACGTGCTGCACGGCGCCGGATATGCCCAGCGCGATGTAGAGGTCGGGGTCGACGACGACCCCGGTGGTGCCGATGAAGCGGTCCTGGGGGGCCCAGCCGACGTCGGCCGCGACCCGGCTGGCACCGAACGACGCACCGAGAGCGGGAGCGACGCGCGCCAGCAGCTCGAACGGCTCGGGCCCTCCCAGGCCCGCGCCGCCGGCCACGATGCGACGGGCCTCGGCCAGATCCATCGTGGCCGGGTCGGGCGGGGTCACGTCGAGCACCTCGGCGTCCGCCCCGGGCGGCGGCTCCAGATCGAGCCGGGCGCGCCGCGGCTCGGTGGCGACCGGCTCGAAGCCGCGCACGCCGGGCAGCAGCGTGGCGACGACCGGACCGGCGACGTCGTGCTCCTCGACCACCAGACCGCCCCGCCGCACCAGGACGGCCCGGTGCTCGTCCACCGACAGGGCGCCGGCCAGCAGGGGCCGGTCGAGCTCGTACGCCAGCCGGGGGGCGAGGTCGCGCCCGTCGGGCGACGCCGGCAGCACCACGACGGCTGCGGCCGCGATGTGCGGGCGCAGGGCGACAGCCCACGCGGCCGGCGCGAAGTCGCCCGCTTCGGCGAGCAGCAGGGAGGTGGCGGCCGCGAGGGCGGTGGCGGCCTCGTCGGTACCGTCGCCGACGACGAGGGCCACCCCGCCGGCTTCGGCGACGGCCTCGTCCGCGCCGAGCGGTAGCAGCCCGCCGCGCACGGGGATGACGGCGATCGCGCTCACACCAGCTCCCCGGCGCGCTCGCCCTCGATCACCGCGGCGTGCGCCCGCCGCGGGGCCACGCAGTCCCCGGCCCGGTGGACGCGCAGCCGCGCGCCCGGTACGGCCGCCAGCTCGTGGTACAGCTCCTCCATCGGCCGCGGCGGGACGGCGAGGACCACCCAGTCGCACGCGATGTCCACCATCTGACCGGTCGGGTGGTGGAGCAGACCGAGCTGCGCGCCATCCCAGCTCATCGGCACGAGGTCGGTGCGTTGCCCGATGCCCTTGGCGGCCGCCTTCACCTGCCAGTGCTCCAGGTCGAGAGTGATGCCGAGATCCTGGCCCACGACCATCCCCGGCGTGGTCACCGTGACCTCGCAGCCCCGGTCGGCGAGCAGCTCGGCGACCGAGGTGGCCTGGTGGAAGCCGAGCTCGTCGACGACCACGACCCGGCCCGTCGGCCAGGCGCGACCCTCGACGACGTCGCGCACGTCCACGATCGTCGTCGCCCCCTCGGGCGCCCAGTACGGCCGCTGCGGCTCTGCACCGGTGGCCACGACGACCACGTCGGGCTCCAGGGCGAGCACGACGTCCCGGTCGGCGACGACCCCGCAGCGGATCTCGACACCGAGCTGGCGGCAGTCGCGCACCTGGTTGCGCACGAGGTCGCCGAACTCGGCCCGGCTCGGCACCGAAGCCGCCCCGATCACCTGTCCTCCCGGGCGGTCCTCGCGCTCCAGGACCACGACGGAGTGCCCCTGGCGGGTCGCACTCGACGCGGCTTGCAGGCCCGCCGGGCCGGCGCCGACCACGACGACCTTCTTCGGCTTGACCCCGAGGCGGACGGAAGCACCCGCCGCTCCCACGGCGGCCTCGACCCGGTCGTCGTGCGCCTCGCGGCCGGTCCGCGGGTTCTCGATGCAACCGAGCCAGCGGTTCAGACCCATGCGCCCGACGCACTCCTGGTTGCACGACAGGCACAGGCGGATGTCGTCCACCTGCCCGGCCCGGGCCTTCGCCGCGAAGTCGGCGTCGGCGATCTGGCCGCGCACCACCCCGACGAGGTCGCAGTGGCCCTCGGCCAGCGCACGGTCGGCCTGCACCGGGTCCTTGAACCGGCCCACGCCGACCACGGGCAGGTCGATCGCCTTGCGCAGCGCGGACGGGATGAACAGCGCGTACCCGGGCGGAACCTGCATCGACGCCTCGATCATGAACAGGCTGGCGGTGGCCACACCGATCGAGGTGTTCACGTAGTCGGTGAGGCCTTGGCCCTCGACCATGCGCGCCACCTCGACGGCGTCGTCGATGGTGGTGCCGCCCTCGATGAGCTCGTCACCGCACAGC
The DNA here is from genome assembly GCA_016185275.1 of Actinomycetota bacterium. Taxonomy (GTDB): domain Bacteria; phylum Actinomycetota; class Acidimicrobiia; order Acidimicrobiales; family Iamiaceae; genus JACPNX01. The sequence goes on along the minus strand of JACPNX010000006.1, from coordinate 10,285 downwards.
CGCACCCCGAGGGCCAGGTCGCGCCCGATCGCCTCGCGCACCGCGGCGGTGATCTGCAGGAGGAGCCGGGCCCGGTTGCCCAGTGATCCGCCGTACTCGTCGGAGCGGACGTTCACCGCCGGCGACAGGAAGCCGCGCACGATCGACGAGTGCGAGCACTGCAGCTCGATGCCGTCGAAGCCGCCGGCCTTGCAGTGCTCGGCGACGAGCGCGTAGCCGGCGACGATCTCGGCGATCTCGCGCCGGTCCACCTCCTTCGGGACCTCGCGGAACAGGGGATCGCCCACCGGCGAGGCGGCCCACACCGGCAGGCGGCTGTACATGCTCGACGCCTGGCCGCCGTTGTGGTTGATCTGGGCGAAGATCGGCGTGCCGTGGCGGTGCACGGCTTCGGTGATCCGCCGGTAGCCGGGGATCACCTCGGGGTGGAAGCCGTGGATGAGCTTCTCGTACGGCCAGTCGGTGGGGTGGGTCGAGTGCTCCTCGGTGACGATGAGCCCGGCGCCGCCCGCGGCCCTGGCCGCGTAGTAGGCGGCGTGCTGCTCGGAAGGCAGGCCGTCCTGCGCGTAGTTCGTGAGGTGGGCGGAGAACACGATGCGGTTGGGCACGACGACAGGCCCCACGCGCAGCGGCGTGAACAGGTGCCGGTAGCGGGCGGTGGCGGTCACGCTCGTGTCTCCAGCTCCAGGACGCGCCGTCGCGCCTCGAGCACGGCCTCGTGGATCGTGCGGGGCGCGACGGCATCGCCGGCGCGCGGCAGGTGCTCGCCGCTGGCCCGCCACAAGGCGTCGTCAGGGAGGCGGTAGCCGGCGTCGATCGTCACGGCGGCTCCGATGGTGCGGCTCGCACCGGTGAACCGGTCCTCGACGTCCACCGCGCCGGTCCGCACGCGGCGCAGCAGCGAGCGGCGCTCGAGGCGTGCACCGGCGGCTTGCAGCCGCACGTTGGCCGGCGCCAGGTCACCGGTGCGCGACAGCTCGTTGCCGGCGATGAGGTCCGGCGTGACGAGGTGGACGTCGCGCCCCAGGGCGCGCAGCGCCTCCACCACCGAGATGCCGATCGGTCCTCCGATCGGGTCCCAGACCACAACCGGACCCTCGGGCAGGGCGGCGATGTCGGCGAGCGCCTCCGCCGCGCTCAACACGGCGGCGCCGCCGTCCACCTCGTACGTGCGCCGGCCGGCGCGCGAGCCGGTGCAGAGCACGACCTCGCCGGCCACGCCGTCGAGCTCCTCGGCCGTCACCTCCCGGGCGGTCTCCACCTTGACGCCGAGCCGGTCGCATTCGGACTCGAGCCAGTCGGCGGCGAGCGCGAGGCGGTCGCGGCCGGCCCCGCGCGACGCGACCCGCACCATCCCGCCGAGGTGATCGGTTGCTTCGGCCAGCGTGACGCGATGGCCTCGCGACGCCGCCACCCGAGCCGTCTCCAGGCCTGCGACGCCGCCTCCGACGACGAAGACGTCGGCGGGCGACACCGCGGTGCCGTCGAGCGGCGGGTCCTCCCACTCGTGACCGGACGACGGCTCGACCACGCACGACACGATCGGGTTGCGGGCGTCGCGCACCTGGCACGCCTGGTTGCACAGGATGCATGGCCGCACGAGGTGGGCCTCGCCGGCCGCCACCTTGCGGGCCAGGTCCGGATCGGCGATCTGCGCCCGGGTCATCTCGACGGCGACGCACACACCCGCCGCAACGGCCTCCTCGGCCATGGCGGGATCGACGATCGACCCCTGCGCGATCACGGCGACGCGCCCGCCCACCGCGTCGGTGACGGCACGGGCGAGGTCCACGTTGAAGCCGGGCTCGGTGTGGCAGTCCGGCCGTGTGGCCGACACCGTGTAGATCGAGCCCCGCACGACGGTGACGTAGTCGACGAGATCGGCCAGCCCGAGCGCCACCTCGACCGCCGTGTCGGGCGTGATGCCCGCCCAGGGGGCCAGCTCGTCGCACGAGAGCCGCAGCCCCACGATGACCTCGTCGCCCGCACCTCGCCGCACCGCGGTGAGCACCTCGCAGGCGAAGCGGAGCTTGTCCTGCCCCCACTCGTCGGTCCGGTGGTTGGTCAGCCCGGAGAGGAACTGGCGGATGAGGCTGTGCTGGCCGGCGTTCACCTCGACCCCGTCGACTCCGGCCCGGGCGGCCAGCCGGGCCGCCTCGCCGAAGCCGTCGACGACGGCGCGCACGTCGGCCGGTTCCATCCACTTCGGGACCTCGCGGGTGTTGACCTCCGGAACCCGCGAGGGCGCCCACAACGGCGCCTGGCTGTACGCGCTCGACCCCTGGCCTCCACTGTGGCCCAGGGCGGCGAGGACCAGCGCGCCCTCGGCCCGGCAGGCACCGGCCACCGCACGCCAGCCGTCCACCGACGCGGTGGCCGACGGGCAGCGCTCGTAGGGCCAGTCGCTCGGGTGGACCGAGGCCTCCTCGATGACGACGATCCCGGCGCCGCCTACCGCGCGCCGCCGGTAGTAGGCGACGTGGCGATCGGACACCGAGCGCGACCGGCCCAGGTTCGTCTCGTGGGGGCCGAAGACGATCCGGTTGCGCGCGGTGCGACCCCGCAGGACGAGCGGCTCCAGCAGCTTCATGGTCGCCGGCAAGCCTCTCTCACGAGGCCGGCACCCGCCTAACCCGCGGGCTTGCGCACGAGGCGGACCGGCGACGAGTGCACGGGTCCCGGCACGGGAGCGCTCCCGGCCGCCACGGCGGCGAGCGCGGCCTCGCCGAAGCCGCGCACGCACTCGGGGTCGGGTCCGTCGAGGGGCAGCCCGGTGAAGAACTTGCTGGCCATGCAGCCGCCCTGGCAGGCGTCGTACGCGCCGCACGAAGCGCATGCTCCCGCCGACGTCGGCTCGCGCAGCGATCGGAACAGCTCCGACCCGCGCCACACGTGCGCGAAGCCACCGGGGTCGCGCACGCTGCCGGCGCGGAACTCGGGGTGCAGGACGAACGGGCAGGCGTACACGTCGCCAACGGGATCGATGAGGCACACGACGCGGCCCGCGCCGCACAGGTTCAACCCGGGCAGCGGCTCACCCAGCGCCGACAGGTGGAAGAACGAATCTCCGGTCAGCACCCCGGGCCGGTCGACCAACCAGCGGTACAGCTCGACCTGCTGGCCGGCCGTGGGGTGCAGCTCGGCCCACGTGTCGGCGCCGCGACCCGACGGGCGCAGCCGAGTGAGGCGCAGCTGAGCGCCGTAGTGCGCGGCGAGCGCTTCGAACGCGTCGAGCTCGGCCACGTTGTGGCGGGTGACGACGACGCTGATCTTGAAGGGCCCGAACCCGGCTTCGGCAAGGTGGTCCATGGCGCGACGCGCGGTCGCGTACGAGCCGTCCCCGCGCACCGCGTCGTTGGTGGCGGCGAGCGCCCCGTCGATCGAGATCTGCACGTCGAGGTAGTCGGTGGCGGCCAGGCGCTGTGCCTTCTCGGGCGTGATCGTGCTGCCGTTGGTGGAGAACTTCACGCCGACGCCGCGGCTCACCGCGTAGTCGACGACGTCGTAGAAGTCGGGCCGGATCGTCGGCTCCCCGCCCCCGATGTTCACGTAGAAGACCTGGAGGTCGTGGAGCTCGTCGACCACCCGGAGCAGCTCGTCGGTGCGCAGCTCGTCGGGATCGCGCCGGCCGGACGACGAGAGGCAGTGCACGCAGGCGAGGTTGCACCCGTAGGTGAGCTCCCAGGTGAGGCAGATCGGCGCGTCGAGACCGTGCTTGAGGTCGTCGGTGAGGCGGCTGGGGCTACCGGGCACGGATCACCTCGCTCTCGGCGAGCGAGTCCAGCGCCGCCCGGAAGGCCGGCCACCGCGCCGGGGCGACCCCTGAGCCGGCGAGGGCCTCGTCCACCGAGTCGTGGCGACCGAGGTCCTGCACGACGCGGACGAGGTCCGGCGAGCGGAGGAACGTGAGGCGGCGGTTGCCGTAGTGGTAGGCGAGCGCACCGAACGGCTCGCGCCGCAGGGCGACCTGGGGGTCGAGCCCGTACGGGCGGGCGGGATCGATCATCGGGCTGGTCGCAGACGAGGTGGCGAGGCGGGCGGGCAGGCGGCTAGTAGACGCCGCACATGCCGTCGATCGAGATCTCCTCGACGAGCAGCTCGTCTTCGACGAGAACGTCGGCCGCGTCGTCGGTCGGCTCCGCCGAGGTCGGGGGTTCGGTGGACGTGGGCGTCGGGGTCATGGCCGTCCCGCGGGTTCCGGGCCGGCCCGGTGGCCGGCGTGGCGGGGGCGACGATAGCCCGGGCGTGGCCGCGTGCCCGCGTGGCCGCGTGGCTCGGGGGTCGCCGCGCGGGTCTTGTCGGGCGCGGCCGCGCCGCCTCCATGCGAGCATGCCGGCGTGGCCAGCTCGGTTCTGTTCCTGTGCACGGGCAACGCCGCTCGTTCCGTCATCGCCGGGGCCGCCTTGGCCGCGAAGCTGCCCCACTTGCCCGTGTCGACCGGCGGCACGCTGGTGATCGACGGTCAGCCCATGAGCTGGCGCACCAGAGCCGCGCTCCGGGCCGTGGGCCTCGACCCACCGCCGCACCGGAGCCGCCAGTGCACCGCCGCCGACCTCGAGCACGCCACGCTGGTCGTCGGGCTGGCGCCGGAGCACGTGGCGTGGGTCCGCCGCGAGCATCCGGCCGCGGCCGACCGGACCGGCACGCTCAAGCGGCTGGCACGGGACCTGCCGGCCGTGCCGGGAGCTCTGGCCGAGCGCGTCGCGGCCCTGCGCCTCGCCGGCATCGGGCTCGAGGGGTGGGAGGAGGTGGTCGACCCGGGTGGCGGCGACGCGGAGGAGTTCGAAGCCTGCGCCCACGAGGTCGTCGCTCTGGTCGACCGCCTGGCCGAGACGCTCGCTGCCCTCGCGTGACCGTGCACGTCCGACCCCGATGCGGGTAGGCGGCGGGGACCCTCCACCAGGCGCCGCCCACTGTGGGATCCATGGTCGACACGACGAAGCCGAGCTACGACACCGTGCCCCTCTCCGAGCTGCGGGCGCGCACGGCGGAGCTGCTCGAGCGCGTCCGCACGATGCGCCAGCTGGCGGAGGGCATGCGAGCCACGGTGACCCGCGCCGCGGACCCAGGGCAGGAGGGCGCGGTCGGCTGACCGGCCTCGGGGCGGGGACGGCCGCCCTTCTCAGTCGGCCAGCGGCGGGTCGAAGTGGAACAGCGCATCGAGCCCGGTGGTGCGGATGACCAGGCTGGTCGGCTCGCTGACCGGTCCGAGCACCAGCCGGACCCCGCGCGCCGCGGCCCGCCGATGTGCGCTCACCAGGCATTGCAGGCCGGTCGAGTCCATGAACGCGACGCCGCCGAGGTCGACCACGAGGTCCGCGTCGGGTTCGGCGGCGTCGACGGCCGAGCACAAGACACCGCTCAGGTGCCGGCGCGCGCCGAGGTCGACCTCACCCCGGACGACGACCAGCGAGGTACCCGGCGTCCACTCGACCTCGGTCCCGTTCGTCACGAAGCGCCTCCGCTCGACCCGAGCCGCCGGTCCGGACGCGGCACCATAGCCACTTCGCCGGGGTCCCCCGAATGGGCCGTATGGCCCATCCCATCCCGAGTGGCGTTCTGCCAGAGTCACGAACCGTGGCGACGCACCTACGAACTGACGCTTCGGTCGACGACTCGGTCCGAGCCCTCGCCGTGAAGTGGAACCGCCGGATCGATGACGAGCTGTCGGACGCGCCAGCCCGGGCCTTGCCCACGTCGGGACCCGCACTGGCCCTGCTCGTGGCCCTGATCGGGGTGCTCCTGGTGGCCATGGCGCTCTCGGGCTGACCCGTCCCCGCGACGGTCCGCCTCCCGCTGGTGCGCGGGTGGTGGCGGACGCGGTGGGTAGGGCGAGCCGCGTGCCCGTCCTTCTTCTGCTCGTCGCCGCCTGGCTGGGAGGGGCCGGTGGGCTGCTCCTCGCCGGTCTCTGTGACACCAGCTCCCGCGGCTCGCACTGAGCTCCCCCGCACTCGCGGGTTCAGCCGGCGGAGGCGCGAGCTTCCGCCTCGAGCGAGGCGGTGTCCCGGGCGAGCTGGGAGCGCGCCGAACGGACCTCGGCCGCTGTCCGGGCCAGCAGGGCACGCGTGAGGGTGGCGTCGATGGCCCCGAGCCGCCGGGCCACGGCCGGGGAGCCGACCACCTGGGCGCGGGCCATCGCGGCGCGCAGCTCGGTCCGGCGGTCGGCGAGCCTCGACCGGACCACCGCCCGCACCACGCGGTCCCCGGCCGCCACCCCGACCTCGTACTCGCGCAGGTCACCGGGCAGCGAGTCGACGACCTGCAGGGCCGCCGCGTCGGCGGCGATGCGCTGATCGGCCCGGCGGTCACGGTCGGCGTCCCGTGAGGCCACGCGACCTCCGGCCACGGCGCCGACCACGCCGAGCAGCCCACCCACCAGCGCCGCAGATACGGCCGTCCCGATCAGCAGCCGCCACCGGGCCGCGTCCCGGCGAGCGCGGTGCTCGTCGAGGATGATCTCCACGGTCGCAACGCTACGGCCCGCCGGACCACGGAGGCTCTCCGTGCGTCAGGTCTTCGCGTCGTTCGACGCCCCCCACCAGTCGACCAGGACGACGGCCTCGTCGCCGACGACCCAGGCGTCGTGCCCCTGGGGCAGGGCGGTGACGTCGCCCGGCCCGGCGTCGAACTCACTCCCGTCGGCCATCACGATGTGGAGCCGGCCCTGGACGTGGTACTGGAAGTGCGGCGCCTCGCACAGCTCCGTTCCGGCGATCGGCTTGACGTGCTCGGACCACCGCCACCCGGGCTGGAGCGTGAGGCGGCCGATCTCGCTTCCACCGATCTTCAGCAGGTCGACCTCTCCGAGGTCGAAGGTGCGCGTCTCGTCTGGAGCGCGGAAGGTCTTCTGCTCGGCTTGTGCCATGGTCGTTCCCTTTCGTCGTCGGTCGCCGGCCGGATGCCGGCGACCTGGCGAGGATGCGCTCTCGGGCTTGCCATGAGCTTGCTGTCGACGCGGCAAACGCCTGGCGAGGGGTCCCGTGGAACGGTCGGGGCCGGACGAGGAGGTCACGATGACCGGCACCCACAGGATGTCGAGGTCGATCTCCGGACCGTTGACCGCGCCGGCCCGCAACGTCGCCGCCGCGGTCCCCGCACGAGCGCAGCGCTCCTCGACGCTGACCGCACGCGTGGAGCAGACGGATCCATTGGCCGGTCATTGGCAGCCGGAGCCTCACCTTCGCGGCGGAACTGCTCTCCCGGTTACGCTGTAGACAGTTGTAGCGAGAGAGGCGACCATGGCCAAGGGACAGCCGTTCAGCGTCCGACTCGAGACCGCGACGGAGCGGCTCGTGGAGGCTGAGGCTCGACGCACGCGCCGTTCCAAGAGCGCCGTCGTCGAGTCCTTCACCGAGGAGGCTGCGCGCGCCCGGCGATTCCCCGGCGTCGCCTTCCGCGGTGACGACGTGAACCGGCGCGCCTGGGTCATCGGGTCCGGCCTCGACGTGTGGGAGATCGCCCACATGGCCGAGGACTTCGGATCCCCGGAGGCGCTGGCCAAGGACAGCCATCTGTCCCCTGCCCAGATCCGCCTTGCGCTCGCGTACCGCGACGCGTATCCCGACGAGATCCAGCGGTTCATCGAAGAGAACCGCCAGCCGCTTGACGAGCTGCAGATGCTCCATCCCTTCGTCGAGGTCGCCCGAACCTGAGTGCGGCTCCTCCTCGACGCCAACCTGTCACCGAAGCGGGTCGGTCGCCCGCTCGAAGGTCGCGGTCACGATGTTCTGAGCCTCGCCAGCGATGCGGCTCTCGGTGCGCTCGCCGATCCCGAGGTGCTCGCCCTCGCTGCGGAGCAGCGACGGACCCTCATCACCCGAAACTCGCGCGACTTCGTCCCACTGCTGCGGGAGTGGGCCGAGGGCGATCGCCATCACCACGGCTGCATCCTCATCTGGACCCCGGCGCACAACGAGTTCGGCAAGATCGTCGGCGGCGTTGCGCGCCTGCTCGACGAGCGGCCGGACGCCAACGCGTGGCAGGACCTGGCCGTGGCCCTGTAGCTCGCGTCCGACTGATAGCAGTTCAACGGGTCGGCGCCGACCACTCCGTCCGTGGCGACGTCCGCCGTCCAGGTCGATCCGCGGGAGTGATGCCGCTCTGCCGGGTCGCTGCTCGCTGCTCGTCCGCCTCGCTGCGAACCATCCCCTCCCCGAGGGCAACAAGCGAGCCGCGTGGGTGGCGCTCCGGCTGTTCGTCGAGATGAACGGCTGGCCGTCCCTCCACAAGAGCCGCCAGCCTCATGAGGCGAAGCAGGTCGCTGCGACGAAGGCCGGCGAACACCGCCAGCCGGCACGCTCCCGAACGCCGAGGCTTGTGGCCCTTCATCGCTTGTCAAGCCCCGGTACCCGGGTGACAGTTCGGCCCCGGTAGGTGGCTGACACTTCGAACCCGTTCGTGATGCTCAGGCGGCGTTGATGCGGTTCGCTCGACCGCCGGGGTTGGCGAGCGCACCGTGTTCGCGGGTGCGGTCGTGGCGGCCGCGGTGGGAGCGGATGAGCTGCTCGCCGACCGAGATCTCGACGGTGTCGCCGACGATGGCGACTTGGACTTGGCGGCGCCGGTAGGTGTTGCCGACCCGGTAGCTGGTGCCGGCGAAGCACACGTTGCCCGACGAGTCGACCTTGCGGATGACCGACGCCGCGGTCACCTTCTTCGGCGCCGGCGGCAACCGCCGACCTCGCTGCCTCCCGGCAGCCTGCTTCTCGGGCGCGTGGCGGCGGGCGTGAGTCGCGATCAGCACAGCCCGGTGATGGAGCTGCACCAGCCCGCCCTCGCAGACGACCTCGACTTCTTGACCGGCGAGCCACACGCCGGCCTTGTACTGCGCGGCGGCGAAGCTGATCGTTCCCTTCGCGCTCACCCGTCGCGTGGTCACCGGGACGCCGATGTCGGCCGGCTCGGGCGGCGGTGCCTCGACCGGGCCCGAGCTCTGGGCGGCCAGCTGGAACCGTTCGATCGGTGGCACCCGACCGATCGACTGGTGTGGGCGCTCATGGTGGTAGTGCCGCACCCAGCCATCGAGCTGGGTCTGGGCATCGTCGAGGGACGCGAAGACCTTGCCGGTCAAGAACTCGCCGCGCAGGGTCTTGTGCCAGTGCTCCACCTTTCCCGTCGTCGTGGGCGACCGGGGTGCGGTGAGGAGGTGAGTGATCCCGTTCTCGGTGCAGATGCGGTCGAACAGCACCGGCCCCGGCCCGGGGCCGAACCGGGCCGTGAAGACCTTGCCGTTGTCTGTCAGGACCTGATCCGGCACCCCGGGGCGGCGCATCGCCAGGCCGAGCGCGTCGCACACCGGCCGCGCTGTCGCCCGCGCCACCACTTCGCCTCGGACCCATCGACGAGCCGCACCCCGCCGACGATGTCCATCTGCCACAACTCCATCGCCCGAGACCGCTCCCAACGCTTGTAGTCCGAGCGCTTGCGCTTGCGCGCCTGCGGGGTTACGAGCCCGTGGCGGACCAAGCACCGCTCCACCGACGTCCGACCTGGCAACGGCGCCACGCCCTCGCGTTCGAGCCAGAACACGATCGTGCGCGGCCCCCACCCCGGGTGCTCCCGACGCACCATCGTTGAGGACCTCCAACACCGCCTGATACCGCCGTTCCACCAACTCGAGCCTCACCAACACCGACGGGCCTCCTCCGGATCTGCGGTCGACAATGACCACAGCGAAGAAGGCGGCATCCGCCAGCTGGTGGACCTTCGAGTGTCAGCCGGGAACCGGGGCCACCGTCGCCCAGGTACCGGGGCCGCGTCCCAAAACTGTCAACCAGCTACCGGGGCCACGATGTCCACCATGAACCGGGTCCGCGCACACGGTGTGACGCGTGGATGGACCAACGGATGGACACTCGCCCGTACAGCAGAAGAGAGGCGCTGCTTGCGCGGCGCCTCTCACCGGGACTTTCGTGGAGCGGACGACGGGATTCGAACCCGCGACCCTCACCTTGGCAAAGCGGCGAGCGATCCGCTCTGGGACACTGAGCAGGGCGTTCGCCGCGCCGTCCCGGCGCTCGCGCGCCCAAAACGGGGCCCGCAACCCACACTCCATTGGCAAGTCATTGGAAGTCCGCGCGGTGTCGTGCTGGCGGTCGGGTGCGCGCTTCGGCGCGCTGCGACGGAGAGGGTTCCGATGAGAGCCTCGGAACCTGTCAATAGCTGGTTGCCGGGGTTCTATGCGGATTGGATGGTTGGTTTGTTGATCCAGGCTTTGGTGGGGATCTTGGCTGGGGTGGGTCGCTTGGTGAACCGTTCGGGGTGAGCAGCGGCGGCCGCGTCGAGG
>JACPNX010000048.1 GCA_016185275.1 Actinomycetota bacterium | reverse complement strand
TCGCTGTGGCAAGCGCCCTCGGCACCACCCCGATCCGGCTCTCCACCCTCGAACGCGGTCTCGTCCACGACACCCGCCTCGCCCGCCGGTGCCGCACCTGGCTCATCGAACGCGACGCTTGACATCTATAGGAGCTTCAGCCGGGCTGGTGGGGGCGGCACGGTCCCGCTCGAACCGCAGGCCGGTTTCCTCGGGCCACCGGCAGGAGCCGGCCCGTTCGCGTCGAACCGCTCGTCCATGCGATTCGTGCCCACCCGTCCCGTTCTGGTCGTCGCCGCGCTCATCGGCGCCGTCACGCTGGCCGCCGGGCCGCTCGGCGGTGCACCCGGGGCGGCGGCGCAGACCTGGGCCCCGGCGTCCTCGGCGACGATCCGTCCCGGCGTGCAGACCTTCACCGACGGAGCCCAGTGCACCGCGAACTTCGTGTTCAGCGACGGGACGAACGTCTTCATCGGCCAGGCCGCCCACTGCTCGGGCACCGGAGGCAACACCGCGACCAACGGGTGCACCTCCGGGTCGCTGCCGACCGGCACGAAGGTGACCGTCACGGGAGCATCCAAGCCGGCCACGATGGTCTACAACTCGTGGGTCACGATGCAGGCCAAGGGAGAGACCAACCCCGACGCCTGCGCCTACAACGACCTCGCCCTCCTGCAGCTCGACCCGGCCGACGCCGGCAAGGTGAACCCGTCGATCCCGGCGTTCGGTGGCCCGGTCGGCATCAACACCACGGGCACCCGGGTCGGCGACAAGGTGTACTCCTACGGCAACTCGTCGCTGCGCTTCGGCGTGTCGCAGCTCAGCCCCAAGACGGGTGTGAGCGTCGGTGACAGCGGCAACGGCTGGACGCACACCGTCTACACCGTCACGCCCGGCATCCCCGGCGACTCGGGCAGCGCCTTCCTCGACGCCAACGGGCGGGCCCTCGGCGTGCTCAGCACCCTCGCCCTCGCCCCGCTGGCGGCCAGCAACAACGTGTCGGACATCGGCCGGATGCTCGACTACCTGCGAGCCAACTCGCCGTTCACGGGCGTGCAGCTCGTCGACGGCACCGAGCCCTTCACCCCCAGCCTCGCCGGACTCGTGCCGGTCGGCTGAGCGGCCACGCCGGCGCCGCACCGCCTGCGTGGCCGTCCGCATCTCATCCCGGACCCCCCGTCCGCGCACCGCCCCGGTCGTTCCCCCGACGGCCGGGGCGGTGGCGCGCGCCGGCCGTGAACGCACCGGCCGTGAACGCGCCGGCCGTGAACGCGCCGGCCGTGAACGCGCCGGCCGTGAACGCGCCGGCCGTGAACGCGCCGGCCGTGAACGCGCCGGCCGCCGGTCGTCAGCAGGGCGCGCCGGGCGCCACCAGCGGCCACGGGCGCTCGCGCTCCACGAGGGCCGCGAGGTCGAGGAGCAGCGCATCCTCGTGGTGCCGACCGATCACCTGCATGCCGACGGGCAGGCCGTCGAACGTCTCGACGGGGATCGAGACGGCCGGGTTGCCGGAGATGTTGGCGGGGATCGTCAACGCGCCGTTGTTGCCGGCGTCGACGTGCTCGTCGCCCACCCGGGTGTTCAAGAAGATGTGGGCCGGGAAGGCCACGTCGGGGTTCGAGGCGCACACCAGTAGATCGACCTGTTCGAAGACGTCGGCCATGGCCTCGTTGGCCGCGGTGCGCGCCGCCTCGCCGCGCGCCACCACGTCGAGGTCGACCATCTGGCTGGCCATCTCGAGGCCGAAGGCGATCTCGGTGGTGAGCTCGTCCTTGCAGTCGGGCCACAGGTCGCCCAACTCGATCTTGAGTACGGCCATGTTGGCCAGGGCCCAGGTGACGTCGAGCGGCGGCAGGTTCAACGACACGTCGATGACCCGGAGGCCCGCGTCGCGCGCGAGCGCCTCGCCCGCGGTGGCGACCCGTTCGGCCACCTCCGGGCGCACGACCGCGCGCCCACCGAGATCGGGCGCGATGCCGATGCGCAGACCGGACAGGTCTCGCGTGCCGAGGTCCCGCTCCCAGCCGTCGATCCGGGGCAGGGAGTAGGGGTCGCGGGCGTCGAAGCCCGCACAGACGTCGTAGTAGCGGGCGACGTCGCGCACGGAGCGGGCCAGGCATCCGGTCACGACCGTCATCGGCGCGATCGTCGTGTGCGGACCGCGCGGGATGCGCCCGGCCGTTCCCTTCATGCCCACGAGCCCGCAGAAGCCGGCGGGGATGCGGATCGAACCGCCACCGTCGCCGCCGGTCGCCAGCGGCACCAGACCGCCCGCCACCGCACCGGCGCTGCCGGCGGACGAGCCGCCGGTCGTGGCACCGTGCTTCCACGGGTTGTGGGTGACGCCGTTCAGCTTGGAGACGCTGACGTTCAGGCCGCCGAACTCGCTGGCCGTCGTCTGGCCGACCGGGACCACGCCGCCGAGCGACGTGAGCCGCTCGACCATGGTGGACGAGTGGCTGCTGAACCGGTCCCGGAACACCAGGGAGGCCTCGGTCGACGGCCAGCCCTCGACGGCGTCCAGCTGCTTGATGCCGATCGGCAGGCCGCCGAAGGGCAGGTTCGGATCGGCGGCCTCGGCGGCGGCGCGGGCCCGCTCGGGGTCGACGTGCGAAAACGCGTTGAGCTCGCTGGCCGCCAGCGCGTCGAGCACCAGCTCGAGCTCCTCGGCGGGTGAGCGCTCGCCCGAGCGGAAGGCTTCGACCAGGGAGCAGGCATCGCCCTGCCACGGCTTGTCCGTCATGGGCGGCACACTACGGTCAGCGCGATGGACGCGCGGCGGTTCCTGGGGCTGGCGCCCACGCACAACGACCATCGCTGGTACCTGCCGATCGTCCCGGGGATCTGCACCGGGCACATGTTCCTGTTCGGCGGCTCGGGCCTCGGCGCCGCCATCGAGGCGCTGGAGGGGACGACCGGAAGGCCGCTGATCTGGGCCACGGCGCAGTACCTGTCGTACGCCAACCCGCCGTCGATCATGGACATCGACGTGACCGTGCCGGTCACGGGCAAGGCCATCACGCAGGCGCGGGCGGTAGCCCACGTGGCGGACCGCGAGATCCTCACGGTCAACGCCGCCCTCGGCCATCGGGATCTCCCCGCCTCGGGGGCGTGGCCGACGCCGCCGGACGTGCCGCGGCCCGCGGAGTGCGAGCGGCGGACGATGCGCTTCGAGGTCGAAGATTCGATCAACCAGCGCATGGAGACGCGCCTCGCGCTGGGCCGGGCGATGGACGAGCTGGACGGCACCCCGTCGGACGGGCGGTGCGCGCTGTGGGGCCGCATCCCGGAGCTGACCGAACCGTCGGCGGCCTCGCTCGCCATCCTGGGCGACTTCGTGCCCTTCGGCATCGGGCAGGCGCTGGGGGAGCGGGCCGGCGGCAACAGCCTCGACAACACCCTGCGCATCGCCCGCCTCGTGCCCACCGAATGGGTGCTGGTCGACATCCGCGTCGACGCGGTGGCCAACGGCTTCGGCCACGGCTCGGTCTACCTCTGGGCCGAGGACGGCACCCTCATGGCCACCGCCAGCCAGTCGGCCATCGTGCGCTACTGGCGCGACGAGGCCCCACCGGTACGCGACCGTTGACCACCCATTGACTCGAGGAGGCGCCGTGGAGCGCTACGGCATGACCATCCCGTTCGACGGCATCGCGCTGCACGCGCAGCGCGATCTGGTCGTGGAGCTGGCCGACCTCGGCTACACCGACGTGTGGTCCAGCGAGGCGAACGGGGCCGACGGGTTCACCCCGCTGGCGCTGGCGTCGGCGTGGGCGCCCTCGCTGCGCCTCGGCTCCGCCATCGTGCCGGCGTTCACCCGCGGGCCGGCCACCCTGGCTCAGTGCGTCGCGTCGCTGGCGGACGCCGCCCCCGGCCGCTTCGTGTTCGGGGTGGGCACGTCGTCCAACGTGATCGTGGAACGGTGGAACGACATCCCGTTCGAAGAGCCCTACCGCAAGACGCGCGACGTCGTGCGGTTCCTGCGCCGGGCCCTCACCGGCGACAAGGTCACCGAGGACTTCGACACGTTCTCCGTCAAGGGCTTCAAGCTCGGCGTCGTGCCCGAGCAGCAGCCGCGCATCCTGGTCGCCGCGCTGCGCGAAGGGATGCTGCGGCTGGCGGGACGGGAGGGGGACGGAGCGATCATCAACTGGCTGTCGGCCGACGACGTCCGCCAGGTGGTACCGCACGTCCACGCCGGAGGTGAGGGCAAGGAGGTGGTGGCCCGCATCTTCGTCGCCCCCACCGAGGATCGCGACGCGGTGCTGGCGCTCGGCCGCTACGCCATCGCCGCGTACCTCACCGTCCCGGTCTACGCGGAGTTCCACCGCTGGCTCGGGCGGGGCGACCTGCTGACGCCGATGTGGGAGGCGTGGGCGGCGGGCGATCGCAAGGCTGCGCTGGCCGCCATCCCCGAGTCACTCGTCGACGAGCTGATCGTGAACGGGTCACCGGAGGCGTGCCGCGAGCACATCGGCCGCTACATGGACAACGGCGTGACGTGCCCCGCCATCGCGGTGCTCAACTTCGGCGGCGGCGACATCACCCAGATCGTGCGCGACCTCGCGCCGCAGTAGTGGGCGCCGGCGGGCTTGCCGCTCTCGTCGGCACGGCCGACGGTATGGTCGCCCGGGTGGGACCGACGCCAGGCCACTCGCACCGCGCCCAGGACGCCGGGCGCGCGGCACGGGTGTCCAAGGTGGCGATCGTTGTGCTCGGGATCTCGGTCCCCGTGGCCGCATGGTGGCTGGTCGGGCCGCTGGATTCGTCCCTCGAGGAGTTGCGAATCCCCGCCAACCCCCGCGAGTACCTCGACTACATGGTGCGCCCGCCGGTCGTGGATCCGGGCGTGGAGCGGGCCGTCGGTATCGCCGGGCTCGTGCTGGGCGCCGCATCGCTCGCCGTCGTCGTGCGGGCGTTGCGCCGGCATGTGCTGCACCGTGGATGGTCGGCCGTCGTGGTCTACGTGGTGCTGTCGGGAATCGCCCTCGGCTTCGGTGCCCGCGTCATCACCGCGGGGGTGATCGGAGCGAACATCGGAGGAGGCATGCTCATGCTGGTCCTGCCCCCCGCGCTCATCGGTGGCCTGGTGCTGACGGTGGTGCGGTTCCTGGTGGAACGCGGCCGCCGGCCACCGGTGCCGTCAGGTTCGCCCTGATGCCTTGGCCGGGGTGGCGAGCCGGCGTACCGAGCGGCCATCGGGTCGTACGCTCGACCGGTGCCTGATCCTGCCGGCCGTCGCGACCTGGCACGATCGCTGGCCCGGCCGGTGGTGTTGCTCGACCTCGACGGCACCATCACCGACCCCCGGCACGGCATCACCGCCTCCTACCAGTTCGCGCTGCGCGCCGTCGGCATCGATCCGCCGCCGGTCGAGGAGCTGTTGTGGGTGATCGGCCCGTCGATCTGGGACGTGGCGCCGCGCTTCGGCATCACCGACCCGGACGTGGCCGAACGGTTCGTGTCGACCTACCGCGACCGGCACTCATCGGACGGTCTGCACGAGTACGACCCCATCCCGGGCATGCCGGAGATGGTGGCGGACCTCGACGCCGACGGGCGCACGATCGCTCTGGCCACCGCCAAGCCGCTGCTGCAGGCGGGCGCCACCCTCGAGCACCTCGGCCTGCGGGACCATGTGGATGCGCTCGGCTGCGCGTCGCTCGACCGCAGCCGTACGCACAAGACCGACATCGTCGCCGCGCTGCTCGTCGACCTCGGACACCCCGAGCCGGCGTCGGTGGTGATGGTGGGCGACCGCGCCACCGACGTCCAGGCGGGCCGGCACCACGGGCTGGCGACGAT
This sequence comes from Actinomycetota bacterium, assembly GCA_016185275.1. Taxonomy (GTDB): domain Bacteria; phylum Actinomycetota; class Acidimicrobiia; order Acidimicrobiales; family Iamiaceae; genus JACPNX01. The sequence goes on along the minus strand of JACPNX010000048.1, from coordinate 18,937 downwards.
CGGCGTGTCATGGGGGTTCGCGTCGCCAGGCGAGCTCGAGGCGGCCGGTCCGGACCTGCTCGCGTCGAGCGTGCCGGACCTGCGCGCCGCGCTGGGCCTGCCTCCTCGTCCGGGCTAACGTCCGGCCGGCGTTCGGGGGCGACGGCCGGAAGGGTGGGAGCGATGCTGACGCGCCGGCAGCTGATCGCGGGTGCGGGAGCCGGGGGAGCGGCACTGCTCACGACCGGCTGCGGGCCGGTCCGGCCACCGCTGCGCACCTTCACCTACTCGGTGGCCACCAAGGGAGCCATCCGCACGTCGCTGGACGAGTTCATCCGCAACGCGGGGGCCACGCTGTCGGCCCGGCAGGGCTGGGCGCTCGGCGGCTCGGTCGCCTACCGGCGGGTCCCGTCCGGAGGAGACTTCACGCTCTGGCTCTGCGAGGCCCGGTTGGTGCCGTCGTTCAGCTCGGTGTGCTCGTCGCTGTACAGCTGCCGGGTCGGGCGCGATGTCGTCATCAACCAGGACCGCTGGATCTCCGGCACGAGCACCTGGCCGCTCGGCCTCGACGAGTACCGGCACTACGTGGTGAACCACGAGGTGGGCCACTGGCTCGGGCTGTCGCACTGGGCGAGCCCCGGCCCGGGACGGCTCTGCCCGGTCATGTTCCAGCAGTCGAAGGGCATCACCGACGGCAGCCTCTACAACACCTGGCCACTGGCCGACGAGCGCAGAGCCGTGGCGTCGCGGTTCGGCGTGCCGATCTGGCCCTGAGCGCCTCAGGCTCCGACGGCGTGGACGCCGCCGTCGACGTGCACGATCTCGCCGGTGGTGGCGGGGAACCAGCCCGACAGCAGGGCCACGACGGCCTTGGCCACGGGCTCGGGGTCGTCGACGTCCCAGCCGAGCGGCGCGCGCCCGGGCCACGTGTCGGCCAGGCCGGCGAAGCCCGGGATGCTGCGCGCCGCCGTCGTGCGCAGTGGACCGGCCGCCACGAGGTTGACCCGCACCCCCGCCGGGCCGAGATCGCGTGCCAGGTACCGGTTGGCGGACTCCAGTGCCGCCTTGGCCACGCCCATCCAGTCGTAGGCGGGCCACGCCACGGTGGCGTCGAAGTCCAGCCCGACGACCGACCCTCCCGCGGGCAGCAGGTGCCGCACCGCGCCCGCCAGCGCGACGTACGAGTAGGCCGACACGTGGACCGCGGTGGCCACGTCCTGCCACGGAGCCGCGAACAGGCCGTCGTCCTGACCGAGGCACCGCTCGGGGGCGAACCCGATGGCGTGGAGGACGCCGTCGACGCGGCCCCAGCGCCGCTCGAGCTCACCGGCCACGCCGGCCAGGTGCTGCGGATCGGTCACGTCGAGCTCGAGCACGTCCGGGGGCGAGGGAAGCCGCTTGGCCGCCCGCTCGGTGATCGAGCGCGCCCGACCGAACGAGGTCAGCACCACCTCGGCCCCTTGCTCCTGGGCCAGCCGCGCGCACGCGAACGCGATCGACGACGGCGTGAGCACGCCGGTCACGAGCAGCTTGCGGTTCTCGAGGAGCACGGGACCTCCGAAGGCCGGCCGACGGTGACGAGGGCTAGAGCGGTGTGTTGCTGTGCTTGCGGGCGACGAGCCGCGGCTGCTTCGTGTGCAGGCGGGCGAGGGCGGCGGCGACCCGCACTCGCGTCGTGGAGGGATCGATGACCTCGTCGACGTAGCCCCGGTCCGCGGCGAGGCGGGGGGTGAGGAACGTCGACTCGTAGCGGGCCTCCAGCTCGGCCCGCAGGGCACCAGGGTCCTCGGCCGCCGCCAGGTCGCGCCGGTGCAGCACCTCGACGGCGCCGGCGGCGCCCATGACCGCGATCTGCGCGCCCGGCCAGGCGAGGACGAGGTCGCTGCCCATCGACTTGGAGTCCATCACGATGTAGGCGCCGCCGAACGCCTTGCGCAGCACCACGCAGATCCGCGGCACCGTGGCCGCCGCATAGGCGTGGACGAGCTCGGCCCCGTGGCGGATCATGCCGCGCCACTCGAGGTCGCGGCCCGGTTCGAAACCCGGCGTGTCGACGAAGGTGAGCAGCGGCAGGCCCGCAGCGTCGGCGCCCTGCACGTGGCGGGCCGCCTTCGACGAGGCCGCGATGTCGATCGTGCCCGCCCGGACCGCGGGCTGGTTGGCCACGACGGCGACGGACCGTCCCATGACCCGGCCGTACGCGGTCACGAGGTTCGGCGCGTGGTGCGCCCGGACCTCGAGCAGGCTGGCGCGGTCGAGCACCTCGCCCAGCACGGTCCGCACGTCGTACGACCGGCGCGGCTCCGACGGGACGTGCCTTCCGGCGCGGCAGGGCCGGTCGGCCGGGTCGCCGGCCCGGCCCATCGGCGGCTCGGCCAGCCAGTTGTCGGGGAGGTGGCCGAGCAGGTCGGCCAGCACCGCCAGCGCCTCGTCCTCGTCCGCGGCGACGAACGAGGCGAGACCCGACGCGGTGGCGTGCACCGAGGGTCCGCCGAGGCCGACGGGGTCGACGTGCCAGCCGGTGACCGCGGCGACGGCCCGCGGGCCGTTGATGTAGGCGGTGGCGTCCCGGGTGACGACGACGTGATCCGCCAGTCCGAGCAGGGGCGCGAGGCCGCCGTGGCACGGGCCGGTCACGGCGACGAGGACCGGCACCACCCCTGACGCGCGCACGGCGCACCGGGCGACACGCCCCCATCCGGCCAGCCCGTCGAGCGCGTCGAGGCCCATGCCGATCGAGTGCACGACACCGACCACCGGGATGCCGAGGTCGATGCCGGCGGCCAGCGCCCGCTCGACGACGTCGGCCTCCGCGGCACCGTCGCGCCGGGAGCCGGGCTCGCCCACGCGGAACCAGGCCACGGTGCGCCCGTCCACCTCGGTGAGCATCGCGTCGGCGGTGCCGGGCCGGGCGTGACCGAGACCGGTGGGCGGTCCCAGCGCCGGACCGAGGTCCAGCCGCGGCGCCGACCAGGGCCCCGGGCCCGTCGCCGCGGCCACGGGGCTCATGTGCCGGCGCCCTCCACCGGTACCACCACGAGCGAGGCGTTGTGCCCGCCGAAGCCGAACGAGTTCGACAGCCCCGGCGCGGGCGCGATCTCGATGGCCTCGCCGCGCACCACGTTCACCGGCAGATCGGGATCGGGCGTGTCGAGGTTCGCCGTGGGCGGGACCAGGCCGCGCGTCGCGCACGACAGCGCGATGACCGCCTCGATCCCACCGGCGGCACCGACGAGGTGACCGGTCACGCCCTTGGTCGAGGTGACGGGGGGACCCTCCGGCCCGAACACCTTGGCGAGTGCCTCGGCCTCGGCCGCGTCGTTCAAGGGTGTCGACGTGCCGTGCGCGTTCACGTGCCCGATGGCTGACGGTGCCAGCCCCGCGTCGGCCAGCGCCTGTTCCATGCAGGCGACCGCGCCCGCACCGCCCGGTGCCGGCGCCGTGATGTGGTGCGCGTCGCACGTGCGCCCGTAGCCCGCCAGCTCACCCAGGATCGGCGCGCCGCGCGCGACCGCCAGATCCCAGCGCTCGAGGACCAGCATGGCCGCGCCCTCGCCCATGACGAACCCATCCCGTTCGACGTCGAACGGTCGCGACGCCGCCGCGGGGTCGTCGTTGCGGGTGCTGAGCGCGCCCATCCGCGCGAAGGCGGCCATGGCGGTGGGTGTGATCGACGCCTCCGCGCCGCCGGCCACGACCACGTCCGCCGAGCCGTCGCGGATCATGCGCATGCCTTCGCCGATGGCGTTGGCGGCCGACGCGCACGCCGTCGACACGCACAGGCTGGCGCCGGTGAACCCCCAGTGCATCGAGATCACGCCTGCCGTGGCGTTCACCATCATCATCGGGACCAGGAACGGGCTGACCCGGCTGGGTCCGCGCGCGATGCGCACGCCGATCTGGTCCTCGAGCGTGGTCAGACCGCCGACCCCGGAGCCGGCGATGACCGCCACCCGGGCGGGGTCGCAGCCGAGCTCCCCGGCCTGATCGAGCGCGGCCGCCGCCGCGGTGACACCGAGCAGGGTGACCCGATCCGTGCGGCGCGACTCCTTCGGGCCCAGGACCGCCTCCAGGTCGGCATCGGTGACCTCGCAGGCGAACCGCACGGGCCATCCCTCGGTGTCCCAGCCGGCGATGGGCGCGGCCGTGGGACGAGGGGCGAGCACCGCCTCGAGCAGGTCGCCGACCGCCGGGCCCGCGGGCGTGACCGCACCCATCCCGGTGACGGCCACCCGCGGTCGGCCCCGCGAGTCGAGCGCGGCTTCGGGGGAGGGTGCGTCGCTCACGCCGACGCGCCCGACCCGAGCTTGGCCATGACGAGGTCGACGGCGTCACCGACGGTGCGCACGTCGCCGAGGTCGTCCTCGGGCACCTCGATCCCGAAGCGGTCCTCGAGGGCCATCACCAGCTCGGTGAGGTCGAGGCTGTCGGCGTCGAGATCCTCGCCGAACGCGGCCTGCTCGGTGACCTGGTCGGGTTCGACCTTCAGCAGCTCGACGGCGGACTCGCGCACGGCGTCGAGAACCTCGGATCGTTCCATCTTGGTTGCCTCCTGATGTGTTGCGGTTGGTGGGCGATCTGCGCGTGCTGATCGCTGGGCCGGTGGCTGGGCCGGTGGCCGGTGGCCGGTGGCGGGGCCACGGGCTCGACGCGGCGACCAGCAGTCTCGCCGGTCAGTGGCCCATGCCGAGGCCACCGTCGACGGGTAGCACCGCGCCGGTCGTGTACGCGGCGGCGTCGGAGGCGAGGAAGGCGACGGTCGCCGCCACCTCCCCGGCCGTGCCCATGCGACCGAGCGGCACCGCGGCCGTGATCTCGGACCGGCGCGCCTCGGGGAGCGCGTCGACCATCTCGGTGGCGATGGGCCCGGGGGCCACGACGTTGCAGGTGATGGCGCGCGGCGCCAGCTCGCGAGCGAGCGAGCGCGTGAGCCCGATCAGGCCCGCCTTGGCGGCCGCGTAGTTGGCCTGGCCCCCGGAGCCGCTGAGGGCGACGACCGACGACACGGTGACGATCCGTCCCCAACGGGCGCGCATCATGCCGGGCACCACGCGGCGGATGGACCAGAAGGCGCCGTCGAGGTCGGTGGCCAGCACAGAGCGCCACCGGTCCTCGGTCATGCGGGCGACGAGGCCGTCGGCGGTGACGCCGGCGTTGGCCACGAGCACGGCGACGGGGCCGAGGCGGTCCTCGACCTCGCCGACGGCCGCGTCCACCGTGGCCGGATCGGCCACGTCGCAGGCGACCGCGATCGCGTCGCCCCCGGCGGCCTCGACGTCGGCCACGACCGACTTGGCCGCCTCGGCGTCGGAGCGGTAGGTGACGGCGACGCGGTGACCGGCGGCGGCGAGCGCGCACGCGGTCGCACGGCCGATCCCGCGCGATGCGCCCGTGACCAGCGCGACCCTGGCCGCCGTCACGCGCCCCACCGGAGCAGGGTGGAGCCCCACGAGAGCCCGGCGCCGACGGCGCTCAGCAGGACGAGGTCGCCGCTGGACAGGCGGCCCGCGTCGAGCGCCTCGGCCAGCGCCATCGGGACCGAGGCGGCGGACGTGTTGCCGTAGCGGTCGATGTTCACCGCGACCCGATCGGCCGGGAAGCCCAGCCGGGCGGCGGTGGCGTCGATGATGCGCCGGTTGGCCTGGTGGGGGACGAACAGCGCGACATCCTCGGCGGAGACGCCGGCACCGTCGAGCACCGCCTCGCACGAGGTGGCCATGGCCCGGGTCGCCCGCCGGAACACCTCCTGGCCATCCATGCGCAGGTAGCGGTCGCCGGCGGGGATGCCGAGGTGGGGGATGGCGGAGCCGTCGCCGCCGAGATCGACGGCCAGCAGGCCCGGCCCGGCCTCTCCCGCGGCCGGCTGGGCGACTTCGAGCAGCAGGGCTCCCGCGCCGTCTCCGAACAGGATCGCCGTGGCGCGGTCGTCGGGGTCCGTGATGGCGGTGATGCGCTCGCCGCCGATCACGAGGACCCGGCTCAGGCCCCCGGCATGGATGGCCGCCGCCGCCAGGTGCAGCCCGTAGACGAAGCCCGCGCAGGCGGCGTTGACGTCCACCGCGGGACCGCGGGTGCCCAGCGCATGCTGGACGTGGGCCGCCGTCGAAGGGCACGGCGTGTCGGCCGTGGTGGTGGCCAGCAGCACGAGGTCGACCTCCGACGGAGCCACCCCCGCCCGCTCCAGCGCGGCACGCCCAGCTGCGGTGGCCAACGACGCGGTCGTCTCGCCGGACCCCGACGTGCGGCGCTCGCGGATGCCGGTGCGCTCGGTGATCCATGCGTCGGAGGTGTCGAGCCGCGCCTCGAGGTCGGCGTTGGTCAGGCGCCCGCCGGGCACCGCCGCGCCCCAGCCGAGGAAGCGGCACGGCACCCGCACCGGTGGGCCGCCGGGCGGGCGGGTCGCGGCGGCGGGCGCGGAGGCGGCGGAGGTCCTAGAGGCTGCGGCGGTGGCCGCCGTCGCCACGGTCATCCGTCGAGGCTCCGGAGGCGCACGAGTGGACGCCCGGGCGTGACCCGCTCGCCGTCCTCGGCCAGCAGGCCGAGGTGGAAGCCGGAGCAGAAGGCCCGCACCTCGACCATGCGGCCGGGCGACTCGACGAAGCCCACCACCTGGCCGGCGGCCACCAGCTCACCCTCGCAGGTCACGCACTCGGGGGGCACGGCTCGGAAGACACCGGCCTCGGGGGCGACGACCAGGCGCTCGGCGATGCGCACGTCGTCGCCGTGCTCCAAGGCGGCCAGCATCGGGTCGGCGGGATCACCGTCGCGAAGGTCGATCTGCACCGCGGTCACCGTGCGCCCTCCAGGGTCGAGGGCAACAGCTCGGAGAGGCGGGCGGCGTCGTCGGGATGCGCGACGTTGGCGGTCGTGGCCTCGGGCGCGATGCGCTTGATCAGGCCGGTCAGCGTCGTCCCCGGGCCGACCTCCACGAACGTGTCGACGCCCTCGGCCACCATCGTCTCGACCGACGCCTGCCAGCGGACGGCGCGGACGAGGTGCACGGCGAGACGCTCGTCCCAACCCTCGCCCGATCGGCAGACCGCGGCGTCGTGGTTGGTCACGACCGGCACCGCGGGGTCCCTCGTGGCGAGTCGCTCCAGGTCGGCGCCGAGGCGGTCGGCGGCCGGCTGCATGAGCGGGGTGTGGAAGGCGCCCCCGACGGCGAGTGGCCGAGCCCGGCGCACGCCGAGCTGGCCGGCCCGCTCGGCCGCCGCGTCCATGCCCTCGGGGGTGCCGCCGAGCACGACCTGCCCGGGCGCGTTGATGTTGGCCACCCACGCCGCGCCTGGCGCCGCCTCGCAGGCGGCCGTGGCCGTCGGTTCGTCGGCGCCGAGCAGCGCGAGCAGCCGGCCGGGGGTCTCGTCGGCCGCGGCCTGCGTCGCGGCGGCGCGGGCTCCGGCGAAGCGCACGCCGTCGCCGGCACCGAGCACGCCGGCGGCGATCAGCGCCGTGATCTGGCCGAGGGAGTGCCCGGCCACGAAGGCGGGCGGCTCGGGCAGGTGTTCGGCGACGTCGCGCCATGCCACCAGCGAGCCGAGCAGGACGGAGAGCTGGGCGTCAGCGGTGGCCGAGAGGTCGGCGCCGGCGTCGGTGAGCAGACCGCTCAGGCGCCGGCCGAGGGCCTCCTCCGCTTCGGTCACCACGCGCCACGCGGGACGGGTGAGCCACGGCAGGCAGAAGCCGGGCGCTTGGCTCCCCTGGCCTGGGAACACGACGGCGATGGGCACCTCCGGCCTCCTGGGGGACGGGGTCGAGTGCGGGATGTCGGGGCGTTCGACACCGCCGATCCCTTCAGGGTTTCCAGTTACCTCCCGGTATCCACGCGTTCGCGAGAAATCGGGGACCACTGTTCGCCGTGCGGAAACATCGCGGCAACGGGTCGTGCCCCGTCGCCCGCCGGCGGGGCCACCGGCCCGCACGCGCTAGAAGGGCCGGGTGCCCGCTGCCGATCACGATCCCGCGCCTGCGTCGGCGTCGGCGTCGGCGTCGGCGTCGGCGTCTGCGCCCGCGTCTGCGTCTGCGTCTGCGTCTGCGTCTGCGTCTGCGTCTGCGTCTGCGTCTGCGTCTGCGTCTGCGCCCGCGCCTGCGCCTGGTCCCGATGCTGCGCCGGCCGGCGCCGAGGCGGCCGACCCGTGGCTGGCCCGCCTCCCGCATCGCGCCCCGTTCCTGCTGCTCGACGCGGTGGAGGCCTGCGAGCCGGGCCGCTCGGTCACCGCCCGCTGGCGCATCAGGGGCGACGAACCCTGGCTGGCCGGCCACTTCCCCGGGAACCCGGTGGTTCCCGGCGTCCTCCAGCTCGAGTCGCTGGCCCAGGCGGGTGCGGTGGCGGTCCTCGCCGACGAGCGCTACGCGGACCGGCTGCCGCTGTTCGGCGGCGTGGAGGGCGTCCGCTTCCGTCGGGTGGTGCGCCCGGGCGACACGCTCACCCTCAGCGTCGATCTCGAGCGGCTCTCGGCCCGGGGCGGGTGGGGCCGTGGCACGGCGACGGTCGCCGGCGAGGAGACCTGCCGGGCCCGGCTCCTGTTCGCGCTGGCGCCGGCATCTGGCACGGTCCCTGGCTCCGGCCCGGGTTCGGGTTCCCCGGGCTGAGCGCGCAGAACCCGCACCGCGGCGGCCGGCGCCGCGTCAGATGCGCATGAGGCGCAGCGAATCGGTGGCCCGGCCGGGGTAGCTGGTCGACCCCCACAGCACCGCGACGAGATCGCCGTGGCGGACCTGGCCCTCGTGGCGGGCGAGCTCGATGGCGCGGTCGACGAGCGTGTCGTGGCCGAACGACCCCGACAGCTCCATCGGCTGCGCCCCCCACGACAAGGTGAGCTGGCGGAGGGTTCGGGGGTCGGTCGAGAACCCCAGGATCTTCATCGGGGGCCGGAACCGGGCGATCGAGCGGACCGTGAAGCCCGTGCGGGTGATGCACAGGATCGCCGCCGCGCCCGACTCGACCGCGGCCCTCCAGGCGGCGTCGGTCATCGAGTTGGTCACCACGTCGTCCACCGACGGCTCCCGCTCCGCGGAGATCCGGTGCACGCGCTCGGTCCAGCCCCCGTGGTCGAACGCCTCGTCCGCCTTCTGCGCGATGCGGGCCATCGTGGCCACCGCCAGGACCGGGTCGTGGCCGATGGCGGTCTCGCCCGAGAGCATCACCGCGCTGGTGCCGTCGAACACGGCGTTGGCGATGTCGGAGGCCTCGGCCCGCGTGGGCGAGGGTGCGTGCACCATCGACTCGAGCATCTGCGTGGCGGTGATGGCCGGGCGTCCGAGCGTGATGCAGCGCTGGAGGATCCGCTTCTGCAGCAGCGGCAGCTCCTCGATCGGGCACTCGGCGCCCAGATCGCCACGGGCCACCATCACCGCACCCGACGCCTCGATGATCCCGTCGAGGTTCTCGACGGCGGCTCGCGTCTCGATCTTGGCCACGATCATCGGGCCTCGCGGGTGCGGCTCCGTTCCGACCCGGCGCACGTCGTGGGCCGAGCGCACGAACGACAGGCCCACCATGTCGACACCTTCCTCCACGAAGCCGTCGAGCAGCCGGAGGTCGTGAGCCGTGGGGGTGGCCATGCGCAGGCGCTCGGAGGGGATGTGCACGCCTGGTCGACCCTGGAGCAGACCGCCGTGCGTGACGCGGGCCAGGAGGGCGTCGGCGGTGCGGTCCTCCACCTCGGCCACGACTGCGCCGTCGCCGAAGGTGACCCGGTCGCCCGGGCGCAAATCGGTCAGCAGCCCCTCGTGGTCCACCGGGATGACGGCGCGGCTGCTCTCGCCGGACCCTGGGACGAGGCGCACGATGCCGTCGTCTTCGAGGAGCACCCCCTCGTCGGGCATCTGCCCAGCCCGCACCTTCGGACCGGGGAGGTCGACCAGGATGCCGACGGCACGGCCGAGCGCGGCCTCGGCCGTGCGGACACGGCGGAAGCGCTCGATGCCGAGGTCCAGCGACCCGTGGGAGAGGTTGATGCGGAACACGTCGGCGCCCGCCTCGGCCAGGTCCTTGATCATCGCCTCGGAATCGGAGGCCGGCCCGATGGTCGCGATGATCTTCGTGCGCCGAGGCATGGCGCCAGCATGGCAGGTGCCTGCGTCGCGGCTGCGGCGCCGCCGCAGGGGAGCGTGGCCCTTCGCCCGTTCCGGCCGGGGACGTCGGCTCGGCCCGTCGCCCGTCGCCGGTGCTCGGCCACTCGGCTGTACGGCTACTCGGCGAGGCCGACGGGCGCGCCGTCCACGATCTGGTCGAGGTACTCCGACAGCCCGTGGCCGACGCGGCCGTCCTCGAGGCGCCACTCGGTCAGGCCTTCGGCGATGCGGGTGACCTTGCCCTCGCGCCGGTTGCGCAGCGGGATGAGGTTCAGCACCCGACCGGTCCCGCGCCACGACCGCTCGCCGGCCTGCAGCGCGAAGCGGACCTCGCGCTGGTGCTGCTCGCCGGTCCACTGCGTCGCCACCTCGCCGCCGTCGCACAGGTGCAGGTCACCGCCGTCGAACACGAAGCCGCCCCGCAACCCCGGCCCGTCCGGGCGGGCGATGCGCGAGAGCATGAACCCCCACCCGGGGCCGTGGTCTCCGGCCGGTGCCGCGCACGTGAGCCATCGGTAGTACCAGGGCGCCTGCCACGTGCGGGGACCCCACGAGTGGTCGCGCAGGCCGGCGCCGTCGAGCTCGAACACCTCGTCGCCCACCTGGACGCGTCCGCGCACCAGTACGAGCTGCTCGTAGTGGCCTCGGGCGAACTCCTCGCCGGCTCGCTCGAACGCCTCGTCGGGTTCGCCGCCGAACATGGGCCCGAGGCGGGTGATGTCGAGGCTCGCCGTGCATCGCTCGGTGGGATGCTCGGCGAAGGCCCGGCGAGGGTCGGACATGGCCAGCGGGTCGTCGAGCACCAGGACCCGACCGTCGTACCCGATGGTCAGGTGCTCGAACGGCTCGACCACGTCGATGCGCAGGCCGCCGGCGTCGAAGGCGTCGTTGCCGCTGATGGCCGGCCGCCCGAACATGAAGCCGACGCGGTCACCCGGCAGGTACAGGCACACGGTGACCTCGGCGTAACCCTCGTTGGCCCGGTTGCCGATGCGGAACCACGCACCCATGCCGCTGGCGGCGTCGTAGCCGTTCACGTACATCGACTCGTTGAACGTCGACTCGGGACCGAGGGCGTGCATGTGCTCATCGATGGGCTCGAGGCGGACGGGCATCGCGCCACCGTAGGTCCGCGCCGGCCGCTGTGCCGCTGGGGCGTCAGCCGGTGGGCCCGGCCGCGGCGGCCTGGAGGTGCCGGACGAAGTCGGTCGGCCGGCTGCGGCCGTTGAGCCCACTGGTTGACGGCATCAGGTACACGGGCGACGGTCCGAGTCGGCGGCTCTGCCAGCCCGGCTGCGCCCGCCGGTCCACCGCCGCCCGCCAGCCGGCCAGACCCACGAGGCACACGGCTCGCGGCGCCAGCCGCGCGCAGAGCCGTTCCACTCGGGCCACGCCGGCCGCGTACTCCTCGGCGGTGAGCGACTCGGCCCGCGCCGTCGCCCGCTTCACGAGGTCGGTGAGCCCGATGTGCGAGCGGGCGAGGAGATCGTCGGCGTCGTGGGACCGCGTCGCCAACCCGGCGCCGAGCACGGCCGGCCAGAAGCGGTTGCCCGGCCGCGCGTAGCCGACGCCGGCATCGGCCGCGTAGAGGCTCGGGTTCAACCCGCAGACGAGCAGCCGCATCCCCGGCGCCACCGTGTCGGGCAGCGTCCTGGCCCGGGTGGCGGTGGCGACGAGCGAGGGGAACGACCCGGGCCGGCTCGCGCCGCCGACCTCGAGCGTCTCGACCGTGAACCCGGCGCCGGTGAGCAGGTCACGGGCATCCTCGACGCTCAGCAGCGTGAACAACCGACCCGGCAGGTCGCCGTCGCTGCGCGATGTCCCCTCGCCGGCGAACAGCGCCAGGTGCAGCGGGCCGCCGAGCACCATGGCGCGGTGCACGCCGGCCAGGGTCATCGGCAGGTCGCCCGCCGCGACGTGCTGCAGGGACTTCGACGCCCACACGCCGCCGAGCGCGCCCGCCCGCACGGGCAGGCGGGTGAGGTCGGCGCGCACGAGCGGCGCCCAGGGGACGCGCTGCGCCGCCTCGCGCAGCATCGGCGACGAGGCGTCGAGCCCGACCACGGGCCGGCCCAGGCCGGCGAGGTCGAGCCCCGGACCGCACCCGAGATCCAGGCGGAGGTGCCCGGCCGGCACCGCGACGGAGAACGCCGCCAACCGCTCGGCGCCGGCGCCCGGCCTGGCCTCGGCGTACGCCGGCGCGGCCGCGTCGTAGACGTCGATCGTGGTCCGGTCCACCGCCGGCGAGGGTAACCAGACGCCGGACCGGTCGAGGGCAGCAACATCGTGCCTGTCGCGCCTGTCGGGCCCGTCGCGAACGGCGGCGCGCGCCCGCGCGTCAGAACAGGCCGAGCTGCTCGGTGCGGCCGACCCGGTCGCTGACCGGCTCCCAGACGCGCGCCCCGCGCGGCCCGACGGCGCGCACCTCGACCCGATCGATCGGGATGGAGCGTGCCGCGCCCTTGGCGGTGTCGCGGATGGCGAGAGACCCGTCGCGCTCCAAGCCGACGACGGTGCCCTCCGCCCAGCGCTGCCCCGGGCGGCGCCGGTAGCGCACGCGCTCGCCCGGCCGGAGGCCGACATCGACCAGGTTCACCCGGGTGCGCCCCCGCCGCGGACCTGGCCGGCGATGCGGGCCTGGAGCCGGCGCATGCCCCTGAGCCAGCGATCGGGGTCGTCGGCCTTGCGGCGGTAGTACTCGGCCACCTCGGGGTGCGGCAGGATCAGGAACCGCTCGGCGGCGAGCCCCGCCACCACCGCGTCGGCCACGTCGGTCGGCTCGATCACTCCTTGGGCGATCACGGTCTCGGCGCCCGCGGAGCCTGCGCCGCCCATCAGCATGTCGGTGCGGACGCCCTGCGGGCACAGGCACGACACCTTGATGCCACGGTCGCCGTAGGTGATGGCGAGCCATTCGGCGAAGGCGACCGCGGCGTGCTTGGTGACGGTGTACGGAGCGTCGCCGATCTGGGCGAGCAGACCGGCGGCCGAGGCCGTGTTCAGCAGGTAGCCGCTGCCGCGCTCGAGCATCGACGGCAGGACCGCGCGGGCGGCGTGCACGTGGGCCATCACGTTGACGTCCCATATCCGCTGCCACACGTCGAGCGGGGCGTCCTCCAGGGCACCGGTGCCGATCCCCGCGTTGGAGGCGACGAGGTCCAGGGGCCCGAAGCGCTCCTCGGCGCGAGCCACCGCGGCCGCGACCTCTGCGGCATCGCTCACGTCGGCGGCCACGTCGAGGGCGCGGTCACCGAGCCGCTCGGCGGCAGCGCGGCACTCCGCGGGATCCAGGTCGACGACCGCCACCCCGGCTGCGCCCTCGGCGAGGAAGCGCGCCGCCAGCGCGTAGCCGATGCCCCTCGCGGCGCCGGTCACGAGCACGACCTTTCCGGACAGCAACATGGCACGGGATGCTACGGGCCCCCGGCGCACCGCTCGGCCCGGCGGAGCTAGCGCCCCTCTCGCCCGGCGGGGCTAGCGCACCGCTCGGCCCGGCGGCCCCGCTCGTCGAGGCCGGCGGATCTACCGGCCGGCTGCCGCCCGCAGGGTCTCGTCGATGCAACGGGAGCGGTCGTGCCCCCACGGCAGCGGCATGAGCACCGGAACCTCGACGCCCGCGTCCACGTAGCTGCGGACGGCGGCGGCGACCCGGTCCGGGTCGCCCATGACGTCGATGCCGTCGACCATCTGGTCGCTGACCGCGGCCAGCGCGCCCTCCCGGTCGCCGGCGGCGTGGCGCTCGCGGATCTCGGCCACCGCGTCGCCGTAGCCGGCCCGCTCGAAGTTGCGTGCGTAGGAGTCCACGACGGCGTACGAGAACAGGTCGCGTCGCGCGTACTCGATGCCGTCTTCGCGCTCGCAGACACCGGCGTGCACGTAGGCGTAGATGGTGGCGGACCCGCCTTGGCGCACCTGAGCCACCGACCATGGCACGTGGCTGGCCGGCAGGTAGTTGAGCAGCACGCCGTCGGCCACCTCACCGGCCAGGCGCAGCATCCGCTCATTGAGCGCCCCGACGACGACCTTGGGCCGGCGCTCGGCGAGCCGGACCCCGAGGCGGAAGCCCTTGACGCCGTAGAAGTCTCCGGCGTGGTCGACCTTGTCGCCCGACAGGCAGGCCTTGACCAGTGCGACGTACTCGCGCACCTGGGCCAGCGGGCGATCGCCGAAGTCGGCACCGTGCCAGCGCTTCGTCACGACCGGCGAGGAGATGCCAACGCCGAGCAGGACGTCGCGATCGGGATGCAGAGCCTGGAGCGTGGCCGCCGCCATGGCTGCGAGGGGAGGCGTGCGCAGCTGCAGGGCCAGCACGCCGGTGCCGAGGTCGAGCGAAGGGGCCGCCGCTCCGGCGGCGGTGAGCACGGAGAACGCCTCGGGGCCGGTCGTCTCCGCCGTCCAGAACGATCGGTAGCCCAGCGCCTCGGCGCGGCGGGCGACATCCGGTGCGAGTGGCGCCCCGAGCGCCATGAGGCTGGCGAAGGTGACACCGAGGCGTGCGGGTCTGGCCATGCCGGGCACCCTACGCGTGGCTCAGCGGCCGGTGGGCGTGGGGCGGGCGTCACCCGTGTCCTGGCGCCCCAAGGATCGGCGTGCGCCTGCACGCAGCAAGCGGGAACGGCGGGGGTAGGGTGGCCGGCGATGACGGAGATCAGCACCGTGAAGGACGTGATCGGCGAGGCCCTCGGGGTCATCGACCGCAGCCTCGCCGCCCTCCCGCACCGGGATCTGGTGTCGAGCTCGGAGATGTCCGACCTGCTGCTCGACCTCCGCCTGCTGCTCATGTCGGCCGCCGAAGAACCCGAGCCGGCGGCCCCGAGCGTCTGACCATTCCGCTGGCGCGGGTGCGCCGCGACTGCCCACCCGCTCGCAGCGACGGCCGCCGAAGCCGGGATTCAGATGGCGGAGGCGGTGTCGAACAGCTCGACGAAGGCGTCCTCGATGAGGCGCATCAGCTCTGCCGCGTCGTCCACCGCGGCCTCGTCGACGTGGAGTCCGAGGTCGAGGCTGCCGTTGTAGGACAGCGTGGTCAGGTTGAACGCCGTGCCGCCGAGCGGGCCGAGCGGGTGGTTGTGCTCGATCCGGGCACCGGCGATGTAGAGCGGGAAGGGTGCGCCCCGAACGTTCGAGGTGGTGAAGTCGACGGTCTCGACCTGGCGGCGCGCCGTCTGCACCAGCAGAGACGTCGGGAGGAGGTTCATCACACCGGCCAGGGGCGCGGCCAGCGAGAGAGCCCGCTCGCCCTTCACGTCCGACAGCCGTCCGTGGATCGCGGCGAACCGCTCCACGGGGTCCAGCCTGACGGGCACGAGGAGCCGGGCCGGCGTGAATGCGTTGCCGCCTGCGGTCCGATCCTGCCTGGTGCTCACCGGCATCGCCATGCGCAGCTCGGCGACGTCCACGCCGCGCGCCCGGTGGTACGCGCCCGCCGCGCCGGCGGCGGCGCAGACGAACACGTCGTTGATGCTGCCGCCGAGTGATTTGGCCGCTCGCTTGACGTCGTCGAAGGGTACGGCGCCGACCTCGACGCGGTGGCGCAGCGACCGTCGCGTCCACAGCGGTGACCGGCGCTCGTCGCGCACCACCGCCTGGCGCAGCAGCGACGACGTCCCCGCCACCACCTCGGCCGGCGCCCGCAGCAACCGGCCCGGATCGGTGGCGACCCCCGCGGCCTCGGTGGCCGCCCGGCGGGCGATGCCGAACTGGCGGCGCACGTTGTGCCCGACCGCGTCGGCGACGTCGCCGGCGAGCGATCGCCGGTGCGGTTCCGGGCCGTCGCCGGACTCGGGCGGAGCGGGCTCGGGGGCGTCGCGCTCTGCGTCGAGGAAGTGCAGCGAGAGCCGCACGCCGCCCTCGCCGTCGGTGATCGTGTGGTGCATGCGCTGCACCATGGCGCCACGCCCGTCCTCCAAGCCGCCGACCACCACGAACTCCCACAGCGGCCGGGTCCGGTCGAACGGGTCCGACGCCAGGCGGGCGGCCAGGTCGAGGAGCTGGGCCCGGTTGCCGGGCGGCGGCAGGTCGACCCGGCGCACGTGGTAGCGCAGATCGAAGTCGGGGTCGTCGTACCAGCCGGGCGGGGCGAAGCGTCCGAATGAGGCGACGACCCGCTGGCGCAGGCGGGGCACGGCCCGGACGGCGCGCTCCATGCGGCGAAGCAGGCGGTCCAGGTCGGGGACGCGGTCGAACGTGGTCAGGTTGGCGAAGGCCGACGAGAGGAAGGGATCTTTTTCGAGCGTCCACATGAGCGCTTCGACGTCGGACATGCGCGGTTCGTCGCGTATGGCGGGGGCTTGTCTCGGGCGCCGGGGGCCCGGCCGTTCGCCCTCGGATCCGTCCCCGGCCGATCTCTCCGCGCCGGTTCGGTCCGCGCCGGCCTCCTTGTCGCCTGGTTCGCCCTTCGCCATTGCGGCGCAGGCTACGCCGGGGTCCCGTTCAGCGCTTCAGGCTGGTGTGCTTGAACTCGTTGAGCTCGGGGAAGCCGTCGAGCAGGTCGATGATCCGCTCGATCGTGCGCCGGGCCTTGGCGCGGTCGTCACCGGGCCGGTCCATCACGCGCACGAAGACGGCCTCGTCCCCCCGGATGAACGTGGGGACGCCCCAGACCTCGTGGCCGTCGACCGCCGCCTCGTGCTCGTCACGCACCTGGGAGAGGACGGCGCCGGCGTCGATCTCCGTGAGGATCGCCTCGGCGTCGAGGCCCTGGTCGCGCAGGACCCGGCCCACGACCAGGCGATCGTTGAGCTTGCCCCCACGGTCGTGGCGGGCGGCGAACAGCGCGCGGTGCACGGCGTAGAAGCGGTCAGGGTGGCGGTCGCGCACGTACACGCCGGCCTGGAGGGCGAGCAGGCCGGTGTCGTCCCCGGGTCGCTCCCAGATCGGCGCATCCCCCTCGGCGACGTGGGCCTGACCCAGTGAGAAGGGCACGAAGCTGACGTCCCACCCGGCGCCGTCCTCCAGGGCGGTGAGCAGGTGCTCGTGGGCATTGCGGGCGAACGGGCACCGGTAGTCCCAGGTCACTGCGAAATCGGCCATGGCCGCTCCAACGTCGCGGGTGGGACGACCATTCCGCGACCCGGCCCCGGAAGCCGTGCGCCCGGTCGGCCGGCTAGACCCGCCAGAGCCGGCGGGCGACGCGGCCGAGGGCCAGACCGACGGCGGCGCCGGCCAGCACGTCGGAGGCGTGGTGGATCTTGACGTGGACCCGGCTGGCGGCGACGGCGCCGGCCACCCCGTACCACGCGAGCCCGACGGGACCGCTCCCGTCCGCCAGCAAGGTGGCCGCGCAGAACGCCGCGCTGGCGTGGCCGCTCGGGAAGCTGCTCGTGACCGGGATGCGCAGGTGGTGGGGTCGCTCGAAGTCGGGCACGGGGCGCTTCCGCCGGAACAGTGACTTGACCAGGCCGTTGACCACCGTCGACTCGGCCCCGAGCACGATCCCGAGCCGGACGGAAGCACGGAGGTCTCGGGCGGATCGCAGGCCGCGCCAGGCGCCGATGAGGTGCCACAGGAGGCTGAAGTCGGCCAGCTCGGAGGCGGTGTAGAAGAACCGGTCGGCGCCGGGACGGCCGCGCAGCGCACGGTCGAACCAGCGGTCGACCGTGGCGTCGAACCGGCCGACCCGACCGACGACGGCGGGAGGGGGCTCGACGGTGCCCGTCCACGTGTCGGCGTGCTCGCGGACGGCGGGGTCGGCGTCGGCCGCGTCTTCCACGCCCGCACGGTCGGGGTCGGCGCGCAGCCCGGCGGAGCCGTCACGCTGGCTCGGGACACCCCGCGGGCTCGAAGCGTCTGGCGCGGCTGGCGCGTCTGGCGCGCCCGGGTTGTCGGGTCCGTCGGCCGCGTCGCGCGCGTCCGCCGCATCCGCCGCATCCGCAGGGCCCACCGTCTCGGCCGTCACGACGAGAGGGCCACGGGCAGCGGCAGCGCCACCGGCGCCGCGACGGGCACCGTCTCGGGGATCGTCCCGGGACCGGCCCCGTCAGCGAGCAGCGTGGGGCGGGCCAGCGCGGGGTCGCCACCGAAGGCCGGGCAGAACGCCTGGAACGAGCACCAGCCGCACAGCGGACCGGGCTTGGGCCGGAAGTCCTCGGTGGCGCAGGCCCGCTCGACGGCGCTCCAGATGGCGGTGACCCGGCTGCGCAGGCCCCGCGTGGACTGCTCGTCGGGCACCGCGGTCAGGACCACGGGCTCCTGGAGGTGGAGGAGCTGCACGCGCGCCGGGCGCCGCCCGAAGAGCTCCTCGCACAGCAGCGAGTAGAACTGCACGCCGCCCAGCCGGCCGCGCTCGCGCTGCTGAGTCGGGGCCCGACCGGTCTTGTAGTCGGTCACCACGAGCTCACCGTCGCCGTCGAGCTCGAGGCGGTCGATGATGCCGCGCAGGCGCAGGCCTCCGACCTCGGCCTCGAGCATCAGCTCCAGGCCGATCGGCCGGATGGCCGCCGGGTCCTCCAGCAGGAACTCGTTGCGGACGAGCCGTTCGGCGTCGGCGAGGAACTGTGCTTCGGCCTGCTCGTCGAGCCCGAGGCCGGTCCAGTCGGGTGAGGACCGGAAGGCGTCTGCGGCCTCGGCCAGGCAGGCCAGCGCGGCATCGAGGGTGCGGCTGGCGGGCGGCAGATCGAACAGCAGCTCGAGCGCGGCGTGCACCAGCGTGCCCTTGCTCGCCGCCGCCGACGGCGCCTCGGGCAGCCGGTCGACCGCCGAGAAGCGGAACGCGAGCGCGCAGTCGCGAAACGTCGAGACCTTCGACGGGGACAGCGTGCGGGGGACCTCGAGCGCCATGAACTCACTGTACGCAGAGCCCCTGACAGCGACGGGGAGCCCACCCGCCCGCACGGCGCGGTCCGGCGCGGCGCGGACTGGCGCGGCGCGGCGCGAGCCGGCGCGG
>JACPNX010000045.1 GCA_016185275.1 Actinomycetota bacterium | reverse complement strand
GCACCCCGAACGCTTCGTCCGCAAGCCACCCGAACCGCCGAAGCTCCCGGGCGCCGTGTGGATCAACGAGCCCAAGGAGGACCCCACCACGACACAGTGATTCACGAAAGAATCTGCCTCAGAAAGGTTGACACGCGCCGCCCAGAAGGGCCCGGTCGCGGTGTCAGTACGGCCGAGAGAGCGGCGACGGAGGAGTTCGCCGTGGAAGGGTTCCATCGTGGATGTCGAGCTGCTGGCCCGGGCGCAGTCCGGGGACGGCGATGCCTTTCGGGAACTGACCGGCCCGTATCGCCGCGAGCTTCACGTCCACTGCTATCGAATGCTCGGGTCGTTCCAGGACGCCGAGGACGCCGTGCAGGAGACGCTGCTCGCAGCGTGGCGCGGGATCTCGTCGTATGAGGAGCGGGCGTCGCTGCAGACGTGGCTCTACCGGGTGGCCACGAACCGGTGCTTGAACATGCGCCGCGCCGCGCGCGTACCTCGACCGACTCGCCATCGTGGCAGCCGGAGGCGATCCTCAGCCAGACCCACACGGAGTCAGCTGAGCTACACCGCGCGGGCTTTCGGGTTGGTGGCGAGGCTGAGCCCTATGCGGCGCGCAGGTACGGCCTACGCCCAGCGGCAAGGCACGAATGTCCGTCGAGATGGGCGGGCAGGACCGTGGACCGGCGGTCCGCTGATCACGTGGTGGGGGATCCGGCCGGCGGGAGAAGCGGTCCGGGCGTTACCGGGGTCGTGTCCTTGTCGCTGCGAGGCCCTCAACCGACCGTTCCCAGAAGCACGCATGAGCAGGGCGACCAGCCTCAGCGCGGCACGCGGATGCCTGAGACCGTGGTGGCGACGAGCCGGCGGACGGCGGCCTTGGACGAGGCGTGCTCGGCGGCGGCGAGCGCGCTGAGGCAGAACGTCGCCAGCTCGTCCGGCGGGACGTCATCGCGCACCGAGCCGTGCCGAGCCGCGTCGGCGATGAGGTCGCTGATCATGTCGCGCAGCTCGGCTTCGGCCCGCCTGACCTGGTCGTCGCGATGCAGGAGCGCGGCCAGCTCGCCGTTGCGATGTGCCCGTGTCTCGTGCACGATGCCGGCGTAGGTGCGGAGGACGGTCTCGAGCCGCTCGTCGGCGTCATCGATCCGCGTGCGGGCCTCGCTGAGCTGCTGGAGGTGCTGGGCGACCTCGCGTTCGTGCCAGGCGAGCAGGATCGACTCGACGTCAGGGAAGTACTTGTAGAGCGTCGCCCGGCCGATGCCGCTGTCCTCGGCGATCCTCGACATCGTCACCGACAGCGGGCCCTCCGAGGCGACGAGCCGCGCGGTCGTTGCCACCACGGCGTCGCGGACGTCGCGGCGGTGCGCCTCGATCGTCTTGTTCCACAGCCTCGGCATGGACCACACGATACGCGACGAATCGGTCTAGACGTTCCGTCTTGTAAGAACAGAGTGTATTGATAGACAGTAGGGCGTGATCGAAGTGCAGGCGCTGACGAAGCGCTATGGCGCCCACACCGCCGTCGAGGACCTGAGCTTCACCGCACCTGCTGGCGCGGTCACCGGCGTGATCGGACCGAACGGCGCCGGCAAGACGACAACCTTCCGCTGCCTCCTGGGCCTGGTCGACCCGACCGGGGGCCGGGCCCTGATCGGCGGCCAGCCCTACCGGGCGCTCGAAGCGCCACGAACCTGCGTCGGCGCCGTGCTGGAGACGACCGGCTTCCACCCGGCGCGCACCGGTCGGAGTCACCTGCGGGTGCTCGCCCGCGCCGCTGGCATCGACCCGGCCCGCGTGGACGACGTGCTCGACGTCGTCGCGCTCCGCGCAGATGGTGGGCGGCGCGTGGGCGGCTACTCCCTCGGCATGCGCCAGCGCCTCGGCATCGCCGC
This sequence comes from Actinomycetota bacterium, assembly GCA_016185275.1. GTDB lineage: Bacteria > Actinomycetota > Acidimicrobiia > Acidimicrobiales > Iamiaceae > JACPNX01. The sequence continues at coordinate 62,300 of JACPNX010000045.1, read as the reverse complement.
GGCGATGCTCGGCGATCCTGCGGTGATCGTCCTCGACGAGCCCGTGAACGGGTTGGATCCCGAAGGCGTGGTGTGGATGCGGCGCCTCCTGCGCACGTGGGCCGGCCAGGGGCGCACCGTCGTCGTCTCCAGTCACCTGCTCGCCGAGCTGGCCCAAGTGGTGGACCGCGTCGTCGTCATCCGCGGGGGCCGGCTCGTCGCCGAGACGGACATCGGCTCGCTGAACCATGTCGTGGTGGTCCGCGTCGACCGGCCCGACGTGATGGTCGCCGCGTTGCGGGCGTCGGGCGCCGGACACGAGCTGCGCGCCGACGGGGCGATTGCCGTCCGCGGCCGGGAACCGTCGGAGGTCGGCCGCGTCGCAGCCCAGGCGGGTGTCGCCGTCATCGAGCTCGCCAGGGCGACGCCCGGCGAAGCGCTCGAGGCGATGTTCTTCGCCGTCACCGGGGACCGCGGCGATGGGTGACCTGGTCGCGGCCGAGTGGCTGAAGCTGCGAACGACGCGGCTGCTGCATGGCACCGCACCCGCGGCGCTGCTGATCTCGCTGGCTGCCGTGATCGGCTCGACGCTGGCCGCCGACCGCGCCGGGATCGCGCTCGAGTCGACCCGAGGTCTTCGCCGCATCCTTCCAACGACCGGCACCGGTGCCCTCGTCGTGCTCATCGTCGGGATCCTCGTCTCGGCCGGCGAGTACCGCCACGGCACCGCAGCCGACACGTTCCTGACCACCCCGCGACGGCACCGCGTCGTGCTCGCGAAGGTCGCCGTCGGCGCCGCCGTCGGGCTCGCCGTGGGGGCCATCACCTCGGCCGCGTGCATCACCGGGGCCGCGGCGCTGTTCCGCCTGAGGGGCGTCACCTTCCCCTTTGACGATGCGGAGGTCTGGCAGAGCGTCGCCGGCACCCTCGCCTACACGACGCTGTTCGCCGTGCTCGGCGTCGCCATCGGGACGATGGTCCGCAACCAGGTGTTCGCCGTAGCCGCCGCGCTCGCATGGGTCGGGATCGTCGAGCACCTCCTCGTCAACCTCGCCCCGGGCATCGGCCGCTGGCTTCCAGCCGCAGCAGGGCAGGCCATCCTTCGCACGCCGCTCGACCGCCTGCTCGGTCCCGCCGCCGGTGCCGCCGTCCTCGCTGCCTTCGCGTTGGTGATCACGGCTGCCGGTCTCCGCTTCACCGTCACTCGTGATGCCTGAGCCCACCGATCCCGAGGAGGCACGCATGGATCTGCCCTCACACCCCGAGGCCGGGGATGAAGCCATCACGCCGGCACGACCGGGGGGCGCCAGCTGGGGGCCGAGAATCGTCATCGGCGTCGTGGCAACCATCTTCGCGGTGGTCATCCTGTTGCACCTGACCGGCGTCGTCGGTCCCCTCGCTCGGTGACGAGACCATGCCCTCCCGCGAGCACGATCCCGTCGACCGGCTCAACACCCATCACGCTGACGACCTGCTCGCTGTCGCCCGCGCCTTCGGCGGCCGGCCCGACGCGGTCGCAGCGCGGGCGCTCACCGTCGACCCGAGCGGGATCCGCCTGGCGGTCGACACACCATCCGGCCCAGGCGAGGCCACCATCGTCTTCGCCGAAGCGATGCCGGACTTCGGCGGCACGTCGTCGATGCGCATGACCTTCCGCGAGCTGGCGCGTCGCGCCCGCCGCCCCGGTTGAGAGGTCGCCGTCTCGTCACGACATCGCACGGGGCGCGTTCGACAGGACCCGCGTGGATGGTGAGCTGGCCACGTTCGATGTGCTGCTCGGCGACGATGTCGGCGAGCAACGCCTCGGACCGCTGACCGGCGAGTGACCCTCACCGCCGAATCGGTACGTCGTCAAGCAGGCGTGCAGGAACTCGTGCTCGCGGGAGTTGCTGCGCCTCTACCGGCACATTGGGGCGTCCTGGTTGCGCAGCGGTGGGCGTTCGATCGGGAGAACGTCAAGGTGGGCTCTGAGAGACCGCGCGCCGCGACCGTCGGTGTCGGCGCCAACCATCAGCGACGAGAACAAGCGAGGCGACGACCACGGAACCCCCGCCAATCACCCGTCCCAGAGATTTGCGGAGGCCGCAGATCAGTTCGGCGTCGTCGGAGTCGGGACCGTCGCTGAAGGCGTTCCCGCAGTAGACCGGCCAGTCCTTGGAGCCGACGGGTCGACTGTCGAGAAGCATGGCGGCGCCGTAGAAGAACACGACCGCAGCGGCCACGCACGCGACGGCCGATACGACGCGGCTGCTCCGATCGTTCACATAGCAGATTCCAGCAGGTCACCGCGACTGTTCGGGATCGCCCCTGCTCAAGCGGCTGAGACCGTCCCGTAACGCCGGCTCGTGGTCCGGCTGCCGAGCGACGGCGACGGTGCTCGACAGCGCTGGATGCATCCGGTAGGGAGGGGGACGACGATGCCTGGTATCGAGATCGTGGCGGAGCACCCCTCGATGGGTACGGGCGCCCCCTCTTCGGCGGCCCGGTGTAAAGAAAGACATGGCCAAGCTCATCTACATAGCCAACGTGTCTCTCGACGGCTTCATCGAGGACGCGCGCGGCAGTTTCGACTGGACCGCGCCCGACGAGGAGGTGTTCGTGTTCATCACCGATCTCGTGCGCCCTGTCGGCACTTGCCTCTACGGGCGGCGAATGTACGAGACGATGGCCGTCTGGGAGACCGACGCCACCCTGGCCGCGCAGTCGGAGCCCATGGCCGACTTCGCGAAGGTCTGGCAGGCGGCGGAGAAGGTCGTGTACTCGACGACCCTGCGGGCTGTGTCGACGGCCAGGAGTCGGCTCGAGCGCAGCTTCGACCCGGACTCAGTGCGGGACATGAAGCGGTCGGCCACCGGCGATCTGACCGTCGGCGGCGCGAACCTCGCGGCGCACGCGTTCAAGGGCGGGCTGGTCGATGAGTGTCACCTGTTCATCTGTCCCGTGCTCGTCGGTGGAGGCAAGCTGGCGCTGCCCCGCGACATCCGTGCCGAGCTCGAGCTGTTAGACGAACGCCGGTTCAGCAACGGTGTCGCCTACCTGCGCTACCGCACTGCGAGCTGAGCGTCGACCCCTACTTCGCGCTACGGGATGTGCAACTCGCCGCCCGACACGCAGACCCGCGCACGACGACGATCTACGACCGGCGCCGCCAGAACTTCGATCGCCACGCCGCCTACGTCGTCGTCGCTTTCGTCGCCGGTGGCTGACACAGCTCGGGCGTACGATGGTCGGCGTGAGCGACGCCGCCGACGGCCAGCACCACACCCCGCAGGGCACCGCGCTGTTGCCGAGCGATCTGACCGATGAGCAGCTCGCGTCCGGTCCGGTTCTGGCTTCTATCGACGCGCTGCTGATCGAGGAGCTCTCCGAGGACGAGGACGAGGCCTTCGCCGCTGCGCTCGATTCGTGAAGGTCGTCGTCGACACTGGCGTGTTCAGCGCGTCGCTCAGCCGTCGTCCGCGGCCGCGGTTCGAGGCGCAATCGGCTTGATGGCCGGACACCAGATCTTCCTGGCTGCAGTCACGGTGAGCGAGCTCCGATACGGCGCTCTCGTGGCCGGATGGGGCGAGGCGCGCCGCAACCGCCTCGACCAGTCGATCCAAGCAACCACCGTCATCCCCGTCAGCGATCGTTTCCTCTCGACCCTCGCCGAGCTCCGATTCGCCTGTCGTGAAGCGGGTCACCCACCCCATGATCGAGCCCACGCCAACGACCTGTGGATCGCAGCCACGGCGCTTCACATCGGCGTGCCACTCCTCACCGCCGACAACGTCTTCTCGAACACCCCCGGACTGACGCTCCACCAGTAGAACGCCTGTCGGATCGATCTCCTGCTGGCTGTTCCCCACCACCGACGGCATCGAGGGTGCTCCGAGCGTCGAACAGCTCGTCGCCGTGCTCGAAAAGAGGGTTTGGTGCCGGGCACCGTTGATCGCGACGCAGCCACCGAGCTCGTCGCCCGCGGCGCCCTTCACTCGTGCGGCGGTGACCCTCCGATCAACGGCGGGCTCGCACTGGGGCCTTCCCTAAGGATGCGCTGGCCACAGGTCGGGCACGTGTCGTTCGGTCCGAGAGGACGCCGGCGAGTTAGCCATGACAAGAGGCGCTTCGGCACCCCACCGTTCTACCTCGCCACCACCGGATCGTTACAGCGCGCTCTCGAGGGTCCGGCGGCCGGCTCGGTGCGAGTGCCCGATCGCCGGCTCGGTGTGCGGCGGTCGCGGGGTCAGCCTCACCCGAGCCATTGCGAGGACGGCGCGACCTCGGCCGCGAAGCGGCGAAGTTGACCGCGGCCGCCAGCAATGTTGACGAGGACGTAATCGACGCCGGCGGTGCACAGCGCCGCTGAAGTGATGCTCGACCAAGAACGACGACGTGAAACCCAACGCTTCGGCCTCGACGTTGAACTCCACGTAGTCACGGATGGCATCCGCCGTGTCGACATTCGTGGTGCACAGCAGCCCGAACCGCAGCGCTATCAGGACCGAATCGATCGGCAGGCAACGACGGCCGCCTCGATCGGTCGCTCCGTGCCGTGACACCGACGGTCGGAGCGTCACGGCGGTCGGTCATCGGGCGAGTCTCATGGCGACCCCACTCGCCGACAAGCGGGTTCCCTGCGGGCGCGGTTCGATCGGTGAGTCAGCTCGTCGGCGAGGGCGCGCCCGCCACCTATCCCAGGACCTTCACTCCGCCGAGCGGCTGAGCGCGTCCCCGACCGCCGGCTGGGCAGCGGCGGTTCGTAGGGTGCGGTGCGGCGGGCCCAGACGAAGCTGATGGGCCAGCACCGTCGTTGCGTGCCACCATCCACGTCGACGGTCTCGGGGTGTGGCTTCGGCTTCGTCGTAGAGCCTCGCAGGGATGTCCCCGCCGCCCTGGACTTCGAACGGTGCCGGTGTTGCTTTCGAAACATTGTTCTGATTGGCTGTGGCGATGACGTCCACGGTCACCTCGACACCGGTTCGCTACGCCATCGACGACGGCATCGGCACGATCACGCTTGACGACGGAAAGGTGAACGTGATGTCGCTGACGATGATCGGCGCCATCAACGATGCGCTCGATCGGGCGCAGGCCGATGACGCCGTCGTCGTGCTCACCGGTCGCGAGGGCGTGTTCTCTGCCGGGTTCGACCTCGCCGCCCTGCGGGGTGGCGCCTTCGGCAGCGCCACGATGGTGCGCGCCGGGTTCGAGCTTGCTGCGCGGGTGCTCGGGTTCCCCCAGCCGGTGATCGCAGCGTGCACCGGGCACGCGATCGCCATGGGCGCGTTCCTGCTGTGCTCGGCCGACCACCGTGTCGGTGCCGCCGGCGAGTTCCGGTTCGCGGCCAACGAGGTCGCCATCGGCCTCACTGTCCCGTACGCCGCGATCGCCATCTTGCGAGCGCGCCTGACGCCGTCGGCGTTCCAGCGAGCTGTCACGCTCTCCGAGCCGTTCACGACCGCCGATGCCGTGGCCGCCGGGTTTCTCGATCGTGTGGTCCCCGCCCCGGATCTACCGGCGGTCGCTCGTGACGCCGCCACAGCTGCGAGCAAGCTCGACCGTCACCGCCATGCGGCGACGAAACGACGGCTGCGTGAGTCGATGCTGGACGACGTCCGCCGGCGCATCGCCGACGAGTTCGACAGCTACCGGCCGCAGTAGCAGCGTCTTCGGATGCCGCGCGTCAAGCAGCGCACGCCCCAGCTCCGCGACCACATCCTCGAAGTGGCCCGAACCAGCCTGGCCGCCGACGGCATCGAGTCCATCGCCGCTCGCCGAGTCGCGGCCGACGCGGGAACGTCGATCGCGGCGATCTACGAGCTCTTCGGCGATAAGGCCGGGCTGATTCGGGAGATCTTCTACGACGGCTTCCGCCGACTTCGCGACCACCTCGACACCGCCGACGCCACCGACGACCCGATCGCCGACCTGCGAGCCCTGATGCGAGCGTTCCGCGAGTTCGCTCGGGCCAACCCGTCTCTCATCAGCGTGATGTATGCCCGCCCCTACGACGACTTCGCACCCGGACCCGCCGAGAGCGCCACCGGGAACGCCACCCGGGAGGCCGTCACCGGGCGCGTCCGGCGCGCCATCGAACAGGGTCGACTTCACGGCAACGCCGGCGACATCGCCCATGTCCTCCTCGCGACCTGCCAAGGACTCGCCCTCCAGGAGACCGCCGGATGGCTCGGCACCTCGGTCGCTTCCCGCAACCGCCGCTGGAACCTCGCCGCCGACATGCTGCTCACCGCCAGCGCAACGACCGCCCAGCAGCGGAGATGACGGACGCAATTTGGAGCGTGTTCGGGTGCACCAGGGTGACGGGTTGTGGAGGTGCCCGGGACCCACCGGCGGGCGGTGCGACAGTCAGGGCGGCCGGTGGCCATGGGACCTCAGAACGGATCCGCCGGGCTCGCTCGACACCTCGGACCCGCGCACCGAATACGCGCCCCAGGACGTGCGCGTTGCGTCGTCGCGAGCGTCGCTCAGGTGCCGGTAGGGCGCAGCAACTCGCGCAAGCACGCGGTGGAGACGCCGATTCGTAGTGGTCAGAATCGGCGATCCGTGCGGCTGCGCTCACCGGCCGAACAGGCGCACCGAACGGTCATCGCCGCGCTGGCCGGCGGCGGCGGCGGCCTGTGTCCGCCAAGCTGGGGCAAGCCCACCCGACGATGAGACCGCACTGCTCGCACCTGCACCCATCGTGATGGTGACGCTCAAGGGGCGGGCACTGCCGCCCATGGCCCGAGCGATACTCGAAGAACTCCGTCGGATCGGTGAAAGCGCCGTCGCGCATTGATCACACTCGCGTATCGCCGCCGCATTCATGCAGACTCGGACGGGGTTCGACTTCGAGCCCAGGGGTGCACGACGACCTCAAAGGCCTGGACGACACCTGGGACCTCTTCGCTGTCGGAAGCTGCTCAACGGCCGAAGCCGCCCCTATCCGCGCACACACGGGACAGAGATGGTCGTCGGCGCCAATCGCGCGGTTGGCCGGAGCGTCTCCTAACGACAGCGCCGACGAGCGCCGACGACATCCTCCAAGTGCCGGTCAGGGGCAGGCAACTTCCGCGAACCCAGCCGCGATCTGTTGCGTGGCCCTCGAACGCGGAGCCGTCGTTCGGGTCGGGGACCCGCCGGGAGCTAGCCGAATCTGCGTCGCAGTTCGACGGCTGCCGCGAGACGCTTCGTGAGGGCTCGCACCGTTGACGCGTCGCCCCGAGGTGCGTCGGGCCAGTTCCCGAGGCTCACTGCAATCGCCCTATCGGCAGTTCGCGCTGCCCAGTACTCCCGAGGCGTTCCGGGATAGCGCGCCTGCAGGTGAACGTGTAGGTGAGGGACCCCATCGCCATAGACGTGGGCATACACGTGCTCGGCACCTTCCGACGACCGAAAACCGGCCGCGACATCGTTGACAAGCTCTCCGATCGCTGAAGCTTCGTCGCGGGTGAGCTCGCCAAGGCCCGGGACGTGCCTCTTGGTCTCAACGAAGGCGTAGCCGAGGTAAGCGTCGGCGGCACCGTTGGACGGGACACCATGACTCGCGAACACGAGGTCGTCCTCGTAGATCACCCCGGCGCCGAGGGCGTCGCCGCTCGCTTGCTTCCGACAGATGAAACAGTCGTTCGACACAGTCCCCGTCCTCCCGCTTCGCGCTACGCGGCTGCGGAATACGTAGCACCGCCGGTCTCACCCGAGCCGTCGACCTATCGCGCTACTTCGGGTGACCGATGATCGCTCGGGTGCTAAGGATGACGCTGGTAGCACGCTCGTCGCCTGCGATCTCGTCGCGGTGGCGGGCTGCGTTGGCCGTCTCCCCGGACTCAGCGACGCCCTCTGATGGCGGTGACGCCGACGAGGATCGCCCACAGGGAGAGCAGCGATCCGACCTGGAAGAGCGGGTCGAAGGTGTCGGTGTAGGCGATCGTCGCCGACGCGAGCGCGAACGCCAGACCGCCGACTACACCGAACGGGATGGTGATCCGGTTGCCGACGGTGCGCGTCAGTCCCCCGACAACGGCGAGGGTCGCGAGGGCCACACCCCATGCCGCGTCGAAGACCGTCTCGTTGACGGTCTGCACTCGAGACACGAGCGACGGCTTTCCTCCGGCCAGCGATTCGGCGTCGAGCGCGGCGAAGAGATGCGTGACCATGGCGATCGTGGCGACGGACGCGATCACGAAGACCCACTTGAGGGTGCGTTCGATGCCTGGCGTCAAGCCGGGGCGCTGTCGAAGGGCGAAGATCGCGGCGGCGAAGAGCGCCATCGCCGCGACCATCACGGCATGCGACGGATACCAGGCCGGCTTGACGAGCATGTCGTGAAGCTGTTGGACCTTATTGCCTGTTCCGTTGTCGCGGGGGTGGGTGGCGCCTCCGATGGAGAAGGCGATGCCGCCGAGCACAAGCAACGGTCCAGCAAGGCGCTCGAGGCCACTCCTACGCGCCGCCGCGCTTGGCCGACTTTGCACCGTGATGGTCATTGGGTCTCCTTGGTGTCGCGTGAGCAAGTCGCCTCACCTTGCGCTCGGCGACGGTCGCCGCGCAGCCGGGCTGGCCCTGTTCCTTCTCAGGGAGAACCCTCATGCGGGACGCACCCGGGGTTTGGGACCATTCGGTGGTGACCGTGAGGGAAGACGCGCACGACGAGGCCCCGTCGGCAGCGAGGGAAGCGGCCGTCGGCGCGGTCGCGCTTGTGGTCGCCGGTGTCGTGGCCTCGGGGTGGTTGCTCGGCTTCCGTCTCGGCAACGCACACAACGGCCTGCTGGCGTTGTCGTTCACCGCGGTTGGGCTCTACGTCGTCCGGATGCGACCGGGTCATCGGGAGGGGTTGCTGTTCGTCGTCGTCGGGGTCGTACACGCGGTGATGTTCTTCGGCCGCCAGTACGGCTCACATGCTGATCCACTGCCCGGCGCCACCTGGATCGGGTGGTTCGGTGTGTGGCCGCTGCCTCTTGCGGTCGCGCTCGCGGGCGGGACGCTGATGGCCTTCCCTGACGGCCGGCTGCTGTCGCGACGATGGAGTGTCGCCGTGGGAGGGATGCTCGCCTTCGGATTCGGGCTCTCGCTCCTATCGGCGCTGTGGCCGGTCAGCTACGCGCACACCGGCGTCATTGCGCCCTATCCGCTGGACGTGCCGGGAGCAGCTGACGCGCAGAGTGTCTGGGATGGCGCACGCGTCAGCTTCGTCGCCTTCCAGGTGCTGTGGACGGCGGCGATAGTCGTTCGCATCCGACGGGCGCGGGGCGACGAGCTGCGCCAGATGCGCTGGCTGGTGTACGCGGTGGTCGTCGACCTCGCACTCCTGGTCGGTGGCCTGATCGTCGTCGGCAGCCCAGCACCGGGCCTGCTCGCCCTCCCGCTGGTCCCGATAGCGGCGGGGGTCGCGATCCTGAAGCACCGCCTGTACGACATCGACCCGGTCATCAACAAGACGATCGTGATCGGCGCGATGGCGCTCATCATCACCGCCGGGTACGTCGCGGTCGTGCTTGGCGTCGGCGCCCTCGTGCCCGCAGGTCGCGGCGTGCTGTGGTTGGTGACGACCGCGGTGGTGGCGGTGGTCGCCGAGCCGGTGCGGCGGCGTGCCCAGCGGGTCGCCGACCGCATCGTGTATGGCCACCGGACCACGGCGTACGAGGCACTGGCGCAGCTCACCGCTGGCATCGATGGCGCGCCGGAGGAGCTGCTGACCGGTGTCGCGAGGACGGTCGCGAACGCTGTTGGCGCGCGCGAGGTCGTCGTGTGGGTTGGCACCGACAACCGGCTCGTTCCAGCGGCAGCCTGGCCCACCGCGGTGGACGACGAAGCCCGCTCGCTGGCGGAGCTGTTCCGGGCGCAATGGCACGTCCGGCCGCTGGCCCACCATGGATCGGTCCTCGGTGCGCTCGCGCTGCGCAAGGCGGCGGGCGAGTCACTCACGATCGGCGAGGATCGGCTGCTGTCGGATCTTGTGGCCCAGACCGCTCTGGTCATCGCCCAACAGCGCCAGGCCGAGCAGCTTCAGGCCGCGGCGCGCCGCATCGTCACGGCGGAGGACGCGGCGAGACGCCGGATCGAACGGGACCTGCACGACGGCGCCCAACAGCGGCTCGTGACGCTCGGCCTCGAACTCGGTGTCCTCGCCGAGCGGGCGGCCGCAGACCCGGCACTGGCCGCGCGCGTCCACGAGGTGCGTACTCAGCTGCTCGACGCGACCTCGGAGCTGCGGGAGCTCGCACGCGGGGTGCACCCCGCGGTGCTCACCGAGCAAGGGCTCGCAGTGGCGCTCGAGACGCTCGCCGATCGATCCCCGGTGCCCGTCAAACTATCCGTGCTGCTGGACGACCGGCTGCCCCGCGAGATCGAGACGACGACCTACTTCCTCGTCAGTGAGGCGCTCACCAACGCCGCCCGCCACGCAAACGCCTGCGTGGTCAGCGTGTGCGTGACCAACGTCGACGCCGGAGTGCGAGTCGAGGTGGCCGACGACGGCTGCGGCGGCGCAATCCGCGCCGGCGGCGGCGGTCTCCAAGGGGTCACGGACCGGCTCGCGGCACTCGGCGCACCGCTCGAGCTGGACAGCCCCGTCGGGGGCGGCACGCGGATCACGACGGTGTTGCCGTGCGCGTGATCGTCGCGGACGACTCCGTGCTTTTCCGCGAGGGGCTGGCGCGGATCCTCACCGAGACGGGCTTCGAGGTCGTCGGTCAAGCTGCCGACGCACCGAGCCTCGTCAACCTCGCCCGCCTCGAGGCACCCGACGCGGTGGTGACCGACCTGCGAATGCCACCCGGGTTCGCTGACGAAGGCATCGAAGCCGCCACCGAAATCCGGTCGAACGCACCCCGGATCGGGCTGATGCTCCTCTCCCAATACGTCGAGGTCCACCACGCCCTGCGACTCATGAACGACTTCGACGGTGGCGTCGGCTACCTGCTCAAGGACCGCGTGTCAGACCTCGGCGCATTCGCAGTTGATGTGCGCCGCGTCGCCGCCGGCGAGGTGGTGATCGACCCGGAGCTGGTCACCAGGCTGGTCGGCCGGCGCCGGGAACAGGACCGGCTGGCGACGCTCAGCGACCGCGAGCGGGAAGTTCTCGCGCTCATGGCACAAGGGCTGACCAACGCCGGCCTGGCAGCAGAACTGTTCGTGAGCCTCAAGACCATCGAGGGCTACGTCCGAAACATCTTCGGGAAGCTCGACCTGCCACCCGGGGAACGCGATCACCGCCGGGTACTCGCCGTCCTGCGGTTCCTCCGCCAGCAATGACAGCCGCGCGCCAGTGCATCGATCGGCCGACACGGCCACCTTGCACGGACGCTCGTATGCATCATCGCCTGCGATGGATTCGGGGCTGAGGCAGAACGTGGCCAGCTCGTCCGGCTGGACTCATCGCGCACCGAGCCGTGCCGAGCCGAGTCGGCGACGAGGTCGCTGACCATGTCGCGGAGCTCTGCTTCGGCGCGCCTGACCTGGTCGTCTCGATGGAGGAGCGCTGCCAGCTCGCCGTTGCGATGTGCCCGCGTCTCGTGCACGATGCCGGTGTAGGTGCGCAGGACGGTCTCCGCGGCTCGTCGAGGTCGTCGGTCCGCTTGCGGGTGTGGCTGAGCTGTTGGAGGTGCTGGGCGATCGCGCCTTCGTACCAGGCGAGCAGGACCGACTCGACGTCCAGTGGCGAAGTAGGCGTCGCCCCCGGTCGGACCTGCCGGTGGCCCGGCGCCGTCGAGGAGGAGGCCTCGGAGGGACCCGCCGGCCGAGTGTTGCGCTGGCGGTGATGCGCAGGTGACGCGCGCTCGATGGCTCTAATCGGTGTTGTTCCCGTGCTACGACGCGAGAGGTCACCCGCATGTTCGTCACCGTGCTTCACCACATCCACGATCCCGAGGGGTTCGAAGCCGCCGAGGAGAAGGCACTCGAAGCCGGCCTTCCGCCTGGCGTGGCGCTGCCCATCCACGCCGCCACAACCGACCACACCTTCGGCCTGTGCATCTGGGAGGGCGACTCCTTGGAAGCGGTGCGCGAGGTGGTCGAAGGCGCCGTCGGCACCTGGGCCAAGAACGAGTACTTCGAGATGCACGTCGACGGTCTCACGCCGTCGCCCTGACAGCCGGCGTCCCGTTCGAATGGGCCGCTCGCCCTTCTGCAGCCCGTCCCGACGCCCAGACTCGATGGCCCGCACGCGCCAGTTCCGGAGGCGTGCACGCCTGGAAGCCTCACCGACAACACAAGGAGACAAGCAGTCATGCCCAAGTACCTGTTCGAAGCGCACTACACCCCCGAAGGCGTCCGCGGCCTCAAAGAAGCCGGTGCGTCCAGCCGTGCGAAGGCGGTCAACGAGATGGCGACCGGACTCGGTGGCCGCCTCGAGTCGTTCCACTTCGCCTTCGGGGACGTGGACGCGTACGTCGTGGTCGACCTTCCCGACGACGAAGCCGCCGCAGCGGCGGCGTTCACGGTCGCAGCGAGCCCTCTGACGAAGGTCAAGACGATCAAGCTCCTGACGGTGGACGAGGCCGACGCTGCCATCGGCCGGTCGGTCAGCTACCAGCCGCCGGGCGGCTGACCGGGGGCGTGCTCGCGGGGCAGCCGAGCACGGCAGCGAGGACGACGGGCTCAGGGCGTGTCAGATGGTCCTGCGCAACGACGCGCCGGCGATCGTGATCCACGCCGTGCGCAGGCGCGCCAAGTACGGATCCGGGCCACCGGACTCGCTGCCGGTTCGCTCGACCCCGGGTTGCGCCAGGCGCTGGGCGACGGGCCGCCGAGGACAACACCACTGCATCCGCCGTCGTCCGGGAAGCGCTGCGCTGCTACCTCCAGGTCAGCTGAAACGCCGGCCTCAGGCGGGGGAGACGCCGATCTCGGTGGCCTTCACGGCGACCCACACCTCGGCGCCGTCGGCGAGGTCGAGCTCGCGGGCGGAGGCCTCGGTGACCTCGGCGACGACCGTGACCCGTGCGCGGACGCGCACTCGGGCGCGCTGCTCGCTGCGGTCCACGCCGTCGACGACGCCGGCCCATACGTTGCGTGCGGTGCTGTCGGGACGGTGGCGCGACAGGGTGATCGCCCGGGGCGGTATGGCGAGCAGCACGTCGCCGCCGACGGTCTCGGCGATGGCCAGCTCGAGGCCGCCGACATCGACCCTGCCGTCGACGGCGCGACCAGCGAGCAGGTTCACGCCGACGAGGTCGGCGACGTAGCGCGATCTGGGTCGGGCGGTGATCTCGGCGAGCGTGCCCTGCTGGACGACGCGACCCGCTTCGATCACGACGATGCGGTCGGCCAGGGCGGCGGCGTCAAGGGCGTCGTGCGTGATGACGAGCCGCACGCCGTCGTGGGCGCGGAGGTGCCGGCGCAGGTCGCGGCGCGTGTCGACGCGGGTGGTGGCGTCGAGCGCGGCGAGAGGTTCGTCGAGCAGGAGCAGGGTCGGCTCGGTGGCGAGGGCGCGGGCGAGCGCGACGCGCTGGGCCTGCCCGCCCGAAAGCTGGCGGGGCTTGGCCTTCGTGAGGTCGCCGAGTCCGACTCGGGTGAGCCAGCGGCGCGCCTGCTCGTTCGCCGCGGCGGTCGTGGCGCCCCGGGAACGGAGCCCGAAGGCGACGTTGTCGAGCGCCCCCAGGTGCGGGAACAGCAGGTAGTCCTGGAACACGACGCCGATCGGGCGTTCCTCGACGGTGACGAACTGGCCGGTGGTCGGGTCGTCGAGGACCGCCTCGGCCAGCGCGATGCGGCCGGCGCCGATCGGGAGGAGCCCGGCCAGGGCCCGGAGGAGGGTGGTCTTGCCGGCGCCGTTCGGACCGACGACGGCGACGGTCTCGCCGGGTGGAACGTCCAGCGCGACGTCCAGCCGGAAGGCACCGACGGTCACGTCGATGGTGGCCGCGAGACCTCCGGTCACAGCGCGCCCACCCAACGCTCCCGCAAGAGCGCGAGGACGGCGACGGACACGCCCAGCAGCACGAGGCTGAGGGCGATGGCTCCGTCGAGCCGGCCGGATTCGAGCAGCAGGTAGACCTGCAGCGGGATGGTCGTGGTGCGCCCCGGCGTGTTGCCCGCGAAGGTGATGGTGGCACCGAACTCCCCCAGCGCGCGCGCCCAGGCGAGCACGGCACCGGCAGCGAGCGCGGGCCAGGTCGACGGCAGGGTCACGCGACGGAACACGGTCCAGCGCTTCGCGCCGAGCGTGCGCGCAGCGTCCTCGTAGCGACGGTCGGTACCCCGGAACGCGGCTTCGGCGGTGACGACGAGGAACGGCATGGCGACGAACGCCTCGGCGACCACGGCGCCGGCCGTGGTGAACGGCAGCGTGATGCCGAACCAGCGGTCGAGGTACTGGCCGAGCAGCCCTCGCCGGCCGAACGCCAGCAGCAGCGCGACACCCCCGACCACCGGTGGGAGCACGAGGGGGACGAGCACGAGGGCGCGCACCAGGCGCCGGCCCGGAAACTCGACCCGGGCGAGCACCCACGCGAGGGGAAGGCCGGCGCCGACCGCGACCACGGTCGCCCACAGCGAGCAGATCAGCGAGAGCCGCAGCGCGGTGCGGGCGGCCGGGTCGGTGAGGTCGGACAGGAGGCTGGACCAGGGCGCGCGCCGGGCCAGCCCGACGAGCGGCAGGAGGAAGAACGTGGCGGCCACGCCGCCGATGCACACGGCGACGATCGGCGGGCGCGCCCGCCGTCTCACGGTGACAGGAACCCGAACTTCGCCAGCGTCTTCTGGCCCTCGCCGGAGCGCACGAACTCGATCCACGCCCTTGCCGCGGCGGCGTTCCGCGCCTGCTTCGTGACCGCGATCGGGTAGACGGCTTCGAGGCTCGGGTCGCCGGCGATGCCGATGCCGACACCCTCGGCCTTCCCGCCGGCGGCCTTCACATCGGTGGCGTACACGATGCCGGCGTCGGCTTCGCCGAGGGTCACCTTGGCCACGACCGCCTTGACGTTCTCCTCGAGCGACGCCGGCTCGACCCGCACCCCGGCCTTCTCCAGGGCGGCATCGGCGAGCCTTCCGCACGGCACTGCGGGTGCGCACAGCGCGAGCACCACGCCCGGCTCGGCCAGGTCGGCCAGACCGGTGATGCCCTTGGGATTGCCCTTCTCGACGAGGATGGCCAAGCGGTTCCGGGCGATGATCCTGGGGTCGCTCGCGTTCCCGCGCTCGGTGACCCTCTTCATGCTCGCCTCGTCGGCCGGAGCGAACACGTCGGCCGGGGCGCCCTCGTCGATCTGCTGCGCCAGCGCGGAGGACGCGGCGAAGTCGAACGTCACCGTCACCTTCGGATGCTCGGCTTCGAATGCCTTGCCCAGCTCGGTGAACGCGTCGGTGAGCGATGCGGCCGCGAACACCTGGAGGTCCCCCGACAGCGTGCCCGGACCGGGTGCGGTCGTCGACCGGTCGTTCGCCGCGGCCGAGGTGTTCGTGCCGTCGCTGCCGCAACCGGCTGCGCCCAACGCCACCAGCGCAACCAGCGCGGCCGGCGCGGCCGGCGCGACCAACGCGGCCAACGCGACCAGCACGACCGGCGCGGCCGGTGTCAACCGTGCGAGGAACCCACGGAGGCGCCGGCGCATCGGCCGCTCGTGGCTCATGGCGCGGTCAGCTCGACCACGACGTTGGTCGACTTCACGGCCGCGACCGCCATCACGCCAGGCGCGAGGCCGAGCTCGTCGGCCGCCTCCCGGCTCATGAGCGACACCACGCGGTGCGGACCGGCCTGGATCTCGACCTTGGCCATGACCATGTCCTTGGTGACCTTCGTGACGATCCCGGGGAACCGGTTCCGTGCCGACTGGTTGACGATCACATCGGGTTCGCGCCGGCCGCCCTGCTCGTCCAGGAAGCGGGCGAGGTCGGCGCCGTCGATCATCCGCTGACCACCCCGTGACCGGACGGTCTTGATGCGACCGGCGTCGGCCCAGCGCCGGACGGTGTCGACGCTCACCCCGAGCAGGTCGGCGGCCTGCCCGGGCTTGTAGGTGAGGGGCATGGCGCGGGAACGTAGCGCACGTACATGGAAATATCCCATGTGATGCCGCAGATGCGTCAACAAGGCGCCGGTTTGCTCGGCGCCTGCGGAGTCTTCGCACCTTCCACCGATGGGACCCGCCGGCACCGCTCGTGACTCGCCTCGACCTACGGTCGGCCGGATATGCAACGGCTCCTGCTGATCGTCGGCGTCGTCGCGGCCGGCGTCGCGTCGATCGCAGCGCCGGACGGTGCCAGAGCTGCTGCCTCCCGCACGTGGCCCCCGTTCGTTCTGGTCGTCGGCCTTCTGCTCGTGGGTGAGGTCGCGCATGGCGATGGGTTGTTCGATCGAGCTGCGGCCCTGGCCGGTCGTGTTCGAGGCCACGGTGCGCTTCTTTTCGCTGCGCTGTTGGCCTTGGTCGCAGTTGCCACCGTGTTGCTCAACCTTGACACAGCGGTTGCGTTCCTGACGCCGGTCCTGGTGCTTGCCTCTCGCCGGCGGGGCCTGAGCGAGGAGCCATTTCTCTACGGCTCGCTGTTCATGGCGAACTCTGCGTCGTTGTTGCTTCCCGGGTCGAACCTCACGAACCTGCTCGTGCTCGAGCGGGAGCACGTCGCCGGCGCGGTGTTCGCGGCGCGCATGGCACCGGCGTGGACGGCGGCGGTCGCGATGACGGCTGCGGTGCTGGTCGTCTGGTTCCGGCGGTCGTTCTCCGACGGCGAGCCGTCTTTGCCAGGCGCGGTGCCGGGGGCAGGTGCCCTCGGTCTCCTCGCCACCGCGACGGCGGGCGCCCTTGTCGTCGCATTGCGGTCACCTGCGCTACCGGTCTTGGGCGTCGGTGCGGCTGCGGTGGCGGTCGACCTCGCCCGAGGCCGGATGTCCGCGCCGGACATCACCGAGATCATCGACATCGAAGTGCTCGTCGGCCTCTTCGCGCTGGCCGTTGCGCTCGGCACGTTGGCTGGCTCGTGGTCGGGCCCCGGAAGCCTGCTGCAGTCGGCTACCGCATGGGAGACCGCGGCGATCGCTGCGGTCGGTGCTGTTCTGGTCAACAACCTTCCTGCTGCGGTGCTGTTCAGCGCCCGATCGCCGGCTCATCCGCGCGCCCTGCTCGTTGGTCTCGACCTCGGACCGAACCTTGCCGTCACCGGGTCGCTGTCGGCGCTTCTGTGGTACCGGAGCGCGCAACGCGTAGCGGCACGTCCTTCGGTGCGGCGCGTCAGCGCGATCGGCGTCGTGCTGATGCCGTGTTCCGCCGCCGCCGCGCTGCTCGCGCTGCGGATCGTCAGCGGCAACTGATCGGCGAGACGCCCGCTGGATCGACGTCGGTCTCGGCACCGAGGCGACGACGATCGCCCTGGCGCCACCGCCGCCGGAGGAACGGTCGGCGATCGCGGCCTTGGAGAGCCGCTATCGGGGGGCGTGCGTCGTCACGAGGCGCGGCGCCGGGCCCGCAGCACGACGTCGTCGACGTGGTGCGACGCGGAGGCGGCGCCGGGGGGACGGCGTCGCTTCTCGTGGACCTCGACGTCCCATGCCGACGAGTCGACGAGCATCGCCGCGAAGTCGTCGACCGTCACGTACGCGTCCGGATCGAAGGCCCGGCTCTCGGTGTGCGTGTCGATCGGGGCACGCATGGGTTCGAGGTCGTGGCTGACCACCAGCAGCGTGCCGCCGGGAGCGACCGCGTTCACGAGGTTCTCGACGGCGCGGCGATCGGGCGTGCGGGGGATCGACGCGTACTGCGCCGACACGAGGTCGAACGCTCCGGCATCGAACGCACCCAGCGCGTTGGCGTCCCCGTGGAGGCAGCCGACGGGCCGACCGCGGCGCGCCGCCTCCGACGCGATCCGGTCGAGCGCGCGCTGGGAGATGTCGTTCGCGGTCACCGTCCAACCCTGCTCGGCGAGCCAGATCGCGTCCCCGCCCTCGCCGGCGCCGACGTCCAGAGCGCGGCCCGGGGCGAGGTCGCTCACCTCGTGGACCAGCGTGCCGTTCGGGTTGCCGCTCCACATCCGGTCGGCTCCGTAGCGGTGGTCCCAGTCGGTCTCGTTGGCCGCCGGCCGGGTCGCGGCGCGGATGTCGTCCTCGGCGAGGCCGAAGCTGATCATGGCGCCGACCCGGTTGCCGTCGGCGGCCGCCTGCACCACCTGCTGACTCGGGTCGGTCACGTTGCCGGCTGCATACAGCCCCGGTACCTCCGTCGCCCCGGTGCCGTCGGTCGCGAGGAAGTCGCCGAGCCCGCTCGGGTGCGGCGCGGCTCGCAGACCGAGCGGCGCGAACGCTTCGATGCGGGCCCTGAACCGGGGGCCGACCGCAATTACGTCTGCCTCGATGCGCCGGCCGTCCGCCAGCTCGACCGCCGAGATGCGACCGTCGTCGCCCGTGACGACACGGCGCACGCTGGCTTCTACCACCTCCACGCCCGCCGCCCGCAGCAGTCCGACCTCCGCGCTGCCCACGTCGACGGGGCCGTGGAGCACGACCGTGAGCCGGGTGGTCAGGTGGCGGAACAGCGTGGCCGGGTGGAGCCCCGCCGGATGGGTCACGATCTCGACGATGCGCCGGTCGCGGACCTCGAAGCCGTGGCAGAACGGGCAGTGGACGACATCGCGGCCCCAGTGCTCGCGCAGCCCCTCGATGTCCGGCAGCTCGTCCTCCAGACCGGTCGCGGCCAGCACCCGCCGAGCGACGATGGAGTGGCCGCCGACGAGCTCGACGCGGAAGTGCGCGTCGTCCGTGCGGCTCACCCCGTGCACGCGGCCGTCGAGGACCTCGCCGCCGTAGCTGCGGACCTCCTCGCGCGCGAGGCGCGCCAGCTCGGACGGTGGGTGCCCGTCCTGGCCGAGGTAGCCGTGCATGTGCGCGGCGGGTGCGTTCCGCGGCTCGCCGGCGTCGACCACGATCACCGACCGGCGCTGCCGCACCAGCTGGAGCGCGGCCGCGAGGCCGGCAGCCGATCCGCCGACGACGGCGACGTCGCAGTGCCGCTGGACGGTGCGTGGGGAGTGTTGCGTCATGGATGCGACGATAGGGTCGGTCTGCTCAAGCCGCATGCGTTCTTGCGGTATTCGCAAGAACGGCGGGAGGCAGACGTGGAGGAGCGATGGCCGGACCGAGTGATGTCGAGCAGGTGGTCCGGACGCGGCTGCGCAGCCTCCGCCACACCTTGGGCCTGTCGCTCGACGAGCTGGCCGCACGGGCGAACCTGAGCCCGTCCACCATCAGCCGGGTCGAGACCGGTAGGCGGACGATCAGCCTCGACATCCTGGTGCCGCTGGCCGCGGCCCTCCAGGTCGACCTCGACGCCCTCCTCGACGTGCACGACGACGACGACGTGGTCATCCGCCCCACCCCGAGCACCTCGGGCAAGCGCACGACCTGGATGCTCAACCGGCCGACCGCCAGCACCATCGCCATCAAGATGCGGCTCGAACCGACCCGCCGCCGCCCCGAGCCGCGGGTCCATCCGGGGCACGACTGGTTCTTCGTCCTCGAGGGGCGGGTGCGCCTGTCGCTGGGCGAGCGTGACATCACCATCGACACCGGCGAGGCGGCCGAGTTCGCCACCATGACGCCGCATGCCATCGCCGCCCTCGACGGCCCCGCCGAGCTCATCATGATCTTCGACCGCGACGGCCAGCACGCCCACGTCCACCGGGACACCGCGGGCCGCACGAGGCGCTAGCTCGGACCAGCATCGACCAGCATCGACCGGCGTTCGACCGGCGTTGGACCGGCGTTGGACCGGCGTTGGACCGGCGTTGGACCGGCGTTGGACCGGCGTTGGACCGGCGTTGGACCGGCGTTGGACCGGCGTTCGACCGGCGTTTCGACCGTCGTTCGAGCCCGGCGGCCGGCACTCGGCTCACGCGCTCGTCGGCGGTCCGGGGCCGGCCGGCCGATCGTCCAGAGCGAGCAGGCCGCGATGGAGGTCGGCGACGGTGGCGGCGCCGAGGAGGCTCATGGTCCTGGCCAGATCCGCGCCGAACCACGTGAGGACGCGCTCGACGCCGCGTTCGCCACCCGCGGCGAGGCCGTAGAGGTAGGCGCGACCGGCCATGGCGGCGGTGGCGCCGGCGGCGACGGCCTTCGCGATGTCGCTGCCACGGCGGACCCCTCCGTCGCACAGGACCTCGACGCGACCGCCGACGGCGTCGCTGACGGGGGCGACGAGGTCGAACGCGGCGGGGGCACCGTCGAGCTGGCGGCCACCGTGGTTCGACACGGCGACGGCATCGACGCCGCGCTCGGCGGCGAGGACCGCGTCCTCAACGGTCTGGATGCCCTTGAGGACGATCGGGCCGTCCCAGACGGACCGCAACCAGTCCACGTCGGCCCACGACAACGCCGGGTCGAACTGGGTGCTGATGTAGTCCGACAGCGTGACCGGCGAGGCGCCGTCGCCGACCCCGTGGCCGACGACGTTGGCGAAGCGGATCGGTTCACCGCGCACGAAGGCCAAGGTCCACGCCGGATGCAGAGCGCCGTCGACGAAGGTGCGAAGGCCGATGGTGGGCGGCAGCGCGAAGCCGCGGCGCAGGTCGCGCTCGCGCCGGCCGAGGACCGCCGTGTCGACGGTGAGGACCAGCGCCTCGTACCGCGCCGCCTTGGCCCGGCCGACCATCTCGGCGACAAGGCCCCGATCGCGCCAGGCGTACACCTGGAACCACAACCGCCCGTCGCTCACCGCCCGGACCTCCTCGATCGAGCGGGTGCTCAGCGTCGACAGCGCGTACGCCAGACCGGCCCGCTCGGCGGCACGGGCGACGGCGAGCTCGCCCTGCGGGTCGGCGATGCGGGTGAAGCCGGTGGGGGCGAGCACGAGTGGGTACGCCAGCGGGCGGCCGAGGACGGTGGTGCTCGGGTCGGCCCGCTCGACACCGCGCAGCACGCGGGGCCGGAAGGTCGTCCGGGCGAACGCCTCCTGGTTGGCGCGCATGGTGCGCTCGTCCTCGGCTCCCCCGTCGATGTAGTCGAACACCCCGCCGGGCAGCCGGCGCCGGGCGATCGCGCGCAGGTCCTCGACCGACGCCGCCTTGGCCAGCCGGCGCTCGACGGGATCCGTCTCCACCCGGCCGACCCGGATCACGGAGTGAAGGGTCTTGTAGGCGTTCACGAGGGTCGAACCTCCGGAGCGAAGCGAAGCGGGGCGGGGGGAGGGGGCGGGCCGGAGCGAGCGGGGCGAGGCGGGTCTGCCCCCGATCGGCGGTGCCCCGCTCCCGGTGGCGGCAGGGCGGTGCCGCCAGGATGTCCCGCCGGCACCGGTTCCGCGCCGTGGACCGCCCCGCGGCGGGGAGCTCCCGCGGCGCCCGGCGCTAGGTTCCCGCGATGGCAGCGGACGGGCGGCGGCGTTCGGGCGCCACCCGCGAGGTTTCCCGCCGGCGCGGCCGCCGCCCCGGGCGGACGGGCGAGCAGACCCGAGCCACGATCCTCGCCACCGCGCAGCGGATGTTCGGCGAGGCCGGGTTCCGGGGCGTCTCCATGGCTCGTCTCGCCGCGGCCTGCGACCTCGATGCCCGCGCCCTCTACCACCACTTCGGGTCCAAGCGCGGCCTGTTCGACGCGGCGGTGGGGGACGCCTTCGCCTGCTTCGGGCAGGAGGTGCTGGCCCGGGCCTTCGCCCATGAGCGAGCGGTCGATCGCCTGCACGGCTACGTCGACGCCTACCGGACCCTGCACGACCGCGAGCCGCACGTGCTGGCCATGATCGGCCGGGCGCTCGTCGAGATCCTTTCGGACGACGGCACCACACGGGCCGGCGCCGACGGCCCGATCGCGGAGGGCGAGCGGTTGCGGCAGCTCCTCGAGTCGGTGGTGGACGAAGCGATCGAGCGCGGCGAGGTGGCTCCCGATCTCGACCGGGACGGCCTCGTGTTGCTCCTGAGCACGATCGGCATGGGCCTCGCGCTCGCCTCGCTCGACGACTCGGGCGCCTTCGCGGCCATGCTCGACGCCCTCGACCGGCTGAGCGACGGGTCCATCTTCACGGCGCGGGCCCGGGCGCGCCGTCGCCGGCCCGGCTGAGGATGCCCGTGCGCCGGCGCCTCGCCGGTGGGCGCAGGCCTCGCCGGTGGGCGCGGGCCTCGCCGGTCGCCCCGCCCGCCGGGCGTCACGGGCCTGCGGGCGTGATCCCCTTGGCGACCGGTAGGCGGACCTTGACCGATGCGAACGTCACGGTCCCGCCGAGCCGGGGCTGCACGTACGCCGTCGTCGTGGCCACGAGCTGCAGGGCGAGCCTCGTCCCCGGTCGCACCGCGTACGACACGGCTTCGAGGGGCACCTTGGCCGTGCGGGCGGCGCCGTCGAGGGTGAGGGCGATCGGCGTGATCTGGTTGCCGAGCGCCAACCCGGTGGCCTCGTCGACGAGCTGTGCGAAGACGCGAGTCGGGCGCTCACCGGCCGGGACCGTGCCGCGGTAGCGCAGCTCGACCTCGGGGGCACCGACCACGAGCGCCGCCCGTCCGGCCACGTCGATCGGCACGTCCACGGCGTTCGCGGCCTTGCTCGGCGTCACGGCCAGCACGAGGCCGCGCAGCAGGTCGGGCTTGTTGCTGGGGGGCGGGACGGCGGGACCCGCACCTCCTTCCGCGACGAGGCGCAGCGTGCCCGACCCCGAGCCGGTGAGGGGCGCGGCCTCGGGCAGCGGGTACGCGCTCGAGGTGTAGCGGCTGCCGTTCTGGTCGACGAACTCGAACGGGGCCGGTGTGGCGACCGACGTGCGCCCCTGCACCCATCGCTGCAACCAGGCGATGGAAGCTTGCGGTACCCGACCGAGGTCGCCTGCGCTGGTGAGGCAGGTGCCGTGGCCGCCGCAGAACCACACCATCGCGGTGGGCACGCCGTTGCCGCGCAGGATCCGGTAGTTGGTGATGGCCTCGTCGAGCGTGAACAGCGTGTCGACGGTGCCCGAGACCAACAGGGTGGGCGCGGTGATCTTGGAGACGAGAGCGCCCGGGCCCCGGTCGAGGAACCAGCGCTCGTCCGCGGGGTCGATGACGCCTCGCTCGTTGGCGGTGCGATTGGCGCGCACGGTGCGCGGGTCGACGGGCCGCCCGGCGGCCACCCGCACGAGGATGTTCGACCAGCCGATCTTGGGGGTGCGCGCCTTGGCGAGGCTGGTGCCCAGCGAGTTCCACGCCACGATGGGGACGATGGCGTCGACGCGGCAGTCGATGGCCGCCACGACGAGCTGGATGCCACCGCCGTAGGAGCCGCCGACCATGCCGGCGCGGGGATCGCCAGCCCGGTCGAGCTGGACGCCCGGTTGGGCGGCCACCCAGTCGAGCAGCACCTGGACGTCGCGCCCCTCGAAGTCCTTCGAGTCGACCTCCGCGGTGCCGCCCGACGCGCCGAACCCTCGCGGGTCCCAGGTGAGCACGTTGAAGCCGGCCTTGCGCAGCGAGTCGATGTTGAGCGCGCCGAACACTCCGGCGCTGCTGGTGTTCGTGTCGCCGGGCGATCCCCAACCCGGGCCCATCAGGACCGTCGGCGCCGGCTTCGCCCTGGTGGCGCCGGCGAGCGGGAACCAGTGCGCCCGGATCTTCGTGCCGTCGAACGAGGTGATGGTGCGGTCGGTCGGGACTCCCGCCACGGCCGCCGCCGGTGGAGCGGCCTGCGCCTTCCGGTCGCAGCGGCGATCGGCCGGGCGCGCCCCTCCGGCCCGGCTCTGGCCGGAGCCGGTCGTGGTCTCGCCGGAGCCGTTCGATCCGCCGGAGCCGTTCGATCCCGAGCACGCCGCTGCGCTCAGCGCGACCACCAGGGCGGTGGCCAGCGCAGTCGTCCGTCGGGTCGTCCGTCGGGTCGGTCGGTGTCGCGCCCGGCAGGTCCTCATCCGCAGCCTTTCCAACGAGTGATTTCATCGGCACCTGAAATCATTGCCGCCGGACGCGACGAGTCGCAAGCACAACAGGTCTTCCCATGGCGTGTCCCGCAGGCCGCCCACCGCCCCCGCGTTCCCGCGGCGCCGCCGCCGCGTTCCCGCGGCGCCGCCCCCGCGAACCATTCGGGTCGTGCGACGCCTCAGGTGCCCGGAGGATGGCGGTGGAGAACCCGGTCTTCGATCGATCGGGGCGGTCCCGGCCGTGCCAGCCAGAAGCCCTGCGCGCGGTCGCAGCCCAGCGCGACGAGGTCGTCCATCTGGGCCGGCGTCTCGACGCCCTCGGCCACGACGGCGATGTCGAGCGCGTGGCACAGGTCGATGATCGATGCCACGATCGCCCGCTCGGGCCCGCCGGCCTGGAGCACGCGGACGAGGGAGCCGTCGATCTTGACGAAATCGAGGGGGACCAGGCGCAGGGTGGACAGGGACGACCAGCCGGTGCCGAAGTCGTCGAGGATCAGCTTCACGCCCGCCGCGCGGAGCAGCTTCAGGCCGCTCAGCGCCGAGTTCGACGCCTCCATCAGGACCCGCTCGGTGACCTCGATCTGCAGCGCTCCTCCGGGGAGGTCGTGCGCCTCGAGGACCGCGACGACCGACGGCGCGAAGCGCGGGTCGGCGAGCTCGCGGCCGGCGACGTTGCTCGCGATCCCGGTGAAGCGTGTGCCCGCGAACAGGTCACGCCACTCGGCCGCCTGTTCCATGGTCCGGGCCAGCATCCACTCGTCCATCCGCCCGACCAGACCCGCGGCCTCGGCCACCGTGATGAACGATTCAGCCGCGACGAGACGGTCCTGCACCGGGTCCCACACCCGCACGAGCGCCTCGGCGGCGAGCGTCTCCCCCGATCGCAAGTCCACCACGGGTTGGTACTCGACCCGCAGGCCGCCCTCGTCCATGGCCCGGCGGAGCATGCGCTCGGTGCCCAGCCGGCCGACGGCGCGGGCATGGAGGTCCTCGTCGAACACCTCGGCGCGATCCCGACCTCGGTCCTTGGCCCGGTAGAGCGCGAGATCCGCCTGCCGCAGGAGTGCCTCGGCGCTGTCCTGCGAGTCCGAGGTCGCCGACACACCGATGCTGATGGTGCAGACGAATCGCTCGTCGCCCACGACGAACGGCGCCCGTCCCGCCTCGATGAGGCGCAAGCTCAGCGCCACTGCGTCCTCAGCCCAGGCCAGGTCTTCCACGGCGATGGCGAACTCGTCGCCACCCAGGCGGGCCAACGTGTCCTGCGGCCTGACGAAGTGGCGCAAGCGCTCGGCCATCTGGAGCAGCACGGCGTCGCCCATGTGGTGGCCGACGCTGTCGTTGATCGACTTGAACCGGTCGAGGTCCAGATACAGAACGGCTACGAATCCGCCGCGACGGGCGAGCCGGCGCAGCGCTTGGTGTAGGCGGTCCATGAACACCGTGCGGTTGGCGATGCCGGTGAGCGGGTCGGTGGTGGCCCGGCGTTCGAGCTCGAGCTCGGACTCCGTGCGGTCGCCGACATCGCGGATGGTTGCCAAGATGAGGCGTTCTCCCTGCACGTCCACCGATGTGGACAGGGCTTCGGTCCACCGGTACGTGCCGTCGGCGCAGAGGAACCGCCACATCGTGGCGCGACCGGTCCCGAGCAGTGCTTCGCTCCGGGCTGAGCGGACGAGCACGGCATCGTCAGGATGGACGAAGAAGTCCTGGTGCCGGCCGATCAGCTCCTGGGGCTCCCAGCCGAACAGCGTCCGGCAGGCGGGGGACGCGAACCGGTAGATGCCGTCGACGGTGGTCAGGGTCTGGAGGTCGAGCGATCCGTCGATGACGGCCCGGTCGTGAAAGGCCGACTGATCGACGAGGGGTACGACTGGGACGGGCGCCATTGCGGCTCTCCTCGGCGACGGCTTGGCGCCACCGAGGTCCGGAGCAACGCAGCACTGATGACACGCCGTGACCGGCACCAGGATGCGGCACGGCGTGACATGGATGCTAACCCATCGGGACGAGTAGTCGTCGGGTGTACGATCCGCGCGGCACGCACAACCGCTCTGACCTGCTGGACGATTTCGCTCGCCCGGCTGCGGTGCTCCGGACCCTGGTAGCGCGTCGTCTTCTCCGCGCCGACCAGGAGGTCCGCACGCAGTGCCCGGCGAACGCCGACTCCGGATCCTCGCCCGGCTGACCGGTGGAACATCCGGCGCCGAGACCAGCCGGCTGTGCCGCGTCTGTGCGGACATCACCGGCATGAGCGGCGCCGGCATCATGCTCATGTCCGAGGCCGGCCCCCGCGGCTCGCTCTGCACCACCGACGAGGTGAGCGCGCTGATCGAGCAGCTCCAGTACGACCTTGGCGAAGGCCCCTGCCTGGACGCGTACCGGTTGGATCGACCGGTGCTCGAGCCGGACATTCGACGGCCGGTCGTGCCCCGCTGGCTGGCCTTCAGCGGCCCTGCGCTCGGTGCCGGGGCGCGAGCGGTGTTCGGCTTTCCCCTTCGGGTCGGCTCCGTCCGCTTCGGCGCACTCAACCTGTTCCGCGACCGACCGGGGACCCTCGACGCGGACCAGCACGCCGACGCGCTGGTCATGGCCGATGTCGCGGCTCAGTCGATCTTGCTCCTCCAGGCCGGTGCACCGCCCGGGCAGGTCGCCGCCGAGCTGGAGGCTGGCGCCGATTTCCAGTACGTCGTCCACCAGGCGGCGGGCATGGTGGCCGCACAGATCGACGTGAGCGTGGGTGAGGCCCTCGTGCGCCTGCACGCTCACGCGTTCAGCCACGACCGGCCGCTCACCGACGTCGCCCGCGACGTCGTAGGGCGGGTGACCCGCTTCGACGAGAGCGACGGAGCGACGGGATCTCCCGGGTGAGGCCAGCGCGGGCGGTCGTACGATCCGGGTCGGGCTCAGCGCCCGCAGGACCGCACGGTCGAGGGCCGAAGCCGTCATGACGGGAGATCCGATGCACAAAGAGACGCTGCTGGCGAGGACGCTCGTCAAGCTGGCCGACACACTCGTCGATGACTTCGATGTCGTCGAGCTACTCACGCTGCTGACGGATCGTTGTGTCGATGTCCTCGGCGTAGCCGCCGCCGGGATCATGCTCGCCGCCGCCGAGGGCGACCTCCGGGTCATGGCTTCGTCGAGCGAGGCCATGCGAGTGCTGGAGCTGTTCGAGATTCAAGCGCAGGAGGGTCCCTGTCTCGACTGCTACGGCACCGGGGCGCCGGTCGCCAACCCCGACCTGGCCGGCGGTGACCACGGCTGGCCCCGTTTCGGGGCCGAAGCCATCGCCGCCGGGTTCCGGTCCGTGTCGGCACTCCCAATGGTCCTGCGAGGCAGGGTGATCGGTGCCCTCAACCTGTTCCGAGTGGAACCAGGCGAGATGGCCAACGTCGACCTGGAATCCGCTCAGGCGTTCGCCGACGTCGCCACGATCGCCATCCTGCAGCACCGCGCCGCAGCCGAGGCGCAGGCGCTCAACGACCAGCTCAACCAGGCCCTCAACACGCGCATCGTGATCGAGCAGGCGAAGGGCATGGTCGCGGAGCGCCAAGGACTCGACATGGAGCAAGCCTTCGGCGTGCTCCGCAACCACGCCCGCAGCCACAACCTCCGACTGACCGACGTAGCCACCGGCGTGATCGGCGGGACTCTCGCCGTCGCCGATCTCGATCGAGCGCGCTGGCCGCAAGCCGGCCGGCGGTCGAACCGGGCACCGAAGCGATCGTCGTAGGCCGCCATCGCCGGCTGCCGAGCGGGCCTCTCAACCACGGTCGCGCCCCCTGGCGCCGTCACCCTCGGGCTCGAACCGGTACCCCATGCCCGGCTCGGTGATGAAGTAGCGGGGCCGGGCGGGCTGCGGTTCGAGCTTGCGGCGCAGGCTGGCGATGAACACCCGGAGGTAGTCCGTCTCCTTCTCGTAGTGCGGTCCCCACACCTCCTGCAGGACCTGCCGCTGCGACACCAGCTTGCCCGGGTGGCGCACGAGCAACTCGAGGAGCTGCCACTCCTTCGGGGTCAGGTGCACGTCGCCCCGGTCGACCGTGACCAGCTTGGCGCCGAGGTCGATCGTGAAGTCCGCGGTCCGCACCACGGGCGCCTCGTCCCGCTCGACCCCCCGGCGTTGGATGGCGCGCAGGCGCGCCAGGAGCTCGTCCATGCCGAACGGCTTGGTGAGGTAGTCGTCGGCGCCCTCGTCGAGCGCGTCGACCTTCGAGGTCTGCTCGTGGCGGGCGGAGAGCACGATGATCGGCACGGAGGTCCATGCCCGCAGGCCCCGCAGGACGTCGAGGCCGTCGAGGCCGGGAAGACCGAGGTCCAGCACCACGACGTCGGGTGGGCGGGCCGCGGCCGTGGCCAGACCCTCCTCGCCGGTGGTGGCGACGTCGACGTCGTAGCCGTGGGCCCGCAGGCCGATGGCCAGCGCCCGCGCGAAGCGGGCCTCGTCGTCGATCATGAGCAGCCGCGTCATCACGCCACCGGGAGGTCGATCACCATCGTCGTGCCTCCGCCCGGCGTGTCCTCGATGAGCAGCTCCCCGTCCATCGCGGTCACGAAGCCGTTCGCGACCGCGAGCCCGAGGCCGACTCCCGAGCCGTTCGGGCTGTCACCGAGGCGCTGGAACGGCCGCAGGACGTCGTCGCGCTGGACGACGGGGATGCCCGGGCCGGTGTCGATGATGCGCAGGTCCACACGGTTGCCGATCACTCCCGCTTCGATCCGGATGGCGTCGCGCGGGCGCGAGTAGGCGAGTGCGTTGTCGACGAGGTTGGCGACCGCCCGCTCGAGCAGCGCAGGGTCGGCCCGGACCCGGGGCAGCGTCTCGGGGACGTCGATCCTGATCGCGTGCCCGCGGTCGGGCAGACCGCTGAGCGCACCGCCGATGACGTCTTCGAGCCCGACCGGCTGGACCTGGACGGCGACCGCCCCGGCTTGGAGCCGGCTCATGTCGAGCAGGTTGCCGACGAGGTCGTTGAGCCGGTCCGCTTCCGCCTCGACCGTCTCGAGCAGGTCGCGTCGCTCGGCCTCGGGGAACGTGATGTCGTCGGACAGCAGGCTGGACGACGCCGTCTTGATGGAGGCGAGCGGCGTGCGCAGGTCGTGGCTGACCGCGGCCAGGAGTCCGCTGCGCAGCTCGTTGGCCTGCGCCAGCGCGGCGGCAGCAGCGGCCTCGGCCTGGAGGCGCCGGCTCTCGAGCGCCACGGCGAGTTGATCCGCGAAGGCGCCGATGACGCGCCGGTCCGGCGTGGCGAGGTCGCCTCCGGTCACCCGCAGCTCGATGCCGCCGCCGAGCGGCATCGTCATGGTGGCGTCGCCGGCGTTCGGGTCGGGCCCCGCCTCGGCGAGCACCTCGAGCGTGGGACTGGTGGACACCACCGAGGCGTGATCGAGGCGGAAGAGGCTCACCAGGTTCGACAGCAGCTCCGGCACCGGATCACCTTCCCGCAGGAGCGAGCCGGCCATGGCCGCGAGTGCTTCCGCCTCGGTGCGCGCCCGCGCCGCTTCCGCCGTACGCCGAGCCGCGACGCCGACGAGCGCGCTCACCACGATGGCCACGACGAGGAAGGCCACGAGCGCCACGACGTCGCGGGTCTTCGAGATCGTGAAGCTGTTGACGGGATCGGCGAAGAACCAGTTGAGAAGACCGAAACCCGCCACCGCAGCGACCACCGAGCACCACACGCCACCGACCGTCGCCACCGCGATGACGGCGAGGAGGTACAGGAACCCGACGCTGGCGAACCCCAGGCTGGCCCGCGCCGGAACGAGCGCCGCGGTCAACAGCGGTAGTCCCAGGGCCGCCAGCGCGAAGCCGGCCGCCTGGCGTCGCCGGGGCAGCGGCGTGAGTCGCACGTGGGGCGTCGACCGGCGGGCCGCGGTCGACTTGTCCTCCTCCGTGGAGATGACGTGGACGTCGAGCGCGCGCCCCGACTGGCGGATCACGCCGGCGATGACCGATCCCCGCGTGAGCTCGATCCACCGTGAGCGCCGGCTGGCCCCGAGCACGAGCTGGGTCGCACCCTCGGCGCGGGCGGTCTGCACGAGCGCTCGGGGGACGTCGCTGCCGACCACCTCGCGGTAGGCGCCTCCGAGCTCTTCCAGGAGGTGCCGGTGCTCGCCGAGCGCGTCGGTCGGCTGGCCGACGAGACCGTCGTCCGACCAGACGTGGATGCCGATCAGATCGGCCTTGGAGCGCGCCGCGATGCGGGCCGCCCGCCGGATGAGGCCGTCGCCGCCGGGCGCACCGGTGAGGGCCACGGCGACACGCTCGCGAGTCTCCCAGGGGGCGGCGATGCCGTGGCGTTCGCGGTACTCGTGCAGCGACTCGTCGACCCGATCCGCGACCCACAGCAGCGCCAGCTCCCGCAGCGCCGCGAGGTTCCCCGGCCGGAAGTAGTGGGCGAGGGCCGTGTCGACCTTGTCCGGCCCGTAGATGTTGCCGTGCGCCATCCGCCGGCGCAGCGCTTCAGGTGTCGAGTCGACCAGCTCGATCTGCTCCGCCGCGCGCACCACGGCGTCGGGCACGGTCTCGCGCTGGCGGATCCCGGTGATGCCCTCGACCACGTCGTTGAGCGACTCGAGGTGCTGGATGTTGACCGTCGAGATCACGTCGATGCCGGCGTCGAGCAGCTCCTGCACGTCCTGCCAGCGCTTCTCGTTGCGGCTCCCGGGAACGTTCGTGTGCGCCAGCTCGTCGACCAGCGCGACCTCGGGACGTCGGGCCAGCACGGCCGCCACGTCCATCTCCTCGAACTCCTGGTCCCGGTACGGGACGGTGGCCCTGGGAACCACCTCGAGATCGCCGAGCTGCTCGGCGGTGCGGGGCCGACCGTGGGTCTCGACGTAGCCGACCACGATCGCGGTCCCACGTTCGTGCCGGCGTCGCCCCTCGTTCAGCATGGCGAACGTCTTGCCGACACCGGGAGCGGCGCCCAGGTAGATGCGCAGGCGGCCGCGGCTCACCGGCTACCTCATCGCGTCGAGGGCGAGGTTCAGGTCCAGCACGTCGACTGCCTCCTCGCCCAGGATGCCGAACGGACGGCCGGTGGTGTGGGCGCGCACCAATTGCAGCACGCGCGCGACCGGAAGGCCGCGAGCGGCAGCGACGCGCCGGGCCTGGAGGCGGGCGTTGGCCACGCTGATGCCGGGGTCCAGGCCCGAGGCGCTGGTCGTGACCGCGTCGACCGGGACGGCGGTGCCCGGGGCGAGGCCGTTCTCGGCGCGGTAGGCGCGGGCGCGCTCGGCGACCTGCGCGGCGAGCTTCGGGTTGGTGGGACCGAGGTTCGAGGCGCCCGACGCCGTGGCGTCGTAGCCGTCCCCCGCCGCCGATGGCCGCGGGTGGAAGTAGCGCGGCGAGCTGAACGGTTGGGCCAGCAGGGACGAGCCGACCACCCGGCCCCCACGCCGCACGAGGCTGCCTTCGGCCCGGGCCCGAAAGGCGGTCTGCGCGACCGCGGTCGTGAGCAGCGGGTAGGCCAGGCCGGCCAGCACGGTGAGCAGCGCGAGCACACCGAGGCTGGCGGCGATCTGGCGGCGCATCACCTCACCCCCAGCGCCGTGATCACGAGGTCGATGGCCTTGATGCCGACGAACGGAGCGGCGAGGCCGCCGACGCCGTAGACGAGCAGGTTGCGTCGCAGCACGTCGGCCGCGTTCGCCGCTCGGAACTTCACCCCGCGCAGCGCGAGCGGGATGAGGGCGACGATCACCAGCGCGTTGAACACGACGGCCGACAGGATCGCCGACCGCGGTGAGGCGAGCCGCATGACGTTCAGCGTCTGGAGCGCCGGGAACACGCCCACGAACATGGCCGGGATGATGGCGAAGTACTTCGCGACGTCGTTGGCGATGGAGAAGGTCGTGAGCGAGCCTCGGGTGATGAGGAGCTGCTTGCCGATCTCGACGATCTCGATGAGCTTCGTCGGGTCGGAGTCCAGGTCGACCATGTTCCCCGCCTCCTTGGCCGCCTGCGTCCCGGAGTTCATGGCCACGCCGACGTCGGCCAGCGCGAGCGCCGGGGCGTCGTTGGTGCCGTCGCCGGTCATGGCCACGAGGTTCCCGCCCGCCTGCTCGGCTCGTATGCGGGCCATCTTGTCCTCGGGGGTGGCCTCGGCCAGGTAGTCGTCGACGCCCGCCTCGGCGGCGATGGCGGCCGCCGTGAGCGGGTTGTCGCCCGTGATCATCACGGTCCGGATGCCCATGCGGCGCAGGGCGTCGAACCGCTCGACCATGCCCTGCTTCACGGTGTCCTTGAGGTGGATCACGCCGAGCACGGCGCCGCCCTCCGCCACCGCGAGTGGGGTCCCGCCCGACGTGGCGATCCGCTCGACGATGGGCCCGAGGTCGGCGGGCACGGTGCCGCCCTGGTCCTCCACCCACCGGCGAAGAGAGTCGGTGGCTCCCTTGCGGATGGCCCGGCCGTCGAGGTCGACGCCCGACATCCGGGTCTGGGCGGTGAAGGGCACGAGCTGCGCGCCGGGATGCGCCCGTGCCTCGAGGCCGTAGCGATCGACGGCCAGGGCCACGATCGAGCGTCCCTCCGGTGTCTCGTCCGCCAGGCTGGCGAGCAGCACCGCACCGGCCAGGTCGCGCTCGTCGACGCCGGCGACCGGGATGAGCTCGAAGGCCATGCGGTTGCCGTAGGTGATCGTGCCGGTCTTGTCGAGCAGCAACGTGGAGCAGTCGCCGGCCGCCTCCACGGCCCGCCCCGACATCGCCAGCACGTTGCGCTGGACGAGGCGGTCCATGCCGGCGATGCCGATGGCGGAGAGGAGCGCGCCGATGGTGGTCGGGATCAGGCACACGATCAGGGCGATGAGCACGACGATCGGTTGCTCGGCGCCGGAGTAGACGGCGAACGGCTGGAGCGTCACGACGGCGAGCAGGAAGACGATCGTGAGCCCCGCCAGCAGGATGTTGAGGGCGATCTCGTTGGGCGTCTTCTGCCGGGACGCCCCTTCGACGAGCGCGATCATCCGGTCGATGAAGCTCTCACCGGGTCTGGTCGACACGCGCACGACGATGCGGTCGGACAGCACGCGGGTGCCGCCCGTGACGGCGGAGCGGTCGCCACCGGACTCGCGGATCACCGGCGCCGACTCCCCGGTGATGGCCGACTCGTCCACCGACGCGATGCCCTCGATCACGTCGCCGTCGCCGGGGATGATCTCGCCCGCCTCGACGATGCACTCGTCGCCCACCTGCAGCTCGGTGGACGCCACCTCCTCGACGGCGCCTCCCGCCCGGCGCACGCACGCCGTGGTCTCGGTGCGGGTCCGGCGCAGCGTGTCCGCCTGCGCCTTGCCGCGTCCCTCGGCGATCGCTTCGGCGAAGTTCGCGAACAGGACCGTGAACCACAGCCAACCGGCGACGAGACCGGCGAACACGTTCTCCTGAGCGGTCGCCGAGCGCAGGTCGCGCGCGAACAGGACGGTGGTGAGCGCGCTGCCGACCTCGACCACGAACATCACCGGGTTGCGCGCCATCTGGCGGGGGTCGAGCTTGCGGAAGCTGTCCGCCAGCGCCCGCCTGACGATGGCGGGCTCGACGAGCGCGGAGGTGCTCCGGCTCCGGCGCGGCTCGACCGGCGCGGTGTCGCGGCTCGCGCCGGCGTCGCGGTCGGCGCCGCGGTCCGCGCCGCGTTCCTCGACGAGGCTCATCGTCCGAGCTGCTCCACGATCGGCCCGAGCGCGAGCACGGGGAAGTACGTGAGGCCGACGACGATCAGCACGACACCGACGAGGAGCCCGCCGAACAACGGTGTCCCGGTCGGCAGCGTCCCGGCCGTCGCTGGCGCGGGCTGCTTGCGGGCGAGGCTTCCGGCGATCGCGAGGACGGGCACGATCAGCAGGTAGCGCCCGATCAGCATCGCCACCGCCAGCGTGGTGCCGTACCAGTCGGTGTTCCCGCTCAGGCCGGCGAAGGCCGAGCCGTTGTTGTTGCCGGCCGAGGTGAACGCGTACACGACCTCGGACAGACCGTGCGGTCCGGGGTTGGCGATGGAGCTCGTCGCGCTGTGCAGCAGGATCGACGTGCCGGCCAGCCCGAGCACGGCGACGGGCACGGCGAGGATGTAGAGCACCACGAGCTTCATCTCCGCCCCCTGGATCTTCTTGCCCAGCAGCTCCGGGGTGCGACCCACCATCAGCCCGGCGATGAACACGGCCAGCAGCGCGAACACCAGCATCCCGTAGAGCCCGGCGCCGACACCGCCCGGGCTGACCTCCCCGAGCATCATGTTGGCCAGCGGCACCGCGCCGCCGGCCGGCGAGAAGCTGTCGTGCGCGGCGATGACCGCACCGTTCGACGTGCCCGTGGTCGTCGCGGCGTACAGGCCGGACGTGGCCGGGCCGAACCGGACCTCCTTGCCCTCCATGCTGCCCGCGGGCTGCGACGAGGACGCGGCCTGCGACACGCCGGCCGGCGTGAGCTTCGGGTTGGCCCCGGACTCGAGCTGCATCGCCAGCACGGAGGATCCGGCCCACAGCACGAACATGGCCGCGAAGACCACCCATCCCTGCCGGCGGTCGTCGGCCATCCGCCCGAACGTGAACGTCAGCGCGAAGGGGATGCTCAGGATGAGCCAGAGCTGGAGCAGGTTCGTGATCGGGTTCGGGTTCTCGAAGGGGTGCGCCGAGTTCGCGTTGTAGAAGCCGCCGCCGTTGGTCCCGAGCTCCTTGATGGCCTCCTGCGACGCCACGGGCCCACCGGGGATCTGCTGCGTCGTGCCCTCCACCGTTCGCACCGGCCGGAAGCCGTGCAGGTTCTGCACCACGCCCTGGCTGGCGAACACGAGGGCGGCCACGAAGGCCAGCGGCAGCAGCACCCGCGTGACGGCCCGGACGAGGTCGACCCAGAAGTTGCCGATCGTGGCCGACCGGCGGCGCACGAGGCCGCGGATGAGCGCCACCGCGACGGCGAGCCCGACGGCGGCGGACAGGAAGTTCTGGACGGCGAGGCCCGTCATCTGCACGAGCTGCGATGCGCCGCTCTCGCCGGCGTAGTTCTGCCAGTTCGTGTTGGTCACGAAGCTGACCGCGGAGTTGAACGACAGCGCCGGTCGTTGCCCGGCCACACCGGTGGGGTTGAAGGGCAGCACGCCCTGCAGCCGGAACAAGCCGTAGAGCACGACCACCGACACGGCCGAGAAGGCGAGCAGGGCCCGGGCGTACACCGGCCACGGCTGCTCCGACGCGGGATCGATCCCTCCCGCCCGGTAGACGAGCCGCTCGACCGGTCCGAAGACCCGGTCTCCCGGTGCGCCGCTGTCGCCGAAGACCCGAGCCAGGTAGCGGCCCAGCAGGGGGGTGCTCGCGCCGATCAGGGCGACCAGCACGAGCAGCTGCCACCACGCCGCCGCGCTCATCACAGCTTCTCCGGGAACACGAGGGCGAACACGAGGTAGCCGACGAGCAGGACCGCGACGACCAGGCCGGCCACGTTGTCGGCGGTCATGCTGCCTCCGCCGTCTCGGGGGCCGGTGCGTCGGTCGTGGCCGAGCGGGCGTCCGGCGGTGCCTGGCCGGTCGCGACGATCTTCTCGCACGCCGTGACGAGCGAGGAGGCCAGCGCGAAGAACGCGACCACCGCGAGCACGAACACGACGTCAAGCACGAGACCCTTGTACGCCCGTGCGAGACGTTCTGGCAGTGCTCTTCACGGCTCCTTCACGGCGGACGCGGGCTTCTTCGCGCTGCGCCCACGGCCACCGCGCCGGCGCGCCGCCCGTCACCTCCCGGCGGTGGGCGCCGCCTCAGCCGATCTGGCCGGTGAAGGCGCCCCGACCGTTGGTGGCGACGGCGATGCGGCCGGGCACCACCGGGTCGGCGGTGAGCGACTGGATGGCGCGCTCCTGGGGCAGACCGTCGCCGGACAGCGCCGTCCACGTGACGCCCAGGTCGCCCGACGCGTAGAGGCCGATCGGATCGGTGCCGAGGCGCCGGCCCACGGCGTAGAGGGTCGACGTGGTGCCGCTCGTGCCGGGCAGCGCCGGGCCGAAGGCCACCAGCTGCGCGCACGCGAGCCCCGGCCGGCTGGCGAAGGTGGTGCCCCGATCGGTGGACACCCACAGGCCGCTGCTGGCCGTGCCGCACGTGCCGACGGCGAGCGTGCCGGACCGCCCGGGATCGGTGGCCATGTCCCAGCGCTGCCCGGGCCAGCCGCCGGCGATCCCCGCCGGCAGGCCGGCACCGGCGCGGGTGAAGCTGGAGCCCGTCGCCGCCGCCCGCCAGAGGCCCATCTTCGGCGAGTACACGTAGAAGTCGTCGTCGCCCGGGTTCCCGTTCGAAGCGGTGGTGGCGGCCAGCGACCCGTTGCGGTCGTAGGAGTGGAGCACGACGTTGGTGGTGTCGACTCCGGACCCGAGCGCCCACGACGCACCCCGGTCCGAGCTGGCCCGGACCTGGCTCAGCTCGGGCAGCCAGACCAGCCGGTTCCGGTCGTCGGGCGCGACCGCGACGCGGCCGCCCACCGCGCCCGCCGAGGCTGCGAACGCGGTCCACGTCAGACCGTTGTCGGCGGACCATCCGCCGGGGTTGGTGTGGATCTTCTGGCCGACGCCGACCCGGTAGAGGATGCGGGGGGCGCCCGTGGCCGAGGCGGCCAGGCCCGTGGTCTCCTGGCTGCCGCCTTGGCGGACGTCGCCCCACTCCGGGAACGGCGTGCCCGACACCGGTTGCGAGAGCCGGCTCGTGAACCCGTCGACGTCGGCCACACCGGAGGCGACCAGCGGGTCGGAGGCCGACGTGGTCGTGGCCAGCACGGTGTGCACGACCGTCTCCTCGATGCCCGCGGTGGCGTCGGTCCAGCGCCACACGCCGTCGGTTCCGCGGGTCGCCCGCTTGACGTCGAACCACGTCGTCAGCCACAGCGACGGCGCGGCGGAGCCGGGTGACGTGGCGGCGAAGCGGACCGTGGCCGTGGCCCATCCGCTCGGGATGGTGCGCAGCCAGCCCGGCTCGCCGGCCGCCTCGGCAACGATGCCGGTCCATCGTCCGGCGCAGCTGCGTCCGGCGGCGTAGGGGCAGAGCCACACCGCGCCCGGCGCGTGGTCGCGGTCCTCGGTGCGGGCGGCCACGACGACGTTGCCGGCGCCGTCGACGTCGATGCCCGACAGCGAGTACGCCGAAGGACCGGGCGCCGAGCAGGCCACCCGGCCCGGGTACGGGTCGGTCGCGGGCGCGGTCGTGCACGCGACCGGTTGACCGGGCGGCGGCGGGTTCGGCTGGACGGTGATTGGGCACGCCCCGCCGCAGGGACGCTCGTCGGCCCACGTTCCCCGGTCGTACCGGTAGACGCTGTAGGGCTGGTCGGACGCGGCGCGCGCCGTGACCCGCAGGCTGGCGTCGGCGGGGCTCACCGCGCCCTGGACCGGGTCGAGCGGCGAGCCGGCCAGACGGGTGAAGGTGACGCCCCCATCGGTCGACCGGTACACGCCCTGCTCCCACACGCCGACGTAGAAGACGGGGACGGAGGCGGTGCCGGTCGGCCGCGTGGACGTCACGAACGACACGCCGACCGGCGCGGTCGAGTAGCCCTCGCGGCGCGACGGCACACCGCCGCCGGCGGGCACCGACGCGCGCCTGGTCCACGCGCCCCGTTCGTAGACCCACAGGCCGTCGCCCCGGGTGCCGAAGAAGACGCGCTCGCTGTCGCGGGGGTCCACCAGCAACCGCTCGCCCGTCCAGCGCAGGTCGAGGTTGCCGTTGATGGCCGCTCGGGTGGACGGCAGGCGGGTGTCGCGCCAGGTCGCCCCTCCGTCGGTCGAGCGCACCACGGCCGACGGTCCGCCACCGGCGCGCACCCGGCCGACGGCGGCCCACAGGTTGGCCGCGTTGCGGCGGTCGGCGACGAGGCTCTCGACGCTGTAGCCCGCGTCGCCGAGGCCGAGCCCGAGGCGGTCCAGCAGCGGGCGCCAGCGGCGGGTGGGCGCATCCCAGCGGTAGGCGCCGCCGATGTCGGTGCGGGCCACGACCGTGCCGCCCGGGGCGCCGGTCGCAAGGCCGGTCACGTAGCCGCCCCCGCCGATGCCCACCGACGCCCAGGCGACGGCGCGCGGCGCGGACGTGGCCGCGCCGGCGCGGCCCGGCGCGGTCGTCACCGCTCCGGCCCACACGGACATGGACACGGCCGCAGCGATGGCGACGCCCAGGCGCCTGGGCCGGCCGGGTCGGGGCGGGCGCGGCTGGCCGGACCGGCCGCGGTGGCGATCGAGACGGAACGGGTACGGCGGCATGCCCGCCTACCATCGGCACCCGGTGTGCCGCGCACAAGTGGCGGTGGGTGCCCGGCGGCCGTCGCCGGGAGCCGCCGGTACCCTGGGCCGGTGTTCGCCGTGCTGCTCCTGCTGCTCGTGGTCGGACCGTTCGTCGAGCTGTACGTCATCATCCAGGTCGCGCAGGTCATCGGCGGCTGGCAGACGGTGCTCCTGCTCCTCGTGGAGAGCGTGCTCGGCGCCTGGTTGATGAAGCGCCAGGGTCGCGGCGTGCTGCGCCGGCTGGACGCCCGGTTGCGCGCCTCCGAGCTGCCGACCAAGGAGCTGGTCGACGGCCTGCTCATCCTGCTGGCCGGTGCGCTCATGCTCACGCCCGGCTTCCTCACCGACGTCGTCGGGTTCGCGCTGCTGGCGCCGCCCACCCGTGCCCCGATCCGGGCTGCGCTGATGCGCCGGTTCCGGGCCCGCCTCGGCCACGGGTTCTCGTGGGTGCGCCTCGGCGGGCTCGGTGGTGCCGGGGGTCCCGGCGGTCCCGCGCGTGCCGGCGGGCTCGGCGGTCCCGGCGGTCCCGCGACGGCCGGCGGTCCGAACGGTCCCGGCGGCCGCCGCGGCGGGGCCGGCTGGTCGGCGGCGCGGCCCGGTCCGGTGGTCGACACCACTGGCCACGAGGGCGGCCGGTCGGAGCGGCCGTGAGCGCCGGGCCGAGACTCACGCCGCTCGGGGCGGGCGACGAGGTGCCCCTGCGCGACGCGGCCACCGTGCTGTTGCTGCGCGACCGCGCCGTCGACCCGGGGACCGCCCGGGCGCGCGGGGGCGACGGTGCGGGCCCGCCCGGCCGCGGCCTCGAGGTCTTCATGCTCCGCCGCAACCTCCGGTCGGACTTCGTGGGTGGGGCGTACGTGTTCCCTGGAGGCGCGGTCGACCCGCACGACCGGGCCGACGATCTCGAGGGCATCTGCGACGGCCGCACCGACGCCGAGGCCTCCGCGCGTCTGGGCATCGACCGGGGTGGCCTCGCCTTCTGGGTGGCGGCCATCAGGGAGTCGTTCGAGGAGGCGGGTGTGCTGCTCGCCACCGGACCCGGTGGAGACCTCGTGGTGCTCGACGACCCCGCGATCGGCGAGCGCTTCGTGCACCACCGCCGGGCGGTCGACCGGGGTGAGCGCCGGCTGGTCGACGTCTGCCGCGACGAAGGGCTGCGCCTCGCGGTCGGCGGCATGCACTACTTCGGCCACTGGGTGACGCCCCGGGGCGCGC
Source organism: Actinomycetota bacterium (assembly GCA_016185275.1). Taxonomy (GTDB): domain Bacteria; phylum Actinomycetota; class Acidimicrobiia; order Acidimicrobiales; family Iamiaceae; genus JACPNX01. The sequence goes on along the minus strand of JACPNX010000045.1, from coordinate 23,076 downwards.
CGCGCCGGTACGACACCCGCTTCTTCCTCGCTGCCGCACCGCCGGCCCAGACCCCGCTGCACGACGACCGCGAGGTCATCGCCAACCTGTGGATCCGCCCCGACGACGCGCTCGAACGCCACCGCAGCGGTGCCTACGAGATGCTGCCGCCGACGGTCGCCTCCCTTCGGGCCATGGCCCGCTTCTCCTCGACGGCCGAGGCGCTGCAGGCCGCGGCCGAGATCGTCGACGTCCCCCGCGTCGAGCCGAGAGTCGTCCAGGACGCGGGTGGCGTGCGGATCGTGCTGCCGGGCGACGCCGAGTACGGCGAGGGGTACGTGGGTCGCACCGCCTTGGACGCATGGCCCTCGATGGCCGACCGCAGCGCGCGTGCGGCCCGGTCCGTCCTGAGCGAGGGCACCGCCGCCGCCGACCCCCGGAGCACGACGTGACCGCCACTCCCAGCCCCGCCCCCGACCCGACCATCGGCGAGGACCCCAAGCCGCTCGTGGCCGGCGTCGCGTCGGCGCTGTCACCGATGGTGCGCCGGGTGCTCGCGCCGAACCCGGGGATGATGAGCGGCCCGGGCACGAACACGTACCTCGTCGGCATCGACGAGGTGTGCGTCATCGATCCGGGCCCCGCGGACGAGGGGCACCTCGACGCCATCGTCGGCGCGGCGGGCGACGCCATCCGCTGGATCGTGGCCACCCACACCCACATCGACCACGCTCCCGGCGTCCCCGGGCTCAAGGAGCGCACGGGCGCCGAGGTGCTCGCCTTCGGCGACCGCGACGGGCTGCGGGTCGACCGCCGGCTCGGCGACGGTGACGTCATCGAGGCCACGGAGTTCCGGCTCGAGGCGGTCCACACACCCGGTCATGCCGCCAACCACCTGTGCTACTGGCTCGCTCAGGAGCGGACGCTGTTCAGCGGCGACCACATCATGCAGGGCTCGACGGTGGTGATCAGCCCGCCGGACGGCGACATGGCCGATTACCTCGCTTCGCTCCGCAAGGTCCGCTCCCTGCGACCCCGGGCCATCGCACCCGGCCACGGGCACCTCATCGTGGACCCGGTGGCCAAGATCGACGAGTACCTCGCCCACCGGCTCGCGCGCGAACGCCAGGTGCTCGACGCCCTGCGCACGCTCGGCGAGGCCGGCACCCAGCGGATCGTGGAGCTCCTCTACGTGGACGTGCCCGCCGCGCTGCACCCGATGGCCCGCCGGTCGGTGTGGGCCCACCTGCGCAAGCTGGCCGCCGACGGCACCGCCCGCCCGGTCCGGCCGTCCGACCCGGACGACCCGGACGCCACCTGGGCGGCCGCCTGACCCCGCCGTCGTGGCGCGGCCGGCTCGGCCGTCACCGCGATGGCCTTCGAGCGTCGAGCCGGGTTAGGTTCGCTGGCCTCACGTCGCGCACGCCAAGGGGGACCCATGGCCGACTTCCAGCTCTTCATCGACGGCGAGTACGTCGACGCCCGCTCGGGCGACACCTTCGCCACCTACGACCCGGGCACCGGCACCAAGATCGGTGACGTCGCCAAGGCCGGCGTCGAGGACGCCGAGCGCGCCATCGCGGCCGCCCGCAAGGCGTTCGACGAGGGGCCGTGGCCCAAGATGAGCGGCAAGGAGCGCGCCGGCTACCTGCGTAAGGTGGCCGAGCTCATCGGCACCAAAGCCGAGGAGCTGGCCACGATGGAGGCGCGCGACTCCGGCGGCACCATCAAGAAGGCGATGTTCGCCGACGTGCCCGGAGCGCAGGGCGCCTTCGAGTGGTTCGCGCAGTGCGCCGAGACCGAACCGGACGAGGTGGAGCTGCCCGGTTCCGACTTCCCGCCGTCGCAGAACCTCGTGCGCTACGAGCCGCACGGCGTCTGCACCGGGATCATCCCCTGGAACTTCCCGTTCATCATGGCGGCGTGGAAGTTCGGCCCCGCGCTCGCCGCGGGCAACACCTCGGTGATCAAGCCGGCTTCGTTCACGTCGGTGACCGCGCTCATGCTCGGCCAGATCTTCCAGGAGGCCGAGCTCCCGCCCGGGGTGGCGAACGTGATCGCCGGTCCCGGAGGCACGGCGGGCGAGGTGCTGGCGTCCCACCCGATGGTCGACAAGACCGCGTTCACCGGTTCCACCGAGGTGGGGCGGCGCATCATGCAGCTCGCCTCGGGCACCGTGAAGCCGGTGACGCTCGAGCTCGGCGGCAAGTCGGCCAACATCGTCCTCGACGACGCCGATCTCGACATCGCGGCCGCCGCGGTGCTGTTCGGGACCTTCTTCCACAACGGGCAGGTCTGCGAGTCGGGGACGCGGGCCCTCGTGCAGCGCGGCATCTACGACGAGTTCGTCGGCCTCCTCGTGGAGCGGGCCGGCAAGCTCGTGATCGGCAACCAGCTGGACTACGCCACCGACCTCGGCCCGCTGGTCAGCCGCGGCCAGGTCGAGACCGTCGAGCGCTACGTGAAGCTCGGCCGCGACGAGGTCGGCGAACCCGTGTGCGGCGGCGAGAAGCCGAAGGTGGCCGACGACCTCGACGCCGAGGCCTTCTACCAGCCGACGATCTTCGCGGGCGTGCCCAACTCGTCGAAGATCGCCCAGGAGGAGATCTTCGGACCGGTGCTGTGCGTCATCCCGTTCGACACGGACGAGGAAGCGGTGGCCATCGCCAACGACTCCATCTACGGGCTCGGCGGAGGCGTGCAGTCACGCGATCTCGAGCGGGCCCGCCGGGTGGCCGACGGCATGCGCACGGGCACCGTGTGGATCAACGACTACCACATGATCAACCCGCAGCGGCCCTTCGGTGGCTACAAGCAGTCGGGCATCGGCCGCGAGCTCGGCGTGCAGGGCTTCAACATCTACCGGCAGGTGAAGCACATCCACACGAACCCGTCGACCTCGCGCGACGGCTACGTGCACTTCAGCGCACTCGGCGACATCTGACCCGACCGCCGGCGGCAACGTCCTGCCGGCACGCGCTCGCGTCGCCCAGATGCAGCCCGGAGAACGCGAGAGGACCCCGCCCTCGGACGGGGTCCTCGTCGCTCCCTCCGTCTGGCGAGCTCGCGCCCGGTCAGCCGCTCTTCACCGTGTGGCCGGACCGCCGAGCGGGCACCCGAGGTTGTTGGCGTTGTCCAGCGTGGTGGCCACCGCGAGGATCCGGCTCCGGTCGCCGCTGTCGAGCGCGGTGGTCACGAGCGACACGAGGCTCGGCCGCCCGCCCTCGCCGGTCTGGTACCGGCGGTAGGGGTAGGCGATCTCGACCGTCGCGTTGAGCCACGCCGCCGTGGCCGCTCGGGCCAGGATCGCGGCCGCACCGGTCAGGCCGGGGCCGCCCCCGCCCTGCAGCGCCTGGCCGAACGTCCACCCGGGAAGGTACGTCGAGAACGATGCGGAGATGGTGGTGAGCGGCGTGCTCGGCGTGTAGACGGGCGTGGTGTCGGTCGGCCGCTCGAGCCAGGCCGCGGGGTGGTTCTTCCAGAAGCCGGGCGTGCATCCCTCGGTGGTGCCGGACGTGGTCGCACCGGCCGGGCTCAATGCCACGACCGCGACCCCCAGGGCCACCGCTACGACGGTCACCGCTGCCAAGACTCGAAGCTTGCCCATTCTCCCTGACCTCCTGCTCGCTACGGAGCGGAGTGTAGGCCACTGTCCGTGAGGCTGCATCGTTGGGGCGAGTGCCGCCGTTCGCCCGCAACGGACGGCTCCGGGCCCGTAGGCTGGCGGCGTGCGCATCACCGCGACGGACCGGGCGCGCGACGTGCTCGCCGAGATGGGCCGGCGCCGCCACGGCCGCCTCACGATCACCATCGGGACCGGTTGCTGCGAGTCGACGGCGCCGTTCCTGTACGAGGACTTCTGGCCCGGCCCGGACCAGGAGCCGATCGGGCTGGTCGACGGCATCACCGTCTATGCGCCCGAGTACCTGCGCTCGCTGTACCGAGGCGACGAGGGCGTCGTGCTCGACGTGGTGGAGGAGCTGGGTGAGTCGCTCTCGGTCGAGACCGAGCTGGGCTGCCGGCTGGCACTTCGAGGCGTGGGCTCCGACTCGTCCACGGCGCCGCAGGCGTGCCCGCCAGCCTCCCGCTCGCGCGACGACGGCACGGTCGAGCTGCGACCCGTCGTCGGTGAGCTTCCGGAGGCGTTGCGCCGCGTGCGGATGCGCTGACGAAGGACTCCCTGCACCGGTCGCTCAGCGGCCGGTAGGCCGGCGCCGCACCGCCGCGAGCCGGCGCCGCCGCGAGCCGGCGCCGCCGACCGCCGCGAACCGGTCGCGTCGCGGTCAGCTCGGGACGACGGCTGCGCCGGTGGCACCGGCCGCCTCGGCGTCCACCCGTTCCGCGGCATCTGCCGCGTCGAGGGCGGCCTCGGCCGCTTCCAGCATGCGCGCGCTGCACCCCGCCATCTCCGCGGGCGGCACGGCGTCGTCCACGAGGCGCATCGCGAGCGCCCGGAAGGCCTCGGCCGCGGGCCCGGTCCCGAGCGCGACGGGTGCGCCCGTGTCGTTGCCGGCCGATACGGCGGGCTCGATGGGCACCTTTCCCAGCAACGGCACACCGGCCGTGTCGGCGAGGGCCTGCCCGCCGCCTTCGCCGAACAACGCGTACGCCTCGCCGTGGTCGCACACGAAGCTGCTCATGTTCTCGATGACGCCGGCGACGCGGAGGTACGTCTTGCGGGCCATGGCGACCGCCCGCACCGCGACCTTCTGCGCGGCCACGGCGGGCGTGGTGACGACGATGACCTCAGCGCGAGGCACGAGCTTCGCCACGCCCATCTGGACGTCGCCGGTGCCCGGCGGCATGTCGACGAGGAGGTGGTCGAGATCGCTTCCCCACTCGACGTCCTGCAGGAAGTGCTGGACGCCCCGGTTGAGCATGAGCCCGCGCCACATCAGCGCGGTCTCCTCGTCCTCCACGAGGAAACCCATCGACACGACCTCGAGGAATCCATCGCCCATGGGCACACGGTGCGGCACCATGCGCCTGCGGCCGTCGCGCTCCACCCCGGCCAGCCGGCCCGACACCCCGAGCATGCGCGGGATCGAGAACCCCCACACGTCGGCGTCGAGCACTCCCACCCGGCCGCCTCGGGCGGCCAGGGCGGCGGCCAGGTTGGCGGTCACCGAGGACTTGCCGACGCCACCCTTGCCCGACGACACGAGCACGACCCGGGTCGTCGGTGCGACCGAGATGTCCTCCGGTCGCTGGGCCACGTTCCAGCGCGCCTTGGCCATGGCGGTCGACCGTTCGTCTGCGGTCATCTCCGCCCACGCGAGCCGCACACCGGAGACTCCGGGCACCGCGCTCAGCCGGGTCCGGACGTCGCGCTGGATCTGCGCTCGCAGCGGGCACCCGGCGGTCGTCAGCGCGATGGTGACGCCGACCTGCCCATCGGGTCCGATCTCGACGTCGCGGACCATGCCGAGGTCCACGATGTCGCTGCCGAGCTCGGGGTCGACGACACCGCGCAAGAACCCGAAGATGTCGTCCCGCGAGGGGCCGGTGCCGGTCACGGCCAGATTCTACCGGGAGCCGCCGTGTAATCTTCGGCCATGAGCAACGGCTTCGACGGCACCGGCGCGCAGGAAGCTGCCGGCGTCGAACCCGCCGGTGCCGGGCCGGTCGTCGGTGACGGCGCCCGGCAGGAGGTCCACCCGACCGGTGCCCGCCCCGAGCCGCCTCCGGAGCCGGCTCCGGAGCCGCCGGTGGAGGCCGACGTCGGCGCGGCGCGGCTGGCCGTCCTCAAGGCCCTCGGTGACAACACCCGCTACGCCATCTACCTCGAGGTCGCCCGCTCCCCGCTCCCACTGGGCACCGCCGAGATCGCCGACCACCTCGGCCTGCATCCCAACACCGTGCGCCCGCACCTCGAACGCATGCGTGAGGTCGGCCTGCTGTCGGTCGAGGCCGACACCCGCGGCGGTGTGGGCCGTCCCCAACACCTGTACTCGCTGGCCCCCGGTGCACCGTCGCTCGGTCTCGAACCGCCTGCGTTCCCGGTGCTGGCCCGCATGTTGTTGAGCCTGGCCCGCTCCACGGGCGCCAGCCCCGAGGACGCGGTCGAGGCGGGCCGGGAGCAGGGCCGGGTCGACGGCGCGAGGCGGGCCGGCCGGCCCTGCCTCGACGCGCTGGTCGACGTGCTGGCCGTGCTCGGCTTCGACCCCGCGGTCCTCGCCGTCGCCGATGGTGCCACGGTGGCCTTCGCACACTGCCCCTTCCGGGATCTGGCGGAGGCCAACCCCGATCTGGTGTGCGGGCTCCATCGCGGTCTGGTCGAGGGGGTCGTCGACGCCGTCGGTGGCGGGGCCGTGGCTGCGTTCCACCCGCTGGTCGACCGCACGCCATGCCAGGTGCAGCTCGACCTGCCGGTCGGCCCGGAGGGCCCACTCGCGTTGGGTGCCCGGTAGGCTTTGGATCGCGAACCGGCGCACGCAGGAGGACCCCGTTGATCACGCTCACCGACAACGCCGCCACCAAGGTCAAGGAGCTGATCGCCGCCGAGGGCGATGACGCTCTGGCTCTGCGGGTCGCCGTGCGGCCCGGAGGGTGCTCGGGCTTCAGCTACGAGATGTTCTTCGACACCGACGTCGCCACCGACGACCTCACCGTCGACTACCGCGGCGTCAAGGTCGTCGTCGACCCGTCGAGCGCTCAGCTCCTCACCGGCGCCACCCTCGACTACAAGGACGGCCTGCAGCAGGCCGGCTTCTCGATCGACAACCCGAACGCGCAGCGCACCTGCGGGTGCGGTCAGTCGTTCTCCTGAGTTTCGGCTCTCACCCGCCGGCGCGGTGAGCACCGGCGCGGTGCACCCGGGACCATGCCCCGACGCGGGCTGACGGGTTCGTGAGCGATCCTGCGTCGCCTTCCGCCGCGGTGGCGCTGGTGGTCGACGGACGGACCGTCCACGTACCCGCCGACGTGTCGTTGCTCGACGCGTTGCGCGAGCACGCGAAGGTGCGCAGCCCGAAGGACGGCTGCGCGCCCCAGGGCCAATGCGGTTGCTGCACGGTGCTCGTCGACGGAGCCCCCAGGGTCGCGTGCGTGACGCCCGTGCGGCGCGTGGCCGGCCGCACGGTCACCACCGCGGACGGTCTGGCGGAGGCCGACCGTGAAGCGTGGGCCGGAGCCTTCTGCGCCACCGGCGCCAGCCAGTGCGGCTTCTGCACCCCCGGGATCCTCGTGCGTTTGAGCGCGCTGCGTTCGAGCGGAGGCGCCCCGCCTGGGCCTGCGGGCCACCCGAAGGTCGCCCGAGCGCTGCAGGCGCACCTGTGCCGGTGCACGGGCTGGCGGACGATCCTCGACGCGTGGGACGCGATCGACGAGTGGGAGGCCGGCGGGCGGCATACCGGCGTGCCCGCCGTAGGGCCCGCTCGAGGCTCGGCTGCCCGCGATCTCGACGGGGCCGCCCAGCGAGCGGCTCTGGAGGGCGGCACGCCGCAGCGGGTCGGCCCCGAGGTGGCGCTGGGTCGTGGTGGTTTCGCCGACGACGGAGCTCCCGACGATGCGCTCGTCGCCCTTCCGGACGGCCGGGGCGGCTGGGTGGTGGGCGAGTCGCTGGCCGAAGCCCGGGCGCGCGCGGGCAAGGTGCAGGGCCGGAACACGACGTTGGCGCCCCGGCCACCGCTGGAGCTTCCCCCCGGTGACTGGTCCCGCACCCTGCGAACCTGCTGGGTGGAGCCGGCCTACCTGGAGACCGACGCCAGCTGGTGCGTGCCCGGCGGCGAGCCGGCATCGCCGCTCGGCAACGGTGGCGCCTTCGGCGGCAAGGTCGCCTCGCCGGTCGCCGCCGCGGCCCGGGAGCTGGCGGACCGGCTCGGCCGGCCGGTCCGCGTCCTGCTCGGCCGGGAGGACTCGGTGCGCCTCGGGCCCAAGCGCCCGCCCGTCGCAGCCGGCGCCCGCGCCGACGGCACCGGTGTGCTGCGCGTCGCGCGCACGCCGGGTGTCGCCGCGGCGGTGGCTGCCGTCGCTCCGGGACTCGAGGTCCGGGAGGTCGACGTGGCCGGCCCACCGACGTCGGCCGCGCTGCGAGCCGCGGGCTGGGCCGAAGCGGCGGTGCTCGTCGCCGCGGCGAAGGGTGATCGGGTCGTGCGCAGCCCCGGCGGCGCCGAGGCCGAGGCCGTGGCCGACGGGACGGCCGGCGGAGTGGTCCGGGTGCGGGTCCGCTGCGGCGATCCGATCGACGAGATCGTCTTGCGTTCCTACTGCACCGGCGCCGCCCACATGGCGTTGAGCTGGGTGCGCTCCGAGGGGATCGCGGTGGACGACGAGGGCAACGTGGCCGATCTCACCGTCCGCTCCTTCGGCGTGCTGCGCGCCCTCGACATGCCGCCGGTCGAGATCGAGATCGACCGCGGCGGTCCGCCGGAACCGGTCAACGGGTCCGACGCGGTGTTCGCCGCGGTGGCGGCCGGGGCGTGGATGGAGCAAGGTTGCCCGACCGACTGGCCGACGCACCGAGGAGCGCGCCGATGACGAACCCCACCGGCCTGCCGTACACGCCGTCGTTGCGCGTGGGCGACTGGGTGATCGTGTCCGGCCAGATCGGCATGGTCGACGGCGGCCTCGTCCGCGGCGGCTTCGAGGACGAGCTGCGGGTCGCTCTGTCGAACGTCGCGTCCCGCCTGGCCGAGCACGGCGCGTCCATGGCCCAGGTCGTCAAGACCACCGTGTTCCTGCACCACATGACCGACTACGGCGAGATGAACCGTCTCTACGCCGAGGCCTTTCCCGACGAGCCCCGGCCGGCGCGCTCGGCCGTGGCCGTCGGTGAGCTTCCGCTCGGTGCGATGGTCGAGATCGAGGCCTGGGCCTACCTCGACGAGCGCTGAGCCGCCGGACGGTGCGCGCTCCGGCCGTCGTTGCTCCGGAGCCGTCGTTTCTGGGGCGGTGACGGCGTGCGCGACGATGGCGGCGTGGCCGGAGCGATCATCCTCGCCGTCGTGCTCGTGGTCGTGTTCCCCGTCGCCTTCTGCATGACCGGCGCCGTCGCGGCCGGCATCCTCGGCTGGGCCGCCAAGGACGACGCCGAACAGCGCCATGCCGGGTCCGAGCTCGTCGAGCTCAACCGCTAGCCGTTCCGGCGGGTCCATCGCCGCCGCAGGTGCGACGGCTAACTTGCCGCCGACCAGTGGGGCGGCTGCGAGCCGTCGCGGCGAAAGGGGAACGGTCGTGCCCACCACGGGGACCGTCAAGTGGTTCAGTGCCGAGAAGGGCTACGGGTTCATCGAGCGCGACGGCGGCGGTGAAGACGTGTTCGTGCACTTCACCCAGATCCGCATGGACGGGTTCCGCACCTTGGAGCAGGGGCAGGCCGTCGAGTTCGAGCTCGTCGACGGCGACAAGGGTGAGCAGGCCCACGAGGTCCGCCCCGCCTCGGCTCCCGAGCCCGAGCCCGAGCCCGCCTGAACCCTCGACCTCAGCCCCAGCGCGACGTGCCGAAGCGGTAGCCGACGGAGCGGACCGTGGTGATGAGCCCGGCGTGCTCCTCGCCGAGCTTGGCCCGCAGGCGACGGATGTGGACGTCGACCGTCCTGGCTCCGCCGTAGTACTCGTAGCCCCACACGCGGCTGAGCAGCGTCTCGCGCGTGAAGACCCGCCCGGGGTGCTGTGCGAGGAACTTGAGCAGCTCGTACTCCATGTAGGTGAGGTCGACCGGTCGCCCGTCGATGGTCGCCTGGTAGGTCTCCAGGTTCATCTCGAGCGGCCCGTAGGCCACGACGTCCGGCGCGCTCCGTCCCCCCGCGCGCCACAGTAGGTGCCGCAGGCGCGCCTCCAGCTCCCGCGGGTGGAACGGGTGGAGGCAGAAGTCGTCGAACAGCTCGTCGCGCAGCTGGAGGTCACCCAGGTGCGTGCCCGCGACCAGCAGGAGCAGCGGCTCGACTGGTACGTCGCGCTTGCGCAGCGCCCGGGCCAGCGCCCACGCCGCTTCCGCTTCCTCGGCCACCACGAGCACCGCTCCACCCCACCCACCTTCGGGCTCGAGCCGTGACGCGCCGAGCTCGTCGGCGACCGCCTTCCAGGGGTAGCCGGCGAGGTCGAGTGCCTGCGCGAGCTCGGGCACGGGTGGGTCCGGGTGGACGAGCAGCGGTTCCATCGGGGTTCGTGGGTGGTCGGGCGGTCGGCCGGGAGCCGTTGTCCGGTCGCTCCCGCTACCAGGTGGGCAGGTAGCGTTCGAGCTCGAAGGGGGTGACCTGAGCGCGGTAGTCGGCCCACTCTTCGCGCTTGTTGCGTAGGAACCACTCGAAGATGTGCTCTCCGAGCGCCTCGGCCATGAGCTCGGAGCCTTCCATGCTGTCGAGTGCTTCGGCCAGTGAGGCGGGCAGCTCGTGCAGGCCCTCGGCCGCGCGCTCGGCGGCGGTGAGCTCGAAGACGTTCACGTTGGTCTCCGACGGGAGCTCGTAGCCCGCCTCGATCCCCTTCATCCCGGCGGCCAGCATCACCGAGAACGCCAGGTACGGGTTGCAGGCGGGATCGGGCGCCCGGTACTCGACCCGGACCGAGGACTCCTTGCCCTTCTTCGTGATCGGCACCCGTAGCAGGGCCGAGCGGTTGTTGCGGGCCCACGACACGTGGGCCGGTGCCTCGGTGCCGATGATCAGCCGCTTGTAGGAGTTCACGAGCTGGTTGGTGATGGCGGTCAGCTCGGGTGCGTGCTGGAGCAGACCGGCGATGAAGCCCTTCGCGATCTTCGACAGCCGGTACTCGTCGGCCGGGTCGTAGAAGGCGTTGGTGTCGCCCTCGAACAGCGACATGTGCGTGTGCATCCCCGAGCCCTGGACGTGGGGCAGCGGCTTGGGCATGAACGTGGCGTAGAACCCGCGCTCCATCGCGATCTCGCGCACGACGAGCCGGAACGTCATCACGTTGTCGGCCATCGTCAGCGCGTCCGTGTAGCGCAGGTCGATCTCGTGCTGGCTGGGGCTGTCCTCGTGGAACGAGTACTCGACCGGTATGCCCATGGCCTCGAGCGTGTGGATGGTGCGCTTCCGGAGATCGCTGGCGACGTCGGCCGTGGTCAGGTCGAAGTAGGAGCCGGTGTCGAGCGGGCGCGGCGAGGCCGTCCCGCTGCCTTCGGCGAAGTAGAAGAACTCCATCTCCGGGGCCACGTAGAAGGTGAAGCCCCGCTCCCTCGCCTTGCGCAGGTTGCGCTTGAGCACCTGGCGGGGGTCGCCCTCGAACGGCGTCCCGTCGAGGTTCTCGATGTCGCAGAACATCCGTGCCGACGTCTCGTCGCGCTCGCCCCAGGGCAGGAGCTCGAAGGTGTTCGGATCGGGCCGGGCGAGCACGTCGCTCTCCTGGATGCGGCTGAACCCGTCGATGGCCGAGCCGTCGAAGTGCATGCCCTCGTCGAAGGCGGTCTCGAGCTCGGCCGGCGAGATCGCGAACGACTTGAGCTGGCCCAGCACATCCGGAAACCAGAGGCGGATCAGGCGGACCCCGCGCTCTTCGACCGTGCGCAGGACGTACTGCTTCTGCGGCTCCACCTGGCCATTGTCGCACCGGGGTCGAGGTCCCCGAGAGGGTCGCCGCCCGCTTCACACAGCGTTCACAGTCGGGAAACGGAGGAGTAACGGCGCGCTGCCAGCGTGCCCCGGACACCCTGCGGGGATCCCGTCCGCGCCGCACACCGAGGAGAACGTCCCGTGGCGATCAAGGCCGAGTACATCTGGATCGACGGCACGGAGCCGACGGCTCGCCTCCGGTCGAAGACGAAGATCCTGCCCGACGGCACCACGCCGGGGGACATGCCGATCTGGGGCTTCGACGGTTCGAGCACGAACCAGGCCCCCGGCGACCAGTCCGACTGCGTGCTGCGTCCGGTGAAGGTGGTGCCCGACCCCATCCGTGGCGGGGATGACGTCCTGGTGCTGTCCGAGGTGCTGCTGATCGACATGACGCCGCACCCGTCGAACACCCGCGCCGCGCTCGTCGCCGTCGCCGAGCAGTTCGCGGACGCCGAGCCGCTGTTCGGCATCGAGCAGGAGTACACGTTCTTCCAGGCGGGCCGCCCGCTCGGCTTCCCCGCCGGCGGAGGCTTTCCCGCACCGCAGGGCTTCTACTACTGCGGCGTCGGCGCCGACGAGGTCTACGGCCGCGACGTCGTCGAGGCGCACCTCGACGCCTGCCTCCAGGCCGGCCTGTCCATCTCGGGGATCAACGCCGAGGTCATGCCCGGCCAGTGGGAGTTCCAGGTGGGGCCGCTGGCACCGCTCGAGGTGTCCGACCAGCTGTGGCTGTCCCGCTGGTTGCTGTACCGCATCGCCGAGGAGTTCGGCATCGCGGCCACGCTCGACCCCAAGCCGGTGAAGGGCGACTGGAACGGTGCGGGAGCGCACACCAACTTCTCGACCAAGGCGATGCGGGAGGGCTACGACGCGATCATCGCCGCGTGCGACGCGCTCGGGGAGCGGGCCGAGGAGCACGTGAAGTACTACGGCGCCGACATCGAGCACCGCCTCACCGGGATGCACGAGACCGCGCCGTGGCACGAGTTCTCCTACGGCGTGTCGAACCGCGGCGCCTCGGTGCGCATCCCGTGGCAGGTCGCCCAGGACAAGAAGGGCTACATCGAGGACCGTCGCCCGAACGCCAACATGGACCCCTACGTCGTCACGCGGCTGATCACCAACACGGTCTGCTCGGCGGCCGGCTGACGCCTGCCCTCAACTGCCGAGCACGGGCGGTGGGTAGAGCCGCCCCATGAACCTCATCCTCTGGATCATCGCAGCCATCCTCGTCATCGCCGGGATCGTTCAGCTCCTCCAGGGCCAGATCATCCTCGGCATCGTGCTGATCGTCGTCGGCCTCCTGGTGGGCCCCGGCGGTTACTCCATCTTCAACAACCGCCGCACCACGATCTGACTCCGGCTCGCGAACGGTTCACCGTCGCCAGCGTCGTCCCGGCGCAGGTCGCACACCAACGTGCGCGACCTGCGCCAGAACGGTTGGCGCGAGTCCTAACGTCGCCGCCGACCGACCAACGGGAGGCAGCGCACGATGGAAGACCGCACGCCGGCAGAGGTCCTCGAGGCCATCGCGGCCGAGGACATCGAGTTCGTCGACCTCCGGTTCTGTGACCTCCCGGGGGTCATGCAGCACGTGACGGTGCCCGCGTCCGTGCTCGGCGAGGGGCAGTTCGAGGACGGGCATCCCTTCGACGGCTCGTCGGTGCGCGGCTTCCAGGAGATCCAGGAGTCGGACATGATCCTGCTCCCCGATCCCGCGACGGGCTACGTCGACCCGTTCCTCCGGCACCGCACCTACGTGCTGCACTGCTCGGTGGCCGACCCGGTCACCGGTGAGCAGTATTCGCGCGACCCGCGCTTCGTGGCTCAAAAAGCCGAGCGCTACCTGTTCTCCACGGGCATCGCGGACACGGCGTACTTCGGTCCCGAGCCCGAGTTCTTCGTGTTCGACGACGTGCGCTTCGAGACCCGCCAAGGCGGCGCCTTCTACTCCGTGGACTCGGTCGAGGCGGCATGGAACACGGGGCGCGACGAGGGTCCCAACCTGGCCTACAAGCCCCGCACGAAGCAGGGCTACTTCCCGGTTCCACCGATGGACCATCATCAGGATCTGCGCTCGGAGATGGCCCGGCGGCTCCACGAGGTGGGCATCGAGACCGAGTTGCACCACCACGAGGTGGCGTCGGCCGGCCAAGGCGAGATCGGCATCCGCTTCGACACGCTGCTGGCCATGGCCGACAAGCTGATGACCTTCAAGTACGTGCTCAAGCAGACTGCGTGGCTCGAGGGACACTCGCTGACCTTCATGCCCAAGCCGGTGTTCGAGGACAACGGCTCGGGCATGCACACGCACCAGTCGCTGTGGAAGGGCGGCGAGCCGCTGTTCTTCGACGAGACGGGCTACGCCCAGCTCTCCGATGTCGCCCGTTGGTACATCGGTGGGCTTCTGCGCCATGCCCCGGCGGTGCTCGCCCTCACCAACCCGACCACCAACTCCTTCAAACGACTCGTGCCCGGGTACGAAGCGCCGGTCAACCTCGTCTACAGCCAGCGCAACCGATCGGCGGCCTGCCGCATCCCGCTCGGGTCCCGCAGCCCGAAGGCCAAACGGGTCGAGTTCCGCTGCCCCGACTCGACCGGCAACCCGTACCTCGCCTTCGCGGCGATGCTCCTGGCCGGCCTCGACGGCATCCAGAACCGCATCGAGCCGCCCGAGCCGATGGACAAGGACCTCTACGACCTGCCCCCCGAGGAGCTGGCGGGTGTGCCACAGGTGCCCGGCTCCCTGGAGGCGGTGCTCGACGCGCTGGAGGCCGACTCGGACTTCCTGCGCGTCGGCGACGTGTTCACCGACGACCTGCTCACGACGTGGGTCGCCTACAAGCGCGCCAACGAGGTCGACGCCCTGCGGCTGCGCCCGCACCCCTACGAGTTCACCCTCTACTACGACATCTGAGACGGCAGGCGAGGGGCGTCGGGATGTCCTTGGCGCTTCTGCCGGCCGTGCTGCCGGCGCCCTGCTGGGCGCGGCAGGATCCTCGGCCACGATCTCCGCGACTCCGAGATGATCGTCGCACCCCACCGCGCCTACGCCGGCTCGGCCCGGTGCGGCCCGGGACGGGGGACGTCCACGCCGAGTCGCTCCGCTTCTGCCCGGGCGAAGTTCTCCGCTCGCTCCTGCAGCGCGTGGCGCAGCGCCATGATCACGACGCCCTCGGCAAGCGGGCCCAGTCGCTCCAGCGTGTCGACCATGCTGCGGACGCGCTCGGCGGGCATGCCCTCCTCGGCGAAGGGCTCCCACAGGTGCGTCCGGAACAGCTCGGTGAAGCGTTCGGCGATGCGGTCGGCGTCTGCCCTCAGCGCCTCGTACTGATCGAGGATCACGTCGGCGGGAACGCCGAGCGCGCCGAGCTCGCTGCCGATCCTTAGGAACGAGGGGCTCCGTACGATCACCGTCGCGCCGTCGGGTGCGAGCTCGACCAATCCGAGCGAGACGACACGCTGCACAAGCTCGGGAGTCAGCTCGGCATGGGGCAGCGCCTCGGCGAGCTGGGTCAGGGACACCGTGCCGGGTGGCTCCGGGGTCCATGTCGACGGCCCCCCGCTCAGGCCGAGGATCGCCCGGAGGCTGTCGCCGCGATCCATGCCGTCGACCAGCTCCCTGATCGACGCGAGGGAGAACCCACGGACCTGGAGCGACGCGATCAGGCGGAGCCGGTTGAGGTGGGGTTCGCCGTACCAGGCGATCCGGCCGCGCTTGGTAGGCGGAGGGAGCAACCCGCGGTGCTGGTAGAGGCGCACGGTCGAGACCATGAGGTTCGCGGCGCGCGCCAGCTCGTCGACGGTCATCTCCGACCGGGGACCGTCGGATGCGGGGTAGCTCGCCGATCCTTCGGATGCTGAACCTTGAGAACGTTTACTCACTTCGTCTATGGTCGCAGCGTACTCGACCGAGGGGCGGAGCCCGTGACAGAGGATCAGCAGGACGGTTGGCCGCGAGAACCGGGCAACGGTGAGGGTTCGGAGGGGGTGCAGCCGGTGCGCCGGGACCGCGCGCATCTCACGAGGGCGCGGCGCCGGATCATCGGCTTCATCGTCGTGCTCGCGCTCGCCGATGTCGCGTACCGGGTCCTCTACGCCTCCGGGCTGCAACGAACGGCAGCCCTGTTCGTCGGGGTTCCGGCCCTGCTCGCCATCGGGCTGGTCCTGACCGAGCCCGCGAAGAGTGCCGTCGGCACGCTGCTCAAGGGATCGGCCATCGCCATGCTCATCGCCGGCGTGGTGTTGCCCGAGGGGCTGTTGTGCCTGCTGATCGCCTATCCGCTGGTCGGGTTCATCTGCGTCGTCGTGGGCGTCGTGGTGGATGGGGCGCGCGCTCGGGGGCTGGCGCGCCGCTCGACCCTCATGGTGCTCGGCCTGCCCCTCCTGGTGCTGAGCTCGGAGGGCGTCGTGCGCTCGCCCGCTTCCCCGCATGATGCGGCGTCCGCCTCCGTGGTGGTGGCCGCTCCGCCGGAGGCGGTCGCCGCCGCTCTCGTCCGCACGCCCTCGTTCGTGGCACCCAGGTCGTCGTTCCTGCGCATGGGATTCAACCGCCCCGTACAGGCCAGCGGGTCCGGCATCACCGTGGGCGACGTACGGATCATCGAGTTCGCGGGCGGCTCTCGCGATGACCATCCGGGACGACTCTTCGCCGGAACGGCGACGGCGGGCATGGCCAGCCGTTCGAACATGCGCCTGCGGGTGTCGTCGTCCGGACCCGGCCGGGTCGTGTTCACCGTCGACGACGACCGGACGATGCTGGCTCGCTGGGCCACGCTCGAGCGCGCCGTCGTGACGTGGCGCCGCCTCGCGAGCGGCGGCACCAGAGTGACGTGGCGGCTCGAGTACGACCGGCTGCTCAACCCGAGCTTCTACTTCGGCCCCATGGAGCGCTACGGCCTCGGCCAAGCGGCGCGCTACCTGCTCGACTCGGTCGTGGTCCGGTCGATCCCGTGACTCCGCCCGACGCCGCTCTGATCGTGCGGGCGGCCAGCCTCTATTTGCCCGTGTCGGTGGCCTGCGGGTTGGGGGTGACGCGCGCCCGGCGCGCGGCCGACAGGCGGCTCGCGGCGGCCGTGGTGGCGGGCCTGGTGTGGCAGCTGGTGGCCCTCCTGGCCGTCAACCAGGTTGCGGTCGCGCAAGGCTGGTGGCAGTTCCGCACGGCGGGCGGTGCGGTGGCGGGCATGCCCGTCGATCTGTGGCTCGGTTGGACGGTGCTCTGGGGCGCCGTACCGGTGCTCCTGAGCGCCGACCGCCTCGCGGTCGTGGCGGTCGGCCTCGTGGCCGGAGACTTCATCGTCATGCCGCGCCTCGGGGCCGTCATCGACCTTGCGCCCCGCTGGATCCTCGGCGAGCTCCTTGCCGTCGCCGTCGCCCTGCTGCCCGGCACGGTGCTGGCGTGGCTGACGGTCCACGGCGTCCGTCCTGCGTGGCGAGCGACGCTTCAACTGCTCGCCTTCGCCGGCGTGACCGGCTATCTGGTGCCCAGCCTTGCGTTCGCCGTGGTCGGTGGCGACTGGCACCGGCTGGTGACCCGACCACGATGGCAGCTCGTCGTGGCCGCGGTGATCGTGGCTCCGGTCGCCTCCATGGCGGTGCAGGCGGTCATGGAGTTCGCCGCCCACGGTGGCACGCCGCTGCCGCTCGACCCGCCGTCCACACTCGTGACCACCGGGCCGTACGCGTACGTCGCCAACCCCATGCAGCTCGGCGGCACCGTGCTCCTCGCCGCCTGGGGACTGGTGCTCGAGCAGCCGGGCGTGATCGCCGCCACGGTCGTGGCTGCGCTCTTCTCGGCGGGCTACGCAGCGTGGAGCGAGCACACCGAGCTGTCGGCGCGGTTCGGCGAGGACTGGGGCCGCTACCGCACCGGCGTCCGGTTGTGGGTGCCACGGTGGCGGCCTTACGTCGGCCAGCCAGCCGTGGTCTACGCCGGCACTTCGTGCGACCCATGCTCGGAGGTCGGCCGCTTCCTCACCCGACGGCACCGGCGCCGTCTCGACGTGCTGGCGGCCGAGACGAGCGGTCGGCCGATGGTGCGGATCACCTATGTGCGTGGCGTCGAGCAGGCGACGGGCGTCGCCGCCGTCGGCCGCGCTCTCGAGCATGTGCACCTCGGCTGGGCCGCACTCAGCTGGGTGGCTCGCGTCCCCGGCGTCGAGGCCGCCCTCCAGGTCGTGGCCGACGTGGCCGGGGCCGGGCCGCTGGCCGCGCCGATCGGTGGGCGGGCTGCGCCCGAACCGCCCGGCGGCGCTGCGGTGCCCGGGCTCCGGGGCAGCAGCGTGCCAGCCCGGCCGGCTGAGCGTTGCCGGACCGGCCGGACCGGGCGGTCCGGCCGAGGCGTCAGGAGCCGCCGTCGGCGCGGGACCCGAGGAGCTGGCCGACCAGCTTGCGACTGGTGGTGAGTGCCTTGTCGGTGAGGTGCACCGGCAACGCGAGCGCGGCCTGCCAGGCGGGCTTGCCGGTCATGTGGGGGTGCGGCTGGGTGGGCGCCATGGCCTTGACCCGCTCCGCCTGCTCACCGAGCTCTTCGAGACGGGGCTCGGTGAGCGTGCGGCGGGCGAGGTCGAACAGCTCCTGCTCTTCGTGCTCGAGGTGCCGCGTCACGTCGTCGGCGAGGAGCGAGAGCTTGGCGGGGAGCCGCTCGTCGGCCGCGGGGAGCTGCAGCGCCTCGGCGAGGAGCGTCTCGGCGGCATGGTGGTCCTCGAGTGCCCGGAGCACGGCGGGACGGTCGTCGCCGGCCTGCTCGAGGAGTGCCGGGTAGAGAAGCTGCTCTTCGACCGCCGCATGGCGGCTGATGTGCTCGCTGACGAGGTCCCGGACGTGGACCAGCTCCTCCGGCTCGCCGGCAGCGGCCGCAGCCCGGGCGAAGAGGGGCGTGAGGTTGCGGTGGTCCTGGGTGAGCAACGTGAGGATGTTCATCGGCGTGGGACCCTTCCCACCGGTGGGTTCGGCGACCACCGCCGGCTGTCACACAGCCCTGCGCGGCACCTCACAGCTTGCTCACAACTGGAGCCGATGCTGAGCAGCGTCCGAACCGGGACCAAGACCAAGGAGCCCCCTGATGCGCCTACGCAAGATCGCCGCCTCCATCGCCCTGTCCGCCGGCCTCGCCGGTGGCGGCCTGGCGGT
Source organism: Actinomycetota bacterium (assembly GCA_016185275.1). Classification (GTDB taxonomy): domain Bacteria; phylum Actinomycetota; class Acidimicrobiia; order Acidimicrobiales; family Iamiaceae; genus JACPNX01. The sequence continues at coordinate 4,456 of JACPNX010000045.1, read as the reverse complement.
GGCGGCGCTCAGCCCCATCCAAGGCGTGCAGGCCACGCCCGGGTCCGCCGGGGCCGCGCCCACGACCCAGCCGCCTGCCGGCACCTCCGGGAGCGCGAGCGACCCTGCGAACACGGCCGGAGCCGACCGGCAGGGCCCGCTGGAGCAGGCGTTGGCCGGGCTGGTCAAGGACGGCACGCTCACCCAGGACCAGGCCGACTCCGTCCAGAGCGCGTTCCGGCAGGAACGCCAGCAGGGCCGCGGCCGGCGCTTCCTGCGCCGCCACGGCAAGCAGGTCGTCGACGTGGCCGCCACGGCCATCGGCGTGGCGCCCGCTGACCTGAAGGCGGCGCTGAAGGCCGGCAAGTCCATCGCCGACGTGGCCAGCGCCAAGGGCGTCGACCCGCAGAAGGCGGTCGATGCGCTGAGCGCGGCCGGGAAGGCGAAGGTCGAGGAGGCCGTCACTGCCGGCAAGCTGACCCGCGACCGGGCCGCCCGCATCGAGCAGCGGCTGCCGGACCTGGCTCGGCGGCTCGTCGAAGCCCGGCGCAAGAGCTGACCGCAGGCCGTCCGCTCGACCGGAACGGAACGGGGCCGCGCCGCGACCGGCGCGGCCCCGTTCGCGCCGGCGCCGCTCATGCACCGGTGGCATCGGCCGACGGAGTGAGGCGGACCGAGCGCGACCGGTCGGCGCGCATGCGAGCGACCAGGAGGGAAGGGTGGCGTCCCCGGCGAGGCACGATCGAGGAGGCGGTGCCCCCTCCGTCGTGACGCGCACCCTCGGCCTCGCCGAACCCGTCGTGCTCGCCGCCCTCGCGGTGCACGGAGCGTTCGCCACCGCTGTCGGGCACCTGCCCGACGGTGCCTGGGGGATCGTCGCCCTCCTGCTCACGCTGGCGGTGGTGTCTGCCCGCGGCGACCGCTACGTGAGCCAGCGGTGGCGGGCGGCCGTTGCGTTCGCGGCCACCGTCCTCGTCGTCGGGGCGACGGCCGGTCCCAGCCCCACATGGCTGTGGGCCATCGGGCTCGTCGCCGTCTACGGGCTCCGGGCGCGCCACGTGCGGGCGCTGGCCGGCATCGCGGTGCTCGCGGCGTTCACGATCGTGGAGCTGATCGCCATCCGGCACCTCCCCTGGGTCCTCGCCGTGCCGGCCGGTCTCACCGTCTGGTTGGTGGGTCTGCTCACGATGGGCGTCTCGTCGGAGCTGCGCTCGGTCGACGACTCCCACGCCGCCGTAGCGGGTCGCGAGCGCCAGCTGGAGGCGTTCACCGCGCACTCCGGCGAGGTGCTGATCGTGACCGAGCGGGACGGGCGCCTGCGCTTCGTCAGCTCGGCCGTCGGGCCCATCCTGGGGTGGCGCCCCGTCGACCTGGCCCGGCGCACCCTGGCCGCGCTCGTGCACCCCGACGATCGGGATCGCTTCGTCGAGCTGATGGGCCGCCTGGCTGCAGGCGAGGGCGCCCGCGACCGCGACGAGGTGCGCGTCGAGCACGCCGACGGGTCCTGGCGGTGGGTGGAGGTCGTCGGCGTGGATCTGCTCGGCCAACCCGACGTGCGGGGCGTCGTGACGAGCTGGCGGGACGTGACCGAGCGTCTGCGCGCCCACGCCGAGGCACTCGTGCTGGAGGAGCGCTTCCACTCGCTGGCCGAGCAGTCACCGGTCGGCGTGTTCCGCCTCGACGTCGACGGGCGGCTCCAGTACGTCAACGGCCGCGCCCTCGAGCTGCTCGGCGTCGAGGACGGCGCACCCGAGCTCGGCGTGGCACTGCCCGATGCGCTGGCCCGGTGGAGCGAGCACGACCCGGTCCAGGCCGAGCTCGTCGTGAGCCTGTTCCACCGGTTGTGGGACGGTGCCGCGCACGTCATCGAGGTTCCGTGGACGACGCCGGCCGGTCGGCGCCGCCTGATCGAGCTGCGCACCCGGCCCCTGGTCGATGCCGACGGCCTGGTGGACGGTGCCGTGGTCACCGGTGACGACGTCACCGAGCGCCGCGACCTCGAGCAGCGGCTCATCCACCAGGCGACCCACGACGCCCTCACCGGGTTGCCGAACCGCCGGCTCTTCCTCGAACGGCTCGGGCAGGCGATGAGCAAGGTGGACCGGCACGGCCGCCACATCGCGGTGCTGTTCTGCGATCTCGATCGGTTCAAGATCGTCAACGACAGCCTCGGCCACGAGGTCGGCGACCAGCTCCTGTTGACCGTGGCCGACCGGTTCTCGTCGCTGCTGCGCTCCACCGACCTCCTGGCCCGATTCGGCGGCGACGAGTTCGTCGTGCTCTGCGAGGCCCTCAACGGTCCCAAGGAGGCCGAGTTCCTCGCCGGGCGGATGGTCGACTGCCTGCGGGACCCCATGCGCTTCGGCAAGCACCTGATCCACGTCGGGACCAGCATCGGCATCGCCATCCGCCGGCCCGAGCACGACCGGCCGGACGCCCTCCTGCGCGACGCCGACACCGCCATGTACCTCGCGAAGGAGGGTGGCCGGAACCGTGTCGCGGTCTTCGACGAGTCGCTCCACGCCCAAGCGCTGCGCCGGATGCAGCTCGAGCAGGCCTTGCGGCACGCCGTCGACACGGGTGGGCTGGGCGTCGCCTTCCAGCCCAAACGCTCGCTGCGCACCGGCCGGGTGACCGGGTTCGAGGCGCTCGCTCGTTGGCGCACCCGCGAGCACGGCGACATCTCGCCCGACGAGTTCATCCCGCTCGCGGAGGAAACCGGCCTGGCCACCGCCATCGACGACTGGATCCTGGCCGAGGCGTGCCGGTGGCTGCGTCGCTGGCGCGACCGGCACCCCCGGTCGGCCGATCTGCGCGTGAGCGTCAACGTGTCCGCACGCCAGCTCGCTCGGCCGGATCTGGTCGAGGTCGTGCAGCGGGCCCTGAGCATCGTGCAGCTTCCCGCGTCGGCGCTGGAGCTCGAGATCACCGAGACCGTCGTGATGGCGAACCCCGAGCGGGCCATCGCGATGCTCGAGCGGCTCAAGGCGCTCGGTGCGCGGGTGGCCGTGGACGACTTCGGCGCCGGGTACACCTCGCTCGCCTACCTGCGCCGCTTCCCGGTCGACGTGCTCAAGATCGACGAGGTGTTCGTCAACGGGCTCGGGGAGCGCGACGAGGACGCGGAGATCGTCCGGCTCGTCGTGTCCCTCGGCAAGAGCCTCGGCTTCACGACGGTCGGCGAGGGCGCCGAGACGGTCGAGCAGCTACGGGCCCTCCAGCGGTTGGGCTGCGACGAGGCGCAAGGGTTCTGCGTCGCGCCGCCCATGGACCCGGCCGAGGTCGACAGCGCGGTCTGGCCGCCGCGGGACCATGGCCGGCGGTGGTCGATCTCGAGGGCCCAGGTGGCTTCGCAGCCCGGGGAGTTGCAGCGGTAGCCGGATTCTTCGAGGGCGGTGCGCTGGTGGGCGGTGGGGGCGCGGCCGAGGTGGGCGACGTTCACGTCGACGCCGCGCTTGACCACGGCGGCGAGGAACGCGCCGGGCAGGTGGTCGCGCAGCACCGACAGCGGGACGGGGCCGAGGCCGGCGATCTCGCAGCGTTCACCGGTGCGGAGCTCGCCGCGCTCGAAGGCGGGAAGGTCGACGACGAAGATCACCTTGCAGTCCGGACGCTTCGACGCACCTTTGGGTGCCGGGCCGCTGGCCGTCGGGTCGCCGCTGGCGGCTGCGGGTCCGATGGTGGCGTTGGCGGCGCGCAGGGCGGCGAGCAGACCGTCGTGGGCGTGGGCGGCGGGCGGCTCGTGACGCTGGTCGGTGCGGGCCCGCTCGAAGGCCTGGTCGGCCCACGGGCGCAGCAGGGCACGGATCTCGGCCCCGGCGTCGGGCGTCGACGCCAGGCGAAGCTGGAACGAGCCGTCCTCGGTGTCGACCCAGGTGCGCAGCGACCGGTTCCGGTGGAGGCGGGCGTGGCGGGCTTGGGCGGTGCGGTCGGCCGCGTGACGGATGCGGGCGGCGGTCTCCTGGAGCTGGCGGACACCCTGATGCTGGGCGGCCTCCAGCAGTCGTCGCTCGGTGGTGGGGTCGGCGGCGGCACCGGCGACAGCGACGGCCTTGGGCACGGACAGGCCTCCGGTGGCGACGGCCTCGTCGACCTGGGGCAGCTCGCGCAGCCGCTCGGCGGTGGCGATGGCTTCTTTGGCGGTGCGGTCGGTGGTGCCCGCGGTGCGGGCCATCCACGCCGCCGCGCTGGCGAACCCGTCCTGGCGCCAGCGGTTCGACTCCGCCACCCGGGCGGCCAGGCGCACCTTGGCTCCCTCGGCCAGGCGGGCGACCGCGTCGAAGCGCTGCCACAGCGCCGGTGCGTCGCCCAGCGGCACGGCGAGCGGCTCCAGCCCCGAGCACAGCGCACGCAACGTCTGCTCCACGGCCTCCAACGCGGCGGGCACCACGCCGGCCGCGGCGCCGGGGGCTGCCTGCGACGCTTCAGCGACTACGAACATGAGTTCGAGTGTAGCCAACCCGCCGAGCGGGTGCAA
>JACPNX010000044.1 GCA_016185275.1 Actinomycetota bacterium | reverse complement strand
GTCGCGCACCGCATCGCCGACCTGGCCGTCGACCGCTACGGCCTCGAACCGAGCGACCTGATCTTCGATGCTTTGACGTTCCCCCTGTCGACGGGCGACGACGACCTCCGCCGAGACGCCATGGCGACCATGGAGGCGATCCGTCGCATCAAGGCCGAGATCCCGGGAGCGTTGACGGTGCTGGGCGTGTCGAACGTGTCGTTCGGGCTCAGCCCGGCGGCCCGACACGTCCTCAACTCCGTGTTCCTGCACGAGTGCGTGGAGGCCGGGCTGGACGCCGCCATCGTGCACCCGTCGAAGATCCTCCCCCTCAACCGCATCTCCGACGAGCAGCGCGACGTGAGCCTCGACCTCATCTACGACCGTCGCGGGGCCGCGGGTGCGCTGTCGGGCAGCGACCCGGGCTACGACCCGCTGCAGAAGCTGCTCGAGGTGTTCAGCGGCGTGCAGGCGCACGCCACGGTGAAGGAGGACCGCACCGACTGGCCGGTGGAGCAGCGGCTCTCGCAGCGGATCATCGACGGCGACCGCGACGGCCTCACCGACGACCTCGACGAAGCCCTCGGCGCGGGCATGCCCGCGCTCGCCATCGTGAACGACGTGCTCCTGGCCGGCATGAAGGTCGTCGGCGAGCTCTTCGCGTCGGGTGAGATGCAGCTGCCGTTCGTGCTGCAGTCGGCCGAGACCATGAAGAGCGCGGTCGCCCACCTCGAACCGCACATGGACAAGGTCGAGGGCGACAGCGGCAAGGGCCGCATCGTGCTGGCCACCGTGAAGGGCGACGTCCACGACATCGGCAAGAACCTGGTGGACATCATCCTCACCAACAACGGCTACGAGGTGCACAACCTCGGCATCAAGGTCTCGATCGCCGAGATGATCGAGAAGGCCGTGGAGGTCAGAGCCGATGCGATCGGCATGAGCGGCCTGCTCGTGAAGTCGACGCTGATCATGCGGGACAACCTCGAAGAGCTCAACGCCCGCAACCTCTCGTCGATCCCGGTGCTGCTCGGCGGCGCGGCCCTGACGCGCTCGTACGTCGAGCGCGACCTGCGAGCGGTGTACGAGGGCCGGGTGTTCTACGGCAAGGACGCCTTCGAGGGCCTGCGGGTCATGGACCGACTCGGGGAGATCCGGCGCGACCCGGAGGCCGACGACCCGGCATGGGGTCGCACCCCCTCGGAGTCCACGGTGCCGAGCCGGCTCAAGGAGCGCTACGCAACGGACGCCGACCTCGCGACGATCCCCGCGCGGGGCGTCGACGTCGAGGATGACAACGAGGTCTACGTACCTCCGTTCACGGGCTCGGAGCTCGTCAAGGGCGTCGCCCTGGACGAGATCGCCGCGTACCTGAACGAGACGGCCCTGTTCCGCAACCAGTGGGGCTTCCGGCCCGAGGGCGGCGAGTCGGACGACGAGTTCAAGTCCCGCATCCGCCCGCTGCTGCGGGAGCAGATCGACCGGGCCCGCCGCGAGGACCTCCTGCAGCCGGCCGTCGCGTACGGCTGGTGGCCGGTCAACGGCGACGGTGAGGACCTCGTCGTCTGGGAGGACGAGTCACGCGACAACGAGCTCACGCGCTTCCGGTTCCCGCGGTCCCGCCGCGAGCCGTACTACTGCATCTCGGACTTCTTCCGGCCGATCGAGTCGACCGATGTCGACTACGCCGGCTTCACGATCGTGACCATGGGCGCCAAGGTGTCGGAGCGCACCGCCGAGCTGTTCGCCGCCGACCGGTACCAGGAGTACCTGATGCTGCACGGCCTCGGAGTGGAGATGGCCGAGGCGTTGGCCGAGCTGTGGCACCGGCGCATGCGGGTCGACTGGGGCTTCGGCGACCAGGACGGCCCCACCCTCCAGGGCCTGTTCCGCCAGCAGTACCGGGGCGGCCGCTACTCGTGGGGGTACCCGGCCTGCCCCGACCTCGAGGACAACGCCACCGTCGCCCGGCTCGTCGGCGCTGACCGCCTCGGCATCGAGGTGTCCGAGGAGACCGGCTGGCAGTACCAGCCGGAGCAGACCACCTCCGCCATCATCTGCCATCACCCCAAGGCCAAGTACTTCGTCGCCCGCTGAATCGAGCGCCGAACCCCTCAAGGGGCGGCGGCGCGCCGCCGACAGGAGACGACGCGTCGAAGGAGGGCGACCGTGACCGACTACGACCAGGCTGGTGACCGGTGGAGCGCGCCCGCGCCTCCGCTCCCGCCGCCGCCCACCCCGGTCCGTCGCCCGGCGCAGGATCTTCCCGCCGGCCCCGCCGGCGCCCCAGGTCCGGCCGGCGCGCCAGGTCCGGTGTGGCCCGACGCCGGCCGTGGCGCTCCCCGATCGGCGGGCGACCCGGGTGACGGGCTCAACCTCCGGGTGGTGCTCGCGGCCGTCGTGGTCGTCGCCCTCGGAGCCGTGGGCGCCATCGCCCTGATCGGGCGGGGCACGAAGACCGGCCCCGCGGCCGACCCGCGCCGTGGTCCCGCCGTGACCTTCGCTCCCGCGGGCGGCGGCGCCGAGGTCGTCGACCTGACGGGCGCGGAACGGCAGGTCGTCGACAGCGTCGACGACGTGATCGGGTCCCGATGGACCGTGGCCGGCGAGGGCCCGACCGACACCGACGCCGTCGAGCCCCAATGTTCGCCCACGGGCCTCGGCGAGTCGATCCGCGCCGGGTTCCAACGCCGGTGGACGTGGGCGGCCGTCGGGGGCGGCGAGGCCGGCGAGCTCAGCGTCCAGGCGTACCGGTACCCGGACGAGACCGGCGCCGTCGCCGACGCTCGACGAGCCGGCGACAAGCGCTACCGCGACTGCCTGCTGACCCAGGCCCTCGACCGCTCGAAGCTGCGGGGCACGCCGTCCTCGCCCAAGGTCGTCCGATCGGCGGCGCCCTTCGGTGGCCGGGGTCTCGGCTACCGCTTCGCGTGGCAGGTCGCCGGCCGCACCGGAACCACCACGGAGTACGACGAGATCGACGTCGTCGTCCTGTCGCGGATGCGGCTGGTCGTGCGCACCAAGCGGTGCTGCTTCGACTGGGACTCCGATGGTCGAGCCACGGTGATCGCGACGGCCATCAAGGCGATGGGCGACGCGCAGCGCCTCTCATCTCCCTCCGAGGTCACCACGACCGCGGCGGGCCCGTACCTCTCGGAGGGACCCAACCCCTGCCGGGCGCTCGTGCCGGGGGATCTCACCGCGGCCGGCCTGCCGCCCCCGGGGGGCCCCGGCCAGCTCAGCCACGGCCGGGTGGGAAGCGCCACATGCACGTGGCCGCGGGCCGATGACGGTGCCGCCTACGCCGCCCTGTACACCATGGTCGGAGGATGGTCGACCGGGCAGTTCAACCTGGGCGCACCGGTATCCGGGGTCGGCGACGGCGCCGCCTTCCTGGTGGCCAGTGAGCCGGTGCTCGTCGCCTGGAAGCGTGGTCGCGTGATCATGGTCGCCGTCCAAGGCGTCGACACCGGCACCGCTCGCACCGCCGAGGCAGCCCTTGCCCGCACCGCACTCGACCGGCTGTTCCCCGGCTGACCGGGCCTCGCGGCGGTCGCGGCGTACCGCCACGCGATCGATCCGGCTCGCCGAAGCCGCGCCGCTGGTCGCGCTCGGTGGGGTCGTCGCGCTGCGAGCCAGCCGCCTCGACGTCCGCAACTTCGTCGTCATCCGCGCCGCCGCCGCGTCCGACGCGGCTCTCGCCGCCGGTGCCGCGCTCGGCCTTGCCGGCGCAGGGCTGCGAGCGGCGAGCGGCCGCCGCCGACCGGGGGCGCCGGAGGTCGCGCCCCACGGCCGCGCGCGGCGCCGGTGGCCGGCGCTCGGGACGGTCGCGGCGCTGGCCGCCATCCCGGTCGTGCGGGGACGTCCCGTTCGGATCGCCGCGCCCGTCGACGTGCGACCCGGTCCGGAGCTCCACCTCGTCACCGTGAACATCGAGCGCGACAGCCCGGGCGCCGGTGATGCCGCGACCGCGGTGGCCGCCGCCGATGCCGACGTGGTGCTGGTCCAGGAGCACACCGTGGGCACGGGCGCGGCGCTCGTGGCCGCAGGGCTCCACGACCGCTACCGCTGGCAGGTGGAGGCGCCGGAGGACGGCTACTTCGGCGCCGCCCTGTTGAGCCGCCACCGCGTCGTGCGGTCCGACGTCGTCGTGCTCGGTCGGCGGCCCATGCTGACTGCGACGCTCGACGTGGCCGGCACGCTCGTCGAGATCGTGTGCGTGCACACCCAGGCTCCGATCCGCTCCCACGACGTCGCGCCGTGGAACGAGGGCTTCGAGGACGTCACCGCCACGGTCGAGCGGGCTCGCGCCATCGACCGGCCGAGCGTCCTCGCCGGTGACTGGAACGCGACGATCTGCAGCCGCCCGTTCCGAGCTGCGCTGCGACGGCGCGGGTTGGTCGACGCCGGCGAGGCGACGCGCCGATGGTGGCCGGCGCCGACGTGGCCCGCTGACCGCCGGCCGCTGCCTCCGCTGCTGGCCCTCGACCACGTCGTGGTGACCCCCGACGTGCAGGTGCTCGGCGTGCGCACGCTCGCCGTCCCCGGCACCGATCACCGCGCCCTCGACGTCCGGCTCCGGCTCCGTGCGGCCGCGCCGGTCGAGGCGCCGGTCGAGGCGCCCGTCAAGGCGGCGGCGCCGGCAGCTCCTGGCGGACCGTGACGGCCTCGCCGAACAGGTCGCCGCGCTCGTCAATGCGCTGGAGCACCGCACCGGCCTCGAAGCTCAGAGGCGCACCGCCGGCCCCGGCTTCGACCTCGTCCCACGTGAGGGGTGTGGATACCGTCGGCCGGGGGCGGGCCCGCAGGCTGTAGGGAGCGATGGTCGTCTTGTGCCGGGAGTTCTGGCTCCAGTCGATGAGCACCTTGCCGCCGCGCCGCTCCTTCTTCATGTTGGTGACGATCAGCTCCGGGTGGTTCCGCTCGAGCACCTGACCGACGGCGAGGGCGAAGCCCGATGCGTGCTCGTGCGTGTGGAGCGCCCCTGCGTTGAGCGGCACGTACACCTGGAGCCCCTTGGAGCCCGACGTCTTGGCGAGGCATCGCAGGCCGATCCCGTCGAGCACATCCCGCACCCACAGGGCGACCTCGGCGCAGGTGCGCATCGCCACACCGGCACCGGGGTCGAGATCGAACACGACCTGCTCCGGCGAGTCGACGTCGCCGGCTCTGGCCATCGGCGCGTGGATCTCGAGGGCCGCGAGGTTCGCCGCCCACACCAGTGCGGGCCGGGAGTCGAGTACGCAGTAGCGGATCGGTCCGCCCCGGTCGCCCGGCCCCGGCGCGGTCGGGATCCACTCCGGGCGGTGCGACGGGCAGCGCTTCTCGAAGAAGCTCTGGCCCTCCACGCCGTCGGGGAACCGGCGCAGCGTCACGCCCCGGTCGCCGACGTGGGCCACCATCACTGCCGCGACCGCCGCGTAGTACTCGACCACCTGACCCTTGGTGAAGCCCGTCTCGGGATAGAGCACCTTGTCGAGGTTCGACAGCGTCAGGTCCCGGCCGTCGATCTCGACGCGCGTGCCGGCCCTCGCCATGTGTGCTCAGGCGCCCGTCGTGCTCAGGCCGACTTCTTGACCCGCTTGGCCCGGGCCGGCCGGGCCGGCCGGGCCGGCTCGGCGACGTCCGGCGCGGGCGCCGCGGTCGGGTGCCGCTTGCGGGCGTCCTTGGCCGCGGCCACGCTCGCCTCGAGGGCGGCCATCAGGTCGACCACCCGGTCGGCACCGCCCTCCTCGACGACGGGGGCTGTCACCTCCACGGCGCCCGAGGCCTTGCGCTCGATCAGCTCGAGCACGGCCGCCCGGTAGGTGTCCTCGAACTTCGCCGGCTCCCAACGCGTGCTCAGCGAGGCGATGAGCTGCTCGGCCATCGCCACCTCGCGATCGGAGACCTCGACCTCGGCGGCGGCGGCGATCTCGGGTACCTCCGTGGCGTCGACGACCTCGTCGGCGTACACCAGGGTCGAGACGACGAGGTGGCCGTCCTGGGCCCGCACGGCGGCCAGGTACTGCTTGGTGCGCATCACGAAGCGGGCGATGGCCACGCGGCCGGAGGATTCCATGGCCCGCACCAGCAGCGCGTAGGGCTTGGTCGTGGCCTTGTCGGGCCCGGCGAGGTAGGCGCCGTCGTAGAACAGCGGGTCGATGTCGGCCAGCTCGACGAACTCTTCGATGTCGATCGTTCTGGTGGCTGCGGGGTCGAGCGAGGCCAGCTCGGCGTCGTCGACGATCACGTACCGGCCGTCGGTGAGCTGGTAGCCCCGCGCCACCGACTCGTAGGGGACCTCGGAACCGTCCGCCTCGGAGACCCGCTTCTGCTTGATGCGGCTCTGCGTGCGGGTGTCGATCTGGTTGAAGTGCACCTGCTTGCGCGAGACGGCCGGGTACAACCGGACCGGGATGTTGACGAGGCCGAAGCTGATCGATCCGGTCCAGATGGCGCGCGGCATGCCGCCCATCTTCCCTCACGAGCCCACATCGTGAACAGGGGCAACACGGGCCACACCGCTCCGGCCCCGTCCGCGGCCGTCGCGCTCAGCGCGCCAGGACAGCCCGGGCGACGAGGTCCGTGCCGAACGCGGTGAGTATGGCGAGGTAGAGCAGGCCCGTCGCGGCCATGACGGCGGCGTACTGGCGCTCCCGGAGGGCGGCACGCGTGACGAGCACGAGCCCGAGCGTGGTGAGCGCCGACGTGGTCCACATCCACCCGAGGATCCCGCGGTATCCGTCGTCGACCGTTCCGCTCAGCACGGACAACATGCCGGTGGGAAGCAGCAGCGCCGCGACTTCGACCGGCCACAGCCAGCCGGTCCACCGGACCAGCTCCAGCAGCGGCCCCCGGGGCAGCCCGGGCTGCACGAGGTACCAGTGGCCGAGCAGCATCGCATCGGTGACCGCGCCGAGGAACGCCGCGCCCGTCAGCACCCTCACGACGGCCACGAGATCGGGCCCGCCCGCGGCCAAGCCGGCGGCCACGAGGCCGACGACGCCGATGGTCGGAGCCGCCAGATCGAGCAGGGCGGGGAACTCGGGCCCGTCGTCGAAGCGGGTGCTCACCCGGTCGATGCCGGTCATCGCCGCGACCCGGGCGCTGCGACGCTCGACGCGCGACCGTTGACCGGCCACGCCCGCTCGGCGACGCACGACCGAGACGCCCAGCGCCGCGAGGGCGCTCACGGACACGCCGACCGCGGCCGTCTCCCGCACCGGCACGACCCTCGTGCTCACTCCCGCGGCCACGCCTCCGGCGGCCAGCAAGGCGAACGTGGCCCGCAGCAGCCAGCCGTAGCCCAGGCTCACCTCCCGCCGGCGCGACGTGACCCACAGGAACCCGAGACCACCGGTGGCCCACTGCAGCAGGAAGGTCGCCGCGTCGAGCCGCATCATCGGGGCGAGCCTAGGAAGGCCTCGCCCGCGCCCGGCAACGCCCGCTCGCCATGCCGGCTGGATGAGCGCGTCTCACGCTCCGTGTTGGTCTTGTGTTCTCGCCACGGAGCGTGATACAACCTCGGCACGCCACCCGTCGGGGGGTGCGCGACAAGCCGTCTCGGAGCAATGCCATGAACCGGTCCCTCTCCACTCGTCGCCCGGCTGCTGCGGCCGCCGTCGGCATCGCCCTCGCCGTGCTGCTGTCGGCCACGGTGGCAGGCGCGGGCACCAACGCGGGCAACGTCACCCATGCGACGCTCGTGTCGACCAACCCGGTCGACAACACGCCCGCGGTCCTCGACGGTCAGGTCTACGCCATCGTCGACCTCGGCAGCAGAGTGCTGGTGGGCGGATCGTTCACCCAGGTCAAGAAGTGGTCGAACCCGACCGTCTTCGACCGCAACGGCCTGTTCGCCTACGACAAGGCCACGGGCAACATCGACCCGACCTTCAACCCGGGCCTCGGCAACGTCCGGGCCATGGTCCTCTCGCCCGACGGGGTCGGCGTGATCGTGGCCGGCCGGTTCAACTACGACCCCAATGGCGCCTACGTCGGCGGCATCACCAAGCTCGACCCCACCACCGGCGCCGTCGTCTCGCGGTTCCGGACGGCGACCAACGGCTTCGTCTCTGCCCTCGCCCTGTCGGGCCGGCGCCTGTTCCTCGGTGGTTCGTTCTCCAAGATCAAGGCGGTGGCACGGGCCAACCTCGGCGCCATCGACGCCATCACGGGCACGGTCGACCTGTCCGTCAACGTGCCGGTGGCGGTGCCGACGCGCGGCACCGTCCAGGTCTGGCGCATGTCGCTGTCACCCGACGGCCGGCGGCTGGTGGTGATCGGCGACTTCCAGCAGGTGGGCGGCGCCAGCCGCACGCAGGTCGCCGTGATCGACGTCGGCTCCAACCCCGCCCGCACCACCGCATGGCAGACGAACTGGTTCGCCTACGGGAACTGTTCGACGTCGTACGATTTCGTCGTCAAGGACGTCGACATCGATCCCACGGGGACGTACTTCGTGGTGGTGACGACCGGCGCCTGGGGCAACGGCACGGCGGGCACGTGCGACTCGGTCACCCGTTGGGAGCTGGCCAATGACAGCGCCGGACAGGATCCGACGTGGCGCGAGTACTCCGGCGGTGACTCGTACTCGGCGGTGGCCATCACCGGCCCGGCGATCTACGTGGCGGGGCACACCCGCTGGCAGAACAACGCGTCGGCCCCCCGCGGTGACACGAAGGGTGTGGGCGCGGTCGACCGGGCCGGCATCGCCGCCCTCGACCCGGCGTCGGGTCTGCCGCTGAGCTGGACGATCCAGCGCGAGCGGGGCATCGAGGTGGGCACGCTGACGGTCACGGCGGCCGGTCTCTACATCGGTAGCGACTCGTCCAAGATCGGCAACGAGTGGCATCCGCGCCTGGCCTTCCTGCCCGTGGCGGGGGGCACGACCCCAGCCACGGTGACACCGAGGGCCCTGCCGGCGACGATCGTCGGCATCCGGGCCGACGGCACGCGCGTGCAGCGCTCCTTCGACGGCACGTTCGTGGGGCCCGCCCAGGAGGTGCCCGACGACGGCACCGGCTGGGGGACCGTCCGCGGCACCATGGCGGCCAGCGACCGCAGCTACCGGCTGCGCAGCGACGGGACGTTCCAGTCGAGCACCGACGGCTTCTCGTGGACCGGGGTCCCGTCGTGGTCCGACGGAACCGGCGCCTTCACCAGGCTGACCGGCGCCGCGTACCTCGGCGGCAAGCTGTACTACACGGTGTCCGGTGGCTCGGGGCTCTACGCCCGCGGCTTCACGGCCGACGGGCCGCTGCTGGGCACCCTCGTCTACACCGCAGGGTCCGGCAACCAGGTCGACTTCGGGCACACCCGGGGCCTGCTCGCCGTGGGCGGCCAGCTGTACCAGGCCGACACCTCGGGGCGGCTCAACCGCATCGAGATCTCGACCGCCACCGGCGAACCGAAGGTCGTCGGTGCCACGCAGGTCAGCGGACCGGGGATCGACGGCGTCGACTGGAGCGACGTGGTCGGCCTGGCCGCCGGCTGACCGTGCGCGACGCCCGCCCGGCCCCGTCGCACCGGCGGGGCCGGCCTCACCGTGCCGCCATGAGGCTGCTCACGCTCGCGGTCGCGGCCGGCCTGTTCGTCGCGGGCGGTCTCCCGGCCGCGGCTGCGACGCCCGCCGCCGGCCTGCTGTCCACCAACCCGGACGACGTCACGCCCCACGTGCTCGACGGTCAGGTCAACGCGGTCGTGGACCTCGGGTCGCGGGTGATCGTCGGCGGGACCTTCACCCAGGTCAAGAAGTGGTCCAGTCCTGCCATCCTGCCCCGGCTCGGGATCTTCGCCTACTCCAAGGCCACCGGCGACATCGACCCGACCTTCCGGCCCGACCTGGGGACCGTGCGCGCGATGGTCGCAGCACCCGACGGGCGCGGCGTGGTCGTCGGCGGCATCTTCTCGACGGTCGCAGGCGCCCGGCGCGGGGGTCTGGTCGAGATCGACGCGCTCACCGGTGCGCCCGTGACCGGGTTCGCGGCCACGACCGACGGACGCGTGAACACCCTCGCACTCGTCGGCGACCGGTTGTTCGTGGGTGGCCTCTTCGGCCACGTCTCGGGCGTCGACCGCTCGAACCTCGCCGCCGTGGACGGCCGCTCAGGCGCCCTCGACCCCACGGTCGACGTGCCCGTCGCGGTGCCCACCCGCGACGTCGCCCAGGTGTGGCGCATGGCGGCGAGCCCCGACGGGCGCCGCCTCGTCATCGTGGGCAACTTCCAGATGGTCGGCGGCCAGTCCCGCTCGCAGGTTGCCGTGCTGGACATCGCCTCCACACCGGCGCTCCCCACGGCGTGGCAGACCCGATGGTTCGACTACGGGGGCTGCTCCACCCGCGTGGACTTCTACGTGAAGGACGTCTCCGTCGACCCGGCCGGCCGCTACTTCGTGGTGGCGGCCGTTGGCTCGTGGGGCACGGGGACCGCGGGCACGTGCGACTCGGTGACTCGCTGGGAGCTCGGCTCCGAGGCGCCCGCGCAGGACCCGACCTGGCGGGAGTACTCCGGTGGCGACTCGTACTGGGCCGTCGCCGCGACGACGGCGGCGGTGTACGTGGCCGGCCACATCCGCTGGGCCAACAACGCGCTCGCCGGGCGAGGCGATGTGGCGGGGCCGGGGGCGGTGGACCGGGTCGGGATCGCCGCCCTCGACCCCCAGTCCGGTCTGCCGCTGTCGTGGAACATCCAGCGCGAGCGCGGCATCCAGGTCGGCACGCTCACGGTCACCCCTGGCGGCATGTACATCGGCAGCGACTCGTCGATGCTCGGTAACGAGTGGCATCCACGCCTCGCCTTCCTGCCCTTCGACGCCACCGCCGCGCCGGCCCAGGCCGTCGCCACGACCCTGCCGACGACCTTGACGGTGTTCAGGGCCGACGGGACGCGCCTCGTGCGGCCGTTCGACGGCACGCTCATCGGCCCGCAGCAGCTCCTGCGCGACGACGGCACGGGATGGGCCCAGGTCCGCGGCGTCGTGCGGGCCGCCAACCGCACGTTCCGCGTCCGCCAGGACGGCCGCTTCGAGGTCTCGACCGACGGCCGCTCGTGGACGGCATGGCCGATGTGGTCCGACGGCACCGGCCGCTTCACGGACCTGACGGGCGCTGCCTACCTCGACGGCAAGCTCTACTACACGGTGGCCGGAAGCGGCACCCTGCTGGCTCGGGGCTTCAGTCCCGACTCGGGCCTGCTCGGGGGGCTGACCTACGAGGTGTCGGGCCCAGGGGTCGACCTGACCGGTGCGCACGGGCTGGCGAGCGCCGGCGGCTCCCTCTACGTCGTCGACCGCACCAACACACTGGACCGCATCACCCTGTCGAGCGCGACCGGTCTGGCCCGGGCGACGGCACTGACGCGGGTCAGTGGGCCGTGGATCGACTGGGTGAACTGGAGTGCGGCGGTCGGTCTTCAGGCCGGCTGACGACCGGTGCGGCCGGTGAAGGCGCCGGGAGCGGCCGGGCTCGCCCCGTCAACCAGGGGGTCAGACGCTCGGCGTTGAGGGGTCGGCTCAGGTGGTAGCCCTGCCCGCGATCACAGCCCATCGCCGCCAGCACGTCCCACGTGACCAGGTCCTCGATGCCCTCGGCGACGACGACCCGCCCGAGGCTCTTGCCCAGCTCCACGATGGAACGCACCACCTTCGCCGAGGTGTCGTCCGAGAGCATGTTGGCCACGAACGAGCGGTCGATCTTGATCTCGTTCACCGGAAGCCGCGTCAGGTAGGACAGCGACGAGAAGCCGGTCCCGAAGTCGTCGACCGCGAGCGTGATGCCGATCTCGCTCAGCCCCCGCAGCACCTGCAGCGCCTGGTCGGGGTCGCGGATCACCTGGGTCTCGGTGATCTCGAGCACGAGCCGCCCGGGGTCGAGTCCGGCATCACGAAGCTCGCGCTGGACGTCGCTGACGAGCCCGACGTCGATGAGGCTCTGCGCGGCCAGGTTGACCGACACCTGCACGTCGAAGTCCGAGTCGCGCCACGTGGCGCACTGCCGCACGGCGCTCCGGAGCACGAACAGCGTGAGCTGGCGGAGCAGGCCGAGGTGCTCGGCCAGGCCCACGATGTCGGGCGGCGGCACCCAACCGTGCTCGGAGTGGTGCCACCGGACGAGCGCCTCGGCGCTGACCACCTTGCCCGAGCGCAGGTCGGCGATCGGCTGGAAGTGGACGTCGAGCAGCCCTTCGTCGAGCGCCGTGCGGATCTCGCCGGCCAGACGCAAGCGCCGGGTGCCGGCGGTGACCAGCTCCGCGGAGAACAGCTGGGCCGAGCCGTCACCGTGGGCCTTGGCGGTGTACATCGCGATGTCGGCCCGCTGGAGCAGCGTCACCGGGTCGTCTCCGTGATCGGGGCCGACCGCGACGCCGAAGGCTGCACCCACCCCGAGCTCCAGCCCGCTCACCGCGAAGGGCTCGCCGAGCCGGTCGATCAGCGCGTCGGCGACGCTGCGGCCCTCGCCCGCGTCAGCGAGGTCCGGAACCACGAACGCGAACTCGTCGCCCCCAGGCGCACGGCGGTGCCGGAGGCCGGGAGCCCGGCCGCGAGCCGCTCACCGAGCTGTTGGAGCAGCACGTCCCCCGCGGCGTGGCCGAGGGTGTCGTTCACGTCCTTGAACCGGTTCACGTCCATGACGATCACCGCCAGCGAGCGCCCGGTGCGCCGAGCTTCGACGAGAGCTCCGGCGGCCACCTGCTCGTAGAGCGCCCGGTTGCCGAGCCCCGTGAGCGCGTCGTGGAGGGACTGGAACTCCTTCTCGGCTGCCTCCACTCTGAGCCGATCGATCAGCCGGCCCTTCTCCAGCGACACGGTGACGTGGTTGGCGAGGGTCTCGAACACCGGAAGGTCGTCCTGGTCGAAGCTGGTGACCTCGCCGAGACGGTCGAGCACGGCGAGGGTCCCGACCAGCTGTCCACCGCTCACCAGCGGGCAGGCGATCAGCTCCCGCGCCTCGCGGGCGGCCAGCGCGTCCCGATCCGCGGCGACACGGCTGCCGCGGCGCAGCAGCAGCGGTTCGGGCCGTTCGGCCATCCGCACGAGCAGCGGGTCGTCGCGCAGGCCGGGCACGTGCTCGGTCCGCAGCACACCGGCCCGGTCGAGCACGAGGCGGATGCCGCCCCGCTCGTCGGCTTCGTCGTCGATGAGGCACAGCTCCGCTCGCGCCGCGTTCAGGACACTGCGAGCCTGCTCGAGGCTCCGGTTCACCATGGTGCTCAGCTCCGGGGCGGCCGCAAGCGCGCGGGTGAAGTCGTGGAGCTGGCGAAGGCTGGCGAAGCGGCGCAGCAGCGACGCGTACTTCCGGTAGCCGAGGAACAGCACGCCTCCCAGCGCGAGCACGAGCACGAGGCCGCGGGCGTCGCTGACGACGATGGCCTCCGTGATCAGCCCGACGGTCGCCGTACCCGCGGAACTCAGCGCCGCGAGCTCGAGCAGGCGTGGTGACAGCTCGGCGCCGCCCCCGACGATCCGGATCACCATCCAGACGCCCACGTTGTCGACGACACTCGCCACCACCACGGCCGCCAGTGCCGCGACCCAGCCGACGTACGGCGCGCTCAGCGGCATCACCCGGCGAACGACGTTGAACAGCACGACCGCCGCCGCCGCTTCGACGGCGAAGAGCCCGACGTTGAAGAGAAGCTTGACCGGTGAGCGTCGGTTGGTCCACGCCATGGTGAGCGCACCGCCGGTCACGCGGGCGGCCACGAGCGCCCATGGTCCGAGGAGGAACAGGCCCACGACGAGGGGCAGCTCGTTGAGCGTGAAGGAGTGGGCGTCGTCGCCGACCTCGATGTGCACGACCGAGGCCTCGGCCGCCGCGAAGGCCAGGGCCAGCAGCGGCCACGAGATCTGCACCGGGGCCTGCGCCACCGGTGACAGCGTGCCGACCCACACGAGGAGGCCGAGCGCGCCTGCGTACAGCCCCGCGATGTAGAGGTGCAGCGGAGCGGCGGCGCGCGCGGCGCGTCCGGTCATCTCCGCGCAGCCGTGCCGAGCATCGTGATCACGATACGGGAGGCAGAAGCCACTCGTACCGATCGGCACGTTGGACCCCACGTTGAGCGCGGCACACCAGGCTGGTGGGGTGGTCAGTCGCCGATCACCCCACCAGCGCTGCCCTCCGCGGTTAGCGCAGACCCTGCGCCATCAGGTCCAGTGCGCCCCGCTGGGGGTGACGACGGTCCAGTGCGCCCCGGCGGTCCAGTGCGCCCCGCTGGGGGTGACACCGGTCCAGTGCGCCCCGTCGGTCCAGTGCGCCCCGCTGGGGGTGACACCGGTCCAGTGCGCCCCGTCGGTCCAGTGCGCCCCGTTCGGGGTGGCACCCGCGTTTTGCGACACAACGGTAGACACCGCGGCGACGCCGCCGGCGGCGAGCGCCAGGGCCACAACCCCGGTGCGCACCATTGACTTGCTGCTCCGAATAGCCGACATCGGCTCTCCCTTCGGTTTCGCGCCCGGTACGGGCGCGATCTCCCTCCACGGCCACCCGGGTTTGGAGGCCGGCTGAGATCCGAGGCTAACCGAGGCGTCGCGCGGCGCTACGGGATGCGAAGGTGGGCGGTTCGACCGGGTCCCAGCGGCACGTCGGGGCTCAATGGTGACTCCCGGTCTGCATGTCACGGACGGTGATCCACTTGGCGAATCGTCACGCTAGGTGGTAGAAGATATGCCCGAGCCGACGAATGCGGAGTATCGCGGGGGAGCTGTACCACCTATGCCGCTGCGCCGTGACCGACCTCTGCCGGCGTCGACCGCAGTCGAAGGAGCTCCGGGCCGCGCCCGCGTCCTTCTCGTGTGTTCGACCGGCGGGCACCTCGCCCAGCTCCACCGCCTCGAGCCATGGTGGCGATGCCACGACCGCGCCTGGGTCACGTTCGACAAGAGCGACGCGCGATCGCTCCTGGCCGACGAACGCACCTACTGGGCGCACCACCCGACCACCAGGAACGTCGGCAACCTGGTGCGCAACTCGTTCCTCGCCCTGCGCATCCTCCGGGCCGAGCGACCCCGGCTGATCGTGTCGAACGGGGCCGGAGTGGCCGTGCCCTTCTTCTTCCTCGGTCGCCTGCTCGGCGCCCGCACGGCCTACGTCGAGGTCGTCGACCGAGTCGCGAGCCCGACCTTGACGGGCCGGATGGTGCGGCGGGCCACCACACTGTTCTGCGTGCAGTGGCCCGAGCAGCAGGAGTTCTACCGGGGCGCCACCGTCGTGGGACCGCTGGTGTGAGCGCCACGCCGATCGAAGCCGTCCGCGTCGCCGTCTTCCTGGGCACGGACCATCACCCCTTCCAGCGGCTGGTGGACTGGGTCGACGAGTGGGCCGGGGACCATCCCGACGTGCGCTGCTTCATCCAGCACGGGCCGGCCGCTCCGCCCCGCCACGCCGACGGCGAGGCGTTCGTCGACGTCGGCCGGCTGCGTGAAGAGCTGCGGCGCGCCACCATCGCGGTCGGCCATGCGGGGCCGGGCACCATCGTGGACGCGCGGATCGCGGGGCGACTGCCCATCGTCGTGCCGCGTCTGGCCCGCCTGGGGGAAGTGGTCGACGATCACCAGGTTGCGTTCGGACGCTGGATGGCCGACCGGGGGCTGGCCCTGGTCGCCGAGGATCGAGCCGGTGTGCATCGTCTCCTCGAGGCGGCGCGCGCCGACCCCGACTCGGTCCGACTCGACGCCGCCGATCCCGATCGCAGCCCCGCCGTGCGCCTCGTCGGCGACCTCCTCGACGAGCTGATGCGATGAAGGCGCGCACCCCGCGAACCACCGTGCTGTTCATCGGCGGAGGCGGACGCAACGGCAGCACCCTGCTCGAGCGCATGCTGGCCGAGGTGCCAGACGTGGCTGCACTCGGCGAGGTGCGGCACCTGCCGTCTCGGGGGCTCCTGGCCGACGAGCGGTGCTCGTGCGGCGAGCCGTTCTCGGCGTGTCCGTGGTGGACGAAGGTCGGGACCGCGGCCTTCGGTGGATGGGACCGCGTCGATGGCGCGGCGTGGGCGGCGGCGCAGGAGGCGGCCGACCGGCACCGGAGGCTCCCGGGTCTGGCCAGGCTGCGTCCCGGTTCCGGCGACCGCAACGTCAAGACCGTGACCGAGCACCTCGAGGCTCTGTACGACGGTGCGCGTGCGTCGACCGGCGCGCCGGTGCTCGTCGACTCGTCGAAGCACGCGTCGACCGCCGCTCTCGTGCGGCTGGTCCCGTCGGTGGAGCTTCGCGTGGTGAACCTCGTGCGGGACCCCCGCGGCGTGGCGCACTCGTGGACCAAGGTCGTGCATCGGCCCGAGGCGGGCCAGTCGGAGCTCATGCCGCGCTACCGGCCGGCGCGCACCGCGCTCTGGTGGGACGGCGTGCACGCATCCCTCGCGGCCCTGCGCGCCCTCGGCGTGCCGGTGCTCGGGGCGCGGTACGAGGACCTCGTCACCGACCCGCGCGGCCAGCTCGCCCGGATCGTCGACTTCGCCGGACTGCGGCCGGCTCACGGCTGGGACCGGTTCCTGTCGGGTACCACCGCCGACCTCGGCGCCACCCACTCCGTCGCCGGCAACCCCATGCGCTTCCGCACCGGCCGGCTCGAGCTGCGGCCCGACGTCGCATGGCGCGAGGAGCTGGCGGCGCGCGACCGGCGGGCGGTGACCGCACTGACGGCTCCGTTGCTCGCGGCGTACCACTATCCGATCAACGGCCGCCGGAAGATCGCATGACGCGGCCGTCCGTGTCCGTGGTGATCGCCACGCGCGACCGGCCCGAGCTGCTCAGGGAGGCCGTCGCAGCCGTGCAGGCGTCTCGCCACGACGGCCGCGTCGAGGTCATCGCGGTGTTCGACCGCAGCGAGCCCGACGCGTCCCTCGCATCGGCGGACGAGAACCGGCCGGTGCAGGTCGTGCCGAACCGGCGGACGCCGGGCCTGGCCGGCGCGCGCAACACGGGCATCCTCGCCGCCCGCTCGGACCTGGTGGCGTTCTGCGACGACGACGATCTGTGGCTGCCCTCGAAGCTGCTCGCACAGGTGGAGGTCCTCGCGCACGACCCGTCCGTCGAAGTCGTCACCACGGGGATCCTCGTCGACGCGGGCGGCCGGCTCACTCCCCGCGTGCTCGACCGGGACCGGATCACCCACGCCGATCTGCTGCGCTCGCGTGTCATGGAGGCCCACCCCTCCACCTACCTCACGCGGCGAGCCGCCCTCGACGGCATCGGTCTCGTCGACGAGGAGCTGCCCGGCAGCTACGCGGAGGACTACGACTGGCTCCTGCGCGCCGCTCGCCGCCACCCGGTCGCCGCGGTCCGCGCTCCGCTGGTCCGCGTGCGATGGAGCCGCGGGTCGTACTTCGCGTCCCGCTGGGAGACGATCGACGCGGCGCTGGCCCACCTCGTCGCCCGCCACCCCGAGCTCGCCGCCGAACCGGCCGGGCTGGCCCGGATCCTGGGCCAGCGAGCCTTCGCGCAGGCCGCGCTCGGCCGCCGGTCCGAGGCGCGGGCGACCGCGCGCCGGGTCGTCGAGCTCAACCCCCGGGAGCAGCGGGCCTGGCTCGCCCGGTTGGTCGCGGCGGGAGTCCCCGCCTCGGTGGTCGTCGGTGCGCTCAACCGCATCGGGCGGGGGATCTGATGACGGCCGTCGCTCCCACCAAGATCTCCGCGCGAGGTGCGCAGGCGCGCTTCGCACCGCGAACCAGCCGGCGCGGCCGACCACGCTCGGGCGTCCCGGTTGACGTCGACAGAGCGCAGCTCCAGCGCGCCGCTGCCGTACGGCGCGAGGTGCGGCCCCTGCGGTGGCTGCTGCTCGGGCTGCCGGTGTGGTGGGCGCTCGGCGTCGGAACCCTCGCCTTTCCCGCCACCGCAGCCGTGCTCGCCGCCCAGATGCTCTGGCGGCGCACACCCCTCCGGGGCCCGAAGGGCTTCGGCCTGTGGCTCGCCTTCCTCGTGTGGGTGGCCGTGTCGGCTGTGGCGCTGTCGTGGTCGTCGCTGCCCCTCGCCTACCTGTGGCGCGCCGCCCAGTACCTGTCGGCCACGACCATCGCGGTGTGGATCTACGTCACCCCCCGGCACCGCCTGACGGCCGAGGCCGTCACCGAGACGCTGGCCCGGTTCTGGTTGGTCGTCGTCGGCGCCGGGTGGCTCGGCGTGATCTGGCCCCGCGTCCAGTTCACGAGTCCCTTCGAGCGCCTGTTGCCCGGCCTCGCGTCGAACTCGTTCTTCCGCGACCTGAGTCACCCCAGCCTCGCTCAGGTCCAGGCGTTCCTCGGCTTTCCGATCGGCCGTCCCAACGCCCCGTTCGCCTACACGAACGACTGGGGTGCCGCCTACGCGATCTGCGCGCCGTTCTTCCTCAGCCGCTGGGTGTTCTCGGCGGATCCGGCCCGCCGCCGCCACGGCCGGGTCCTCCTGGCGCTGTCGCTCGTGCCCGCCATCGTGTCGTTGAACCGGGGCATGGGGCTCAGCCTGCTCGTCGGCCTGCTGAGCGCCTCCTTCCGGCGCGACGCCGTCGGTCCGGTGGCCCGCCGCGCGCTGGGGCTCATCGTCGTGACCTTCGCGGTGGCTGCGCTGTTGACGCCTCTCGGCGACCTGGTCGCAGATCGATCCGCCAACCCGCACTCCAACGCCGGCCGCTCCGCCCTCTACGCCGAGTCCATCCGCTTCGCCAACCAGCGGCCCATCATCGGCGCGGGCGGTCCGGTGGCCTACGTCGGCGACCGCCTCCTTCCTGCCCTCGGCACCCAGGGACAGCTGTGGACCGTGCTGGTTGGACAGGGCTACGTCGGGCTCGGATTCTTCCTCGGAGCGCTGTTCTGGTTCACCAAGGACACTTGGCGCGGCCCGGAGGTCACGCGCTGGTGCAACGTGGCCCTGCTGATCGCCATCGTCCAGCTGCCCGTGTACGACGGCTTGCCGTTCCCCGTGATCGCCATGCTGCTCGTCGCCGCCCTGGGCGCGCGTGAGCGGCGGGCCGCGAGCGAGGCGATCGAGAGCAACGACGCGGCCGAGCCCGCGGGTCCCGCCGGCCCACGCCAGCCGGCGACGGCGGCTCGGCGCACGGCTCGGCTCGCGGAGCTTCCGGCATGACCGGCCTGCGGACCGACACCCACGCGATGGAGACGGTGACGGCGATCCTCGCCCCCTCGCGCCCGCCGAGAGCCGAGGAGCCGGGCGAGCAGGCCGGCCCGGTGCACCGGTACGCGGTGCTGCCGTCGGCCCGGCGGCCCCGCTACATCGTGCCCGTGCAGCGCGCCGCCGCGGCCTCGACCCGCTTTCGCACCGCCCGCCGCGCGCACCACATGCGGGCGATGGCCGTCGCCAGCTTGCGCGCCGGGTCGAGCCGCATGTGGCCGGTGCGCGTCGCCGTTCCGGATGGCTCCCCGAGTGACCCCTCGCTGCGGCGATGGTTGGCCACGGCGCTCGGCGAGCCGGACCTCGAGATCGCCGTCGCGCTCGGCGGGCCCCGTCCCAACCGCAAGCCCGTTCTCCAGCTGATTGATCCTGCCGGGACCACCATCGGCTTCGCCAAGGTCGCCGTGGACGACCACACCGCAGAGCTGGTGGCCAACGAGTCCGCGGTCCTCGGCGGTGCCCGCCCGGCTCCACCGCTCGTCCTGCCCGGGCTGCGCTTCTCCGGGTCGTGGCGGGGCCGCCCCGTGCTCGTGCTCGACGACATCCACCCGCCCGCGCCGGCCCGCCGGCTCCGGCTGGACGCCAAGACGGTGCGCGCGCTGGCCGAGCTCGCACCGGTGACCATGGAGCCCGTGGCGCTGAGCAGCTGGTGGACGAGCCTCGAACACCGCGCCGCCCGCGCCGCCGACCCGGGCCTCGCCGCTCTCGTGGCCGACCTTCACCCGCGCCTGGCCGGGCGCACCTGGGAGTTCGGTCGCTGGCACGGCGACCTCGCCCCGTGGAACGCGACCTGGAACGGTGACCACCTACTCGT
Source organism: Actinomycetota bacterium (assembly GCA_016185275.1). Classification (GTDB taxonomy): domain Bacteria; phylum Actinomycetota; class Acidimicrobiia; order Acidimicrobiales; family Iamiaceae; genus JACPNX01. Next base: position 213,745 of record JACPNX010000044.1, on the reverse strand, counting down.
GTGGGACTGGGAGCGGTCCGAGGCACCCGTGCCCCTGGGCTTCGACCTGCTCCACAACCTCAGCCAGGTCCACCTCCTGGTGCTCGGCGGCGACGCGAGCGACCTGGCCCGGCGGCTCTGCACCGAGGCCGGCCCGGTGCTCCGCGACCTGGGCATCGCCGCCGAGGATCACCTGGCGCTCGTCCTCGCCTACCTGGTCGAGCTGCGCGTGCGCTGGGCTCTCGACGCCCGCGCCGGGCGTGTCGACCAAAAGCACGGGCGCATCGCCGTCGAGCTCGGCGCGGCCCTTGCGCAGGCGGTGTCCCCGTGACCGGCACGACCTCACGGTCGCGGCTCGGCCGTGAGGCGCGCCCGCCCGCGCGGGCGGCGGCGATCCGCGACGATCGGCGCGAGCACCTGCGTTGGCTCGCCTTCCGTGCGGCCGTCAACACCGGTCAGGCGCTCGCGCGCCCGACCGCGGCATGGCGCACCCTGCCCGACTTCGTCATCGTCGGCGCCCAACGCTGCGGGACGACCTCCCTGTACCGGCATCTACGGGAGCACCCCCAGGTTCGGTTCCCCCGTGCCACCAAGGGCACGCACTGGTTCGACGAGCACGGCCTCCGCCCCGAGTCGTGGTACCGGGCCAACTTCCCGCTCGAGCGGGCGCGGCGCCGGGCCGCGGCGGCGGGGGCGCCGATGCGCGTGGGCGAAGCCTGCCCGTACTACCTGTTCCACCCGTCGGTGCCCGCGTGGATGGCAGACGCGCTGCCCGGCGCCCGCCTCATCGTGTTGCTGCGCGATCCCGTCGAGCGGGCGTGGTCCCAGTACCGCCACGAGGTTGCCCGGGGTTACGAGACGCTGCCCTTCGCGGACGCGCTCGACGCCGAGGCCGCGCGCTTGGCCGGCGCCGACGCGGTGCTCGAGGTTCGTGGGGCCAGGCACGAGTCCCACCAGCACCACTCCTACGTCGCCCGCGGGCGGTACGCCGAGCAGCTGCAACGCGTCTGGAGCGCCTTCCCGCGAGACCGGGTGCTCGTCGCCTTCAGCGCCGACCTGGAGCGCGAGCCGGTGGCCACGCTCGGCCGCATCACCGACTTCCTCGACCTGCCGCCGCTCCCGCCGATCCAGCTCCCCCGCTGGAACCAGCGGCCGCCCGGCGGGGTCCTCGACCAGGAGAGCGCGCGGCGGATCCGCGCGGCCGTCGAGGAGTCCGACGCTTGGCTGGCCGAGCACCTCGAGGAGCCGCCGCCGTGGCTCGGGTAGCCGACCGGGGTGTGAGCGCCGAGCGCGACCAGCTCGACCGTGGCGACGGTTCCCCCACCGATCACGACGCCGAGGCCGACGAGCGCACGCTCGCCCGCTCGGGCGCGCTCAACCTGATCGGTGCCGGCTCCTACGGGTTGCTCAGCTTCGTGCTGACCGTGTTGATCGGTCGCTCGCTCGGCGCATCGGGCACTGGTGCGTTCCTCGAAGCGCTGGCCGTGTTCAACATCTTGAGCCGGACCGCGCTGCTCGGCACCGACGTGGGCCTCGTCCGCTTCATCGCCCGGGCGCGAGCCGAGGGTCGTCCCGGTGAGGCGGCGGCGGCGATCCGGGTCGCACTCGGCCCCGTCGCCCTCGTCAGCTCGGTCTTCGGTCTGGGCATGTTCGTGCTCGCGTTCCCCCTGGCGCGCGTGCTGGTCGACCCCGCGCGCGCGCACGACCTCGCCGTCTACCTCCGCACGCTGGCCCCGTTCGTGCCCGTGGCGGCCGTCTACCAGTCGCTCGAGAACGGCAGCCGTGGCTTCGGCACGATGCTGCCGGGCGTGGTCATCGAGCGCATCGCGCGGCCCGCGCTCACGCCGCTGGCCATGGCGGCAGTGCTGGCCGCCGGCTACGGCGCCGTGGCCGTCGCCCTGGCGTGGGCCGTCCCGACGGTGGTGGCGCTCGTCCCGCTCGCCCTGTGGACCGCCCACCTCGTCCGGGCCAGCGAGCGGGAGATCCGCTCCCGGCTGGCGCGGACTGCCGACGCGGCGGGCGCGCCAGCCGCCCGACCCGACCCCCTCAGCCGGCGCTTCTGGCGCTTCACGCTGCCCCGCTCGCTCGCGGGAGTGTTTCAGCTCGGCCTGCTGTGGCTCGACACGATCCTGCTCGGCGCGCTGGCCGGTTCGCGCGCGGCCGGCGTCTACTCCGCGTCGACCCGCTGGCTCGTCGCGGGGAACATGGTCGGTATGGCGGTGACGCTGGCGTTCGGGCCGCAGATCACCTACGTCATCGCTCAGCGCTCCGCCGAGCGCACGCGCCGGCTCTTCGAGTTCGCGACCGTGTGGTTCGTCCTTCTCGCCTGGCCGACGTTCCTCACTGCGATGGTGTTCGCGCCGTTGCTCGTGCGCAGCTTCGGGAAGGGCTTCTCCGGCGGGGCGATCGCCATCGTGATCATCGGCGCAGGGTTCCTCGTCGGTGCCGCGTCGGGGCCGGTCGACGTGCTCCTCAACATGCTGGGCGAGAGCCGGCTCAGCCTCGCCAACACCGGCATCGGCCTCGCGGTGAACGTCGCAGGGAACCTCCTGCTCATCCCCCCGCTCGGCGTGGCCGGCGCAGCCTGGTCCTGGGCCCTCAGCGTCACCGTGATCAACGTGCTGCCCCTGGTGCAGGTCCACCGGCGGCACGGTCTGCATCCCTTCGGCACCCGATGGGCCGCCGCCCTCGGGGTCGCCACCTGCTACGGCGCCGTCGCGCTCGCCGCCCGTCTCGTGCTGGGAGCCACCATCCCAGGACTCGGAGCGGGCGTCGCGGCAGCCGGTTCGGTGACCGCCGGCCTGGTCTGGCTGGGGCGCGGCCGCCTTGGCGTCCGAGAGCTCGGCGTCTCGCTCCGGCTGGCGCGACGAGTCCGGCTCGGGGAGGCGGAAGCCGAAGATCTCGGCTCCGCCGGCCGGTCAGCGACCGATGACGTCTCGATCGACCAGCCCGCGCGCTTGGCGGGCGACAGCGCCCGCATCGCCACCGACACATTGACCGACGGTGGCGACCACCGTCCCCGCGACCACCGTCCCCGCGACCAGCGTCGCCGATCGCCGAGGAGCGAGCCGTGAGCCTCCCTGCCCTTGATGAGTTCAACCTGGCCGAAGCGATCGGGGTCGTTCGCCGGCACCTCACGGTGATCGCCCTCTCGATCGTCGTGGGGGCCGTCCTCGCCGTCGGGTTCACCGTGACCCGGCCGGTTCGCTATGCGTCGACGGCCATCGTCGAGGTCTCGTCGACCGCGGTCGACGCCAGCACGCGCGCGAACCAACGCATCGACCTCAACACCGAGGTGGCGGCCGTGACCTCCGACGCCGTCGTCACGCAGGCCAGCCGGGCTCTCGGTACGGGCGCTTCGGCGAGGTCGCTGCGCAACCAGGTCTCTGCCCGGATTCCCGGTGAGGCCCAGGTGCTGGCCATCACCTTCACCGCGGGGACCGCGACGGCGGCGCAGGCCGGCGCGCAAGCCTTCGCCGAGGGTTACGTCGCGGACACCGCGACCCGCTCGGAGCCCGCGCAGCGCCGGCAGCTCAAGGCCATCGACTCCCAGATCGCCGCCCTGCAGACGCAGAGCGACACCATGCAGGCGCGCCTCGCCAAGCTCGATCGCACCTCGGCCGAGTTCGCCGCGCTGAACAACCTGCTGCTGCAGTACGCGAACCAGATGTTCCAGCTTCGGAACACCCGTGAACAGGCCGCGGCGACGACGGCGATCGGCGCCAGGATCCTGCGCGGAGCGCCGCGCCCCGGTGCGCCGCTGCCCCGCCACGCCGCCCGCAACCTCGTGGCCGGCCTGGTGGCGGGCGCCCTCGCCGGGGTCGCCCTCGCCTTCCTCCGCCACAAGTCCGATGACACGGTCCACGATGTGCGGCGGCTGGCGGTGCTCGCCGACGTCCCCGTGCTGGGCACCGCTCCCGCGCTCGGGCCGGTCGCCGGCCAGGGTCCGCAGGCGCTGGCTCCCGCCTCCGAGGCGGGCCAGGACTGGAGACGCATCCGCCGCCAGGTGCTCAACCAGCTGACCGATGGCGGCGGGCTGGTCGTCGTGACCGGCGCCCGTCGCGGCGCCGGAACCTCCGTCGCCGCCGCCTTCCTCGCCGATGCGCTGGCTCGGTCGGGCCGCCCGGTGGTGCTCGTCGACACCGACGTGGCGACTGCTCGGGCGGCGTCGCTCACCGGGGCACCGCCCCGGCCCGGGCTCGCCGAGATCGTGCGGCGGGACGTCCCCGCCGAGGCGGCCCTTCACCAGGTGGCTCCCTGCCTTCGAGTCCTGCCGATGGGCCTCGCCCAGAGCGATGCGAGCGACCTGCTGGCGCTGCCCGACACCCGCAGCTTCCTGTCGTGGCTGCGTGACGGCGGCTACGACAAGGGTCCGGCGAGACCGCCCAACGCCGACAAGAGGTACCTGGTCGTCGTGGATGCGCCCCCGGTCCTCGACTCGGCCGCCACCCTGGATCTCACCGACCTTGCCGACCTCGTCGTGCTCGTGGCCCCCATGGGACGCATGACCGGGGAACAGCTGGCCGATGCGATCGAGGTGATCTCGGGGCCTGGCGCTCCCAGGGCCGCGCTGCTGGCCCGTGCCCCTGACCGGCGGCGCCTCGTGCCGGAGGCGATCCGGCCGGGCCGCCGCGCCCGCCGCGCCGGCCGGTCCGCGGCGACGGCGACACCGGCCACCGCTGCGGAGCTGGAAAGCGACGGCTCGGCGCCGCCGGAGCCCGTCCCCGGCGGCCGCCTCTGAGCCCACCTCGCCGGCCCGTCGACCCGGCGGACGGCGCCGCCGTGGACCGCGCTACCCGTGGACCGCGCTGCCCGTGGACCGCGCTGCCCGTGGACCGCGCTGCCCGTGGACGGCGCGGGCGTCAGGCAACGCCTACCGGCGGGTCCGGAACCAGGGGTCGTCGACCAGAGATCTCCATGCGGCGTAGGCCGACGAGGACGAGTCGAGCCGCCAGTCGTACGAGGTTCCGTCCTCGCCCTTGTTCTCGTCGTAGTAGACGACGGCCTTGATCCCCCGGTAGTCCGACTTGAGCGTGGCCGCCGCGGCGCTGAGCCACGAGGCCTTCATGCCCGGGTCCTTCTCGAGCGAGCCGAACTCGCCGATCATCATCGGCTTGCCGCTCGCCTGACCCCAGGCGTTGAACCGGGCGAACACGGACTTGAAGGAGCTGTAGGGAGCGGTGGGCCACGCCGGGTTCCAGTTGTACCCGTCGGCGCACACCCAGTCGACGGAGTCGTTGCCGGGGTACCAGGCGTCGGCGCTGCCGTTGTCGAAGGCGTCGACCGTCGGGCACCACACGAAGGCGACGTTGGTCGCCCCCTCCGCCGCGAAGATCCGCCGGACGCGGCGCCAGGCGGCGATGAACCGGGCCGGGTCGAGCGCGATCTCGCGCTTCTTGCGCCCGTTCATCTCGCCGAACCAGCGCAGGAAGACGGGCGCGTTCAGGTCGCGCAGGCCCCGGGCTCGGGCGCGGAAGATGTCGTCGTAGGTTCCTGCGTTCACGGCATCGGTGTTGGCGCCCGCCCATGAGACCAGCGGGATGCGGCCGTTGGCGATGTGCCAGGGCTCGCGCCAGGACGGAAACGGGCTCGTGAAGGGATAGAACTCCTGGCCGACGTCGTACGTGCGGCCGGCATCGGCCTCACGCTTGGCCCAGGCGGCCTGCGCTTCGGCCTTGGTGAGGTAGACGCCCGGGCGGCGCGGCCCGATCCATGCGCCGACGAGTGCTCCCGTGGCGGGCACGGGCGGCTTGCGGCTGTCGCCGGTCGGCGGCGTCGTCGTGGTCGGCGGCGTCGTCGTGGTCGGCGGCGTCGTCGTGGTCGTCGCCCCGCCACCGTTGTGCGAGCCGGTGACGGTACGCCCGTACGGGACGTTGCAGGCGGTCAGGACAAGGGGGATGATGGCCGCCACCAGAGCGACAGCCGATCGTGAGCGGTACGTCATGTGGCTCCATCGGTCACATGCGGTGGCCACTCAAGCGCTTTGTGTGGCTCTTTCCTGGCCTCGTTGCCACACGGAGCGTGGCGGGGGTACCTTTTTCTTGACGCAGCGTGGCGAGCCCCAGGTGAGGCCGGGTACGCTGCCACCACACCAGGCGCAGCAGCCGGATCGCCGCCCGGGGGGGCGGGTCGAACGGCCTCAGGGAGGACGAAGTGGCGGTACCAGCGACGACGACGGCCGGTTTTCCTGTAGCGGAGACCGTGTCGCTACCGAGGACGGTTCCGAACCGGCCGCTCGTGGCGCGGCCGACCCCGAGCCCGAAGCTGGTCCTCGCGCTGACCGACCTCATCGTCGTCGCGCTCGCCGCCTTCACCGCGTCGGCGTTGCACGGCGCGGAAGCGGTCTCGTCGGGTGTCCCCGGCCGAGCGACGATCCTGACCCTGATCGCTCTCCCGGCATGGGCGCTGGCCTTCAGCCACCAGCGGCTCTACAACATCCGGTTCCTCGGGCGGCGCATCGACGAGGTCCGGCGTCTGTTCGACGCCACGCTGATCGGAACCGCGTCGGTGGTCGGCGTCTCGTACCTCAACGGTCGGGTGCTGTCGCGCTCCGAGGCGATGGCCTTGTTCGCCTCGGCCTTCGTGCTGCTCATGATCGAGCGCGAGGGAGCGCGCCGGATCTTCGCGTCGTTGCGGGCCCGCGGCGACCTGCTGCGTCCCGCCGTGATCGTCGGCTCGGGGCCGGAAGCGTGCGAGATCGCCGGCATGCTCCACAGTGATCCGACCACCGGGTACCGGGTGGTCGGGTTCCTCGACGACTCACCCACCGAGATGGAGCCGTTGCCTGGACTCCCCGTGCTGGGGCGGCCGGAGCAGGCCTGCTCGGCGCTGGCCGGCGTTCGGGGTGGCTCGGTGATCGTCACCCCCGGCGCGCTCACGCTTGAAGGCACGAACCGCCTCGTACGGAAGCTCCTCGAGCAGGGACTCCACGTCGAGCTGTCGCCCAACCTGCGGGACATCGCGGCCAAGCGTCTCGTGGTCCACCCTGTCGGTCGCTTCCCGCTCGTGTACCTGGAGCCGGTCCAGCGCAACGGCTGGAGGGCAACGGCGAAGCGCTTGTTCGACATCGTCGGCGGCGCACTCGGTCTCCTGGCGACGGCACCGCTGCTCGGGGCTGCGGCAGTCGCGATCAAGCTCGATTCCGCCGGACAGGTGCTGTTCCGCCAGCAGCGCCTCGGACGCGACGGTCGCGTGATCCGCATCCTCAAGCTGCGCACGATGGTCGCGGACGCCGAGGACCGTCTCGAAGCGATCATCGACCTCAACGAAGCCGACGGCCCCCTGTTCAAGCTCCGCGACGACCCGCGGGTGACGCGTGTCGGCCGGTTCCTGCGGAGAGCTTCGATCGACGAGCTGCCCCAGCTTTGGAACGTCCTGCGCGGGGAGATGAGCCTCGTCGGCCCCCGGCCGGCACTGCCGCGAGAGGCCGAGCTGTGGGACGACCAGACGGCGCAGCGGCTCCGCGTCAACCCGGGCCTCACCGGCATGTGGCAGGTCAACGGGCGGTCCGAGACGTCCTTCGAGGACTACTCCCGGCTGGACCTGTACTACGTCGACAACTGGTCGCTGCTGTGCGACCTCACCATCCTGTTGAAGACGGTGCCGGTCGTGCTCGCCCGCCGGGGCGCGGCCTGACGCCGGCCGCCGACCGGAGCGCCCCGGAGGACCTCAGGCGTCGACCACGACGAGAGCGTGGTCGGCACGGTTGAGCGCCTCAGGGCCCTGTTCGGTGGCCACCACGATGTCTTCGAGGCGAGCGCCCCAGCGTCCGGCCACATAGATGCCGGGCTCGATCGAGAAGGCGTGGCCCGCCCGGAGCGGCTCGGTGTTGCCGGCGACGACGTAGGGGTCCTCGTGCTCCTCGACACCGATGCCGTGCCCGGTGCGATGGACGAACTCGGCGCCCCAACCGGCTTCGGTGATGACCCGGCGGGCGGCCGCGTCGACGCGCTCGCACGGGGTGCCGACGGCCGCCGCGGCGACACCAGCGGCCTGGGCCTGCCGCAGGACCGCGTAGAGCTCGCGGAACTCCGTTGGGGGTTCGCCGGTGTAGACGCAGCGGGTGATGTCCGAGCAGTAGCCGGCTCCGCCCGGCCCGGGGTACGTGCCGCCGAAGTCGCACAGCACCACCTCGGCTCGACCGATCACCCGCCCCGCAGGCTCGTGGTGCGGGCTCGCCGCGTTCTCGCCCGCGGCGACGATGGCGAAGTTGACCCGGGTGTGCCCCTCGGCCACGAGGCGTCGACCGAGGTCGGCCGACACCTCCGCCTCGGTGCGGCCCACGAGCGGAATCGCGCCGGCCTGCAGCTGCGCCGCGACCCGATCGGCCGCCGACGCCGCGGCCCGCAGGGCGGCGACCTCGTCCGGGTCCTTGCGGGCCCGGAGGGGACCGACGACCTCGCTGGCCCGGCTCCACACGCGTCCCGGTAGCGCGCGCTGCAGATCCACGACGAAGCGCGCCCACGTCCGGTCGCCCACGGCGATCGCTCGAGCGGCGCCGACCAGCCCGGCGACGACGTCGATCGCGTCCTCGGTCTCGTCCCACGGCCGCACCGTGAACAGCTCAGGCCGCTCCGCAACCCGCGGGGCCTCGAGTCGAGGTACGACGAGGGTGGCGTGCCCGTCGCGGGGCACGACGAGCATCGTGAGCCGCTCGAGCGGCATGGCCTCGTACCCGGTCAACCACGGGAGGTCCGGGCCGGCGGAGAGCAGGAGACAGTCGACGCCCCGCTCGGCCATCGCCTGCCTGACGCGCTCGATACGCGTGGCGTCCACGTCAGCGGGCCGCCCCGGGCGCAGGCCCGAGCGCGGCGAGGCCGTCGATGCTGGCGGCGTTCTTGTCCGCCCAGTACCGCTCGAGGCCGTCCCGGCCACGGTGCTCGGCCCAGCGGACGAGGTCGTCTCGCTCACCCTCCAGCCGCATGAGCGGCACTGCGTAGCCACAAGACGTCGCGATCCGGTCCGCGTCGACGACCACGACCGACCGGGCCCCCGGATGGTCGGGGAACCGTGCGGTGAGCTCGGCGAAGCGCGGGTCGCCGACGGCCACCGCCTCGCCGCGGCCGGCGAAGCGCAGGATCCGCGGTGCTCCCTCGAACGCGCACCACATGAGCGTGATGCGGCCGTTGTCACGGAGGTGGGCGATCGTCTCGGCGCCGCTGCCCGTGAGGTCGAGGTAGGCCACCCGCGTCGGGCCGAGCACCCGAAGGCAGTCGAGACCCTTCGGCGACACGTTCACGTGCCCGCCAGACCCGCTGGGTGCAGTGGCGACGAAGAACACCGGTTGAGCGAGCACCCAGTCGATCAGGTGGTCCGGCAGGGCGGGAAGCTCCTTGGCCATGGAGCGAAGGTACCGCCCGCGGCTCCCTGACCGTCCGCCGGCGCGCCGCGGCATCCGCAGTCCGCCAGTGCGCGGATCCGGCTCGGCGCCGGCGGACCAGGCGCGGGAGCGGATCAGGCGCGGGCGTAGCGCGTCGGCGCGCGGCCGGGGCCGTGATGGCCGGGCGCCGGGCCGAGCCGCACCACGCGGCCGCTGTCGACGAGCTCCTCGACCGCCTTGCGAACGGTGGCCGGCGAACCGCCTCCGGCCCGCTCGGCGACGTCGTTGAGCGTGAACGGCCCGTCGATGGCCATCGCCGCCTCCTTCACGTCCGCGATCGACACGCGCGGCGCGCGGGATCGCCGGCCATGCCCGTTGCTGCTCGGGGCGGGTGAGCCGCGGCGCGACCTGCGCCGAGCGCGCCCCACATCCCAACCGGCGTCGGCGAGGACGTCCTCGGCCACGCCGAGCTCGAGGAAGGCGGACACCGGGATCCCTTCGGCTTCCGCGTACTGCTTGGCCATACCGATGAACGCGGCGCGCAGCTCACCGGCGTCGGTGCGCTTGGCCCGCTCGAGCGCGGCCAGCGCCTTGAGCTTGTCGATCGGGTCGCTCGCGGCGTCCACCTCGCGCTGGGCCGCCTCGACGGCGCTCTTGTCGACCAGAGAGGTCGGGTCCTGCAGGTACAGCAGGTAGAGCCGGACGGCGGCTTCGGGCGAGGGCGTGTCGTCGGGCATCCCGGCGTTCTACCACGGGCGAAGGCGTCTCCATTCTGAGTGCACATGTGCGCGCAGCAAGTCTGATCCTGTACTCAGAACCGGGTGCGGGCCGGTGCGCGCACAGCCGTCCCGGCCGACTCACCGGCCGAGGGGGCCGGGCCGCCGGACGAGCCGCCGGACGGGCCGCCGGACGGGCCGCCGGCCGAGCCGCCAGACGAGCCGCCGGACGGGGTCACGCCGGCCGGTGCACCCAAGCCGGCACCGGCGGCCGAGGCGGCCCGGCGGGCGTGGTACGAGCTGCGGGTGAGCGGGCTGGCCTCGACGTGCGCGATCCCCATCGCCTCGCCGGCGACGGCGAGGGACTCGAGCTCGCCGGGCGTCCACCACCGTGCCACCGGAAGGTGGTGGGTGGTCGGTCGCAGGTACTGCCCGATCGTCACGATGCCCGTGCCGACCGCAGCCAGGTCGCCGAGCGCCGCCACCACCTCGTGCTCCTGCTCGCCGAGCCCCACCATCAGACTCGACTTGGTGGTGAGCCCGGCCGCTCTGGCCCGGGCCAGCACGGCGAGGCTGCGGGCGTACGAGGCCGACGGCCGGACCGCCCGCTGCAGGCGGGCCACGGTCTCGAGGTTGTGGGCCAGCACGTCGGGCCGCTCCCCGAAGATGACCTCCAGCGCGTCGGGGTCTCCCTTGCAGTCGGAGATCAGGACCTCGACGCCGACGCCCGGCGTTCGCGCGCGGATGGCCCGAATGGTGGCGGCCACGTGGCCGGCACCGCCGTCGGGCAGGTCGTCGCGGGCGACGGTGGTGACGACGGCGAAGGCGAGCCCCATCCGCTCGACGGCCTCGGCGACACGCTCGGGCTCGCCAGGATCGGGAGCCTGCGGGCGGCTGGTGTCGACGAGACAGAAACCGCAGGCGCGGGTGCAACGCTCACCGTTGACCATGAAGGTCGCCGTGCCGTCGGCCCAGCACTCGAAGATGTTCGGGCAACCGGCCTCCTCGCACACCGTGACGAGCGACAGCTCGCGCATCGTCCGCTTGAGACGGACGTAGTCGTCCGTGATGCGCAGGCGGGCCTTGACGAACTCGGGTTTGCGCGCGTCGACCGGCAACCCGTCACCGACGCCGGCATCGGCCAGGCGGCTCCGCACGCGCACCGTCTCACCGGCGCCGGCTCCGCGGCTGAAGGGCGCGAGGTCCGTCACCGACGTGCGCCACGCGACGTCGTGACGCTCCCAGCCCCGGCCGCCCCATCGCTCGACGGCGCGGGGCACGAGGGCGTCGACGACGTCGCGCATCGACGCCTGCACCCCTTCGGCGACCAGCGAGGTGACGCCCTTGTCGACGATCCCGCACGGCACGATGTGGCCGAACATCGACAGGTCGGGATCCACGTTCAACGCGAAGCCGTGCATCGAGCGGTTGCGGCTGAGACGCACGCCGATCGCCGCGATCTTGCGGGGGGCGGGGCCGTCCGCGCCGACCCACACACCGGGATGGCCCGCGAGCCGGTCGGCGGGCAGGCCGAGGCCGGCGAGCGTGTCGATCAGCAGCTGCTCCACGTCGTGGACGTAGGCCACGGTGTCGGCCTTGCCGCCCTCGCGCGCGCCGAGACCCTTGGAGGGCACGGTCAGGATCGGGTACCCCACGAGCTGGCCCGGTCCGTGGTAGGTGACGTCGCCGCCGCGATCGGTCGCGACGAGCTCCGCGCCGACGGTCGCGGGGTCGGCGAGGACGTGGCGAGTGTCGGCGCGCCGGCCGAGTGTGTAGACGTGCGGGTGCTCGAGCAGGAGCAGGTGATCGTCGCGGGACGACTCGAACAGGCCGCGCTGGAGCGCGTGCGCGTCGCGGTAGCGGACGCGACCGAGCCAGCGGACCCGCAGGGTCACCGGGAGCCGGCGGAGAAGCCGGAGCGCGCCAGGCTGCGGCTCACAGCTCGGCCTCCCAGTCGCGGGTCTCGAGGATCTCGCACACCCTCCGGAGGAAGGCGGCGGCGTAGGCACCGTCGAAGGCACGGTGGTCCCACGCCATCGAGAGGTTGCCGACGGAGTGGATGGCGATGGCCTCGTTGCCGGCCGCGTCGGTGACCACCACCGGCTTGCGAGCCACGCCCTCGGTCGAAAGGATCATCACCTGCGGTTGGTTGATCACGGCCATCTGCACGTAGGTGCCGTACTGGCCGGCGTTGGTGATGGTGACCGTGCCGCCGGTGATGTCGTCGGCCGAGAGCTTCTTGCTGCGGGCCCGCGAGGCGAGGTCGTGGATCTCCCGGGCGATGGCCCGCAACCGCTTGTCCTGGGCTGCGTGGATGACCGGAACGATCAGGCCCTCGTAGCTGAGGTCCACGGCGATGCCGAGGTTGACGTCACCGTGGACGATCAGCTCGCCCTCCCCGACGGTGGCGTTGAGGAACGGGAACTCGTCGATGGCGTCGATCAGGGCGCGGGCGATGAACGGCAGGTAGGTGAGGCTGAAGCCCTCCTGCTGCTTGAAGGCGTCGCGGAAGGCCCGGCGCGCCGACTCGACGGCCTCGTAGTCGACCTCCATGACGGTGAGCACGTGGGGCGACGTGGCCTTGGACCGCACCATGTGCTCGGCCGTGCGGCGCCGGATGTTGTTCAGCGGCACCGCCGTGTCGTGCTCGCCGGCCCTGGGCACGGCCACGGCCGGTTGGCGCGAAGCGGCCGGACCGACGGGGGGCGCCGGCGGCGGCGCCGCAACCGGCGGGCCGCCAGCCGGGGCCGGCGCGCTGCCCTCCACGACCTTGAGCACGTCGGCCCGGGTGATGCGCCCACCCGCGCCGGTGCCGGCGATGGTGGCGGGGTCGAGGTGGTGCTCGGCGATGAGCCGGCGCACGACCGGAGACAGCACCTGCGCGGCCCCGCTGCCCGCCGGCGCCACCGAGGGCTCGGGTCCCGCGGAGGGCGGGACGGACTGCGGCGCCGCCCCGGCCCCGGCCGCCGCACCCGTCGAGCCCGCGGCTCCCTGGTCCTCCGCGGCGGCGTCCGGTTCGCCGACCTCCTCGAGGGCTTCCGGCGACTCCTCCGGCGTGCGCTCGGAGGATTCCGACAGGGGCTGGTCGGGTTCGGTGCGGGCGTCGGCCTCGGCCGCCTCCTGCTCGCGCTGCTCGTGCCCCTGCTCGGCGGACTCGACCTGCTCGGCGACCTCGGCCGCCGCACCCGCCTTGCGCGCCTCCGCCTGGGCGGTGTCGCCTCCACCGGCGTCTCCGGCGCCGTCGGGCGAGTCGGACACCACGGCCAGCACCGTGCCGACGTCCACGGTGTCGCCCTCGTCGACCTTGATCTCCGTGAGGTAGCCGCTGACCGGAGACGGCACCTCGGAGTCGACCTTGTCGGTGGACACCTCGAACAGGGGCTCGTCCTCGGCGATCTGGTCGCCGACCTGCTTGAACCAGCGGGTGATGGTTCCCTCGGTCACGGTCTCACCGAGCTGGGGCATCTGGATGTCGGCCATCGGGCTGGGGGCTCCCTCGTCTCGAGCGTCGTCGGTCGATGGTAGGAGAGGCGGCCGCTCGGCGCGCCCGGCGGGCGGTGTCGCGGGCGGCGCGCCCGGCGGGCGGCGACCGGTCCGGCCGGCGCGCTAGCCGTGCAGGCCGCGACCCGTGAGCGTGAGGACCGTCTCGCCGAAGTTCTCCGACAGGGACGGGTGCGGCTGGATGAACTGGGCGATCTCGGCCACTTCGGCCTCCCAGTTGACGGCGAGGTAGCCCTGGCCCAGCTGCTCGGTGACCCACGGCCCGGCCAGGTGGACGCCGAGCACCCGGCCCCCGGTGCCGTCGGGCTTGCGCTCGGCGACGATCTTCACCATGCCCTCGGTGTCGCCGAGGATCATGGCGCGGCCGTTGCCGGCCCACCGGTGCTTCGACGCCACGACGTCGTAGCCGGCCTCCTTGGCGGCCCGCTCGGTCATGCCCACGAAGGCGACCTCGGGGTGGCAGTACACGCACCACGGCACCCGCCCGTACTCCACGGGAACAGCAGGCTCGCCGAGGATCTGCTTGATCACGAGGATCGCCTCGGCGTAGGCCACATGCGCGAGTCCGGGTGTGGCGATGAGATCGCCGATGGCGTACACGCCATCCACGCCCGTCCGGCACCACTCGTCGACCACGACGAAGCCGCGCTCGTCGACGCGCACGCCGGTACCGTCGAGGCCGAGGCTCTCCGACAGCGGCCGGCGGCCGACGGACACGACGACGGCATCGGCCTCGACCGTGTCACCGCCCTCGAGACGGATCGTCGTGCCCCCCTCGTGTGGGTCGTGGCCCTCGATGCGCACGCCGGTGCGGATCTTCATCCCCCGGCGCTCGAAGGCCTTGACGACGACCTTGACGACGTCTTCGTCCACCCCGGGCAGCACCTGGGGCAGGGCCTCGAGGACCGTCACCTCCGAGCCGAGGTCGCGCATCATCGACGCGAACTCGCAGCCGATGGCGCCGCCCCCGACGACGGCGACCGTGCGCGGCAGCTCCTCGAGCTGGAACACCTCGTCGGAGGTGAGCACGACCGTGCCGTCCACCTCGAACCCCGGCAGCGTGCGCGGGACCGAGCCGGAGGCGAGGATGACCGAGCCCGCCCTGAGCTCCGCGGTGCTGCCGTCGGTACCCGACACCGTGACCGTGCCGTCGCCGCCGAGGGTGCCGGTGCCGTCGTAGATGCTGACCTTGCGGCCCTTCAACAGCGTGCCGAGCCCCTTGACGAGCTGGTCGACGACCGACCACATGCGGGCGGTCGACGCAGAGAAGTCGAGGGCAGGGTCGGAGGACTTCACGCCGAACCGGTCGGACTCCTGCACCGTGCGCATGACCTCGGCCGTCTGGAGCAGCTCCTTGGCCGGGATGCACCCGCGGTTCAGGCAGGTGCCGCCGAGCCGGCGGTTCTCGACGATTGCGATGCGCAGCCCCGCGGCCGCCCCGTAGAGCGCCGCCGCGTAGCCGCCCGGACCACCGCCGATGATGGCGACATCGAAGTTCTCGGCCGTTGGGACCACCTCCTCGCGGACGACGTCGAGGGTAGCGGGAGCCCACGACGGCAGCGCCCGCACGGTCCGGGCCACCGGTCCGGAGTTGCGCGGCGCGCTTCAGCGGGCGGCGACGACGACCTGGGCGGCGAAGGCGACGAGGATGGCGAGCCCGCACAGCATGGCGACGAGGATCAGCTTGCGGGTGCTCACCGGGACCCGAGCCTACGGACGGGTGTGCCGCGCCTTCCCATCCGGCGCGCCGGCGCGCCCGCGGCGGTCAGCGGGCGCTCTGCGCCTGGAGCAGATCCCGGATCTCGCCGAGGATCACCGCCTCGTCGCTCGGTGTCGGCGTGTCCTCCTCGGCCACCGCTCCGGATCGGCGCCGGGCCTGCAGGGCTTCGAAGGATCGCACGATCACGAACAGCGCTGCTCCGATGATGAGGAAGCTCACGACGTCGGTGAGGAACGCTCCGAAGCGCAGGTACACCTTGGTGCCGCTGCTGAGGATCAGCGCGTCGTTGAACGAGGGCTTGCCGAACAGCCCTCCGATCAAGGCCAGGATCACGTTGTTGACGAGGCTGTCGATGACCGCCTTGAAGGCGGTGCCGATCACGACCGCCACGGCCAGGTCGACGACGTTGCCCCGCATGAGGAACTTCTTGAACTCCTGGAGCACGAGCGTCTCCTCGCTGCAGGTGTGTGGTGACGGCACGGTAGCGATCCGGTGCCCGGCGCGCTGGCGGCCGGCGGCACGCCGCGCACCGATGCTCCCAGGCACCTCGGCATGCGGCAGTCTGGCGCCGTGGGTGGCCCCCGATCGATCGGAGTTGCGCCGTGGACGTGGCGGTAACGGGTTCTCACGGGCTGATCGGCGGCGCGCTGGTGCGCTCGTTGGAGGGCGATGGGCACCAGGTGCGGCGCCTCGTGCGCGCCGACCCCGGGCCGGGCGAGGTCCGCTGGGATCCGCGCACGTGCACGATCGACTCGGGCGGGCTCGACGGCGTGGACGCGGTCGTGCACCTCGCGGGCGCGGGCATCGCGACCGGTCGCTGGACCGAGCAGCACAAGCGGCAGGTGCGCGACAGCCGCACGAAGGGCACCGCGCTGCTGGCCGAGGCTCTGGCCGGGCTGGAGCGTCCGCCTCGCGTCCTCGTGTCGGGGTCGGCCGTCGGCTGGTACGGCGATCGCGGCGACGAGGTGTTGTCGGAGACGTCACCGACCGGCGACGGCTTCCTCGCCGAGGTGTGCCAGGCATGGGAGGCGGCCGCCGGGATGGCCGAGCAGGCGGGCATCCGGGTGTGCCGCATCCGCACCGGCATCGTGCTCTCGCGTGAAGGCGGCGCGCTCGCCGCCCAACTGCTGCCCTACAAGCTCGGCCTGGGCGGACCGGCCGGCGACGGCCACCAGTGGATGTCGTGGATCACGCTCGCCGACGAGGTGGCGGCCATCCGCTTCCTCCTCGAGGCCGACGGCGTGTCCGGGCCGGTGAACCTCACGGCGCCCGAACCGGTTCGCAACCGCGACTTCGCCAAGGCGCTGGGCCGGGCGCTGCACCGGCCCGCCGTGCTCCCCATCCCCAAGCTGGCCGGCCGCCTTCCTGCGGGCATCGGGCCGCTCGTCGAGAACCTGCTCTTCGTCTCGCAGCGCGTGGAGCCGGTGGTCCTCCAAGGCGCGGGCTACCACTTCACGCACGCGTCGCTCGACGCCGCCCTCGCCGCCGCGCTCGCTCGCTGATCGGCACCCGTCCGCCCGCGACGGCCTCGCGACGGCCGCGGGCCCTGCGCGCCCGGTGGTACGGCGTCCGCTCAGCCGTCGTGCTCGGGCACGGCGGCGGCCGCCATGTCCGCGCGGTGCCAAGCGAGCTGGCGTTCGAGCCCGGCGCGCAGGTCGACGCTCGGGGCCCAGCCGAGCAGCCGGCTGGCGCGGGCGACGTCCCCGCCGGTGCGGCGCACGTCGCCCGGCTGCTCAGGACGGGGGTCCACGGGCACGGCGTGGCCGGTGAGCTCGCCGGCGAGCTCGAGCACCTCGGCCAGCGAGTGGTCCCCGCCGCCGGCGATGTTGATCACCGATCCGGGGGCCGGCTCACGCCAGGCGGCTCGGCAGACCGCCTCCACGACGTCGTCCACGTACGTGAAGTCGCGCCGGGCCCGCCCGTCGCCGTAGCGCGGGAACGGCGGACCTCCGAGCGCGGCGCGGCAGAGCCGGTGGAACGCCATGTCGGGGCGTTGGCGCGGGCCGTACACCGTGAAGAGGCGCAGCGCGACGGTCGGTAGCCCCCAGCTCTCGGCATAGGCGCGGACGAGGTCCTCGGCGGCGAGCTTGGTGACGCCGTAGGGGCTGCGCGGTCGGGCCGGGTCGTCCTCCTGGCACGGGTACCGCGCGGCGTCGCCGTAGACCGACGAGCTCGACGCGTACACGACCCGGCGCCGCCGCCCGTCCTGCCGGCACGCCTCGAGCAGCCGGTGCGTGGCGAGCACGTTGTCGTGCACATAGGCGTCGAACTCGGTCCACGAGTGGCGCACGCCGGGCCGGGCCGCCAGGTGGAAGACGGCGTCCACGCCGTCCAGCAGGGCCCGGAGGTCGGTGCCGCGAAGATCCTCCGTCACCAGTTCGAACCGGCCGGAGCGCGCGGCTGGCGCGAGGTGGCCGCCGCCGCCCGACCGGTCCAAGCCGCGGACGCGGTGGCCGTCGGCGAGGAGCCGGTCGACGAGGGTGCTGCCGATGAAGCCGGCCGCGCCGGTGACCAGCACGGTCACCGGCGGCACCGGGCGCACCGGCGGCACGGGGCGCACCGGCGGCACCGGGCGCACCGGCGGCGTGACATCGTGGTCAGCGGGAGGTCGAGGGCATCACTTGGGGGGCATGCGGATGCCGCCGTCGATGCGGATCGTCTCCGCGTTCATGTACGAGTTGCTCACCAGCTCGAGCGCCAGGGAGGCGAACTCCTCGGACGTGCCCAGCCGCTTGGGGAACAGCACACCGGCCTTGAGGCGGTCCTTGAACTGCTCCGAGGCCTCGCCGCGGCCGTAGATCGGCGTGTCGATCAGCCCGGGGGCGATGCAGTTCACGCGGATGCCGACGGCGGCGAGGTCGCGCGCGATCGGCAGCGTCATCCCGACGACGCCGCCCTTCGAGGCGGAGTACGACGCCTGCCCGATCTGCCCGTCGAACGCGGCCACGGAGGCGACGTTGACGATGGCGCCCCGCTCGTCGAACTCGAGCGGCTCGTTCTGGCTCATGGCCGTGGCCGCGAGGCGGGTCACGTTGAAGGTGCCGATCAGGTTGACCTCGACGACCTTCTTGAACACGTCGAGGTCGTGGGCCGACTCGTAGGTGCCGTCGCGGCCGATGGTGCGCGTGGCCCAGCCGATGCCGGCGGCGTTGACGACGGCCCGCAGCGGACCGAGGTCCTTGGCCGCCTCCACCGCGGCGATGACCTGATCGGTGTCGGCGACGTTCGTGGCTGCGAAGGCGCCGCCGATCTCCTTGGCGACAGCCTCACCCTTGTCGGCGTTCATGTCCGCCACGACGACCTTGGCGCCCCGCTCGGCGAGGAGTCTGGCGGTGGCCTCACCGAGGCCGGACGCGCCCCCGGTGACGATGGCGGAGATCCCGTTGATGTCCATGGCCGCCGACCCTACTTGACCTCCCAGTCAAGGCTTCCAGCCGCCGAGCCTCGGGCCGCTCACGCCGCCTCAGAGGACGCGCAGGGCTTCGACGTCGTCACGCTCGCGACGGGTCAGGGACCGCAGGACGGCCACGTCGCCGTGGGTCGCGCGGGCGATGCCGACGAGGACCTCGATGGCGACGGTCGTGGCCTCGGGCGCGAGATGCGGTGGTCGTGCGCCGACGCTGGCGGCGAGGTCGTCCGCGTGCACGGCGATCTCGACGACCCGCGTCCGGAGGTAGTCGTCGAGCAGCATGCGCGCCGTGCCGCGCGCGACGGTCACCCGCCGGGACGCAGGTTCCGACGCGAGGCGCGCGGACAGCCGGTCGAGCCGCCCACGATGCTCGACGAGCAGGGCGGCCGGGCCGACGGAGCCCGCTTGCTCACCCCGCTGGCGGACGCCGCGATGCACGGGCCCCGACACATCGCCGGCCGCTCCCACGGCGGGGGCGAAGTAGGCGGACGGAGCCAGCAGGCCCTCGTCGGGCGGTTCCGGCTCGTCGAGGTAGATCTCGATCGTCTCGACGGCTCGTACCAGGTGGCCCGCCAAGCCGCCGACGGTGAATCCCGCCAGTGCGCTCGGCTGTCCCCAGCGGCGCGCGACCCGGTCGTCGGCGAGCACCGCCGTCGTGGCGGCGCCGGCACCCAATACGACCCCTCGGATGCCGTCCAACGCTCCGTCGGAGCTCATGGCGCGGCCGGCTCGAGCCGCGGGTCGACCCCCGTCTCGCGCACCGAAACCTCCCACAGGCGGCGGCCCAGTTCGGCGTCGGAGGCTCGCCGCTCGATGCGCTCGCGGGTCGGCGCGCCCCGGAACCCGGCCAAGGCGGGGCCGTACAGCTCACCGCCCGAGGCGGCCGGGTCGAGCGCGGCCCGCAACTGCGGTAGGGCACCGGCGGCCGCCGACTGGCCGACCGAACCGAACACCCGCATCCCGATCGCCTCCAGCGCGGAGCCCGAGGAGCGCGACGACGTCCGCTGGAGGTTCGTCCTCGAGTAGCCGGGGTGCGCGGCGAGGCTGGCCGTCGGTGCGGCGGCGTCCTCGAGGCGTCGCTGCAACTCGACCGCGAACACCAGGTTCGCCAGCTTGGACTGGCCGTAGGCCTCCCAGCGGCGGTAGCGCCGGCGGCCGTGCAGGTCGTCGAAGCGCAGCCGACCCGTGCGCCGCATGAGGCTCGTGGTGGTCACGACGCGGCTGCCGGGCACGCCCACCAGCCCTGGGAGCAACAGGCCGGTGAGCGCGAAGTGCCCGAGGTGGTTGGTGCCGATCTGGCGCTCGAAGCCGTCGGCGGTCTCCTCCCGGGGGAGGGCCATGACGCCGGCGTTGTTGAAGAGCAGGTCGATGCGGGGATGGGCGTCGATGGTCCGCTCGGCGAAGGCCCGCACGGAATCCAGCGAGGCGAGGTCGAGCGCCGACGTCTCGACCGAGGCGCCCCGGGCGCGCTCCAGCACCTCCTTGCGGGCCGCCTCGCCGCGCGCCGGGTCGCGCACCGCCATCACCACGTGCGCGCCCTTGGCGGCGAGGGCGACAGCCGTCTCGAGGCCCAGCCCGCTGTTGGCGCCGGTCACGACGGCGACGCGCCCGCTCTGGTCGGCGATGTCGTCGGTGGTCCAGCTCACGTCGCCTCCGGTGCTTCGGTGTCTCGTGGTCGCCCCGTGTCGGGCACGCCGATCTCGAACCACACCCGCTTGCCATGGCGGGTCGGCGTGACGCCCCACGCAGAAGCGAGCGCTTCCACGAGCGGCATCCCCCGACCGCCTTCGGCGTCGGGAGGAGGCGGTACGAGCTCGGGCAGCGCGGAGCTGGCATCGCCCACCTCCACCCGGACCGCGCCCCCGGTGTAGCGGACGATGACGGTGGCGGCGGTGCCGGCGTGGCGGATGGCGTTGGTCGTGACCTCGGTCGCGAGCAGCTCGAGGTCACCGGCGTCGACGCGGTCATCGAGGCGCCAGCTGGCCAGGAGGCGGCGCAGCAGAGCCCTGACCTCGTGCAGCCGGGTGCCGGTCGGAGCCAGGCGCAACCTGGCCTCGCGCGGCGGTGCGGGCGGCGCGGACCACAGGTCGGGCTGGCGGTCGCCGAGCGGGTAGCCGGGGAGGTGCAGCCGCTCGGGCGGCGCGCCGGTCGCCCGCACCACGCGGTGCATCGGGTCCTCGCCGAGATCACCGGGGACGCGCAGCACGACCACGGGACCGCCGCGCAGCACCCGCCGGCGGCGATCGCTCGCGAGCGCGCTGGACTCGGCCACGACCGCATCGGCGATCTCGGCCGACGGCCGCCCCACGAGGTCGAGCAGGACCTCGGGCAGGGCTTCGTCCGCGAACCGCTCGCCGGCCCGATCAGCGGCGACCAACCGGTCGTGGGGCACGATGACGAGCGCGTCGCCGGGGCCCAGGCCGGCACGGTCATCGGCGGGCGCCGGGCCCGCTTCTCCCAACGGTGCGCTCTCGTGGCCGCGGACGTCGATCCAGCCGGCGCGCCGAACGACGTAGGGACGCACGCTGCCAGCGTTGGAGAGCGTGCACCAGGCGCCGCACACGTCGAGCTCCACGCGGACGAACACGGCCTGGCGACCGGGCCCGTCGCCGCGTCGGTCCATGGCCTCGGCGGCACGGGCCAGAACCGTCGACGGGCCGCCGTCGATCCCGGCGGCGAGGCGCGCCGTGTCGAGCAGCGCATCGGCCGCGCCGGTTCGTGCGGCGGCCTCGCCCGGAGGGGCGCCGGTCCGCGCGCCGGTCCGTGCATCGGCCTCGCCGGTCCGTGCATCGGCCTCACCGGTCCGGGCGGCGGGAGGGTCGCACACGAGGAGCCACCACTGGTTGATCCCGCTGCGCCCGACGTGGATGCGGCTTGCCGTGTCCTGCGCCGTCGCCCCCGCCGCGGCGAGCTCCATGCCGGGCAGCTTCAGGGGCGCCTTGCCGCTCCTGACCACCGCGGGACCGGGTGCGGAACGGTCCGCTCCCGGCCGGCGGTGCGCCCCGCTGCCTGCGACCATGCGTGCCACCTTAGGACCGCTCGCGGGCTGGCCTGCGGGCCGGTGCACGCCGGCCTCCGACCGCGGTTCGCAGACTCCCACCGCCGCGCTGTCGTACCCGTTTGGTACTGTCGTCGCACGCCTTCGGAGGCGGGCACACGCCTCCCGCACAGCACCAACTGCACGGGAGAATCCGACGTGACCGTCGACGAGCGGGCCAGGCACGAGCTGTACCTTGCGTTCGAAGAGCTTCTGGGAGCCGAGAGAGCCGACCACCTCATGGAGTTGCTGCCACCCGTCGGGTGGGCCGACGTCGCCACCAAGGCGGATCTCCATGCGCTCGAGGCGCGCATGGATCTGCGCTTCGCCGCGGTCGACCAGCGCTTCGAAGCCATCGATCGGCGCTTCGACGCCATCGACCAGCGCTTCGAAGCCATCGACCAGCGCTTCGGAGCGCTCGAGCCCCGCTTCGCCGCCATCGACGTCGCCATCGAGGCATCGGCCGACCGGGTGCGAGCCGAGCTGCACTCCTCCCTGCGGGAGCAGACCCGCACGCTCATGCTCGGCCTGATCGCGGCCATGGGCACCATGGCGTCGCTCACGCTGGGCGCCGTGGCGCTCATGCGCTGAACGCCCGCACCACCGACCCGTCTCGCAAGCCGGTGGCGCACGCGCTTCGCCCCATCCCTGAACGTGCGACGGCGCGAACCGCGCACTCCGCCACCGCCGAGAAGCCGTCCGCAGTACGGAACGCTCCGGCGCTGCGCTGCCCCGATCGGCGCGACGGTGGCCCTTCGGACGACCACACCATGACGGTCCTTCGCGCCCCGCTGGGTCGACGGGCGGGTTTGGACGGTGCACGCCAGGAGGCGGGGGTGGCGCGCCAGGCGCTCGTCGGTGATCAAGCTGACCGTCACGTCGTCCAGCGTGAGCAAGTCGCGCTCGATCCCCTCGCCGCCCGGCGCCCGCCCGGCGCCGCCGCTTCCCCGACGGAGCCGGTAGCGCAGGACCCGCATCGGGAACGCCCGTTCCAACGCCTCGATGGGCGTCTTGCGTGTGTTGGTCATGGCGGTGTGCACGCCACTCATCCCGGTTGCGCCGGCGAGGGCTCTACTTGGGGGCGCCTGGGCGCTTCCAGTGCGGCACCGTGCGACGCAGATACTCATCGAACAACGGCACCGTGAAAGCGGTGTCGCCGTGGGCAGGGCTGAAGATCATGCCCTTGGAGATGAGTTGAGACCGGCGCGGTGCGACGGACTCAACCTTCACCCCGAGCATCGCGGCGATGTCGCCCGACCTGTGGGGTCCTGCGCCGAGTTCAGCCATCGCCCGGAGATAGTCGCGTTCGCGCGGCGTCAGGCGATCCGCGCGCACGAGGAAGAAGTTGCGGTCGAGTTGGTCGACGACGATCGGTCGCACCGACGTCACGTCGTCGGACGTGATCGGCGTACCAGCCGAGTTGTTCCAAACGTGGTAGCCCCACTCTTGGAGGAAGTACGGATACCCCTGCGATTCGGCGACGATCAGTTCAAGAGCGTCATCGGTGAAGTCGGCGCCTGCTGCCTGCGCTGGGATCGCGATCGCTCCCTGGGCGTCGCTGTTGCTGAGCGACCCGATCATCGGGAAGTCGAAGAGACGCTCGGCGTACGACTTCGCGTCACCAGCGAGTCCGGGTAGCTGAGGAAGGCCCGCGCCAACAAGAACGACCGGCAGTGACAGCTGAGTGGTTCGGTGTACGGCGCTGATCAGGGCCGCGAGCTCGACCGGTTCGAGATACTGCACCTCGTCGATCGCGAGGAGCAGGCCGGCGCTTCGGGCCTTGGCGGCTTCGCCCGTGGCGACCAGGAGATCCGTCAGATCGCTTGCCAAGTTTCCGGAATCCGCTTCACCGGCCATAGCGTCGACATCGATCGCAAGACGAGAGCCATCCGGCAGCTGAAGCGTGAACGTCTTCAGCACGCGCAACGCTCGGAGTGCGGCACGTGTCGTTCCGCCCCGCTCGAGACCGAGAAGGATCTTCCTGATGCGCACCGCGAGCAGGGTGCGGAAGTCACCGGTCTCAGGTGCCTCGATGAACGCTGTGGTCATCCCGGCGTCAAGGGCGATCTCGCCGAACCGGTTCAGCAACACGGTCTTCCCGACTCCCCGGAGACCGATCGGCATCAGGCTCTTGCCGGGCGCTCCTGAGACGGCCCGCCGGACGGTAACGCCGAAGGCGTCGATAAGAGCATCGCGTCCGAGCAGCGCCGGTGGCGGCGTCCCAGCCCCGGGTCGATACGGGTTGTCGAGCGGATCCATGCCGACTGATCTTACCGAGTCTTATGCGGATTGCTTATAAGGTCGGTTGAGGTCCACGAGCGGGGCGGGTCCCCCAACCGCCGCCGCCCGGAGTCAGCATCCGGAGGACGTCCCCAGCCTTCAGGCGGAGCGTGCACTTGTCGGGGAGGCGCTCGGCTCGGGCTTCGTCGCCGGCCGGTAGCAGCCAGTTCTCCCCCACCGCTCCGGGCCCGCCGCCGGCGAGACCCCACGGCTGCGAGACACGTCGCTCGGTGATCAGCGACACCGTCACGTCTTCCAGCATCTCGAGGTCGCGCTCGATGCCGTCCCCACCGGAGCCAGCACCACGGCCCCCACTTCCCCGACGCAGCCGGTAGCGCAGGACCCGCATCGGAAACGCCCGTTTCAACGCCTCGATGGGCGTGTTGCGTGTGTTGGTCATGGCGGTGTGCACGCCACTCATCCCCGGTCGCGCCGGCGAGGTGGACGGCGACCCGGGTGGCGGCGGCCGGCCGCCCTGGCCGCCGGCGACGGTCTCGTAGTACACCCAGCCGTCGCCGCCGACGAGGACGTTGTTCATCGTCCCCTGCGATGCTGCGGGGACGCGGCCGGGCACCGCTTGCGCAAGGGCACCCAGGCACACGTCGGCCACCCGCTGGCTCACCTCGACGTTGCCGGCCCCGACGGCGGCGGGCGGCACGGCCGCCACGATGGAACCGGCCGGCGTGATGACGGTGACGGGCCGGAGCGCACCGCCGTTGGCCGGGATGGTGGGATCGACGACCGAGCGCACGGCGAAGGCGACGGCGCTCACCGTCACGGCCGCGACGGCGTTCACGTTGCCGCGCCGCTGTCTGTCGGTGCCCGTGAAGTCGAACGTGATCGCGTCACCGGCCTTGGTGAGCGCGAGCCGGATGGTCGCGGGGCGCTGCTGCTCGGGCGAGGCGCCCGTCGAGTCGAGGACATCGGCGAACGTCCACCGACCGTCGGGCATGGATCGCAGCGCCGATCGCATCCTGCGCTCGCCGTAGGCCACGACCTCCTCCAGTGGCTCGTCCGCCAGCTCCGCGAAGCGGGCGACCCCGACGACGTTCGCACCGATCTGCGCATCGAGGTCACCCGCCCGCTCCTCCGGCGTGCGAGAAGACGCCAGCACCAGCGCGCGGACCTCGGCGGTGCAGCGCACGGGCGGGATGCGCAGGCCCTCCTGCTGGATCTCCGTGGCATCGGCGGGAATGGAACCGGGGGCGGCACCGCCGAGGTCGGCGTGGTGCGCCCGGTTGGCGACCCAGCCGACCAGCCGGCCACCCGACGTGTGGCAGGGCGCGACGAGCGTCACGTCGTTGATGTGCGTCCCGCCGGCGAAGGGATCGTTGAGCATCACCTGGTCACCCGGAGCCAGCCCCGCCCCGAGCGCGTCGATGGCGGCCCGCACCGACGCCGGCATCGACCCGAGGTGCACGGGGATGTGCTCGGCCTGCACGAGCAGCGTCCCGTCGGCCGTGAACAGGGCGGCCGAGCAGTCGGCCCGCTCCTTGATGTTGGGGCTGAACGCGCCCCGGCGCAGGACGGCGCCGACCTCCTCCGCCACTCCGGTCAGGCGGGAGATGAGGACCTGGAGGGACGCCGGGTCGAGGCTCACCGTCCCACCCGGCTGCTACCGTCGGCCACACGCCATCGGAGGCGGGCACGCGCCTTCCGCACAGGATCACCTGCACGGGAGCACGCCATGTCCATCGACGAGCGCGCCAGGCACGACTTGTACCTGGCCTTCGAATCGCTGCTGGGATCCGAACGAGCCGACCACCTCATGGAGATGCTCCCACCCGTCGGATGGGCCGACGTCGCCACCAAGTCGGATCTGCACGGCCTCGAAGAACGCATGGACCTCCGGTTCCAGGCGACCGCAGGAGACTTGCAGCGCCTCGAAGAACGCATGGACCTCCGGTTCCAGGCTGTTGCAGACGAACTGCACGGCCTCGAAGAACGCATGGATCTCCGGTTCCAGGCGGTTGCGGACGAACTGCACGGCCTCGAAGAACGCACGAAGGCCAGGTTCGAGACCGTCGACCACAGCATCGAATCCGCGGCCAACGCCGTGCGAGCGGAGCTGCACACCGCCATCCGGGAGCAGACGCGGACGTTGATGCTGGGCCTCATCGCCGCATTGGCGACGATGACCTCGATATCGCTCACGGCCATCGCCCTCACCCGCTGACGCGCCGCAGCACGAGAGCACCGGTGGACACATCCGGCTCACCCCGCCAGCCGCCGGGCACCCAGACGGTGCAGTCGTGCTCCGCCAGCACCGCCGGGCCGATCACCGTCGGGCGTGGTACCGGGGGCAGGTCGCGCACGGCGACCGGCGCCGGCACCCGCGCGGTCGCCCGCACGGCGACGACCTCGACCGGGGTGCCGGGCCGGTCGTAACCGTTGCGGGCGCGGTGCTCGCCGGCGAACGCGGCCACCGACGGCACCCGGAGCTCGTGGCTCTGGCCTGCGTAGCGGCAGTCCAGGGCGGTGACGATCTCCACCGCGCCAACCGCGCCAACCGCGCCGACCGCGCCGTGCGCACCGACGGCTCCGCTCGCGCCGTCCGGGGCGACGGCGCCGAGCGCAGCGAGCGCGTCGTGGGCCAGCGAGGCGAGAGCGTCCTCGAGGCCGGCGTGGTCGCGCGGGTCCCGCCACGAGCGCACCCGGTCCTCCTGCCGGGGCCCGCACCGCGGGCCCACCGCGGAGAGCACGCCCGCACGGGGCGGCACGATCACCGTCCTCATCCCCAGCGAATCGGCCAGCGAGCAGGCGTGCAGCGGCCCCGCCCCCCCGAAGGCGACGAGCGCGAGGCCGCGAGGGTCGACGCCGCGTGCCACCGACACCTGGCGGACGGCGCGCTCCATGTTGGCGTCGACGACCCGGAGCACGCCCTGCGCGGTCACGCCGGCGGCGCCGAGCGCCCGCTCGGCGGCCGCCCGATCGAGCGCACCGATGCCCGGCAGCGCCACCCCGTCGGGCAACCGGCCGGCCACGAGGTCGGCGTCGGTCACGGTCGGGCGCTCGCCGCCGAGTCCGTAGCACGCCGGACCGGGAACGGCTCCCGCGCTGGCCGGACCAACGACCAGCGCGCCTCCTGGATCGATCCCGGCGATGGAACCCCCGCCGGCGCCGATGGTGTGGACGTCGAGGGACGGGAGCCGCACCGGGAACCGGCCGACCTCCCGCTCGCCCGCGGGCGCGGGTACCCCTCCCTGGACGAGGCACACATCGGTCGACGTGCCGCCCATGTCGAAGGTGACGACGTCCGGGAAGCCGCACGCCTGAGCCACCGCGGCCGCGGCGGCCACCCCTCCCGCCGGCCCCGACAGGAGCAGCGCCGCGGGCAGCTCGGCGCCGCGGGAGACGGGCACGAGGCCGCCGGCCGAGGTCATGACGAGCACCGTCGGCGCCACGTCCGCCAAGCGCGTGAGGTAGCTCCGGCACGGTCCGCGGACGTAGGCGTTCACCACGGTGGTGACCGTGCGCTCGTACTCGCGGAACTCGGGCGACACCTCGTGGGAGCACGTGACGTCGAGCCCCCGGCGGCGCAGGCGATCCGCCGCGGCGCGCTCGTGCGACGCGTCGAGATCGGCGTGAAGGAGGCACACCGCGACCGCCGTCGCACCGCCCACGTCGAGCCGGTCGATCGCTTCGACGTCGAACGGTTCGATCTCGAAGCCCTTCGCGTCGAGGCGGCCGGCCACCTCGAAGCGGCGGCTCCGCACGACCAGCGCCTCGGGCCGGTCGGCCCACGTGTCGTAGAGCGACGGACGGTCCTGGCGGGCGATCTCGATCACGTCGGCCAAGCCCTCGTTGGTGATCAGCGCGACGTCGGAACCCCGCCGCTCGAGCAGCGCGTTGGTCGCCACGGTGGTGCCGTGGGCCAGCACGTCCGGCTCCAGACCGGCCACCGCGGCGACGACGGCAGCCGCCGGGTCCCGCGGGGTGGACGGCACCTTCGCCACTCGCCCCTGATCGTCGACCACGTCGGTGAACGTGCCGCCGGTGTCGACGCCGACCCGCATCAGCGACGACCGTAGCGGCGGGCCGGTGCGGCGGGCGCAGGTGCGCGGCGGGGCGGCCCCGGTCACCTCAGCTCGTCCGGGTCGATGAGCCACACGTCGTCGCCGAGGTGGTCCTCGAGGCTGCGGGCGAGGCGGGCCAGCGTCGCGTCCGACGAGCGGCGCACGAGGATCGCCTCGTCCGCGTGGCGGACCAGCCAGGCGTCCCGCCGGGTCAGCGCCTGGCGGGCGTCGTCCTTCGAGGCCGGGGCCTTGCGCTCGAGCGTCACGACGGCGCGGGCACCGTCGAGCAGGATGCGGAACCGCTGCTGCGTGTCCGGAGGCCAGACCGACTCCGGCGACGGGTACGGCAGCACGGCCACGTAGGGCACGCCGGCCTCGGCCGCCGCCTCCGCGCCCAGCATCTCCGCCCCGAGGCGCAGGCCGGTCAGCACCACCAGCCCCGCGTCGAGCCTGGCCTTCGCCGCCAGCACCTCGGCCATCCGCCGCCGCACGGCATCGCTCACCGGGTTGGGGTCGTACCCGCCGAGCTCGGGCGGGCGGTGCCCGAAGACCGCGACCCGGTGACCCTCCGGCACCCGCGGGTCCGGCGGTGCGCCGCCGGGGGTAGGGCGGCCGGTCACGCCGTCGGGCGCTGTACCGCCGGAGGCTGGGCCGCGACCCACCACGTCGTCGGGCGGCCCGAGCGCGTCGGGATCGGGAGGCGCGTCGCCCCGCCCGGCCACCTGGCCGGCGGCAGCCGCCACCGCCAACCGGTCGACGAGGTCGTTCATGGCGTCGCCGCTGTGGCCCTTCACCCAGTCGAAGGTCACCTCGCCGCGCAGACCGCCGCGCTCGCGGTAGAGGGCAACGAGGGGTTCCCACAGGTCCCGGTTGGCGACGGGCTGCTTCGCGCTGTTGGTCCAGCCTCGCCGCAGCCAGCCCTCCCACCACCCGTCCCGGAAGCAGTTGACGACGTACGTCGAGTCGCTGATGACGTGCACGGGACCGTCGAGCGACCGCAGGGCATCCAGGACGGCGGCCAGCTCCATGCGCTGATTGGTGCTCGGGTTCTCGTAGCCGCTCGCCCAGGCACCGCCCGGCACGGCCCACGCCCAGCCCCCGGGGCCGGGATTGCCGGCGCAGGCGCCGTCGGTGTACACGGTCGTCGCACCGGCGCGGGGTGCAACCGGCGGGCGGGCAGGCCGCGGGGAGGTGCGTCGGCCGGGGGGCATGGCGCCAGTCTGACCGCCTGCGACCGGTGCGCCCGCGCCGCCGGCGGGATGCGCCGCGCCGCCTGCCGATCCTTCGGTCCGCTACGGGTGTGGAACGGACGATCCGGTGAGAGCCTGGAGACATGACCATCGACGACGGGTTCGTCAGCCAGCTCCCCGACACCGACCCGGAAGAGACCCGGGAGTGGCTGGATTCGCTCGACGCGCTCGCCAGCGCCAAGGGCCGGGCGCGCGCGGAGCTGCTCATGCAGCGGCTCATCGAGCGCAGCCACGAGCTGCAGTTCGGCCTGCCCGCTCCCGTGCGCACGCCCTACGTCAACACGATCCCGCCGGACGTCGAGCGGGACCGCTACTGGTTCCCCGGCGACGAGGACATGGAGCGGCGCATCCGCGCGTTCATCCGCTGGAACGCGGCGGTCATGGTCGTGCGGGCCAACAAGCACGCCGACGGCATCGGCGGGCACCTGGCCACCTACGCCTCCTCGGCCGCGCTCTACGAGGTTGGCCTCAACTGGTTCTTCCGGGGCAAGGACGACGGCAGCCCGGGTGATGCGGTCTACATCCAGGGCCACGCCTCGCCGGGCATCTACGCCCGCGCCTTCCTCGAGGGCCGCCTCACCGAGGAGCAGCTGGTCGGCTTCCGGCGCGAGCTGTCGGGCGGGCTCCAGTCCTACCCGCACCCGCGGCTGATGCCCGACTTCTGGGAGTACCCGACGGTGTCGATGGGCCTCGGCCCCATCGCGTCCATCTACCAGGCCCGCTTCTACCGCTACCTGCATCAGCGCCACGTCGACGAGACCGGCGACTCGCGGGTCTGGTGCTTCCTCGGCGACGGGGAGACCGACGAGCCCGAGACGCTCGGGTCCATCTCCCTGGCCGGTCGCGAGGGTCTCGACAACCTGATCTGGGTCGTGAACTGC
Source organism: Actinomycetota bacterium (assembly GCA_016185275.1). GTDB lineage: Bacteria > Actinomycetota > Acidimicrobiia > Acidimicrobiales > Iamiaceae > JACPNX01. Next base: position 183,637 of record JACPNX010000044.1, on the reverse strand, counting down.
AACCTGCAGCGCCTCGACGGGCCGGTGCGCGGCAACGGCAAGATCATCCAGGAGCTCGAGGCCGTGTTCCGCGGCGCCGGGTGGAACGTCATCAAGGTGATCTGGGGCTCGAAGTGGGACGAGCTGCTGGCCCGCGACGTCGACGGCGTGCTGCTCGACAAGATGAACTCGACCGTCGACGGCGACTTCCAGCGGTACGCCACCGAGTCCGGCGCCTACATCCGCGACCACTTCTTCGGACCGGACCCGCGCCTGCGGGCCATGGTCGACGACCTCACCGACGAGGACCTGCGCTGGCTGCCTCGGGGAGGGCACGACTACCGCAAGCTCTACGCGGCCTACAAGGCGGCCGTGGAGCAGCGGGGGCGGCCGACGGTGATCCTCGCCAAGACGGTCAAGGGCTGGACGCTCGGCGCGGACGTCGAGGCCCGCAACGCCACCCATCAAGTGAAGAAGATGACCGTCACGCAGCTGCGGGCCCTGCGGGACCGGCTGCACCTCGGCGACGTCATCCCCGACGAGATCCTGACCGACGACGCCGAGCCGCCCTTCTACCGTCCTGCGCCGGACTCGCCCGAGGTCGCCTACCTGCTCGACCGCCGCCGCCGCCTCGGCGGCTCGCTTCCCAAGCGGGTGGTTCGCACGGAACGCCCGCTGCCCCTGCCCGCCGAGGACGCCTTCGACGAGTTCCTCGCCGGCTCCGGGAAGCAGGAGGTGTCGACGACGATGGCGTTCACGCGCCTGCTGCGCGGGATGGCCCGCATCGAGGGCTTCGGACCCCGGGTGGTGCCGATCATCCCGGACGAGGCCCGCACCTTCGGCATGGACGCCCTGTTCAAGGAGTTCGGGATCTACGCCGCACAGGGCCAGAAGTACGAGCCGGTGGACCACGCACTGCTGCTGTCGTACCGGGAGTCGACGAGCGGCCAGCTCCTCGAAGAGGGGATCACCGAGGCCGGCGCGCTGTGCTCGTGGATCGCGGCCGGCACGTCGTACGCCACGCGAGGCGTGCCGATGGTCCCCTTCTTCACCTTCTACTCGATGTTCGGTTTCCAGCGGGTGGGCGACCTGATCTGGCAGGCCTCCGACGCCCGCACCCGCGGGTTCCTCCTCGGCGCGACGGCCGGGCGCACGACCCTGCTCGGCGAGGGCCTCCAGCACCAGGACGGCCACAGCCAGCTGCTCGCCTCCACCAACCCGGTGTGCCGCGCCTATGACCCCGCGTTCGCCTACGAGCTGGCGGTCATCGTGCGCGACGGGCTCCAGCGCATGTACGGCCCCGATGCCGAGGACTGCTTCTACTACCTGACCATCTACAACGAGAACTACGTGATGCCACCCATGCCCGACGGCGTGGAGCAGGGCATCGTCGACGGCCTCTACCGGTGGGTCGACGCGCCCGAGGGCGACCACCGCGCCCGGGCCAGCGTGCTGTTCTCCGGCCCGATGCAGGGCCCCGCCCGGGCCGCACGCGACGAGCTCGCGGAGCACTTCGGCGTCGGCGTCGAGCTGTGGAGCGCGACCTCGTACAAGGCGCTGCGGGAGGAGGCGCTCGCCGTCGAGCGGTGGAACCGCCTGCACCCCACGGCCGCTCCCCGCACACCGCTCGTCACCGAGCTCCTGTCGTCGGCGCACGGGCCCGTCGTGGCGGTCACCGACTTCATGAAGGCGGTTCCGGACCAGGTGGCGCGGTGGGTGCCCGCGCCGTTCGTGTCGCTCGGCACCGACGGCTTCGGGCGCAGCGACACCCGCGAGGCGCTGCGGCGGTTCTTCGAGGTCGACGCGGGACACCTCGTCGTCGCCGTCCTGGCGGGGCTCGCGCAGCAGGGCGACGTCAAGCCGGAGGTGGTGGAGGACGCCATCCGCCGCTACGACGTCGATCCCGACCTCGGCGACCCGAGGGAGCGATGACCGACGGCGGCCCGCGCGCGGGGCGATCGTCCGACCCTGCCCTACGATGCATCGCCGTGCGACACGGGGGCGCGGGGACGTGAGCGACGTCGTGCGGCCCACCGAAGGCCGCCCCGGCCTCGTCGTGCCGCCGGGTCGCACCACGGTCCTGCTGGTCGAAGACGACGACGGCGACGCCGTGCTCGTGCACGACCTCCTCGAGATCGCCGCGCCCGAGCTGACGGTCCGCCGGGCTCGCAGCATCGGCGACGCCCTGCACGTGCTGGCCGGTGTCGACTGCGTGCTGCTCGACCTCGGCCTGCCCGACTCCACCGGCCTGGCCGGCCTGGAGCGCCTGGCGGCGGCGGCGCCGCACCTCGCCGTGCTCGTCCTCACCGGCCTGGTGGACGAGCACCGGGGTGTGGCCGCGGTGACCGCCGGCGCCCAGGACTACCTCGTCAAGGACGAGATCGAGGGCAACCTGCTGGCCCGCGCCGTGCGCTACGCGATCGAGCGCAAGCGTGCCGACGAGACCCGCCGCCGGTTGCTCGCCGCGGAGCTCCAGGCCGTCGAGAACCGCCGCCTCGAGCGGAACCTGCTGCCGCTGCCGCTCGTGACCTCGGCCGACGTCGGACTGGTGAGCCGCTACCGGCCCGGCCGCCACAGCCTCCTCGGAGGCGACTTCTACGACGTGGTGGAGTGCGAGGACGGTCGGATCTTCGGCGTGATCGGCGACGTGGCCGGCCACGGGCCCGACGAGGCCGCCCTCGGCGTGGCGCTGCGGATCGCGTGGCGCACCCTCGTGCTGGCCACCGGCATCGAGGCCGACGTCATCCTGCCCAGCCTCGAGCACACCCTCGTGGCCGAGCGCCGGGCGGCCGAGATCTTCGCCACCGTGTGCATGGTCGAGCTGGCCGCCGACCGGGCCTCGGCGCGGCTGTGGTTGGCGGGCCACCCCCGCCCACTGCTCGTCGACGGCACGAGCGTGGACGTCGTCACCGCCCACTCCGCCGGCCCGGCCCTCGGCATGCTGGCCGACCAGTCGTGGAAGCCGGCCGAGGTCGACCTGGGCCCGGGTTCGTCGCTGCTGCTCTACACCGACGGCCTCGTCGAGGAGCGCATCGCCGGGACCAGCGACCGGCTGGGCGACGCGGGGCTGCGCGACCTCGTGGCCGGGCTGCGGGCCGACCACGCATCGGTCGAATCCCTCGTCGACGCCGTGATCCACGAGGTGTCCCGCCTCACCGATGCAGCGGCCAACGACGACCGCGCCATCCTGGTCCTCACCACGCCCGCCGGCACGTGATCCGCTGGTCGCTCAGGCGGCGACTCGCCGTGCTGCTGACCTTCGTCGGAGCATCCACGGTCGCGTTCATCGCCGTCGCTGCGGTCGCGCAGGCCCGCGCCAGGGGCGCGCAGCGCGAGGTGACCGACACGTACTTCTCCCGGCTCCGCCGAGCCGACAGCGTGTTCCAGGTGCTGCTCGACCAGGAGACCGGCATACGCGAGTACGTCCTGTCCGGCGACAGCCGCCTACTCCAGCCCTACGTCGACGGCCGGCGGCGGCAGGCCCCGCTGGTCGCGGCCTTGGAGCGCGCCGTGGGCGACGACCCGAGCCTGCGCGCCGACGTCGCCGCCGTGATCCGGGCCGAGCAGCGGTGGCGATCGACCGTGGCGGAACCGATGAGGGCGACGGTGGCCGGCCGCGGCCTCGGTCCCCGGCCCGTGGACGACGCGCGGGCGAGCCAGCGGGGGTTCGACGGCGTCCGCCGGGCCAACGCCGAGCTGAAGGCCGACCTTGTGAAGCAGCGGGCGTCCGCAGTGACCACGATGCGGCGCCGCACGGCCGACACCTTCGTGGTCCTCGTGGTCTTCGCCGTCACCGTGGCCGTCGAAGGCGCCGCGTCGGCGCTCGCGTTGCGCCGCTGGGTCACCCGGCCGCTCGACGACCTCCGCGCCGAAGCAGGGATCGTCGCCGACGGAGACCTGGCCCACGAGGTCAGCCCCTCGGGCCCCCGGGAGGTGGCCGAGCTCGGCCGGCGGGTCGAAGAGATGCGACAGCGGGTCGTGGCGGAGTACGCGAGGGCGCTCGAGTCACACGCCGTGGCCCAGGAAGCGTTGGTCGTCGCCGAGGAGCGAGGCCGCGAGCTCGAGCGCAGCAACCGCGACCTGGAGCAGTTCGCCTACGTCGCCTCGCACGACCTCCAGGAGCCGCTGCGCAAGGTCGCCAGCTTCACGCAGATGCTCCAGAGGCGCTACGCCGGCCAGCTCGACGAGCGCGCCGACCAGTACATCGACTTCGCGGTCGACGGCGCCAAGCGCATGCAGCAGCTGATCAACGACCTGCTGGCCTTTTCGCGCGTGGGACGTCTCGGGGAACCCGCGGAGCCCGTCGATCTGGCCGAGGCACTCGAGCAGGCCCGGCGGGCGCTCGGCGCAGCCATCGAGGAGAGCGGAGCGATCGTCACCGCAGACCCGCTGCCCACCGTGCCCGGCGAGCGTTCCCTGCTCGTGCAGCTCTTCCAGAACCTCGTCAGCAACGCCGTCAAGTTCCGCCGCGACGGGGTGCCACCGCACGTGCACGTCGGCGCCCGGCGCGAGGGCTCGGTGTGGGAGCTGAGCTGCCACGACGACGGCATCGGGATCAGCCCCGAGTACGCCGAGCGGATCTTCGTCATCTTCCAGCGCCTCCACAGCCGCGAGGAGTACGACGGCACTGGCATCGGGCTGGCGCTGTGCAGGAAGATCGTCGAGCACCACGGGGGCCGCATGTGGCTCGACACGTCGACCACGGCGGGCACGACGTTCCGCTGGACGCTGCCCGCCGCGCCGGCTCGAGGCGAGGCCGCGTCCCCCGATCCCACAGCGACCGAGACCGTCACGGAGCCCGCATGAACCCGGACACGCCCATCGAACCGATCGAGGTGCTCCTCGTCGAAGACGATCCCGGCGACGTGTTGCTGACCCGCGAGGCGTTCGAGGAGTTCAAGCTCCGCAACAACCTGCACGTCGTGAGCGACGGCGTCGAGGCCCTCGAGTTCCTGAGCCGCCGGGGCAGCCACGCCGACGCGCCCCGCCCCGACCTCGTGCTGCTCGACCTCAACCTGCCCCGCAAGGACGGCCGCGAGGTGCTCGCCGCCATCAAGGGCGACGACGCCCTCGCCTCGATCCCGGTGGTGGTGCTCACCACGTCCGACGCGGAAGAGGACATCCTGCGCAGCTACCGCCTCCACGCCAACGCGTACGTGCAGAAGCCGGTCGACTTCGAGCGCTTCATCGAGGTGGTGCGGCGCATCGACGACTTCTTCGTGACCGTGGTCAAGCTGCCCCGCCGCTGACCGACCGGTTTCACCGCTCGTAGGCTGCGCGGGTGGCTCGCCCGACGTTCCCCGTCACCGGCGACGAGACAGCGGACCGGCTCCTCGTCGACGACCCGTTCGCCCTCCTGCTCGGCATGCTGCTCGACCAGCAGGTCCCGATGGAGTGGGCCTTCGCCGGTCCGGCGCGCTTGCGCGAGCGGCTCGACGGCCGGCTCGATCCCGGGCTGCTCGCGGCCCTGCCGACGGAGGAGGTCGAGGCGCGCTTCGCCGAGAAGCCGGCGCTGCACCGGTTCCCGGGCTCCATGGCGCGCCGGGCGCAGGCGCTCGCGCAGCACCTGGTCGAGCACCACGGCGGCGACGCCGCGGCGGTCTGGCGCGACGCCGCCAGCGGCGCCGACCTCTTCGCCCGCCTCCGCGCCCTGCCCGGCTTCGGCGAGGAGAAGGCCCGCATCTTCGTCGCCCTCCTGGCCAAGCGCTTCGGCGTGCGCCCCGACGGTTGGGAGCAGGCGGCCGGCCCCTTCGCGGACGACCAGCCCCGCTCGGTGGCCGACATCGACTCGCGGGAGGGGTTCAGCCGAGTTCGCGCTTGGAAGCAGCAGCAGAAGGCGCGAGGCAAGGGCAAGGCCGACTGACCCCGGCTCACCCGCGAGCGGTTCCGGGCCGCGGCGGCTCACCGAATGCCGGCGCGGTCGCCGGTCAGGTCCCGGTGACCGCGTGCTTCTGGCGGTCCAGCCAGCCGAGCAGCATCGCCATGGCCCGGGGATCGTGGCGGAGGCGGTGACCGGCGCCGGCGATGATGCGCAGCTCCGCCGATCCGTGCGAGTCGGAGAGCACCCGCGCGTCGAAGCTGGGGACCGCCTCGTCCTCCGAACCATGGATCGCCATGAGCGGCCGGGGCGCGAGGTCCCGCACGGCGAGGATCGGACGGTGGGCCCGCAGCTCGCGGGACCACGCATCCATCGACGCCGGGTAGCCCGGCGTGCGGATGAGTCCGACCTCCCTGGCGTGCTGCAGCAGCCGCCGGGGATGGCTGGCCCAGTCGTCGAAGTCGGCCGGCGCCGCCAGCGTGGCGACGCCGCGCACCTCGGTGCGGCGCGCGCCGACGCACACCGACAGGGCCCCGCCGGTCCCGAACCCCGCGAGCCAGACGCCGTGGACCCGGGGCTGGGCCAGCAGGTGGTGGATGGCACCGTCGAGGTCGGCGGCCCAGCCGCCCAGTGAGAAGTCGCCGGTCGACTCGCCCGCCCCTCGGAAGGCGAAGCTGAGGATGACCCAACCGACCTCGTTGGCGATCCGCTGGGCAAGGTCCGGGAACGTGAGCGCGGCCACCTCGGCCCGCTGCGCTGCCGGGGGGAAGCCGTGGCACAGGACGAGGCCCGGGAGCGTGGGGTCGATCGACGGCGGCTCGACGAGGTGGCCGGCCAGCACGACGCCACCCACGCCGAACCGGGTGGGCCGGGGCGTGCCCGGCGTCGCGGCCACCGCGAGCCGAGGGCCACCGCCGTCGGGTCCGGGCGTCACCGGGCGCTCAGGCGTCGCCGCCGTCCTCCGTCGCCGCCGCGGCGCGGGCACCGGCGCACAGGCCGCAGCGCCGGTACCCCCGGTTGCGAGCCTCCTCGAGCGTGTCGGGGGCGAAGCACAGGTACGTGCGGGCCGCCATCAGCTCGCCGATCCGCTCGTCGTCGGTGCAGGCGTCGACGTCGTGGGCGACCTGTGTGCGCTTGTCGCCGACCCAGCGGTGATCCTCGAAGCGGGTGGGGCGGTCCATGCGCCGCCAACGTAGTGGGACGGGGCGCCCGGCCCGGTCCCGCTGCGTCACGCACGGGTCGACGCCCGGACGCGCAACGGAGGAGGTCACGAGGACCTCCTCCGTCGACGCACTGGTTGGACCCACGGTGCCGTGTGCGCCGGACGGGACCGGTTCCCGGCCGGCAGCCGTGGGGGTGGCTGGCTTGGTATCGCCAGGTGGTCCAGCGGCCGTCTAGCGGCCGGCCACCTCCGAGGTCCCATCACAACAGTCGTTCAGTTGGACCACCTCCTCTCTTCGGTCCCCACAGCAAACCACGGGGACGCACGGATCACACGCACCGTTTCGAGATTTTCGGGTCGGCCACCTGGGGGCCGATCGCGCCGATGGCGCGGAGGTAGTCGAGGCGGCCGTCCAGCACCGCCACCACGTCCTCGTCGGCCAGGTCGGGCCGCTCGCCGGCCACCCGCTGCAGGATGCGCGCGACGGCCAGGTCTTCGTCGACGATCTCCGGTCCAACGGCGGCCCCACGCTCCCGCCGCCGGGCCCACCAACCGCTCACGCCCTTCACGGCCAGCTCCGCGGTGGCCCGCTCGAGCAGTTCCGCGTCGCGGCGCAGCACCCAGCGGACGTCGTCGTGGGTGAGGTGCCCGGCGACCGCGTCGGGCAGCCGGTCGGCGATGAAGTCCACGGCCTCCTCGAGGTCGAACACGGCCGGGCGGGCCCGGGCGGCCAGCAGCCCGGTCTCCCGGCCGACGGCACCGAGGGCGATGGCCACCACGGCCAGCGCGGCGACGACGATGAGCACGACGGCCAGCACACCGCCGAGCCTACGAGCGCCCACCGGGACGGCCGACCGCCGCCCCGCCCCCACGCCCGGGCGGGCCTGGCGCAGGATCGGCGAGGCCGTCGGCCGCACATCCCGCCCGAGAGGGGCGGAGCCCGGCCCGAATCGGCGGGGAGCGAGCTCCGGGCCGGCCCGGGCTCGGTTCCGATCCGGCCTAGATCCGGCCTAGAGGCGGCCTAGAGGCCGATCCGCTGGGCCAGCATCTCTCGGTGGTAGGTCGGGTCGCCGAACATGAGCTCGGACGACTTGGCCCGCTTGAAGTAGAGGTGGGCGGGGTGCTCCCAGGTGAAGCCGATGCCGCCGTGGATCTGGATGTTCTCGGCGGCGGCGTGGAAGTACGCCTCGGAGCAGTAGGCCTTCGCGAGGCACGCGACCGACGGCAGCTCGTCGTTCAGCTCGGACGCGCACCAGGCGGCGTAGTACGCGGCGGACTTCGCCGACTCGACCTCGAGCAGCATGTCGGCGCACTTGTGCTTGATCGCCTGGAACGAACCGATCGGCCGGCCGAACTGCACCCGGTCCTTGGCGTACTGCACCGCCATGTCGAGCACGAGCTGCGCACCGCCGACCTGCTCGGCCGCCAGCGCGACGGCGGCGAGGTCGAGCACCCGTGAGAGCACCGCCCAGCCCTGGCCCTCGGTGCCGAGGAGGCGTGCGGGCGTGCCGGCGAAGTCGAGCTTGGCCTGCTTGCGCGTCTGGTCCATGGTGGGCAGGGCGGTGCGGGTCAGGCCGTCGGCGTCGGCGTCGACGAGGAACAGGCTGGTGCCCTGGCCCGTCCTGGCCGCCACGATGATGGTGTTCGCGGTGTGGCCGTCGAGCACGTAGGACTTCGTGCCGGTGATGGCCCAGCCGTCGCCGGACTGCTCGGCGGTGGCCTCGATGCCCGACTCGTCCCAGCGCCCGTTCTCCTCGGTCAGGGCCACCGTGGCGATGGTCTCGCCCGACGCGATGCCGGGCAGCACCTGCTTCTTCGCCTCCTCGTCGCCGGCGTGCAGCAGCGTCTGGGCGGCGAGGACGACCGTCGAGAAGTACGGCGCGGCGAGCAGGCGCCGGCCCATCTCCTCGAGGATCACGACCAGCTCGATGAAGCCGTAGCCGGAGCCGCCGTACTCCTCGGGGATCACGAGGCCCTGGAGGCCCAGCTGCTCTGCCATCTGGGACCAGACCGCGGGGTCGTAGCCCTGCTCGGTCTCCATCTGCTCGCGCACCGCCGTCTCCGGCGACTTGTTCTCCAGGAACTGGCGCACGACGCGCCGCAGCTCCTCCTGCTCCTCGCTGAAGGCGAAGTTCACGGGGCGACCCCTCGGTCTGGGCGGGCAAGGACGGCGACGATGCTGGCGTGCCGTCTCGGCCGGTGCACGCCCGGCCCGTGTGCACGCGTGTACACGTCGGTTCGGTAGCCTTCGCCGCATGGCTGAGCGGGTTGGCATCCGTGCGCTGCGCGCCGGCCTGGCGGCGGCCCTCCGCCGGGCCGAGGCAGGGGAACGGCTGGTGATCACCGTCGGAGGGCGACCGGTCGCCCAGCTCGGCCCGCTCGAGGCGGCCGGCGCGCACCTCACCATCGACGACCTGGCCTCCCGCGGCCTGATCGTGCGCGCCCGGCGCGAGGACCGCCCGCCGCCCGACGTCCGCCTCGACCCGTGGCCGGGCTTCCGCCTCGACCGGCTGGTCGCCGAGGTCCGCTCGTGACGATCGGCGACCCCCGAGCCGTTTCCCGACGGGTCCGGCCAACGCTTGGCCGGAATCGTCGGAAATCGCGCCGGGCCGCGAGCGGGGCGCCGACTCGGGAGCCGAGCCGGGTGCCGAGCCGCGCCTCCAGCCGGGCCGCGACTCGGGCGCCGGGCACGGCCCCGGGCACGCCGCCGACCGGAGCCGAGTGACGCTCGCGCTCGACACCACGGCCATCCTCGGGCGTTTCGTCTCCGGGGCTCACCGCCGGGTGGTGCTCGACGCCATGGGGGCCGACGCTGACTGGTGCGCGTCCGCCGTCGCGCTCACCGAGGCCCTGGCGCTCGTCGATCGGATCACGGAGAACCCGGTCGAGCGCGACCGGCTGAGGCGCGCGCTGCGCGACGACTGGGAGCGCATCCACGTGGTCCCCGTGGACCAACCCTGCCTCGACCGGGCCGCCGAGCTGAGCCGCCTGCAGCCGCTCCGGACCGTCGACGCCCTTCACCTCGCCGCCGCCGACCGACTCCCTCGGCCGGTGCGCTTCGCCACCTTCGATCCCCGCCAGATCCCGGTCGCCCAGGCGCTCGGCTTCGAGGTGGTGTCGCGCTAGACCGGCCGCCGGCCCGCGCCGGCTCTCGCGCTGGTGCGGCCGCCGGCCCGCGCCGGCCCAGGCGGTCCTCACCACCCGAGCTGCGCCCGGTCCGGGATCCGCCAGTCGATCGGTTCGCGTCCCGCCGCAGCCAGCGCCGCGTTGGCCCGACTGAACGGTCGGCTCCCGAAGAACCCGCGGTGCGCCGAGAGCGGAGACGGGTGGGGCGACTCGATGATCACATGGCGGCTCGTGTCGACCAGCGCCCGCTTGCGCCGCGCCGACGCCCCCCAGAGCATGAACACGACACGCTCGGGTTTGCCGTTCACGGCCTTGATCACCTCGTCCGTGAACGTCTCCCAGCCCTTGCCCTGGTGCGACGCGGCCTGGTGCGCCCGCACGGTGAGCGTGGCGTTGAGCAGCAGGACGCCCTGGCGGGCCCAGGGCTCGAGGCAACCGTGGTCGGGCCGGGGCACGCCGAGGTCGGCCTCGAGCTCGGTGAAGACGTTCTCGAGCGACGGTGGCAGCGGCACCCCCGGCCGCACCGAGAAGCACAGGCCGTGGGCCTGACCCGGCCCGTGGTACGGGTCCTGGCCGAGGATGAGCGCCTTGACCTCGGTGTACGGCGTCAGGTGCAGGGCCGCGAACACGTCCGCGTGCGCCGGGAAGACCGCCGATCTCGCCCGCTCGGCCGCCACGAACTGCTGCAGCTCGGCCCAGTAGGGCTTGGCCAGCTCGCGGCGCAGGACCGGGTTCCAGTCGGTCTTGGGCATGGCGGCGCGACGCTACCGCTCGCCCCCCGCCGCCCGGCCGCCCGCTCGCAAGCCCGCGCGCGGGCCCGCGCCGCGGGCCCCCGCCTCGGCCGCCCCAGCCGGCCCGCCGCCCCAGCGCCGGCGGACGTACCCTGGCCGCCATGTCGACGCTGCACTGGCAGGACGAGCGGGCCGAGATCCACAAGGTCGTGGTCGGCCCCATGGACAACAACGTCTATGTCCTTCGCTGCCGCCAGACCGGGGAGGCGGTGCTGGTCGACGCCGCCAACGAGCACGAGCGGCTGCTCGAGCTGTGCCGCGCGCTCGGGGTGCGGCGCGTGCTCGAGACGCACGGCCACTGGGACCACATCCAGGCCGTCCCCGAGCTGCGCGACGCCGGCTTCGACGTGCACGTCACGACGGAGGACGCGGCGATGCTCCCCGCCTACGACGAGATCCTCGAAGACGACACGGCCATGGAGGTGGGCCGGTTGCGGCTGCGCACGATCCACACTCCGGGCCACACACCAGGGTCCATGTGCTTCGCGCTGGAGGGCTCGCCCGTGCTGTTCAGCGGTGACACGCTGTTCCCGGGCGGGCCCGGGAACACGAAGTTCGCCGGCGGCGACTTCGACACGATCGTCCGCTCGATCGACGACCGCCTGTTCACGCCGCTGCCCGGCCACACGCTGGTCCTGCCCGGCCACGGTGACGACACCACGATCGGCGCCGAACGGCCACACCTCCAGGAGTGGGTGGACCGGGGGTGGTGAGCACTCCCGAGCCACTCACTGCGGCCAGCCCACAGGCGCCTCCGGGAGCAGAGCTGCGGGACCAGCCCAGCGCGCTCGACGTGATCCGATCCCGCCGCTCGATCAGCCGCCTCGGGCCGCCCGCCCCGTCCCCGGCCGACCTCGCCACGATGCTGGAGGCCGCCGCCTGCGCGCCCGACCACGGCTCGCTGCGACCGTGGCGCTTCGTGATCCTCGACGGGGAGGCGAAGGACCGGTTCGGGCCGGTCCTGGCCGACGCCACCGTGCGCTGGGAGCGGGATGGCGGCCGGGAGCCCGACCCCCGCAAGGTCGACAAGGACCGCACCAAGATGGACCGCGCCCCGCTCGTGGTCGTGGTGGCGTGCGAGGAGCAGCCGAACCCCAAGGTCCCGCGCCACGAGCAGGTGGCCGCCGCGGTGGCCGCCGCCCAGAACCTGTGCCTCGCCGCCACCGCGCTCGGCTACGGGTCGATGTGGAGGACCGGACCCAACGCCGAGAACCCGCACGTGAAGGTGTCGCTCGGGCTGCGCCCCGACGACAAGATCGTCGCCTTCGTCTATCTCGGCACGGTGAGCGACGAGCAGGCCAAGCCGGCGAACGCGCCGTCGCTGGACGGACTGGTGCGGCGCTGGTTCCCGCCGGAGCGCTGAGCCGTGCTCGCCGTCCACTGGTTCCTGCCCACCGGGGGCGACTCGCGCGACGTCGCACCCGCGGGTGACGGAGCCCACCATCGGGAGCCGTCGCTCGGCTACCTCGCGCAGGTGGCGCAGGCCGCCGAGGACCTCGGCTTCGACGGGCTGCTGACCCCGTGCGGCACGGCCTGCGAGGACGCCTGGGTGGCCACCGCATCCCTCATCGCGCTAACCAAGCGGGTGCGGTTCCTCGTCGCCTTCCGGCCGGGCCTGCTGTCACCCACGCTGGCCGCGCAGATGGCGTCCACCTACCAGCGTCTGTCGGGCGGCCGGTTGCTGCTCAACGTGGTGACCGGCGCCGAACCCGCCGAGCTGGCCCGCTTCGGCGACTGGGCCGACAAGGCCACGCGCTACGAGCGGACCGCCGAGTTCCTCGAGGTCATGACCGGCGCGTGGGACGGGCCGCTCGACCACGAAGGACCCCACTACCGCGTCGCGGGTGCCGCGACGCGGGCCGCACCCGAGCCGCGCCCGCCCGTCTACTTCGGCGGAGCGTCGGCCGAGGCGGAGGAGGTGGCGGCCCGGCTGGTCGACGTGTACCTCGCGTGGGGCGAGCCACCCGCCATGGTCGCCGAACGGTTGGAGCGGCTGCGGGCCAGGGCTGCGGCCCACGGCCGCGAGCTGCGCTTCGGCATCCGCTTCCACGTGATCACCCGACCCACGGCCGATGCCGCCTGGGCGGCCGCGGCCGAGCTCCTCGCCGGCATGGACGACGACGCCGTGGCCGCCGCCCGCGCCGACTTCGCGTCGAGCCAGTCGGAGGGCCAGCGCCGCATGGCGTCGCTGCACCAGGGAGCCACCGCCGGCGACGTGCGCTCCCTGGAGGTGCACCCCAACGTGTGGGCTGGCATCGGGCTGCTGCGGGGCGGCGCGGGGACAGCTCTGGTCGGCAGCCACGACGAGGTCGCGGAGCGCATCGTCGAGTACGCGGACCTCGGGTTCGAGGAGCTGATCCTCTCGGGCTACCCGCACCTGGAGGAGGCGTACTGGTGTGGCGAAGGGGTGCTGCCGATCCTGCGCGAGCGCGGTCTCGTGGCGGACCTCGACCGGAGTCCGGCGCCGGGCGCGGTCTCCACGTTCCGGTGACCCGGGCGCGCCGGGCGGCGGCGACGGGGGCGCGCCGGACGCCGGCGACGGCGCCGAAGGCCGCCGCCAGGACCGGGCACGAGGGTGCGACCGCCGGGTCCGTGGGCGCCGCGCGATCCACAGGCGCCGCCCGGCCCGCAGACGCCGCGCGAACCGCAGACGCCGCCCGGTCCGCAGACGCCGCGCGAACCGCAGGCATCGCGCGAACCGCAGACGCCGTCCGGTCCGTGAGCGCCGCTCGATCCGCAGGCGCCGTCCGGTCCGAAGGCGCCGCCCGGGACCGAGTGGGGCTGCTGCGCTGCGGGCACGTCCACCCGCGGCTGCTGCCGGGCGGCGACTACCCCGAGCGCTTCCGCGCCCTGCTCGAGCCGGCGGGCCTCGCGGTGCAGGACTTCGACGCGGACGAGGGCGACCTCCCGGCGTCCGTCGACGACTGCGCCGGCTGGTTGCTGACCCCGTCCCGCTCGTCGCTCACCGCCCCCGAGCCGTGGATGGGCCCGCTCGTCGACTTCGTCGATGAGCTGATCGCCTCGCAGCGCCGCGTCGCCGGCGTGTGCTTCGGCCATCAGCTGCTGGCCGCGGTGGGCGGCGGCCGGGTCGAGCGGGCCGCGGAGGGCTGGGGTGTCGGCGTCCACGACTACGAGGTCGTGGCGGACCCGACCGGGAGCGGCGCCCCACCCGCCGTCGGCGGGATCCGGCTCGTGGCCAGCCACGAAGACCAGGTGGTGGCTCCCCCGCCGGGCGCCGAGGTCTTCCTGCGCAGCCCGCACTGTCCCATCGCGGGATTCCGCGTCGGTCGCCGCGTGCTCGGCGTGCAACCGCACCCGGAGCTGTCCGCGGCCGACGCCGCCACGCTCATCGACGCCCGAGCGGACCTGCTCGGCCCGGCCACCGTCGCCGCCGCCCGCTCGACGCTGAAGGCCACGCCGGACCAGGCGGTCGCCGGCGGTTGGCTGGCGGGGTTCCTGGCCGGCGACGGGGGCTGAACGGGGGGCTGAGACCCCGCGCGCCACGCAACCAACCGCCGTCGCGCGGCACCCTCGGAGCAGCCGGGCACCCGGGCGGGCGCCGCCAGCACGAGCCGCCCTGAGCCCGGCGGCACGGCGGCCTGGCGGCCTGGCGGCCTGGCGACGCGGCGACGCGGCGGCACGGCGGCACGGCGGCACGGCGGCCTGGCACGATGGCGCCGTGCCTGCCGCCATGCCCGCCGACCGGCGGCCGGTCGACCCGACGCCCGTCTCCACCGCCGCACTCCCGGCCACGCCCGTGCGCGACCGCAACATCCCGGCCTCGGCGTGGGCCGAGGCGCCGGCCGAGCTGCTCGCGCTCGGCCGGCACCTGACCGGCACACCGGAGGCCATGTACAAGCGCCGCATCGGCCCGTGGCTGCTGTGGCGGGCGGGCCCGGCCACCGGCGCCGAGGCGCGCTACTGGGCGGGCCACACCGGCGACCTCACCCGCACCCACACGTTCCACCTCCACCCCGACGGCACCGGCGACGGCGTCGGCCCGAGCGGGGTGCGCCACGTCCGGTTCCGCACATGGAAGGAGGACCTGCGGGATCACGGGTAGGAGCGGCGGCGTGGACGAGGACAAGGTCTGGAAGGTCGTGTCGTCGGCGTCGGCCATCGCCGCGGCGGCCGCGCTGAAGCCGCTCATCGAGCGTGGATGGGGCAAGGCGACCGGCCGGCGGCCGCCGGGCAACCCCGCTCACCCCGCGGTCACGTGGCGCGAGGCGCTGCCCTGGGCCCTCGTGTCGGGCGCGCTGGTCGGCGTGGTGCGACTCGTCGGCCAGCGGGGCGCGGCCGAGCTGTGGCGGCGACGGCGGGGCACCTACCCGCGGGTGCTCGCCACCGAGCCGAGCACCTGAGCCGAGCACCTGAGCCGGGCACCTCAGGCGAGCACCGGCCCAGCCCTCCGGTCGGCCGGCAGGCCCCATCGGGTGTGGCAGAAAGCTCGACCGGAACATTTCCACTACGCGCGTAGTGCTTATACGCTGAAGCCATGTCCGAGGCCCCGTTGTTCGAGATCGACGGCCTCCACGTCGCCACCGTGGAGGGAGGCGCCGAGATCCTCCGGGGCGTCGATCTGCGCATCGGCGCCGGCGAGGTGCATGCCCTCATGGGCCCCAACGGCTCGGGCAAGTCGACGCTGGCGAGCACCCTGCTCGGCAGCCCCGAGTACGTCGTCACGCAGGGATGCATCCGCTTCCGGGGGGATGACATCACCGACTGGCCCACCGACGTGCGGGGCAAGGCCGGCATCTTCCTCGCCTTCCAGTACCCCCAGGCCATCGCCGGGGTCTCGGTCCTGAACTTCCTGCGCCAGGCGCTGAGCGCCCGCAAGGGGATCGACCTGTCCATGCTCGAGCTACGCCTGTCGATCATGGAGTGGATGGAGCGGCTGGACATGGATCCGTCGTTCGCCGACCGCCACGTCAACGAGGGCTTCTCGGGCGGTGAGAAGAAGCGCAACGAGATCCTCCAGATGGCGATCCTCGAGCCCGAGCTGGCCATCCTCGACGAGACCGACTCGGGCCTCGACGTCGACGCGCTGCGCACCGTGGCCCGGGGCGTCGACGAGGTCCGCCGGGACCGCACCGAGCTCGGGATCCTGGCCATCACCCACTACGAGCGCCTGCTCACCGAGTTGCGGCCTGACCACGTCCACGTGCTCGTCAACGGTCGCATCGTGGAGTCCGGCGGCATGGAGCTGGCCGAGCGGCTCGAGCGCGAGGGCTACGCCGCCTGGGCGCCCGATCCGGCGGCGGACGCAGCGACGGTCCCGGCCGCGGCGGCCGGAGCATGACGATGGCGGCCGAACCGATCACCCCCATCGACGTCGCCGCCATCCGCCGCGACTTCCCGGTGCTCGAAAAGCCGACGCGCGCCGGCAAGCGGCTGGTGTTCCTCGACTCGGCCGCGTCGTCGCAGAAGCCCCGCCCGGTGCTCGAGGCCATGACCGGCTTCTACGAGACCGAGTACGCCAACATCCACCGCGGCGTCTACGAGCTGGCCGAGGCATCGACCGCCCGTTACGAGGGCGCCCGTGCCCGTACCGCTCGGTTCATCGGCGCGTCGTCGCCGAACGAGGTGATCTTCACCAAGAACGCGACCGAGGGCATCAACCTTGTGGCGCGCTCCTGGGGCGGCGCCAACCTCGGCCCCGGCGACGCCGTCGTCCTCACCCAGCTCGAGCATCACGCCGACATCGTCCCGTGGTTCCAGCTCCAGGCCGAGAAGGGCTTCGAGATCCGCTGGATCCCGATCACCGCCGACGCCCAGCTCGACCTCACCGACCTCGACCGTCTGCTCGACGGGGCCAAGCTCGTCGGCCTCACCGCCATGTCGAACGTGACCGGCACGCTGACGCCGGTGCGCCGGATCACCGACGCGGCCCACGCCGCCGGGGCCCTCGTGCTGGTCGACGCCTGCCAGCTCGTGCCCCACGTCGCCACCGACGTGGCTGCGCTCGGAGCCGACTTCGCCGCCTTCAGCGCCCACAAGATGTGCGGGCCCAGTGGCATCGGCGTGCTGTGGGGCCGGGAGGCGCTGCTCGACGCGGCCCCGCCGTTCCTCGGCGGCGGCGGCATGATCCTCGACGTCACGCTCGAGGGCTTCACGCCGGGCGCGCTCCCGGCCAAGTTCGAGGCCGGCACGCCGCCGATCGCGGAGGCGGTCGGCCTGCACGCCGCCATCGAGTACCTGGACGCGATCGGCATGGAGCGCATCCGCGAGCACGAGGTGACGCTCACCGGCTACGCGCTGCGGACCCTCACCGAGCGCCTCGGCGACCGCCTCACCATCCACGGTCCCGCTGAGCCGGCGGCACGCGGCGGCGTGCTGTCGTTGGCCTTGGCCGACGTCCACGCCCACGACGTGTCGCAGGTGCTCGACGAGCACGGGGTGTGCATCCGGCCCGGCCACCACTGCGCCAAACCGCTCATGCGGGTGCTCGGCACCAACGCCACCGCCCGTGCCTCGTTCTACGTGTACAACGACACCGACGATGTCGACTGCCTCGCCGAAGCGCTCGAGGCGGCGGCGGACTTCTTCGCCTTCTAGGGCGTCGACCACACTGGGGAACCCATGCCCGGCCTCGAAGACCTGTACCGAGAGATCATCCTCGACCACTACCGCTCACCCCGGAACCGGGGCGAGCTGGCCGTTCCGCCCGCGCACCGGGTCGAGGGGTTCAACCCGTTGTGCGGCGACGAGATCGTCGTCTACGTCGACGTGGCGGACGGAGTGATCGACGACATCCGCATCGGCGGACAGGGCTGCTCCATCTCGCAGTCGTCGGCGTCCATGATGTCGGCTGCGGTCAAGGGCAAGCCGGTCGACGAGGCCCGCAAGCTCACCCGGGCGTTCAAGGCGATGATGTCGATCCACGAGTCGTCGCTCGACGGCGACGGCGCACCCGGCGCCGGCGACGCCGAGGCGGGCATCCCCGCCGACGCGCCGGACGACGTGAAGCTCGGCGACCTCGAGGCCCTGCGCGGGGTCGTGAAGTTCCCCGTGCGCATCAAGTGCGCCACCCTCTCCTGGAACACCCTGAACCAGGGGCTGGACGAGGCGCTCGCCGACGTCTGACGCGACGCGAGGGGCCGGGCGGCCGGAAGCCCGCGCTTCCGCTCGCCCTTCGCGTTCTGGAGGTGTCGGTCGCGCCAGAGCGCTCGTGAGACCTCCAGAACGACGGGGTGCGGGCGCTACAGGACCTGGTCGAGGGCCGGCGGCTGCGGGGGGCGCTCGCCGATCAGTGCGTTGATGGCCTCGGCCAGGTCGTGGTCCCGCTGGGTGAGCCCGCCGGCGTCGTGGCTGACCAGGTCGATCGTGACCGTGTTCCACGAGTTCGACCAGTCGGGGTGGTGGTTGGCCTTCTCGGCCACCAAGGCGACCCGGGTCATGAACCCGAACGCCTCCGAGAAGTCGTCGAACCGGAAGCGCCGATGCAGCTTGCCCTCTTCGACGGTCCAGCCCGACGGGATGTCGATGTCGTCGCTCATGCCGTGCGGTCTA
Organism: Actinomycetota bacterium; assembly: GCA_016185275.1. Classification (GTDB taxonomy): domain Bacteria; phylum Actinomycetota; class Acidimicrobiia; order Acidimicrobiales; family Iamiaceae; genus JACPNX01. The sequence continues at coordinate 165,252 of JACPNX010000044.1, read as the reverse complement.
CCCGTCGCGCCGCCCGCCGCGCGCCCCGGCCGCGCGCGCCGCCCGCCGCCTCGCTTCTTTGGTTCTTTGGCGAGGCCGGAGCCCGCCAAAGAACCAAAGAAGCGAGGAGCGAGGGCGAGGAGCGAGGGCGAGGGGCGGCGCTCAGGAGCGGACCGGGGCGGCGGCGGCGGCGGCGACGAAGTCGCGCACGAGCGCGGCGAGGCGCTCCGGCTGCTCGAGCGGCACCAGGTGCGCGGACTGGGGCACGACCTCGAGCCGGGCGCCGGCGATGCCCTCGACGTAGACCCGCGCGTGCTCCGTAGGCACGAGCGTGTCGGCCTCCCCGCGCACCACGAGCGTGGGACACGAGATCCTCCAGAGCCGGCTGCGCAGCTTGGGGTTGTGCAGGTACGGATCCCAGCCGAGGCGGGCGGCGGCACCGAGGACCTGCACCATCGGGGCGATCATGTCGAAGGTGAGCGCGCCGGCCTGGCCGGGGTCCGATCGGTAGTCGCCCAGCGCGCGCATGAGCTGGGCGACCGGATGGTCCGGCGCGAAGAACAGGTCCTCGACCATCTCGGACGGTGACCGGCCGAAGATGTCCTTGATCGGCGCGCCGGGGATGTGGTGGCCGACCGGGTTCACGAGGACCAGCGCGCCGACCCGCTCAGGGTGGCGCGTGGCCAGCTCGGCCGCCATCCAGCCACCGAGCGACAACCCGACCACGACGGGCGCATCGAGCCCGAGCCGCTCCCAGAGGTCGAGCAGGTGGAACGTGGCGTCCTCCATGTCGTCGATCGACTCGATGCCCTCCGAGCCGCCGAAGCCGGGGAACATCGGCGCGAGCACATGGCCCGATGCGGCCAGGGCGTCGAGGAAGCCGAGCCCGTCGCCTTCGCCCGTGGCGGAGTGGAGGTAGACGAGCGGCTGCCCGGCGCCGCCCTCACGCAGGACGACGCGCCCCACGCGGGTGTCGACGGTGCGGGCTTGGATCACGCCGCCGCCCGGGTGGCGATCATCGGCTGGCCGTCCGGGAACCGGTCGCGCAGGCGGGGCATCACCTCGGCCGCGAACAGCTCGAGGCTGCGCTCGGTCCGGTCCGGTGGCAGCGTGCCGAGCTGGAACAGGCCGAGCAGGTTGCCCGTGCCCAGCCGGGCCAGGTTCTGCTCGAGTCGCTCGTACACGGTGTCGGGGGAGCCGACGACGGCGTAGACCCCGTCGATCACCTGCTCCCACGTCTCGAGCGACAGGGCGAACGTGCCCATCCCCTTGAACATCCCTTCGAGGCTGCGCAGCGACGTGTAGCCGGGCGGGTTGACCGTGATGCCGGGCAGCAGCCGCCGCACGAAGTACCAGAAGTGCTCCTCGAACTGCGCCCGCGCCTCCTCGTCGGTCTCGGCGACGTAGATCGGGCACAGCCAGCCGGCCTGGAGCGGGTCGTAGGTGTAGCCCTCCAGCTCGCACGCGTCGCGGAACATGCGGAACATGCGGTCGAACACGTCGATGTGGAAGTACGGGATCCCCATGTAGGCGTAGCGGTGGCGGGCCACGAACTCGACGGTCTCGAGCGAGCCCGCACCCGGGATCCAGATCTCGGGATGCGGTTGCTGGACCGGCTTGGGCCACGTGTTGAGGATGCGCAGCCGGTAGTGCTTGCCGATGTACTCGGTCGGCCCGTCCTCGGTCCACGCCTTGAGGATGATGTCGTGCGCTTCGGCGAAGCGCTCCCGGGCATGTGCCGGGTTGATCGAGAACGAGTAGTACTCCGGCCCGCCGCCCACCACGAACCCAGCGATGAGTCGGCCACCGGAGATGCAGTCGATCATGGCGAACTCCTCGGCCACCCGGGTGGGCGGGTCGTAGAGCGGCAGCGCGTTGCCGACCACCGCGACCTTCAGCCGGCTGGTCTCGCGGGCGAGGATCGAGGCGATCAGGTTGGGCGACGGCATGATCCCGTAGGCGTTCTGGTGGTGCTCGTTCACGCAGACGCCGTCGAACCCCAGCTCTTCGGCGTAGATCAGCTCGTCGATGTAGCGGTTGTAGAGCTTGCCGCCGAGGTGCGGGTCGTAGAGCCGGTTCGGCACGGTGACCCAGGCCGGGCCGTCATAGTCGGGCGGCAGGCCCGTGTACGGCATCAGGTGGAAGCTGAAGAAGCGCACCGGTCCCCCTCGGTCGCTCACCAGGACGGCGGCGACCCTACCGGCCGGCGGGCGGCTGCGCCGCGGGCGACCCAACCGGCCCCGACCCGAGGGACCGAAGTCCTCAATTGGACCGGCGAGCGGCCGATGGGGCGGGTCGAGCGATGGGAGCGAACGTGAACCTTCGACGGTGGATCGCCTCGGCGATCGTGGCTTCAGCCGTGGTAGCCGCAGGTCTGGTGCCGGCCGCGGCCGTAGGTGCGGCGGTAGGTGCGGCGTCGGTTGCCGCCACACCGGCGCCGCTGACCGCTGGCGAGCTGGTCGTCGACGATGCAGGCGGGCACGTGTTCGGCACGGCTGGAGACGTGATCGACGTCTTCGATCTGTCCGGCTCGTTCGTCACCACGATCCCGAGCCAGACGGGCGTGACGGACCTGATGCTGAGGGGCCGTACCCTGTACGCCCTGGCCAGCGGAGCCCGCGTCGTCAACGCCATCGACGCCGACACCTTCGCGGTCACCCAGACGTGGTCGATCGCGGCCGCACCACTGGCTCGCTCGTTCGCATGGGCGGCCGGCCGGTTCTGGATCACCTACGGCGACCAGTGGTCGGGCGGCTTGGCGAGCCTCGACCCGAGCACCGGCACGTTGCGGACGCGCCTCGCCACCTCGCTCTACGCGGGCGGCGACGTTGCGGCGACCGAGTCTCCCGCCAGGGTGTACGTCCTCGATCGCGGCCTGTCGCCGAGCAAGATCCACGCGTTCGACATCACGGGCACCACGCCGGTGGAGGTGCTCACCTCCCCGCACTCCAACGCCTGCAGCAACGGCCGGGAGATCGCCCTGTCGGTCGACACCACCGCCGCTTGGACCGCCTGCGGTTCACCGTACGGGTTCAACGAGTGGAACCTGGCCACGCTGGCGGAACCCACCGTGAGCTACGAGGCCAGCCCGTACCCGTTGGCGGTCACGCGCAGCGAGGACGGGCGCTTCATGGTCGGAGCGCTGTGGGCCCCCTACGACCCAGACGTCTACGTCTACGCCGTGAACCAGACGACGCCACTGGCCGTCCTCGAGATCGGTTCGGCTGAGGCGGCGACCGGCATGCTCGCGGTCACGAGCGACGGATCGCGGGTGTTCGCAGCCGACGAGGCAGGCGCCTTGCACACCTGGGACCTGCTGGCCGTGGCGACATCCCCGACGGTCACCGCCACCACGGCCTTCGGTGCGTCCCTCGCGTGGACGCCGCCCGCGGCAGAGGTGCCCGCGACCTCCTACGTCGTGCGCGCCTACCGCGATGGCGAGGCAACTCCGGCCGTGGAGGTGTCGGCGCCGGGGACGAGCACCACGGTCGCCGGTCTGCTGGCCGAGCACCAGTACCGGTTCACGGTTGCGGCCGTGAACGCCATCGGCGAGGGACCCGAGTCGGCGCTCTCCGAGGCGACCACGCCCGGGGGGCCCGACATCGGACCGTTCGCGTCGATCAGTGCGTTCGTGCAGCGCCAGTTCGCCGATCTCCTGGGCCGGGCGCCGACCGGAGACGAGGAGTCCACCTGGGTGGAGCGGCTCCAAGCGGGCACCGACGATCCCGCCGGCCTGATCGACGCCCTGCGCGCCAGCGACGACCAACGCCTCGTCACCGACCCGGTCGACCGGCTCTACCACGCCGCCTTCCTGCGCAGCCCCGACCTCGGCGGCTTCACGTACTGGACGGGCCGCGTCCGCTCGGGGGCCTCCCTGGCCGCCGTCGCCCGCGGCTTCGCCGGCACCGCCGAGTTCCGCGCCCGCTACGGAGCGATGGCCGACCGAGCCTTCGTCGAGGCGCTCTACTCGAACGTCCTTGGCCGGCCCGGCGACGCCGGGGGCGTCGACTACTGGACCTGGCAGCTCGCCTCGCGCCGCATGTCGCGCGGCCGCGTGCTCGGCCTCTTCGCCAGCTCTGCCGAGTACCGGGCTCGCATGGCCCCCACCGTCGCCACCGACGTCCTCTACCTGCTGATGCTCGGCCGGCCACCGACCACCGACGAGATCGCCGCCGCCACCTCCGTGCTCACCGCGGGAGGCACCGCCGGCGACATCGGCATGCTGATCATCGGCACCAGCGAGTACGCCGCGCGGCTCAGCGGCTGAGGGCCGCAATCCCGGTCGTCGGACTCATCACGCGTCCCGCTTTTCGGTGTGCGTCCCCTTCAGGCACGAGACGCTCGGCCGTGCAACCGATCCAGGCTGCTCTTGCGGACATCGGGCCGGTCAGGCGTTGACGCCGAAGGCGCGCATTCGGGCGGACAGATCGTCCATCCAGGTGCTCGCATCGCCACCGCCGGGCAGCGGCACGCCGGCTTCCGTTCGCCAGACGGCATCGCCGAGATGGGTCAGCACGTTCCAGGCCAGGACTCGCTGGCGGTCCAGTCGACGACCGACCCGCCGCTCGTAGGCGTCGATCGCCGCGAGCGCGAGCTCGGGTGTCCCGACGTTGCCCAGCAGGTAGCGGAAGTCGAACTCGGCGTCGGCGATCCCCGCTTCTTCGAGATCGACCGCGGCGACCAGGCGGAACGACGAGTGGTCCCAGAGCTGGTTGTCGCCGTGGAAGTCACCGTGGACGAGCACCTCGGGCATCTCGCTCGGGCGAGCGAGCCTCGCGTCGACCCAGTCGCACCACTCCAGGACGAGACGAGCACGGCTGTCGTCGACCAGGGCTCGCGGTTGTGGCTGATCGCCCAATGCAGCATGCGCATCGACCATCGGCGCAGCAACCAACCGAGCTCGAGGTCAGCTGGGCGTGTTCGCGCGGCGCCGCTGCCTGCCGGTGCGCTCGCGGTGCTTGCAACCCGGCCAGCAGCACGGTCGACGCTGGCCCTCCTCGAGCTCCTCCTGGGTCCGGCGAATGCGGCGTTCACGGGTCTTCGTCTGCTTGGCGTCCTCCACCCAACAGATGAACTCGTTGCGAGCCAGCGGCGTGATGTCGTTCCACGCGTCGAGCGCCCTCGCGTTGGCGAGCAGCGCCTGGCGCAGATCATCGGCAAGCTCGTGCACCACGCCGCCGGGGACCTCTGCGGTGCTCACGAACCAACACGGTACCCACGAGCAGTTCCCCGCTCGGACGCGCAACGCACGGCGGCGCTCGTCGTGCAGGGTGAGCTGGTCGCGGTCCATGCCTGGGCGCCGAGGGCGTCCGGCGATGAATGCCTCGCCGAGCTCGCCGGTAGTGGCTGACGATGTCGATGATCACGAACAGCTCGTAGTAGATGGGCGAACTCAAGGGTGACGGCGGCAGCGGGTGCGGGCCGCCGGCGAGCAGGACCCGGGAGAGGTCGAGGATGCAGGAGCGTGGCCGCAGCGGCTCACCCTCTTCACGCACCGGTCCAAGCCCTCGGTCCGTCCGCTGCTAGCACCCGTGGGGTGGTGGACGAAGATCCCGGACCACCACCGCTTCAGGGTGTGGCCGTGGGCGATCACCTCGGCGGCATCGTCGCCGACCCCCAGTCGGCGATCGCCTTGTGCAACCAGCACCGCGGCGCCGGTGGGCGAGACCCGCGGCCGGCGGGCGAGACCCGCGGTGCAACACCTGATGCGCTGGTCCAGTGCTCTCTTGCCGATCACCGGCCGCCGCAGCGGCGCCGACACGGCCTCGTGGTCGTCGTCGTCGAGGGAGGGCGGGGCCGCGTCGTCGTCGTCGTCGACGGAGGCCGCGGCCGGGTCGTGGTCGTCGACGGAGGGCGAGGCCGCGTCGTCGTGGTCGTCGTCGCCGGCGGACGGGGCCGCGTCGTCGTGGTCGTCGACGGAGGTCGAGGCCGCGTCGTCGTGGTCGTCGCCGAGCCCGGTGTGCCTCCCCCGCCGGGGCGGCCGGTGGTCGGGGGCGCTCCCCCACCCGGCTTCGACGCCGCCGGTACGGTCGAGGTCCCGACGATTGACACCTGCGGTCCGCGACCCGCCGCCGTCGTCGAAGAGGACGACGTCGACTTGGGGGACGACGTCGTCGTCGAGCGCCGTCGCGGCGCCGTGGTCGCGGGTTCGCCCGCGGCCGGAACCGTCCGCCGACCCTGAGTCGGATCGAACACGACCCGGTCACCCCTGCCGGGCACCGAGCCAGTCACCAGCAGCACCACGGTCAAGACCAGCGCCAAGGCGAACAACATGGGCACGACAGTCGACCAGAAGCGCGAAGGAGCACCGTCCACCGCCGCCCCTGTCGGCAGCTACGGGCGATCCTGAAGGGCGCAGCGCAGGATCGCTCGATCGGGCCGCCGAGAAGCCGCAGCCCGAGCTCGGACCTGGCGCCGAGCTCAGACCTGGCCGGCGAAGGGCCCCGGGCCGAATGGATCGGCGAACGGGTCGGCCGCGGGCGCCGCATCCTCGGCCAGCTCTTCCGGACGGGCCCATGCCGCGTAACCGGACCGCTCGAGCTCGCCGGCGAGCTCGGGACCGCCGCTCGCGCGCATCTCGCCCCTCACCAGCACGTGCACCCGGTCGGCGCGCAGCACGTCGAGGAGGCGGTGGTAGTGGGTGATGGCCAGCACGCCCAGGCCCTGCTCGGTGGCCTCCTCGATCCTCCGGGCACAGGCCCGCAGCGCGTCGATGTCGAGCCCCGAGTCGAGCTCGTCGAGAACGGCGATGGCGGGCCGCAGCACGCCGAGCTGCACGGTCTCGTTGCGCTTCTTCTCGCCGCCGGACAGGTCGACGTTCAACGGGCGCTCGATGAGGCGGGGGTCGAGGCCCACGCGCGCCGCCTCCCCCTCGACCAGCGCGGCGACATCGTCACCACCTCGGCCGGCGGCGTCGAGCGCGGCGTGCAGGACCGCCTCGAGCGACACGCCCGGCACCTCGGTCGGGTACTGCATCGCCAGGAACAGCCCGGCCTGGGCCCGCTCCCACGGGGCGAGGGCCAGCACGTCGCGGCCGTCGAGCGTGACCGAGCCGGCGAGGATCTCGTAGCCGGGGCGGCCCATGATCACGTGCGACAACGTCGACTTGCCCGACCCGTTGGGACCCATGACCGCGTGGACCTCGCCACTGCGGACCACGAGGTCGATGCCGTGGAGGATCTCTCGCCCCTCGACGCCGGCCCGCAGGCCCTCGATGCGCAGCTCCGCCATCAGGGCACCTCCACCACGAGATCGTCACCCTCCACCTTCACCGAGAACAGCGGGACCGGACGCGTGGCCGGCAGGCACGACGGTCGCCCGGTCTCGAGCGAGAACGTGGAACCGTGCTTCCAGCACTCGAGCTCACGGGTCTCCGGGTGCACGTCGCCTTCGGACAGCGAGATCTTCTGGTGCGAGCAGGTGTCGCCGATGGCGTAGACGTCGTCGGCGATGCGCACCACCGCGACGGGGTGGCCGTCGACGACGAACCGCCGGGCCTCGCCGTCGGGCACGTCGGAAGCGGCGCACAGGCGCTCCCACCGGCTCACGTGCCGATCCCCTGGCGGTCGAGCTTGGCCGCGATGCGGGCCCGCAGCGACGCCGCGATTGCGGGCACGGCCAGGCGCGCCAGCACCTCGTCGAAGAACCCGCTGACGATGAGGCGCTCGGCCATGGCCGGCGGTACACCCCTGCTCTCGAGGTAGAAGCGCTGCTCCTCGTCGATGGGCCCGACCGCGGAGGCGTGCGCGCACCGGACGTCGTTGGTCTCGATCTCGAGGTTCGGCACCGACTCGGCCCAGGCGCCGTCGGACAGCTTGATGTTGCGGTTCGTCTGGACGGCGTTGGTGCCCCGGCCCTCGGGGCGCACCCGGATGAGGCCGGTGTAGATCGAGCGGCTGCGGCCCGCGACCGCGCCCTTGTAGAGCAGGTCGCTGGTGGTGTCGGGCGCGGCGTGGTCCTGGAACGTGCGGAAGTCGAGCGTCTGGTCCTCCTCGCCGAAGTAGACGGCGTCGAGCACCCCGGTGGCTCCCCGACCGGTGAGGCGGCAGTCCGTGCGCAAGCGCGCGTACCCCCCGCCCAGACCGGCCGTCGTGGACGAGAACGTGGCCTCCCGCTCGACGCGGGCGATCAGCGAGCCGAGCTGCCACGTCTCCGGTCCCAGCTCCTGCACGGCCACGTGGGCGACCCTTCCCGCCTGCTCGACGACGACCTCGGTGAGGGGCACCACGAGGGCCTTGCCGGGGGCCGAGGTCGTGTGCTCGACGACGGCGACGGCCGCGCTCTCACCGACGTGGACCACCAGTCGTGGTACGGCGGCGCAACCCGCTGTGGCCACGTGGTGGCGCACGAGCACAGGAGCGTCGACGGAGACGCCGCGCGGCACCCGCACGACGATCGGATCCGGGGCGACGGCGTCGTTGAGCGCGGTGATGACCTCCCAGTGCTCGCCGACGGCGGCGCCGAGCAGGGCCGCGCCGTCGTCGAGGTCGGCGGCGCGCCCCACGACGAGGCCGGCAGCCTTCCAGCGCTCGGCGACGTCGATGCCGGCGACCACGCCGTCCACGATGGTCACCGTGGCGGCCGGCTCGGTGGCGAGGAGTCCGGCACCATCCCGCCCGTCGAGGTGCGCCACGGGTTGTTGCGCCGTGGGCGCCGTGGGCGCCGTGGGCGGAGCGGGCGCGTAGGCGTCGAGGTCGAGGTCGTCGATGGGGCTGTAACGCCAAACCTCCTCCTCCGAGGAGGGCAGGCCGGCGGCACGCACGCGGTCGGCGGCGTCGCGCCGGCGTCGCCGGAGCCAGTCCGGGCCCGGCAGATCGGCGGCGGGAGCGACGAAGGTGTCGAGGCTGGACATGGGCGGTTCGTCGGGGGATCGGCGGGTCGCCCGGGTCGCCGGGCCGGTCCACCCTAGCGACGAGAACGGGGATTTCTCCTATCCCGGTAGTGCGAACACCGTGGATGCGGGAGGCGTCGACCGACCTGACGCTGCGCCGGCCCATCGAGCTGGTCGACGGCACGGGGCCCCGGCACCACCAGAGTCAGCCAGACGCCGCCGGTCCTCCGCCGCATTGCTGGCAGATCCGGCCAAGGGTTGGCCGGATGTGTCGGGAAACGGCGGTCGAGAGGGCGAGGGGCGAGAGGCGAGAGGGCGGGAGGGCAGAGAGGGCGAGAGGGGGATCAGCGCCGGGGACAGCCGGGGGTCAGCGGCGCCGGCGGAACACCCGGCCGAGGCGCCGACCGCGTCCCGCTCGCTCCTGCTCCGCTCGCACCTCGGCCAGCACCTGCGGACCGACCGCGTTGACCACGTCCTCGGCCTCGTCGAGCAGCGCCGCGATCTCGTCGGCCCGCTCGTCGAGCCCGGGCGGCTCCTCCGGCGTCGGCGGGGTGATCAGCGTGCCGTGGGACCAGTCGACGTCGGCCAGGCGCGGCTCGTAGCGCGCGCAGTCGGCCGGGCAACGCCAAGGGGCCTCGGGTGCGAGGTCAAGGTCGCACTTGCGGACCGTCTCGCCGTTCCCATACGTCCTCGACTCGAAGTACTTGCAGTCCTGCCGCATCGGCATGCGGCCAGTCTGCCTTGCCGGACCGCTGAACGAGCGTCGCGCACCCCCACGCCGATCTGGAGGTCTCCGCGGCCTGCCGCCGCTGCGACCTCCAGTCCGGGCGATCAGCCGACCGAGCCCTCCATCTGCAGCTCGATGAGCCGGCTCCACTCGACCGCGTACTCCATCGGCAGCGTGCGGGTGACCGGCTCGATGAAGCCGTTCACGACCATGCCGATCGCCTGCTCCTGCGAGAGCCCACGGCTCATCAGGTAGAAGAGCTGCTCGTCGGCCACCTTCGACACGGTGGCCTCGTGGCCGATGATGGCGTCGCGGGCACCGACCTCCATGTAGGGATACGTGTCGGACACCGAGTCCTCGTCGAGGATGAGGGCGTCGCACTGGACGTGGCTCTTGCAGCCGTAGGCGTCGTCCTCGACGCGCACCAGGCCGCGGTACGACGTGCGCCCACCGTCCTTCGAGATCGACTTCGACACGATCTTCGACGTGGTCTCCGGAGCGGCGTGCACCATCTTGGCCCCCGTGTCCTGGTGCTGGCCCGGACCGGCGTAGGCGACGGAGAGCACCTCGCCCGTGGCCTTGGGGCCGACCAACCAGACCGCCGGGTACTTCATGGTGAGGCGCGAACCAATGTTGCCGTCGATCCACTCCATGTGGCCCTCGGTCTCCACCCGGGCCCGCTTGGTGACGAGGTTGAAGACGTTGGACGACCAGTTCTGGATCGTCGTGTAGGTGACCCGCGCCCCCGGCTTCACGATGATCTCGACCACCGCCGAGTGCAGCGAATCGGACGTGTACACGGGCGCCGAGCAGCCCTCGATGTAGTGCACCTTCGCACCCTCGTCGGCGATGATCAGCGTGCGCTCGAACTGGCCCATGTTCTCGGCGTTGATGCGGAAGTAGGCCTGCAGCGGCATGGACACCTCGACGCCCGGCGGCACGTAGATGAACGAGCCGCCCGACCACACCGACGAGTTCAACGCCGCGAACTTGTTGTCGTTCTTGGGGATCACCGTGCCGAAGTAGCGCTTCACGATCTCCGGGTGCTCGCGCAGCGCGGTGTCCATGTCGGTGAACAGCACGCCCTGGCGCTCGAGGTCCTCGCGGTTGCGGTGGTACACGACCTCGCTCTCGTACTGCGCCGTGACCCCGGCGAGGTACTTGCGCTCGGCCTCGGGGATGCCGAGCTTTTCGTAGGTGGCCTTCACCGAGTCGGGAAGCTGCTCCCAGGCGTCGACCTGACCCGCAGTGGGCTTGATGTAGTAGTAGATGTCGTCGAAGTAGATCTCCGACATGTCGCCGCCCCAGTTGGGCATCGGGCGGCGCAGGAAGTGGCGGTAGGAGTCGAGCCGGTACTTCAGCATCCACTCGGGCTCGCCCTTCATCCACGACATCTCGCGGATGATCTCCTCGTTGAGGCCACGCTTGGGCTTGTAGACGTAGTCCTCTTCGTCTGCCCAGCCGAGCTTGTAGCGCCCGAGGTCGAGATCGGCGACGGCCATGGCTTCTCCTGGAGGGTGGTGGCCCGGGGCCGGTGAAGGGTGGCGGCCCGGGATTTCTCCTACGGCGATGGTAACAATCCGACGGGCCGGCACCTACCTCGGCGCGGCTAGTCCCGCTCGACCCGGCGCAGACAGCCGCGGTCGCCACGAGCGGGGGGTCGACTGGACCGGCGGCTTCGGGCCGCCGCATGGTGATGCTCTGGTGCCGGGGCCTCGGGGTGGCCCGGGGGGTTCGAGTGATCGGAGCCTCGGGAGGCGTGACGTCTGGCGGCCCGGGTAGGGGCGGCCAGTCCCCTGACGGCTCCCCACGACCGGAGGCTTCGCCATGCCCGCCTACGGCTTCAAGCTGATGACCGAGCTCCACGGACCCGCCCAGCTGGTCCGCCAGGCGGAGCAGGCCGAGCAGGCGGGGTTCGACTTCGCCGGCATCTCCGACCACATCCACCCCTGGCTGGAGAGCCACCACCACAGCCCCTTCGCCTGGAGCGTCCTCGGCGCCATCGCCGAGCGCACCTCCCGCCTCGAGCTCGTCACGATGGTCACCTGCCCGACGGTCCGCTACCACCCGGCGGTGATCGCCCAGGCCGCGGCCACCATCGGCGTGCTGAGCCACGGCCGCTTCACGCTCGGCCTCGGGTCGGGCGAGCAGCTCAACGAGCACGTCGTCGGCAAGGGGTGGCCGCCGGTCGACGTCCGCCACGACATGCTCGCCGAGGCGGTGCAGGCCATCCGCCAGCTGTGGCAGGGCGGCTACCAGACCTTCCGCGGCCAGCACGTCACCGTCGAGGACGCCCGGATCTTCGACCTGCCGAACCACCCCGTCCGGATCGCGCTGGCGGTCAGCGGACGGAAGTCGGTGGAGCTGGCGGCCGAGCTGGCCGACGGGATCGTGGCCACCGAGGCCGAGGCTGCGCTGGTCGACGGCTTCGCGAGGCAGGGCGGCGACCGGCGCAACACCTGGGCCGAGGTCGCCGTGTCGTGGCATCCGGACGAGGCCGAGGCCCGCCGCATCGCCCACGAGCGGCTGCGGTTCTCGGCCCAGGGCTGGAAGGTCATGGCCGAGCTGCCGAACGTCGCCAACTTCGAGGCGGCCGCCGAACCGGTCACCGAGGACCAGATGGCCGAGTCGGTCCCTTGCGGCTCGGACCCCAAGCGCTTCGCCGCCGCCCTGCACGACTACGTCGACGCCGGCTTCGAGCACGTGGCCGTGCTGCCCGCCGGCGACGACATCGACGGCTTCCTCCGGTTCTGGACCGACGAGGTCCGCCCGCTCCTCCCCTGACCGCCCAGCCGGCGGGCGCCGGCACTGCGACCGCTACGGGATGAGGCGGGTGGCGGAGCGGCGGAGGTAGACGGCCCAGGTCAGCACAGCGCAGACCACGTAGTAGGCGAGGAAGGCGACGTAGGCGCTGCGGCCCGTCTGGGCGCTGAGGAAGCTTTGGCGCAGGGCCAGGTTGACGAGCACGCCGCCGAACGAGCCGATGGCGCCCACCACGCCAATGAGGCCCGACGACAGGCGGCGGGCCTCACCCAGCGCCGCCGCGGCCTGCCCGTCGGCTGCGCTGCTGCCGTCGACCACCACCGACCGGCGGGCCTTGGCCAGGAAGATGGCCGGGATCATCTTGTAGGTCGACCCGTTGCCGACCCCGGTGAGCGCGAACAGCGTGACGAAGCCCACGAGGTACAGCGGCAGCGAGTGGGCCGACGAGGCGGCGACGATCACGACGCCGCCGGCGGACATGGCCAGGAAGGTGATCAGCGTGACCCGGGCGCCGCCGAACCGATCCGCCAGGCGGCCACCCACGGGCCGGATCAGCGACCCGAGCAGCGGGCCGAGGAACGTGATGGAGGCCGCCTTGGTCGGCGTGTCGAACCGGCTGGCGAACTCGGTGAGCAGCACCTGCCCGAAGGCGAAGCTCAGGCCGATGAACGAGCCGAACGTGCCGATGTAGAGCAGAGCCACCACCCATGCGTGCGGTTCCCTGATGGCGTCGCGCATGGCCCGGCGCTCGTTGCGGACCGCAGTGAGGTTGTCCATCTTGACCGCCGCGCACACGAGGGCGACGACGATCAGCGGCAGGTAGATCCCGATCAGCAGGCGGGGCGCGCCGGAGCCGGCCGTCGCCAGGACCGCCAGGGCTACGAGTTGCACCGCCGCGACCCCGAGGTTGCCGCCGCCCGCGTTCATGCCGAGGGCCCAGCCCTTGAGCCGCTCGGGATAGAACGCGTTGATGTTGGCCATCGACGAGGCGAAGTTGCCGCCGCCGACACCGGCCAGCGCGGCCACGACCAGCAGCGTCCCGAGCGACACCCCGGGCCGGAGCACGACGAGCGCGGCGAGGCACGGGACGAGGAGGGCGGCGCCGCTGATGACGGTCCAGGTGCGACCGCCGAAACGGGCGACGGCGAAGGTGTACGGGATCCGCAGGACCGAGCCGACCAGCGCGGGCGTCGAGGTGAGCAGGAACTTCTGGGCGGGCGTGAAGCCGTAGTCCTTGCCCAGGAACAGCACGAGCGCCGACCACATCGTCCACACGGAGAACCCGATGTGCTCGGACAGGATCGAAAAGACCAGGTTGCGCTTCGCGACCCGGGCGCCGGTGCTCGCCCAGAACGCCTCGTCCTCGGGGCGCCAGTCGTCGATCCAGCGGCCGCGGCGGCTCTGGGCGGCGGCGCTGGAGGGAGCCGGGCGCGGCGGCGCGGCGACGCCGGCGGCGTCGTGCGGCGGGCCGTCGAGGGTTGCGGTGGCGTCGGTCATCGGGTCCTCCGTGGGTCGAGGTCCGCCGGAACGTAGGGAGGCGCCGTTTCGGGGCCGTGGCCTCCGCGAGGCGACCCCGGGAACGCCGCCGCACGCGGATGGGCTCCGCCTCGGAGGGACCTCACAGGGCGCCACCGCCGGTGTGCGCTGGCCGTCTCACCGGGGTCACGGCGGGGCAACAGCCGGGCAACACCGCCGCGGTTGGCTGTCCGCATGGCGACCAACGATCCCGCCGCCACCGGCGCCCACCCGTCGAACCGGTCGAGCCGGTCGAGCCGGCCCCGGCTCGTCGTCGTGGGCAACGGGATGGTCGGCCAGAAGCTCCTCGACGAGCTGGTCGCCCTCGGCGCCCACGAGCGCTGGGACGTCGTGGTGTTCGGCGACGAGCCCCGTCCCGCCTACGACCGCGTCCGGCTGAGCCGGTGGTTCGACGGCGCCACCGCCGAGGACCTCTCGCTGGTGGACGCCGGCTTCTTCGCGGCCCACGGCATCACCACCTGGTTCGGCGACGAGGTGGTCTCGATCGACCGGACCGCGCACGAGGTGCACACCCGCCGGGGCCGGAGCGAGCGCTACGACCGGCTCGTGCTGGCGACCGGCTCGTCGCCGTTCGTGCCACCGGTCGACGGGCGCGATGCGCCCGGCAGCTTCGTGTACCGCACGATCGAGGACCTCGAGGCCATCGCCGCCTGGGCCGACGACCCCGACGTCTCGAGGGGCTCGGTGGTCGGCGGCGGGCTGCTCGGGTTGGAGGCGGCGGGCGCGCTGCGGGCCCTCGGCCTCGACACGACGGTGGTCGAGTTCGCGCCTCGGCTCATGCCCGTGCAGCTCGACGACGAGGCCGGCGCCGCGCTGCGCCGCCACGTCGAGCGCCTCGGAGTCCGCGTCCGGGTCGGGCATGTCACCAGCCGCATCGAGGCGGACGACGGGCGCGTCGCCCGCATGGTCTTCGCCGACGAGTCGCAGCCGCCCCTGCCCACCGACCTCGTCGTGTGGTCCGCCGGCATCCGGCCCCGCGACGCGCTGGCTCGCGGCTGCGGTCTCGCCGTCGGTGAGCGGGGCGGCATCGTCGTGGACGACACCCTGACGACGAGCGAGCCCGACGTGTCGGCCATCGGCGAGTGCGCGCTGGTCGACGGGCGCATCTACGGCCTGGTCGCCCCCGGCTACTCGATGGCACGGGCGTTGGCCCGCCAGCTCGCCGGCAGCACGGACCCCACGGAGACGCGCTTCGCCGGCAGCGACCTCTCGACCAAGCTCAAGCTCCTCGGCGTCGAGGTGGCCAGCTTCGGCGATGGCTTCGCCCTCACGCCCGGAGCCCGCACCATCCGCTACGACGACACCGTCGCCGGGCTGTGCCAGAAGCTGGTGGTGAGCGAGGACGGGTCGCAGGTGCTCGGCGGCATCCTCGTCGGCGACACCTCCGCGTACCAGGTGCTGGTGTCGATGGCCCGGGGCGACATGCCGACCCCTGAGGGCGTCGAGGCCCTGCTGCTCCCGGACACCGGCCGAGCCGGGGCACCCGCCACTGCGGTCGGCGTGGCCGCGCTGGCCGGCACCGCCACGGTGTGCTCCTGCGAGAACGTCGACCGGGCCACGCTCGGCCGGGCCGTCTCCGAGGGCTGCACCACCGTGGCCGACCTGAAGCGCGCCACGCGGGCGGGCACCGGCTGCGGCGGCTGCGTGCCGCTCGTGACCGACCTGTTGCGCCACGACCTCGCCGCGGCCGGAGTGGAGATGAGCCGCGCCATCTGCGAGCACTTCGACCTGAGCCGCCAGGAGCTGTTCGACCTCGTGCGCGTGCGGCGCTACACGAGCTTCCGCGAGGTGCTGGTGGCGCACGGCCGGGGCCGGGGCTGCGACGTGTGCAAGCCGGTCTTCGCCTCGATCGTCGCGTCCCTCACCAACGGCTACGTCCTCGACGGCGAGCACGCTTCGCTCCAGGACTCCAACGACCACGTGCTCGCCAACATCCAGCGCGACGGGACGTATTCGGTCGTGCCCCGCGTCCCCGGCGGCGAGATCACCGCCGACGGGTTGATCGCGATCGGCGAGGTGGCCCGCGACTTCGGTCTCTACACGAAGATCACCGGCGGCCAGCGCATCGACCTGTTCGGCGCCCGCATCGAGCAGCTGCCCGCGATCTGGCGCCGGCTCGTGGACGCCGGCTTCGAGTCGGGCCACGCGTACGGCAAGGCAGTGCGGACCGTGAAGTCGTGCGTGGGCGAGACGTGGTGCCGCTACGGCGTGCAGGACTCGACCGCCCTGGCCATCCGGCTCGAGCACCGGTACCGAGGCCTGCGCGCTCCGCACAAGATCAAGGCCGCGGTGTCCGGGTGCGCCCGGGAGTGCGCCGAGGCGCAGAGCAAGGACGTCGGTGTGATCGCCACCGAGCGGGGCTGGAACCTCTACGTCGGCGGCAACGGCGGCCAGCGCCCCCGCCACGCCGTGCTGTTCGCCGAGGACCTCGACGAGGACACGTTGATCCGCTACGTCGACCGGTTCCTGATGTTCTACGTGCGCACCGCCGATCGGCTCGAGCGCACGGCCACGTGGCTCGAGAAGCTGGACGGCGGCGTCGACCACCTGAGGCGGGTGCTGATCGACGACGCCCTCGGCCTGTGCGCCGACCTCGAGGCCGACATGGCCCGCCACGTCGCCACCTACGAGTGCGAGTGGAAGGCCACGCTGGAGCGGCCCGAGCGGCTCGCCCGCTTCGTGTCGTTCGTGAACGCCCCCGACCGCCCGGACCCCACCATCCGCTTCGTCGAGGAGCGCGGCCAGATCCGGCCGGCGGCGAGACGGCCCGCGCTCGTCCCCGCCGGACGGGGCGACCGGGATGCCTCGGAGATCGAGGTGCAGATCCGATGACCGCGCCAGGACGGCTCGGTGATGACGCCGTTCGCTTCGACATCGAACCATTCGATGGTGAAGTGTTCGAGGGCGAGGCGATCGTCGCCGCCGAGTGGGTCGACGTGTGCGCCTTCGACGACCTCGAGCCGGACCGGGGCGTGGCGGCACTGGTGGGAGACGTGCCCGTCGCC
The DNA here is from genome assembly GCA_016185275.1 of Actinomycetota bacterium. Classification (GTDB taxonomy): domain Bacteria; phylum Actinomycetota; class Acidimicrobiia; order Acidimicrobiales; family Iamiaceae; genus JACPNX01. Next base: position 148,412 of record JACPNX010000044.1, on the reverse strand, counting down.
GTCTTCCGCTGCTGGCCCGACGACTCGCTCCATGCGGTGGCCAACATCGACCCCTACACCGGCGCGTCGGTCATCGCCCGGGGAGTCGTGGGCTCGGTCGGCGACCGTCCTGTGGTCGCGTCGCCGCTGGGCAAGCAGCGCTTCGACCTGCGCACCGGCGAAGCCGTCGACGACGGCGCCGCCGTGCGGCTCCCGGTCCACGCGGTCCGGGTCGAGGACGGCCGCGTCCTGATCAGCCGCGTCCCACGGCCGGCATGACCGAGGTCCTGGCTTTCCCCGGACCGGCCGTCAGCGGCACGAGCGGCGGCTCGGGTCGGTCGGCGCCCGCAGGCGCGGACGCGGGCGATGTCGAGACGCCGATCGACGCGTACCTGCGCGCCCAGCAGGACCTCACCGCCGTCGAGCGCTTCGCCCGCCACCACGACGCCGGCGAGGTACCAGCCCTCGCCGGCTGGTACCGGGACCTGATGCCCGCCGCGCCACCCGAGCCCGGCCACCAGTACGCGTTCTCGGTCGACCTCGACCGCTGCACCGGCTGCAAGGCCTGCGTGGCCGCCTGCCACTCGCTCAACGGGCTCGACGAGGGCGAGTCGTTCCGGTCGGTGGGGTTGCTCGTCGGCGAGCGCCCGGCGCCCGCGGATCCGGCCCGGCTCGAGCCGTGGCAGCAGACCGTCACCACCGCCTGCCACCACTGCGTCGAGCCCGCCTGCCTGGCCGGCTGCCCAGTCGACGCCTACGAGAAGGACCCGGTCACCGGCATCGTCCGCCACCTCGACGACCAGTGCATCGGGTGTTCGTACTGCACGCTCACGTGCCCCTACGAGGTGCCGCGCTACAACGCGCGGCTCGGCATCGTGCGCAAGTGCGACCTGTGCAGCGATCGCCTGGCGGTGGGGGAAGCCCCCGCCTGCGTCCAGGCCTGCCCGACGCAGGCCATCTCGATCACCACCGTCGACGTCGCCGAGGTGGTCGCCGAGGTGGTCGCCGGGGCGGGCGCCGCGGTGGGCGCCGGGGCGGGCGCCGGAGTGGACGGGCCGGCGGCGACGGCGCTGGTGCCGTCGGCACCGCCTTCGCGCCTCACCGCTCCCACGACCCGGTACACGGGCCGCCGCCCGCTGCCGGCCTCGGCCCGGGCGGCCGACGAGCGGTCGCTGCGCCCCGCGCACGCGCACGTCCCGCTGGCGGTGATGCTGGTGCTGACCCAGGCGTCGGTCGGTGCCTTCCTGGCCGACAGCGCCGTCCGCGCCTTGGCCGCGCCTCGGCTCGGCGCCGTGGTCCAGCCCTACGGCGCGGCGGGCTCGCTCATCGTCGGCTTGCTCGCCCTCGGCGCCAGCGTGCTGCACCTCGGTCGGCCCCGGCGGGCCTGGCGGGCGGTCATCGGTCTTCGTCACTCGTGGCTGAGCCGGGAGATCGTGGCCTTCTCCGCGTTCGCCGGTGCGGCCACGGCTGACGCCGCCGCCGCCTGGCTCGGCGCGCCCGGCACGGTCCGTTCGGCACTCAGGGGCGGCGTGGCCGTGGCCGGGCTCGCCGGCATCGCCTGCTCGGTGTCGATCTACGCGGTCACGGGGCGGCGCTGGTGGCGCTGGCCGACCACCGCAGCCAAGTTCGTGCTGACCACGGCCACCACGGGCCCGGCCCTCGCCGTGGCCCTGGCCGTCGCCGCCAGCGTCGCCCGGGTCGGCGACCTGTCGGCCCTGGCCGCGGTGCGACCGCTGCTGTGGATCGTCGTCGTCGCCACCCTCGCCAAGCTGGCCGTGGACGTCTCCGTCCTCCGTAACCTGCGCGACGGATCGCCGGCGGACCTGCGCCGCACCGCGCTGCTGCTGCGCGACGACCTGCGCCGCTTGGCGGCGTGGCGCGTGTGGTCCGCGGCGGCCGGAGGGATCGCGGCGCCGCTGCTGCTCGTGCGCCTGTGGTCGTCGCCGTCGCCGTCGCCGGTGGGGAGCGCCGTGCTGGCCGTGGTGCTCGTCAGCGCGACCACGTGGGGCGAGCTCGCGGAGCGACGGCTCTTCTTCTCGGCGGTGAGCGCGCCTCGCATGCCTGGCGGACCGGCGTGACGCGCGGCGGCCGCCGGGCGCCCGCCGGGCGCGGCCGCGACGGACCGCTCACCCGCGATCTGCTGCGCACCCCCGGCGGGTTCGGCCTCGGCCAGGTTCCCGCCCGCCTCGCACCGGACGCGCTGACCTCCATGGTGTGCGGCTTCTGCTCGACCGGCTGCCTGCTCGACGTCCACCTGCGGGACGGGAGGGCGGTGAACCTCACCCCGTCGACCCGCTCACCGGTGAACCTGGGCATGGCCTGCCCGAAGGGCTGGGAGGCGCTGACCCCGCTCGACGCGCCGGACCGGGCCACCACCCCGCTCGTGCGCGACGGGCACGGCCGCCTCCAGCCCGCCGGCTGGCCCGACGCGCTGCGCGAGATGTGCGACCGCATCAAGGCCATCCAGGCCGCGCATGGCGCTGATTCCGTGGCCTTCCTGTCGACCGGTCAGATCCCGACCGAGGAGATGGCGCTGCTCGGCGCGGTGGCCAAGCTCGGCATGGGCATGGTCCACGGCGACGGGAACACCCGCCAGTGCATGGCGACCTCGGTCGTCGCCCACAAGGAGGCCTTCGGGTTCGACGCGCCGCCCTACACCTACGCCGACTTCGAGGCGTCGGACGTGATCGTGCTCGTCGGATCCAACCTCGCCATCGCGCACCCCATCATGTGGGAGCGCGTCGCCCGCAACCCCCACCGGCCCGAGATCGTCGTGGTCGACCCGCGGCGCACCGAGACGGCGATGGCCGCCACCCAGCACCTGGCGCTGCGGCCTAAGTCGGACCTCGTCCTGCTCTACGGCATCGCCCACCTGCTGATCGAGCGGGGCTGGGTCGACCACGACTTCGTCGCCGCCTCGACCACCGGGTTCGAGGCGGTGCGCGAAGCGATGCGGGCGTACCCGCCCGACGTCGTGGCCGCCGAGAGCGGGCTGGCCGTCGAGCAGCTCGAGCACGTGGCCGCCACCATCGGCCGGGGCGAGCGGGTCTCGTTCTGGTGGACGATGGGCGTCAACCAGAGCCACCAGGGCGTCCGCACCGCGCAGGCCATCATCAACCTGGCGTTGATGACCGGCAACATCGGCCGGCCCGGCACCGGCGCCAACTCGATCACCGGCCAGTGCAACGCCATGGGGTCGCGCCTGTACAGCGCCACGACGAGCCTTTTCGCCGGCCGGGACTTCACCGATCCCGACCATCGGGCCGAGGTGGCGCGCATCGTCGGCGTGCCCGTCGAGTGCATCCCGGACCGGCCGAGCTGGTCCTACGACCGCATCGTCGAGGGCATCCACCGGGGCGAGATCAAGGGTCTGTGGGTGATCGCCACCAACTCCGCCCACTCGTGGATCAACCAGACGGATCTCCACGAGCTGCTCGACCGGCTGGACCTGCTCGTCGTGCAGGACATGTACCGCACGACCGAGACCGCGCAGCGCGCCCACGTCGTGCTGCCCGCCGCGGGCTGGGGCGAGAAGGACGGCACGTTCATCAGCTCCGAGCGCCGGGTCGGGCTGGTCAAGCGGGTGCGCGCCGCGCCCGGCCAGGCGCTCGCCGACTTCGCCATCTTCAAGCTGGTGGCCGACACCTGGGGGTGCGCCGATCTGTTCCGGCGGTGGAGCGACCCCGAGGCCGTCTTCGGCATCCTGCGCGAGCTGTCGGCCGGGCGGCCGTGCGACATGACCGGCATCCACGGCTACGACGACATCGAGGCGGCCGGCGGGATCCAGTGGCCGTACGTGGCGGCCGACCGTGAGCGGCCGGCAGCCGAGACGGCCGAGCGGCGCCTGTTCGCCGGCGGGCGTTTCCCCACGCCCGACGGGCGCGCCCGGTTCGTCGTCGACGAGCCGGTGGCGCCGGTCGAGCGGGTCGATGCCCAGTACCCGCTGGTTCTCCTCACCGGCCGCGGGTCGTCGAGCCAATGGCACACCCAGACCCGCACCGCCAAGTCACCGACGCTGCGGCTGCTGCACCCGAGCGAGCTGCACGTCGAGGTCCACCCCGACGACGCAGCCCCGCTCGGGATCGAGTCGCACGACGAGGTCGAGGTGCGGTCTCGGCGCGCGCACCTGCGGGCCCGCGCCTTCGTGACCCCGACCGTGCCGCCGGGATCGGTGTTCCTGCCGATGCACGACCCGGCCGTCAACCGGCTGACGTTCGCCTCGTTCGACCCGCACTCGCGCCAGCCGTCCTACAAGCACTGCGCCGTGGCCGTGCGACCGGTCGGCCGCTGACCGGAGCCTGACCGGAGGCACCGCTAACGGCGAGCGCGGTCGTCCGAACACCGACAGAAGAGCGCGCCACCTACCCACGCGGGTGGGCAGCGGCGCCGCTGTCACGTTCCGGCGCCCGGGCGGCCAGGGGCCGACCGCGACGCCACGGAACCCGGTTTCAGAGCCGCCAGTGCGCGTCGATCTCGCCGGCCGTCCAGTAGCCGGGCAGGGGCGGCGAGCCGGGCTGGCGATCGCTGGTCGGGGCGAAACCTCCCGCGGCATACTGGCCGAGCCGGTGCCGGCCGGCGTCGGACAGCATCGCGATCGCGTCGAACACGACCTGCGAACCGATGGTCCGCAGGGCGCGATCACCCTCCGATCGTTCGGCGGGCAGGTGCGAGCTCAAGAACAGCAGGCGCTTCGCCGTCTGCTTGGGGTCGCTGCGGATGACGTGCGCTCGCCCGAGCGCCTTGAACAGCGTGTCGGTGCGGCGCAGGCCGCCACGCGGGTTCCCGAACGCACCCGACACGTCGACCAGCCACTCGCCGCCCTGCTCGTCGAGCAGTTCCAGGTCGACCTGCACCCCCAGACCGCGGAGGCGGACCTTCCTCGCCACGATGGTGAACCCGGCATCGACGAGCACCCGCTCGGCGATGAGCTTCGCCGCCTTGCCCTGGCGCGTCGCCCGGGCCTGGAAGTCAGGGTCCTCCGCGTCACCCAGATACGGCACCACGGTCTCATCACCGTGTGCGGGTGCAGCGACCGAGGGCGCCGGCACCCCTTCCAGCGAGCGAGCGACCCGCTCGCGCGCGAGGTCGACGTAGGCCTCCTCCAGATCGAACCCCACGAAACGGCGACCGGTGCGGGCCGCGGCGACCATCGTCGACCCTGCGCCCATGAACGGGTCGAGCACGAGGTCGTCGACCCAGGTGTACGTGTGGATGAGCCGCTCGGGCAGCTCGACCGGGAACGGAGCCGGGTGGCCGATCCGCTTGGCGCTGACCCCCACGCGCAGTTGCCCCCGGCGCCCTTGCCCTTCTGCCAGATGATCTCGCCGCGCAGCAGGAGGCGGAGGCGGTTCTGGAGGATGTCGATCACGTCGGCCGAGAGGCTGCGGTAGGGACGGCGGCCGAGGTTGGCCACGTTGACGGCCAGGCGCCCGCCCGGCTCCAGCGTGCGGGCGCACTCGGCGAACACGTCCTCGAGGAGCTGGAGGTACTCCGAGTACGAGGACGGGATGCCGTCGCGCTCGAGCTCCTCTTCGTACGCCTTGCCCGCGAAGTACGGGGGAGACGTGACCACGAGGGCGACCGAACCGTCCGGGACGGCCTCCATCTTGCGGGCATCGCCGAGGCGGCACCGGTCGTCGAGCGAGGTGCCGATGAACGCGTCGACCTCGACCGGCGCCAGCACCGTGTCGTCGTCGCTCAGCTCGGGTGGCTCGAACCGGGCGTAGAACCCGGATGCGTCGTGGCTCTCGCGCCGGCCCACGCCGAAGTTCGACGTGCTCGTCGCCCGCCGAGCCGCTCCAGCCATGGCGTGCACCCTACCGATCCCCCATGACAGACCCGGGGAGGCGGGTCAGCCGGCGGTGGCGTCGAGCCGGTAGCCGCGGCGCACGACGGTCTCGATGCCCCGCCCCGCCGGTCCGAGCCGCTGCCGCAGACGGGCCACGGTCACCTCGGCCAGGTGCGTGTCACGCTCCCCGGAGCCCCAGATCTGCTGCACGAGTGCGGTCTTGGGCACCACGGCGCCCGGCCGGCGGGCCAGGGCGGCGAACACGTCGCGCTCACGGGTGGACAGCTCGACGTCACCGTGGCCGTCGATCGAGACGAGGCGGCCCTGCACGGTGACCCGGGTGCCGTCGAGCATGAAGGTCCGGGCGCGGTCGGCCACGGCTCGCACGTAGGCCTGGACCATGGCGCCGAGGCGGAAGTGGTCGGGCACGATGGCCCCGGTTATGCCCTCCGCCGCAGCCGCCTCCGCGCACGCCGAGCCGATGCAGACGGCGTCGACCTCGCCGCGGCCCAGCGCGTCGCGGACCTCGCCGGCGGCGCCGTGCGCACCGGCGATGGCGAACAAGTTGCGGACGGCCGGGGCCGCGGTGAACGTGACGGCGTCGACCGAGCGATCGACGATGGCTGCGACGAGGCGGCCCGCCGGGGCCGGATCGTCGGGCACCGCCCACCGGTAGACGGGCACGACACGGACCACGAACCCGGCCGCCGCGAGGTGCTCGCCGATGTGGTCGGTGGTGCCGCCGTCGAGCTGGACGGCGACGGTGGACCCGGGGCCCGCCGTGGCCGCCACGTGATCTACCACCTCCGCCGAGCGGGCCGACGGCGCCGACCAGGCCACGTCGAGGCCGAGGGTGAGGGCGGCGCCGGCAGCCTTCGGCCCTCGAGTCAGCACCGTCGCTCGGCCCAGCGCACGGCGCAGGGCGTCACCGAGGCCGTGGCTCTCGGCGGCACCGTGCCAGGAGCGCAGGCCGATGGCCGTGGTGATGACGACGACGTCGGGCGGGTCGGCGACGATCGCCCGGGTCACCTCTTGGAGCCGGGGGTCGCCCGACAGCGGCCGGGTGCGGATCGTCGGTCCGTGGAGCACCCGCGCGCCGCGACGCTCGAGCAGCTCGATCTGCTCGTCGGCCCGGCGGTCGGCGGTGACCCCGACGGTGAAGCCGGCAAGCGCAGGCTGGGGGGAAGCCATGCCGGCAAGTCTCCGAGAGGTCGGTTGCTCCGGTGTTTCCCAGCCGTGTCGTCCGGGTCACCATCGGCTGACCGGTCTCGCCGCGCCCCTGACCGGCCTCGGCCGCGCCGCAGCCGGCCTCGCCGCGCCGCAGCCGTGACCGCCGTAGTGGTCGCAGTTTCGTCGCACATCTTGTCCCGAACATGCGACCACCATGGGAGCTTGGGGTCAGGACAGCTCGGTGTAGCCGGGGACCGCGGCGTGCGGCGTGTCGAGGTACACCTTGGCCTCCGGGGCGCCGGAGAACCGGCCGTGGCTCCAGCGGACCTCGACGTGTCCCCGCACGGTGCGGTCCCCACCAGCCTGGGCGTCACGGACGCTGGCCTGCCAGCGCACCACCGGCTGGCCGGCCGGCTCCGGCCACACCTCGAAGGCTCGGAGCCGGTACCGCTGCCGCCAGTCCCACGGCGTGTCGATGCGCAGCCGCATGGCGCCCGCCGCTGACGAGCCGAGCACGAAGTACGGCGCGCCGCCGAGGCGCAGGAGGCGCCAGAGCAGCCGCTCACGGGCGGCGAGGTCGCCGAGGCGCGCGGCCCAGCGAGCGGCCGAGCGCTCACCGACGGCCCGAACGAAGCTCTCGTACGCAGAAGCCGCCCCCGGCGGCAGGGTACGAGCGAGCGACTGCTTCAGCAGGTCGCGCCCGGGCCGGTCGAGGTCGGCGGCGAGCGCCGGCAGCGCGCTGGCGCCGACGTCGGAGCGCACCGCGGCGAAGAAGTCCTGCAGCTCCGTCGGTGCGACGGCCGCGAACCAGTCACCGGCCCGCGGCGAACCTCCGTCGACCCCAGGCCCGTCGAACAGACTCGCCGGCGCCAGGTTGGCGAGCACCTTCGACAGGTACTTGCACGACACCAGGTACACGCGGTCGACCCGCAGATCAGCCGGCACGTCGGCCACCTGGGGCAGCTTGTCGGGGCCCTTCCACTCGATGCGCAGCGGCACGCGGCCGCGCAACCCGTCGGCGGCACGCAGGAAGGCCAGGCCGTTCGCCCACGCCGTGGAGAAGTCGGGCTCGTAACCGGCGTCGGCGCGGGCGGCGGCGAGCCGGTCCCAGTGGGCATCGGTGACGCCGGCCAGCTCGGCCGGCCGGGCGGCCAGCGCCCAGTCGAGATCGCCAAGGCCGAGCATCGCCAGGCCGGTCGTGATCTCGGTGACCTCGGTCCGGACGGTCGGCACGACCGCCAGTCTGGCCGCCGCGGTGCCGCTCGGGACCCGCCGGCTCGCGGCGCCGGTTGGACCCCAACACGAGCCTCGAGACGTTCCTCAACCGCCGGTGGTCGACGTCGACCCGGCGGCACGCTTCCGTTCCTCGGTGATCCGGCTGGCCCGCTCGACCGGTGGGAGGCCCGAGTACTTCACGCTCAGGGGATCCAGCGGAAGCGCCTTCAAGCGCGCCATGGCCTGGTCCACCGGCATCGCGTTCGCCCGATGCGCATTGTTCACTCCGGAGGTGGGATCGTGGCCAAGACGACGCTCCGGACCGCCGTCTGGTTCCCACATCGGCCGCACATTTCCGCGCTCGATCAGGGGAAGCGCAGGGGCTCAGCCCGGGGAAGAGGCGGCGGCGAGGCCGCGGATCCAGGTGTCGTAGAGGCTGGCGTAGGCACCGCCCGCGGCGACGAGCTCGTCGTGGGTTCCCAGCTCGACCAGCCGCCCGCCGAGCACAACACCCACCCGGTCGGCGCGCTCCGACGTCGACAGGCGGTGGGCGATCACGATCACCGTCCGGCCCACCATGAGCCGCTCGAGCGCCTGCTCGACCAGCGCTTCGGTGCCCGGGTCGAGCGACGACGTCGCCTCGTCGAGCACGAGCACGGTCGGGTCGGCCAGCGCGGCGCGGGCCAACGACACGAGCTGCTTCTCGCCGGCCGACAGGCGGCTGCCCCGCTCGCGCACCTCGGTGTCGAGCCCGGCCGGCAGCGCCGCGAACCGCTCGCGTGCCCCGATGGCCTCGAGCGCGTCCTCGACTTCCGCGTCGCCGGCGCCGGCGCGCCCGAGGCGCACGTTGTCGCGGATGGTCCCGTTGAACAGGAAGCCCTCCTGCGGCACCACCACGATCTGGCGGCGCAGCTCCGCGGTGGCGACGGCGCGCAGGTCCACGCCGCCGAACGTGATGGTTCCCTCCGTCGGGTCGTAGAGGCGGGCCATCAGCTTGGCCAGCGTCGACTTGCCGGCGCCGGTGGGCCCGACCAGCGCCAGGCGCTCCCCCGGCGCCACGGTCAACGAGACGTCGCGCAGCACCCGCTCGCCGCCCGGTGTGTAGGCGAACGAGACACGGTCGACCACGATCGCGCCCTCCGCGGGCAGCGCCACCGGATCCACCGGCTCCACGAGGTCCACCTCGGTGTCCATGAGGCCGAACAGCTTGTTGAGACCGGCACCGGCCGACTGGACCGTGTTGAACAGCTGCGACAGCTGCTGGACCGGCTCGAACAGGTTGGACAGCGACAGCACGAAGAAGGCCACGGTGCCGACCGTGACCGCCCCGCCCGCGGCCGAGCCCTCGGCCCGAACGCCGTTGCGCACGGCCAGCCACCCGCCGATGCCCATGACGAGAGCGGTCGTGCCCGTGCCCGCGAACTCGATCACCGGGAGGTACCACGCCTGGATCTTCACCGAGCGCATGTGCGCGTCGTAGAGGGTGCGGTTGCGGCGTCCGAACCGGCCGGTCTGGACGTCCTCCCGGCTGAACGCCTGGATGACCCGCACCCCGGCGATGCCCTCCTGGAGCATCGACAGCATGTTGCCGATGCGGTCGCGGATCGTGAGGTACGCCCGGTTCGAGTCCCGCTGGAACTTGATGCTGGCGACGACGACGAACGGCAGCGGGATCAGGCAGATCAGCATCAGCTGCCACGACACGAAGAACAGCGCCACCACCGACACGACGATCAGCAGGAGGCTGCTGAGGAACTGGATCAGCCCCATCTGCACGAGCTCCTGGAGCGAGTCCACGTCGGAGGTCATGCGGGACACGACGACGCCTGCCTTCTCGCGGTCGTAGAAGGGCATCGACAGGCGGAGCAGGTGGTCGAAGACCCGCACGCGCATGTCGCGCAGGAAGTTCTCGCCCACCCGCCCGAGCACCATCACCTGGGCCCGGTTGCTGAGGAACCCGATCGCGGCCACCCCGACGTAGGCGAGGACGATCTTGTCCAGCATCGAGCCGTCGCCCTTGCGGATGGCCCGGTCGATGCCGAGCTTCACGAGGTAGGGCCCGGCCACCGTGGCCAGCGTGTAGAGCACGACGAGGGCGAGCGCGCCGACGAGCTGCAGCCGGTACTGGTCCAGCATCCGCCAGCAGCGGCGCAGGAGCCGGCGCGCCGCCTCGGCATCGAGCTGCTCGTCGTCGGAGACCGCCGACATCCCCCACATCAGTCCCGCACCCCCGCGCCGACCTCGGCGTCGACGCCGGCACCGATGCCTTCGCCCGTGGCCCGCTCGGCCGAGGCCAGCACCTGCCGGTAGCGATCGGATCCCGCCAGCAGCTCCTCGTGGGTGCCGGACTCGGCAACCCGTCCGCCGTCGATCAGCACGACCCGCTCGGCGAGCGCGATGGTGGCCGGGCGGTGCGCGATCACGATGGTCGTGCGGCCGCGCATCACCTCGGTGAGGGCGTCTCGGATCTCGTGCTCCTTGGTCGGGTCCACGGCCGACGTGGCGTCGTCGAGGATGAGCACCCGAGGGTCGGCCAGGATGGCGCGGGCGATGGCGATGCGCTGGCGCTGCCCGCCCGACAGCGAGTAGCCGCGCTCGCCGATCTCCGTGCCGTAGCCCTCCGGCAGCTCCGTGATGAACTCGTGCGCGCCGGCCAGGCGGGCCGCCCGCTCGACGGCCTCGGGCGGCGCGTCGGGGTCGGCGAAGGCGATGTTGGCCGCGATCGAGTCGCTGAACAGGAAGGTCTCCTCGAACACGATGCCGACCGACCGGCGCACGTCGGCGATGGCGGCACGCCGCACGTCGACCCCGTCGATCAGCACCGCGCCGTCGTCCACGTCGTAGAAGCGCGGGATGAGCTTGGCCACCGTCGACTTGCCGCTCCCGGTGGCCCCGACGAGGGCAACCGACTCGCCGGGCGCGATGCGCAGGTCGAACCCGTCGAGCACGGGACCGGAGCCGTTGGCGTAGCCGAAGCGCACGCGCTCGAAGCGGACCTCGCCGCGGCCGTCGGGCGGGAGCTGCACCGGCTTGGCGGGATCGACGACCACCGGTGCGGTCGACAAGACCTCGTGGACGCGCTGGGCGGACGCCGACGCCCGCTGGGCCCAGGCGATGATCATGCCCAGCATGCGCAACGGCCAGATGAGCATGACGACGTAGACGTTGAACGCGATGAGCTCGCCGAGGCGCAGGCGACCGTCGATGACGAGCCGGCCGCCGTAGGCCAGCACGCCCACGAGGCCGAGGTTCGGGAGCAGTTCGAGGATCGGCCAGTAGCGGGAGCGGATGCGGGTGGCGGTGAGGGAGACCTCGTAGAGGTCGTCGGCCTCGTCGCGCAGGCGGCGCTGCTGGACGCGCTCGGCGCCGAAGCCCTTCACCACCCGCACACCGGACACGCTCTCCTCGACCACCGCGGCCAGCTCGGCCGACTCCTGCTGGACGCCGACCATCGTCGGGTGCAGGCGGCTCGAGAACATCTTGGCGGCCACGTTCACGAGCGGCAGCGGCAGCAGGGCGATCAGCGCCAGCAGCGGGCTGGTCAGCAGGAGCAGCACGGTGACGGCGAGGACGGTCACCGCGTTGGAGATGCTCAGCGGTATGAGCACGACGAAGCCCTGGATCTGCTGGAGGTCGGTGTTGGCCCGGCTCATCAGCTGACCGGTCTGGGCCTCGTCGTGGTACGCGAAGTGCAGGCGCTGGATGTGGGCGAACAACCGGTCGCGCAGGACCATCTCGGTCCACCGCGCCTCCTTGAAGGCCCAGTAGCGCCGCATCCCGGTGAACACGGCCGAGATCAGCCCGGCGCCCGCGATGAGCAGCGCCCAGCGCAGGATGGCGGGCTTGTCGCCGGCGACGATGCCCGCGTCGACGCCGCGCTGCACGAGCTTGGGAACGGCGACCTTGCCCGCCGTCCACACGAGGCCGACGGTGATGGCGAACGAGATCCCCGCCCTCTGCGCCTTGACCTGGCGCAGGATCAGGCGCCAGCCGTCGCGGGTGGCGCGGGGCGCGGCAGGCCGCGGGGAGTCGGTACCTGATCTGGCCGCTGCACCGGAGATGGCGGGTCCCCCTTCTTGGACCGGGTCGCGCCGCGGCGGCGGATCCGCCGCCGCTTGACCCGCCGGTCAATGTACCGGGGCGGCCGGGCGTCGGGCGCATCAGTTCCGGGTACGGTCGGCCGCCCATGGAACCCGCCGTGCGCGACTCGGGGCGCCGCCGCCACGCCGCCCGGGGCGGCATCGCCAGGCGCACCTGGACCGTCGGCGCCACGCTGGCCCGCAGCCTGGCCGACCCTCGCGAGCCGGTCCCCCGGCGGGTCCGCCGGGCCTTCGTGGAGCTCGGCCCCACGTTCGTCAAGGTCGGCCAGGTCATCGCCTCGAGCCCGGGCCTGTTCCCCCCGGAGTGGACCGAGGAGTTCGGCGCCCTGCGGGACCGGGTCCCGCCCTTCCCAGGGGCGCTCGCCCGCCGGATCGTCGAGGAGGACCTCGCCCGCCCCCTGCGCTCGGTGTTCGCCTCCTTCGACGACGAACCGCTGGCCGCCGCCTCGATCGGCCAGGTCCACGCGGCCACCCTGCTCGACGGGCGCGAGGTCGTGGTCAAGGTCCAGCGGCCGGGGCTCGACGACCAGGTGCGCGATGAGCTGCGCGCGCTGCTGCTCGTCTGCGAGGTGCTCGAGCACATCCCGCAGACCTCGGTGGGCTCGCCGCGGGCCCTCGCCGAGGACTTCGCCCGGACCCTGCACGAGGAGATGGACTTCCGCCTCGAGGCCGACAACATGCGCCGGATGCAACGGCTCCTCACGGAGTCGGGCATCACCGACTGCCGGGTGCCGCTCGTCCACGGTGAGCTGGTGGGGCGGCGAGTGCTGACCATGGAACGCATCCGCGGCTTGCGCTTCACCGACGTCGAGGGCATGCGGGCGCGCGGCATCGACACCGCACGGTTGCTGCGCCTCGGCGTGCAGACGGTCGTGGAGGGGGTGATCGTGCACGGCTTCTTCCACGGCGACCTGCACGCCGGCAACATCTCCGTGCTCGACGACGGCACCTTCGTGCTGTTCGACTTCGGCATCGTCGGCCGCCTCACCGACTCGGCCCGCGCCCGGCTCGCCATGTACCTGATGGCCGTGACGACGAACGACTACCCGAGCATGGTCCGGGCGCTGAGGGCGTTCGGCTCCGTGCCGGTCGACGTCGACGTCGACGACATGGCGGCCACGATCCAGGAGCTGTACGAGCCCTTCGTGCGCAACGGAGTCATCACCGCGCAGCTCGGCGAGCTGATGGACACGATGATCCGGTCCATGGTCCGCTACCGGGTCCGCATCCCGCGAGAGCTCGTGCTGCTGTCCAAGCAGATGCTCTACCTGGAAGGCGCGGCGCGGACGCTCGCCCCGAACGCCGATCTGCTCCAGGAGCAGCAGATGATCTACGGCGCGCTGATGGCGAAGTACCCCGATCTCGCGGTGGAGATCATGACCGCCATCGAGCGCGGACGGGCCATGGACGCCGCCGTCGCCTCACGAACCGGCGGCGCAGGCTGAGGCGGCGCAGGCCCGGCAGGGCCCCGGGCTTACCCACCGGTCACTCCTGACCGGAGGGTTGAGACCCGGCGCCGCGTGCCGACAGGACTCCGGAACCGTGATCCGAGGGGAACGACTGGCGTGCGCATCGAAGAGGTCCGGCTCCAGCTCGGGAACCGAAGCACGCGCCTGTCGGTGCATCCCCGGCTGACCGTGCTGGCCGGCCTCGACGAGCTCACCCGCGATGCCGTCGGAGAGGCGCTGGTCGAGGCACTGGCGGGCGATCGGGGCGACGCCACCGTCCGGCTCATGGACGCGATGGGCCGCACCGTCAGCCTGGGCGAGGGTACGGCCGAGCACCCTGACGGCGCCCGCGCCACCCGGGTGGTTCCCGAGCTGGTCCCGGACATCGCCACGCTGCGCCGGCTGCTCGTGGTGCGCGCCGGCGACCTCGGCGTGAACGACGGGTCGCCCGCCTCGCCCGTCGTGCGGGAGCTGGCGCAAGCGCGGGCCTCGCGCGACCAGCTCGAGGCCGAGCTCGGTCAGGCGCAGATCGAGCGGGCCCAGATCGATCGATTGACGGTCGAGCGTGACGAGCTGGTGGTCCGGGTGCGCGCCGCCGAGGACTACGAGGCCCGCATCGCGCACGCCGCGCTGGTCGAGCGCATCGCGGCGCTCGGCGACGAGCTGGCCAGCGCCCACGACCTGGCCGAGCACGAGGCGATCGATCGCCTGCTGGCCGACGCCCAAGGCGACCTCGGCGGCTGCGAAGCCCGCCGAGCGGCCGCCGACGAGCGGGCGCGCGTGCTGCGTAGCGCCATCGCCCTGGCCGAACCGGTCCTCGCCGGCGAGCCCCGACGGCGGCTGCCCGACACGGATGCCACCGGCCTGCTGTCCCTGGTCGGCGCCCTGCGCTCGGCCGAGGAGGCGGCGGCGACCGCGGCCGGCGCGCTCGCGCAACACCGGGCCGGGCCGCCGGATGCGACGAGCCCGCTCGTGCTGCGCCTGGCCCGGCTCGACCCGGACGTGCTGTGGTCGGCGTGGCACCGTCTCGCCGACGTGGAGCGCCGCCATGCCGCCCTGGCCCACGACGTCGGGGCGCCGGATCCCGGGGACGACCATGCGGCCGGGCACGGCCGGCACGGCCCGGTCCCAGCCGACGGTGCGTCTGGCCGGCCCTCCACCCGACCCAGCGACGACCTGGACGAGGCCCGGGTCCGGCGCGTCCTCGCGGAGCGCCACGCCGGTCCTCTCGTCACCCGGGGCCTGCTGGCGGTCACGCTGCTCCTGATCGGAGCGCTGCTCACGACCAACCGCGAGTTGGCCGCGGGCACGGTGGCTCTGCTGGCCGTCGCGGCGGTGCTCACCTACCTGTTCGTGGTCCGCCCGCGCCGCAGGGTCGACCGGGCCGAGGCGCGCGAGCGCGAGGCGGCCCGGCGGACCGGGTCGGGCAGCTGGGAGGACGCGCAGCTCCGCCACGCCGCCCCCACCGTCGACGACGCGACACGCCACGCCTGGCTGGCCGTCGGCGACGCGCGCATCCAAGCAATGGCGTCATGGCGCGAGCTCGCCGGCACGACGACCGTCGAGCAGGCGGCCGCGGTCGAGGCGGAGGTGCGCGCCCTGGCGCCGAGGTGCAATCCCGCGCTGCGCAGGACCCGTGAGGCGGAGCTGGCGGCCGCGGCAGCCTCGGCGGCGGCCAAGGTCGACTCGGCGCGATCGGGCCTCGCCGCCGCGCTCGCGGATTGCCGGCACGACCTGGTCGAGGCCGAGCGCGACGAGGTCGCGGCGCGCGCCGACATCGTCGCCCTCCTCAGCCGGCTCGGCATCACGGCGGGGCCCGACGGTGCCCGCGAGGCCATGACCCGGGCCCGCCTCGACAGCCTGCGTCGCGACCGGCTCCGCGGCACGGTGCGCGCCGCTGACGTGGTGGCCGCCGAGCTCGAAGAGGTGCGGGTGGAGGCCGGGATCCTCTGGCAACCGCACTGGGCGAAGCTGCCTCCGCCGCGCCGCGAGAAGCAGGCCGGACTGCTCCGCCGGCGCCACGAAGAGCTCGAGCGCCGCCTGTCGGGCATCGAGCCCGGCCGGGTCGGCGCGCTGAGCTCCGCCTACCAGCAGACGGTGCGAACCGTGCGCGACCTCGAGAGCCGGGTGACGGACCCGCTGGCCGGCGAGGGGCCGGGCGAGGTGGCGCGGCGCCTGCTCACGCGGGTCGGGCGGGCCTCGGGCCTGGGGCCGGACAAGGAGACGCTGCCCGTCGTGGTCGACGACGCGCTCACCCCGGTGCCGATGGATGTCCGCCTCGATCTGCTGGCCATGTTGCGGCGGGTCAGCGAGCGGGTCCAGGTGATCTACCTGACCGACGACATGGCCACCCTGGAGTGGGCCCGCAGCGCGGCCGCCACGGGCACCGTGCGCGTCTTGGAGCTGATCGGCGCCGGCGTCCGCTGACCACCGGCTTGCGAGCCGGGCCCGGGCGGGGGACTAGTCGAGACGGCGGAGATCCGCGCGGTACTGGCGCACCCGGCGCCGGTAGGCCTCGACCCCGGGCCGGATGTGCCGCTGCGCGTCGACCGTCCCCTCCCTGATCGTGGCCGGCACGCCGAGGGCCATCGCGCCGGAGGGCACCCGCATCCGGTTGGGGACGACCGCGCCGGCTCCCACCAGCGCTCCGGTCTCCACGACGGCTTCGTGCAGCACCACCGCTCCCGATCCCACGAGCGCCAGGTCCTCGATGGTGCAGCCCTCGAGGTGGACGAGGTGGCCGATCACGCAGTCGGCGCCCACGCATGTCGCGGCGTAGGTCGTCGTGTGCAGCACCGAACCGTCCTGGATCGACGTACGGGCGCCGATCGTGATCGGGCCCTCGTCGGCGCGGATCACCGCACCGGGCCACACCGACGCCTCGGAGCCCAGCTCCACCGCACCGATGAGCACGGCGTCGGGGTGGACGAACGCATCCGGGTGGACGTTCGGCTCGGCGTCGCCGAGGGCGTAGAGGGCCATGGAGCCGGACCGTATCCTCCACCGGTGAGCGAACCCGCAGAGGCCCCGGACACCGAGCGACCCGGCGTGCCGGGACCGGAGTCGCGCCCCACCGCGAGGGGCACCACCCCCGAGCCGCCGGTCGCACCGCGCCGAGCGCACGTGCGCACCTGCTTCGGCGAGGAGGTCCCCGACGACCTGTTCTGGATGGTCGAGCACGACGACGCCGAGCTGCGGGCGGTGCTCGACGCGGAGAACGCCTACGCCGATGCCGTGCTGGCGCCACTGGCCGATCTGCGCGAGCGGATCTTCGCCGAGATCAAGGCCCGGACCCAGGAGACCGATCTGTCGGTCCCGTACCGCAAGGGCGCCTGGTGGTACTACTCGCGGACCGAGGAGGGACGGGCCTACCCGATCCACTGCCGGCGGCCCGACGACGGCACCTGCCTCCACCCGGACGACGCCGCCGATGCCGAGCAGGTGCTGCTCGACGAGAACGTGCTCGCGGAAGGCCACGGCTACCTGTCGCTCGGCGTCGCCGACGTGGCCCCCGACGGCCGCCGGCTGGCCTACTCCGTCGACGTCGCCGGCGACGAACGCCACGTCCTGCACGTGCGCGACCTCGACACCGGCGCGGACCTCGCCGAGGCCATCCCCGACACCTCCTACGGCTTCGCGTGGGCCGCGGACTCGCGGACCTGCTTCTACGTCACCGTCGACGACGCCGAGCGGCCGTGGCGCATCCACCGCCACGTGACCGGCGTCGATCCACCCGACGGGTCCGGTGATGCGCTCGTCCACCAGGAGGACGACGCCCGCTTCTTCGCCTCGGTGGGCGCCAGCCGCAGCGGCGACCTGGTCGCGATCACGCTCGGCTCGAGAGTCTCCACGGAGGTGCACCTGATCGACGCCCACGATCCGACCGCGCCAGCGCGCGTCGTGGAGCCTCGCCGGGACGACCACGAGTACTCCGTGGCCCACTCCGGCGACCACCTCTTCGTGCTGTCCAACGACGGCGCGCCCGACTTCGCGCTCTGGCGCGCACCGTTGGCCTCCCCTGGCCAGGCGTCGTGGCAGCCCGTGCTGCCCGCAGCCGACGGCGTGCGCTACGACGCGGTCGAGGCGTTCGCCGGGCACCTCGTCGTGCACGTCCGGCGCGACGCGGCCACCGGTCTGCACCTCCACGACATCGCCAGCGGTGCCGGGCGCGACCTCGACTTCGACGAGGAGGTGCGCACCGTCGGAGCGTCGGTCAACGAGGAGTTCGACACGACCCGCTACCGGTTCTCGTACACGTCACTGACGACGCCGGCCCAGGTGTGGGAGGAGGACGTAGCCACCGGCGAGCGCGCGCTCCTGAAGGAGCAGCCGGTCCTCGGCGACTTCGACCGGACGCGGTACGAGTCGACCCGCACGTGGGCGCGGGCGGCGGACGGCGTCGACGTGCCGGTCTCGATCGTTCGACGTCGCGACGTTCCCGTCGACGGAACCGCGCCGTGCCTCCTCTACGGCTACGGGGCCTACGAGATGTCGATGGACCCATGGTTCTCGGTGGCCCGCCTGTCGCTGCTCGACCGCGGTGTCGTGTTCGCCGTCGCGCACGTGCGCGGCGGCGGCGAGCTGGGCCGCCGCTGGTACGAGGGCGGGCGGCTCACCTCCAAGCCGAACAGCTTCTCCGACCTCGTCGCCGTGGCCGAGCACCTCGTGCAGGGCGGGTGGGCCGCACCGGACCGGCTCGCCGTGATGGGCGGCTCGGCGGGTGGGCTGTTGGTGGGCGCTGCGCTGAACCTCGCGCCCGAGCGCTTCCGGGTCGCCCTCGCCGAGGTGCCCTTCGTCGACGCCCTCAACACGATCCTCGACCCGTCCCTCCCGCTCACGGTCACCGAGTGGGAGGAGTGGGGCAACCCGGTCGACGACGAGGCCGTCTACCGAACCATGCGCTCCTATGCGCCGTACGAGAACATCCGACCCGGCGCGCGCTACCCCGCGATCCTGGCCACTGCGGGCCTGAACGACCCGCGCGTCGGGGTGCACGAGCCGGCCAAGTGGGTGCAGCGCCTGCGGGAGGTCGTGGAGCCGGGACCCGACCGGCCGGTGCTGCTGAGGACCGAGATGGGTGCGGGCCACGGCGGACCGTCGGGCCGGTACGACGCCTGGCGCCACGTCGCCCTGCTGTGGGCCTTCCTGCTCGACCAGCTCGGCGCGGCCTGACCCCCTCCCAGGACGGCCAGGACGGCCGGGTGCCGGTCAGAGGCCGAGGCCGTGGTAGCCACCGCGGAAGAACACCAGCGGCCCCGACTCCCGGGCGACACCGAGGTCCTTGACCAGCCCGAGGGCGATCTCGTGGTCGCCGGCCTCGTGCACCGCGGCCAGCTCGCAGTCGATCCAGGCCAGCGCGTCTTCGAGGACGGGCGCGCCCGAAAAGGGCGCCGGCCGGTGGGCGAGGCCTTCGAACTTGTCGGGCGCCTTGGTGGCGAACGAGCGGCTCACGCCCTCCTGGTCGTCGGCGAGGACGCTCACGCAGAAGCGGCCGGCTTCACGGATCCGCGGCCACGACGACGAGGAGCGCCCGGCGCAGAAGCCGATCAGGGGCGGCTCGAGGGACACCGAGAAGAACGAGCCGACGGCCAGCCCGACGCGTGCGCCGTCTCCGTCGAGGGCGGCCACCACGGTGACACCGGTCGGGAAGTGGCCGAGGACCTGGCGGAAGTGGGCAGGGTCGGGAGCGGTCGGGGGCAACGGCACGGGACCTCCGGAGCGAGCGAAGCGGCGGCGAGGGGGGCGGCGGCGGGCAGCAGTGGGCCAGCCCAGGCTGCCAGCCCAGCGGGGTCAGGCCGTGCGGGAGGCCTTCGGGCGCACGCCTGATGATGACGACGACGACGACGGCGGCCACGGCGGCCACGGCGGCGGCGACGGCGACGACGGCGACAGGCAGATCGTGAGGCCCTCCGCGGCGGCGAGCACCTCGTCGAGTCCCCGCTCGCGGCCGAGCTCGCGGGCGCCGGGCAACAGGCGGTCGACGGCCTCGTCGCTGCGCGCGGGATCGTGGTGGAACAGCGCCAGCCGGCGTACGCCCGCCGTCGCGGCGACATGGACCGCGTACTCCAGCGTGCAGTGGCCCCAGTCGCGCTTGCGGGCCAGCTCCGGTTCGGTGAACTGCGCGTCGTGGATCAGCAGGTCCGCGCCACGGCAGAGGTCGAGCACGGCTTCGTCGATCCGGTCGGTGCCGTCGCACGGTTGCTGGTGGTCGCTCACGTAGACGACGGAGGCGCCGCCCATCTCGATGCGGTAGCCGTTGGTCGGGCCCACGTGCGGGACGGAGCGCACGACGACCCGGGCGCTTCCGAGCTGGAGCTCGCAGTCGGCGACGTCGTGGAAGACGACCTCGCCGTGCAGGTCGCAGGGTCGCACCGGGAAGTACGGCGGCCGCATGAAGTCGTGGAAGGCGTCGCTCACCGACACGCCGGCCTGAGGCGGCGGCGCGTAGACGTCGAGCCGGGCGCCCGGCACCAGCACGGGGGTGAAGAACGGCAGGCCCTGCACGTGGTCCCAGTGCAGGTGGGTGACGAAGGCGTGCCCGCGGAACGAGCCGTCCTGGGGCAGCGTCTGGCCGAACCGGCGCAGGCCCGTGCCGAGGTCGAGCACGACCGGCTCGCAGCCGGGGGATTCGAGGGCCACGCACGCGGTGTTGCCCCCGTAGCGGCGGTTCTCGTCGCACGGGCAGGGAGTCGAACCCCGAACGCCCCAGAAGCTGACGTTGAGCAGTGCCGGTCCCCCTGGACAACCCCCGGTCCGACCGAGGTGGCGACACGGTACCGAAGGTGAACGGGCCACGACGGGCGTGTGACCGGGTTCACCCTGCGCCCGCACAGAGCCGGTGCCCCGTCAGGCGTGGTGTGCTTCGGCGGCGGCCGACTCGACGTAGGCGCGCACGTCGCCCACCGTGGGAGGCGCTGGCCGAGCACGACCGGCCGCGGGCCGATCGGACGGCGCGCCGACCTTCCCGCTGATGGCGCGACCGACCCGAAACCGCTCGTGCTCGAACCGCTCCCGCGACAGCCCGAGGATCACCCTGTCCCAGAAGCGACCACCCAGCCAGACGTACTCGCGCCTGCGACCCTCGACGCCGAACAGCGACGTCGCCCGCCCGAACTGGTGGAGGTTGAACTCGGCCACCTCGGCGTACACACGCCGGAGCCGCCACGTGTCGAAGAGGTACCGCAGAAACCCCCGGGCGAGCTCAGCGGGCGACACGGTCCGAGGGCCGTGTCGCCAGGTCGTCAGCGTCGACGGCACCGGTCTCGAGCTCGTCGATGCACGGCAGGTCCTCGTGACGGATCGGCCGCAGGGCGACGCGCCGTCCGGCAAGACCCACAGGAACGGTCACGCGGCAGCCAGGACGCGGTTGCGCACGAGGTCCACCTCGAGCTGGTTCACCCCCGCGTCGTCGTAGGCGCTGCCGCCGCTCAGCGCGGCCTCCACCAGTGCCTCGTTGGCGTCGCCACAGCGGTCGGACCGTGCCTCCCACAGTGTGGTGCGGGCCTCGTCGCCCGATATCGCGAACTCGTAGCCGGCGACGCCGTCCTGGTCGGCGCGCGAGGCCGAGGCGCGCAGGCCCAGTTGGCGCGCGGCGGCCAGCGAGCAGTCGCGCGCCGCCGTGGCGGCGGCCTCGCGCTCCTCGACGGTGACCATCCCGTCGGCGAGGAAGGCGCGTTGCGGGTTGTCGGCCGGGAGCCGCAGCGCGAGGGCGCGGATCTCGCCCGGTACTGGCGCCGGGTCGACGCGCGACTCCGTGGTCGCGTGCACGACCGGCGGTCGGCTGGGCGCCCGGGTGAGCAGCATGCCGCCCGCGACCATGCTCGCCCCCAGGAGCAGCAGCAGCCCCGAGCGGCGGACGTGCAGGCATGCGAACTCCTTGACCCTCCGGGTGCCATCCCGTCCAGCGGATCGACTGCCACGGTCGGGTCCCACCTCAGCGCCCCCGGGTGTGCGCCATGCTGCCGGAGACGGTGAGCGTCGTACCCGAAGCCTCACTCAAGGCTTGCAGCCGATCGAGCCGTGCAGAGGCGGCTGGCGTCAGGCGCACCGTGATGACCTTGCGATCGCACGTCGCCGGGTTGAACGCGACATCCTCAGAGAACACGCCCACCTCACCGGGTTGGACCATCTGCGTGTCGTCGAACACGCAACTGCCCGCCGCATCGCGCATCCCCGGGACGAGAACGGGGGGGCCGGCCGGCACGTCAAGTTGACCGACGAGGGAGCCCCGGTACTCGATCCAGCCGTCTGGCCTCGAGGACGGTAGGTACGATTCCGCGCCGTTCGACGAGGACGTCGCCGACGGCCCCGCGCGCGCCGCGAGTCGCCCCGCAGGCGCCATCGCCATGACCGCGGCCGAGACGCCAAGCGCAACTCTGGAGATCGTCTTGTGGCAGGTCATCCTTCGGTCCGCTCCGTCCGGCGTCTCTGGTGCGTTTCGGGGAGACGTGGGGTCGTCTCGAGCTGCGGCGCAACCCCGAACTGCCCATCAGCGTCATCGACGACATCGACGACATCGACGACATCGACGACGAACGCTCGCACGTCCGCCAACGTGTCCCACGCGTCGAACATCTCTCTGGGCAGCTCGCGATCCACGACTGCCTCGACACGCTGCACGAGCTCGAGCAATTCGAGAGAATCAAGCTCGTCAATGCCCACCCTGTCGCCTCCCCAATCCTGGAGCACGTGGTCCAGCTGCCTGATCACCAGATCGGCCCGATTCATGATACCGCCTCGCCATGCGGTTCCAGTATCCGGTCGAAGATCGTGCAATCCTTCTCCCACCGCTCCCGGTAGAGCGCAAAGGTCACTTCATCCCACAATCGGCCTCCTGCAAAGACGTGGCCGGCCAATCGAGCCTCCTCGACGGCGAACCGTCGCAGACCTCCTTCAATCTGACGAAGATTGAATTCCGGAAGGCGAAAGTACAGCTTCCTGACGGGCCAGGAATTGAATACGTGGTTCACCAGTAGCAAACTGCCCTCAGCTACCGCCAAAGAGCAGTCGGCTGCCTCGAACTTGGCCGCAGCGATGTGTGCGTAGCCGCTCTGAAAGTTGGCATCGTACGCAGCCACGATGCCGCGTACGGTCCCAGTGCTCTTCTCGGCGACGAGGTACTGGGCGATCACCCCTGCCCAGAGCGTCTCCTCGAACGCCTGAGGGCTGGGCGTGAGGCCTCGATGCCGCCATCTCACCGCAAGATACCCCGACAGCTCCCATTGCCGAAGCGATCGGTAATGCTCGACGTCCGGCACCACAAGAGAGATTCGATCGTTGGCAAGAGCGGCACCGACCGGATCTGCGCGCTTCGGTCGCTGCTCTTCGCGCCTCACGCTGGCGGCCTATACCCGGGAACCGTGAAGTAGACATACCATTCGGAGCCGATTCTGACGGTGTTGACGCGCCAATTTCGATCTTTGGACTTCGGATCCACATTCGTTGCGCACACCGGCTTGGCCCGCGGGTAGCACACGGAACCTGTCATGACGACCGTCGCGACGTTGCCCCTCGTTACGACCGAACCGACTCGCAGATCCTTCGTCCAACCGGCTTTGGCACGAGGCTGTGCGGCGACACCAGCTGCCCAGTTCTTGAGGACGTCCCTCTGATTCGCCACAACCATCTCCGATACATCGGGCTGGGAGAACTGAAACCGCGCGAACGCGTCGGTATATTGCAGAGCAACCTGTTCGGGCCTGAGGTGCCTGCGCGTACGCCCCACAGGCGGCGGTGCACCGGTTGACGAACATGCCCAGAGAGACGGCGTCAGGAACACGAGGAGCACCAGGCACTTCAACCCGGGCGCCTTTTGCGGCATCAACATGCGCTCGGCCCGCTACCGTTGCTTGTAGTTGCGGGTCCACTGATGATGGTGGACGAGATTGCTGCATGCGCCCGATTTTGTGTCGTTGTCCTGTCCGACAACTTGCCCAGACTTGTAGACATCGACGACCTCATAGTGCGAAAACCTGGCGAGGGTACTGGTCGGGAACCCACATGCAGCCATAACTGCGGCTGATGCCCCGGGTACGCCCGACAAGGTCGCAAGAGCGATCATGATTGCGAGAAAGTCGCGATTGTAGTTCGTGACACTTGCGATGAGTTGCAGGGGGTCGTCGCCGAAATCCGTTGGCCGCAGCGCCGGCGGGCCGCCGGTCCATCCATCGTACTTGAAGACGTAGCTGCTGGCACCGTAGGTGTCGTTGCCATGGCCGTCGTAGTTGATCGCCGCATTTGCCGCCAATGAGGTGATCGTGATTTGCACGGGGTCGTACCAGGACGACTTCTGCGATCCAACGGGGCCGGTCGGGCCGGCCGCTGCCGTCGTCGCCGGAGGGGAGGCGGGCTCGGCCGTCAGGTTCGCCAAGGCGGTCGACGCCGCGGCATCCAGCGGACTGGTGAGGACCATACGGTCACAGGTGGTCGGGTTGAACGCGACGTCCTCCGTGAAGACGCCGGAACTTCCAGGCGACACGACCTGTATGTCGGCAAAGAGGCAGTCGCCGTTGCCGTCTCTGCTTCCCTTGACGAACCTGGGCCTTGGCGAAGCCTTGCCCAGTGCCCTCGGCAATACCGGGTTTGGGTAGTGAATCCAGCCGTCCCCATGATCCACGGGCCAGTCCACCATGCCCGGGGGAGGCGGCACGTCCGACGATGCTGGCAGCGTTCGACCCTGCCAGGACGCTTTCGCCGGGGGGCCTCCGACTATGACGGCGGCGGTCCCAACAGCGCCGATGATCCCGATCCGACTGAACTTTCGGGCTCCTCGCCGCTCCACTCGCGCCTTACCGCCCCTCATCGCCAATCCCGTCGTCGTCGGATCCGATCACCCGCTGGAAGGGTAAACCGAACCCGCGCCCATTGTCAACGGCGACGATCGACGGGTGGGCCCCCTTCCCGACTCGCACCGCGGCGCTGGCCACTACGGTCCGACCGGTGGATCACGCCACGACGTCGATCGAAGCCAACGGCCTCACCTTCGCCGCCCTCGCGGCCGGCCCGGCCGACGGTCCGCTGGCGCTGTGCCTCCACGGCTTTCCCGACTCGGCCTGGACGTGGCGGCACCTGCTGCCCGACTTGGCCGACGCCGGGTTCCGGGCCGTCGCTCCGTTCCTGCGCGGCTACGCGCCCACGGAGATGCCCCCGGACGGCCTCTACCAGGTCGGTGCGCTCGCCACCGATGCCGCCACCCTCCACGAAGCGCTCGGCGGTGACGCGCGGGCCGTGCTCATCGGGCACGACTGGGGGGCGATCACGGCCTACGCGGCGGCCGGCTGGCAGCCCGAGCGCTGGCGCCGCGTGGTCACCATGGCCGTGCCTCCACCCGGCGCGATGGGCAGCGGGTTCTTCACCTACGCCCAGCTGCGGCGCTCCTGGTACATGTTCTTCTTCCAGCACCCGCTGTCCGACATGGCCGTCGCCATGGACGACCTCGCGTTCATCGACGGGCTCTGGGCCGACTGGTCACCGGGCTACGACGCCACCGAGGACCTCGCCCACGTGAAGGACGCCCTGCGCGACCCGGCCAACCTGGCCGCCGCGCTCGGCTACTACCGGGCGATGCTGGGCGACGGTCCCAAGGACGCCCGCTACGACGACGCGCAGAGCCACGCCGACCGGCTACCGCCGCAGCCGCTGCTGTACCTGCACGGCGACGGCGACGGCTGCCTCGGGCCCGAGCTCGCCCGTGGCGCGGCCGAGGTCCTGCGCGACGATGCCGGGTCACGGTTCGAGATGGTGGAGGGAGCCGGGCACTTCCTCCACGTCGAGCGGCCGGCCGAGGTGAACCGGCTCGTGGTCGACTTCGTGACCGTCTCCGAGTAGCGGCGACACGTCGTGGCGGCTCCCTCGTTCACCGCCGTCGTCAAGCGCGACTGCGCCACCTGCCGGATGGTGGGCCCGGTGCTGGCCGAGCTGCGCGCGGCCGGGCTCGACCTCGCCGTCTACAGCCAGGACGACCCCGCCTTCCCCGAGGAGATCGGCGGTGCGCTCGACGACACGGGCCTCGAGCTGTCGTGGCGGCTCGACCTGGACACCGTCCCGACGCTCGTGCGCTACGAGGGCGGCGCCGAGGCCGGTCGCACGTTCGGCTGGGACCGAGACCGCTGGCGCACGCTCACCGGCGTCGAGCGCCTCGGGGAGGACCTGCCGCCGTTCCGGCCCGGCTGCGGGTCGCTCACCGTGGACCCCGACCGCGTCGACGCGCTGCGGGCCCGGTTCGAGGGCGGGCGGCTCCGCAGCCGGCGCATCGAGCTGGCCGCGGCCGAAGACGACATGGAGGCGATGTTCGAGCGCGGGTGGTCGGACGGGCTGCCGGTCGTGCCGCCGACGCCGGAGCGTGTCCTGCGCATGCTCGACGGGACCACGAGGGAGCCCGACGAGGTGGTCGCGGTCGTCCCGCCCGACCTCGTCGAGTGCACGGTCGAGAAGGTGGCGGTGAACGCGGTGCTGGCCGGTTGCCGGCCCGAGCACCTGCCGGTCGTGCTCGCCGCGGTCGAGGCCGCCTGCACCGACACGTTCAACATGCACGGCCTGCTGGCCACGACGATGCCGGTGGGACCGGTGATCATCGTGAACGGGCCGATCCGCCGGCGCGCCGGGATGAACAGCGGCCTCAACGCGCTCGGCCAGGGCAACCGGGCCAACCTCGGCATCGGCCGGGCGCTGCAGCTCGTGGTGCGCAACGTCGGTGGGGGCCGTCCCGGCGAGGTCGACCGGGCCACGCAGGGCAACCCCGGCAAGCTGTCGTTCTGCTTCGCCGAGGACGAGGAGGGCTCGCCGTTCGAGCCGCTGTCGGTGAGCCGCGGCTTGGCGCCCGGTACGTCGACCGTCACGCTGTTCGCCGGCGAAGGCCCGCGAGGAGTGGTGGATCAGCTGTCGCGCACGCCGGAGTCGCTGGCTCGGACGTTGGCCACGTGCCTGCGCACCGTGCAGCACCCGAAGCTGCCCATGGCCTTCGACGCCGTGCTCGTCCTGTCCCCCGAGCACGGCCGCGTCTTCCACGAAGCGGGCTGGGACCGGGCCCGTTTGCTGGCCGAGCTCGACGGGCTGCTGCAGCTTCCCGGCGACGACCTCGTACGCGGCGCGGGCGGCATCGCCGAGGGCGTGCCCGAGGCGTTCGCCGGCACCACGTTGCCCAAGTTCCGGCCCGGCGGGCTGCTCGTCGTCCACGCCGGCGGCGGAGCGGGTCTGTTCTCGACCATCATCGGCGGGTGGGTCAACGGAGCCACCGGCTCCGAGCCCGTCACCGTGGAGGTGCGCCCATGACCGAGGTCCCGCCCGCATCGCCGACCGACGCGGCTGCACCGGCTCGCATCGTGCTCGACCCCACCGGCGAGCGCACTGCCGCCGCCGTCCCCCTCGCCGAGCGGCCGGCATCGCTCGACGGCCGGCGCATCGGGCTGCTCGACATCTCCAAGGCCCGCGGCAACGTCTTCCTCGACCGCATCGCCGCGCCGGCCGCCGAGCGGGGCTGGACCGTCGAACGCTTCACCAAACCGACGTTCACCAAGCCGGCCCCGGCCGACCTGCGCTACGAGATCGCCCAGCGCTGCGATGTGGTCATCGAGGCGCTGGCCGACTGAGGTTCGTGCACGTCGTGCAGTGTGCACGACATCGTCGATCTCGAGCGCCGCGGCGTGCCGTCGGTGTTCGTCGCCTCCACCGAGTTCGTCGACGCGGCCGACCGCCAAGCCACCGCCCTCGGCGCGCCCGGTGTGCGACGGGTCTTCGTCGCCCACCCGATCCAGGACCGCACCGACGACGAACTACGAACCCTCGCCGACACCGCCTTCGACCAAGTGGTCGCGGCGCTCACCGCACCCTGAGGCACCGAGAGCGAGGCGGTCCCTTGGCATCGCCACCCCGCCCGACGACCACGAACTGCGCCAAAACTCCGGCCCATAGGCCGCGAACGAACCCCTGGGGCGACGCGGTCGAACGCGTTGCCGCCAGCGCCGTACTGCGCTGCCAATCGTCTCTGCCTCGTGGATGGCCCGGCAGTGTGCTGCAGCGACCGGGCGAAGATGGATGCGTCCGTGCCTGAGTAACGGCTCGTCGCTCGATGTGGAACCGTGCTCAGACACGACCGCGCCTCCCGTCGTCAACGCATGGAGGTTCTGGCTCCACCGGTTTCGGACTAGCCCAGGGACGCACGAAGTTGCTCGGTCGTTTCGCCCACCAATGGCGCGAGCAGGTGCGTCTTGGCCTCGTCGTCGGAGATCGGAGAGCTCGCTCCTACCGAAACGACTCGGCCATTTGCGAACCGGGCCACTCCCGAGGACGAGAATAGGGTGAAATACTGCTGCGACTGGTTGTAGCGGGTGAGGAACAGCAGAAACTCATCGCCAGGTTTTGCCATGCTGAAGTCAGCGATCGCGCAAGGCGATATCTCCGAAGTTACGGACCCCCGCTCGTCGATCGCGTCTTGTACGGTCAGAACCGAGACCTCCGGGTCCCCGCCGCCCTTGATGTTCGACAGCACCTCGAAGGAGAGAGCGGTGAACCGCAACCTATCGGGCCTCGGATCTTGTGGATCGGCCTTTGGTGCTGTCACTGCGCTCGGCTCGACGCTCGCGAGCCGGCCAATGAGCACCCGTTCAGACCGGGCGGCGAGATCGGCTGGGCCAGCCAGTGGAAACTCCGTTCCGCACACTCGCTGCGACGGGATGCCCGGATCCGCCGCCGCGGATGTGACCCCCCGATCCGAACGCACACTGCTGCCGCATGCCAACGCCAGGACCGCGAAGGCCACAGCCATGACACGACGGATGCCTTGGTCAGCAGTAGCCATCAATTTTGCCGATCTCGTAGCTCCCAATCCGAGCATCATCGCCTTCGTCCAGCTCAGATTCCAGTCCGCAGAGTCTCTGATCGCTACCCGCCACTGGCCGCACCCCGTGCTGGATAGCGCTCGGAGGACCGAATGGCGCCTTCATCGCATACGCGGCAGGCGGCTGCGCCGCTACCGCGGCGGCGATGACAACCACAGCCCCACCCACCTTGGCGACCCTACCGTGTCGTGACATGTGCCGTTCCCCCAGCCAAGCAGCTCCCCGAGCCGGCATACCTAGATCCGGAGGGACTCACCGGTTTGCCATTTGCCCTGCTGGCCGTCTGCGTGAAGGTATCCCCTCCGGAGATGTCAAGGCGCTCGGCACGAGCAACCGGGCCAACCTCGGCATCGGCCGGGGGCTGCAGCTCGCGGCGGCGGAGCCGGTCTGTTCTCGACCATCATCGCCGGGAGGGTCAACGGAGCCACCGGCGCCGAGCCCGTCACCGTGGAGGTGCGCCCACGACCGGCGTGCGACGGGTCTTCGTCGCCCACCCGATCCAGGACCGCACCGACGACGAACTACGAACCCTCGCCGACACCGCCTTCGACCAAGTGGTCGCGGCGCTCACCGCACCCTGAGGCACCGGCCCGTGGAAGGCAGCGGTGTAGCGTGTGTGTATGGGACGCACCAACATCGACATCGACGACGACGCCTGCCAAGTCGTGATGCAGCGCTACCACCTTCCGACGAAGCGCGAGGCCGTCAACTTCGCGCTGCGAAGCCTCGCCAGCGAACCACTCGGCGTCGACGATGCCCGCGCCTTGCGCGGCTCGGGTTGGGAGGGCGACCTCGACGCCATGCGCTCGACCCGTACCGCGTGATTCTCGTCGACACCTCCGCCTGGGTGGAGTTCCTACGCGACACGCGCAGCCCGACCTGCGAGCTCGTCGACGAGCTCCTGGCGGCGAAGGTCGCGACATGCCATCCGGTCCGCATGGAGGTCCTGGCGGGAGCGCGCGACGAGCGCCATCTGAAGGACCTGCGCGGGCTGCTGGCGCGGGCGACGCTGCTGCCCACCGATGCCCTGGACTACGAGACCGGTGCCTCGCTGTACCGAACCTGCCGAACCCGCGGAGAACCGGTGCGCAAGCTGATCGACTGTCTCATCGCGGCCGTCGCCATCCGACACGACGTGGAGGTCGTCCACGCCGATGTCGACTTCGACGTCATGGCCCGCCACACCGCGCTGCGCATCCTGACGACGTAGTGGTCTGCTGGGCGCCTGGCGTTGCCCCGTTGACCGAACTGTACGGCCCTCGGCAGAGGCGATACTGCGGGAGCGTGGCAAGGATCGGCAGCCTCGTAGCGACGTCGCCGGCCGGTGCGACCGTCGGTCATCCCCACAGAAGCGTGGCCCGAGCCGGCCGGGGGCGGGGGTAGCGTCCGCCCGGTGCGCCACGCGACCACGGGCACGCTCGACGCTCTGGAGCCGTTGTTGGTGCGCCTGCGGGACTTGCCTGGGCTCACCGAACGGCGGCGCGGCGTGTTCTACCGGCGGTCGCGGGCCTTCCTCCACTTCCACGAGGACCCGTCCGGCCCGTACGCCGACGTCCGGTTCGGGGACGAGTTCGAGCGGTTGCGGGTGGCGACGCCGGCCGAGCGCGACGCGCTCGTCGCCCGGGTCGCGGCGGGCATCGGCTGGCCTTGAGCTCGATCGAGCGACGGCGGCACTCCGGCTCGCTGCACTGCCCGGCGCGGCTCGTCGCCGCCGCCGAGCGTGAGGGGCGCACCGGCTGGCTGGCCACGCTGGCCGACACCCTCGACGCCGCCATGGCTCGCTGGCAGCTGAGCGTCGGCCCGCCGTTCGAGCCGGGCGGGCAGGCGGCATGGGTGGCTCCGGCGCGCGACGCGGCAGGCACCGACCTCGTCCTCAAGCTCGGCTGGCGCCACCCCGAAGCGGAGGACGAGGCCGAAGGGCTGCGCCACTGGGACGGGCAGGGCACGGTCCGCCTCTACGCGGCGTCGCGCTTCGGCGACACGGACGCGCTCGTCCAGGAGCGGTGCCGGCCGGGCTCGCCGCTGGCGCTACGTCCCGAGCTCGAGCAGGACGAGGTGATCGCCGGGCTGCTGTCGCGACTCTGGGCGAAGCCGGCCCCGGCCGACTTGTTCCGGCCGCTCCAGGTCATGTGCGATGAGTGGGCCGAGGGGTTCGAGCGCCGCGACGACAGTGCCCGCTCGGGGCTCGATCCCGGGCTGGCGCGAGCGGGGGTCGAGCTGTTCCGCACGTTGCCGGGCACCGCCGAACGGGAGGTCCTGCTGGCCACCGACCTGCACGCCGGCAACGTGCTCGCCGCGGAGCGCGAGCCGTGGCTGGCGATCGACCCCAAACCGTACGTCGGCGATCCCACCTACGACGCGCTCCAGCACCTCCTCAACTGCACCGAGCGCCTGCGCCGTGACCCGCTCGGCCTGGTGCGCCGGATGGCCGGGCTGCTCGGCCTCGACGCCGACCGGCTGTCGCGGTGGCTGTTCGCCCGGTGCGTGATCGAGTCGCCCGACTGGTCCGGCCTCGCAGGCGTGGCGGTGCAGCTCGCACCGCGGTGAGGGGCGCGGCGGTGCCGGCCCGAGCCGACGCCCAGCGCCGCAACGCGCGCGAGCGCGATCGGCCGCCGGAGTCCCGCCGAGCCAGCCGCCGAATCGCTCACGGCAGCACCAGCGCACCGTCGGCGGTGCGGCGCGCGAGCCCGTCGGCGACGACCGCGGCCGCCACCCGCGCCGCCCGCTGGCCGTCGCCCGGCCACCCCATGATCGTGGCCACTTCGGCGGCAGCCACGGGTCCGCTCCGGAGGGCGTCGACCAGGCGGCCCCGGCCCTGCCGGTCGCTCCCTGCGAACGGAGCCTGCCGGCCCGCCACCCCGGCCGACCCCGCCGCCGGATCGGGGGCCGGGCAGCCGGCCGCGGCCCAGGCGCAGGTCGAGCGGGCGGGGCACACCGGGCACCCGGGGACCCGAGCCGTGCACACCGTCGCCCCGAGGTCGAGCAGGGCCGAGGCCCAGGCCCAACCCCGGCCCGCGGGGACCGACGCGTCGGCGATCGCCTGCACCTCGCGCGCCGCCAGCGACCGCCCCGCCTGGCGGGCCAGCACGCGCGCCGCGTTGGTGTCCACCACGCCCACATCGCGCTCGAAGGCGAAGGCGAGCACGGCGCGCGCGGTGTACGGCCCGACGCCCGGCAGGGCGAGCAGGGCATCGAGCGAGCCCGGCACGCGACCCGCGTGGTGCTCGACCACGACGCACGCGCACCGGTGCAGCGCCACGGCGCGCCGGTTGTAGCCAAGGCCGGCCCACTCCCCGACCACGGCGCCCGCTCCGGCGGTGGCGCACGCCGCCGGCTCCGGGAACCGCTCGAGGAACCCGCCCCAGCGGTCCACCACCCGCGCCACCTGCGTCTGCTGGAGCATCAGCTCCGACACGAGCACGGCCCACGGGTCCCGGGTCCGCCGCCACGGCAGATCCCGACCTGCGGTCTCGAACCAGCTCAGGAGCGAGGCAGCTTCGAGCACCAGAAGACGTAGGTGACGTGGGGCAGCTCGAAGCGGTCGCGGCCGGCCAGGTCGGGGTGCGACCGCGCCAGGGCCCGCACCTCTTCGAGGCACGCGCTCCGTCGCTCGTCATCGAGCGATGCGACCGTGGACGTCGACGCCGCCAGGGCGACCAGTAGGTCGGGGGTGCACGGCACGGAGTTCGGGAACGTCGCCCCCTGCAGCTCGGTGAAGGCGCCGGCGCCGGCCATGAGCGGCACGAGGTCGGGCAGGTCCGGCCGCGACCACGCCAGCTCCCGCTGGAAGCGGTCGAGGATCTCGTCGAAGCTGCGCACCCACGCCACTTGCCGGTCACGGGCGTTGTACGGCAGCGCGAGCCCACCGCCCGGACGGAGCACCCGGGCGAACTCGGCCAAGGCGGCGGTGGCGTCGAACCAGTGGAACGCCTGCGCCGCGGTGACCGCGTCCACGGACTCGTCGGGCAAGGGCAGCGCCTCGGCCCGGCCGTCGCGCACGTCCGCATCGGGGCACACGATCCCGAGCTTGCGGCGCATGCCCGCCACGGGCTCGACGGCCACGACGTGGGCGCCGGTGTCGAGCAGCAACCGGGTCAGCTTGCCGGTGCCGGCCGCCACGTCGAGCACGCGCGAGCGGGGCGTGAGGCGCAGCTCGCGGACGATGTGCTCGAGCGCGCCACGGGGGTAGCCCGGCCGGGCCCGCTCGTACTCCTCGGCGGCCCAGTCGAAGCCGCCCTCGGCGGCCGGATCCACCACCTCAGCCTTCGCGCCAGACGGAGTCCGCCTCGTACGGCCGCGTGCGGCCGGGCGCCGCATCGTGCGTCCAGACCATGACCTTGCGCCGGAAGTAGCAGACCTCCTCGCCACGCTGGTTGAGCCCCTTGGTCTCGACCGTGACGATGCCCCGGTCACCCTTGGAGGTCAGCTTCTTGTCGAGCACCCGGGTCTCCGCGTAGATGGTGTCGCCGTGGAACGTCGGCCTGGCGTGCTTGAGCTCCTCCACCTCCAGGTTGGCCACGGCGGCCCCGCTGACGTCGGGCACGCTCATGCCGAGCACCAGCGAGTACACGAGGTTCCCGACGACCACGTTGCGGCCCTGCGGGGCCTGCTCGGCATACCAGTCGTTGGTGTGGAGGGGATGGTGGTTCATCGTGATCATGCAGAACAGGTGGTCGTCGTACTCGGTGATCGTCTTGCCCGGCCAGTGCCGGTAGACGTCACCGACCTCGAAGTCCTCGAAGTGGCGGCCGAAGGGGCGCTCGTGGGTCGTCACGGGGTCTCCTCGTCGGGGCTCGGACCGCCGGCGGCGGCCGGCCGCAGCCTAAGGGAGGCTCGCCGATGCGCTGCCGGCCCACCGCCAGCCCGCCGCCAGCCCGCCGACCGGCACTCAGGAACGGACCCGGCCCGCCGATGAGTCGAGCAGTGGGAGAAGATGAGCGGGTGCCATCCACTGGCCGCGTGGCCCGGCCACGCCCGCCCTCCGCCAACGCCCTCATCGACTCCTGGCGGGACGACCTGTGGCAGCGGGCCATCCGCCTGCGCATCACGTCGATCGCCGGGCTGGCCGTCTTCGCCCTCGTGCTGCCCGACATCGGTCCCAACCGGGCTCTGATCGCCGGCTCGGTCCTGGTCATCGGCCTCGCTTACAACATCGTGCTCAACCGGCTGTACGCGCGGCACGGGCGCATCCCGGAGGTGCTGGCGGTCGGCGACGTCGTGCTGCCGGTCGTCTTCCCCCTCCAGGCGCACAGCACCTACCTCCCGGCCGTCCTGCTCCTGGTGGCCAACCTGGCGCTCATCGCCGCCCTCTTCCGCCGGCGGACCACCTACCTGGCCAGCGCGGGTGCGATGGCCGGTGTCGCCGTCGTCAGCCTGGTCGCCAAGCCGGACCTCGCCCAGGTCATGGTGCCGACCTTCGCGGTGTGCACGGCGCTGGCGGTCGCGACGGTCAACGCGGTGGCCGGCGCCGAACGGCGGGTGCGGGCCCGGTACCGGGACCTGCTCGAGAGCCTCGACGGGATCGTGTGGGAGTCCGACCCGGCCGCCTCGTCGTTCAGCTACGTCGGGCCGCGGGCGGAGGAGATCCTGGGTTGGCCGTTGGCCGCCTGGCTGCAGGAGGGGTTCTGGGCCGCCCACGTCCACGCCGACGACCGCGACCGGGCCGTCGCCGAGCACCAGGCCGCGGTCGGCGCCGGCCGGTCCCACGAGCTCGAGTACCGCATGGTGCGGCCCGACGGCGGGGTGGTCCACCTCCAGGACGTTGTGACCGTGACGCCGACGCGCGGCGGAGCGATCACCCGCGGCGTGATGGTCGACGTCAGCGAGCGCAAGCGGACCGAGGAGCGCGTCCGCCAGTACGCCGACATCTTCGAGACCGTGGAGCTCGGCCTCGTGGTGCTGCGCCTCGCCGACCGCGACGACGACGAGTCCCTCGAGATCGTGGCCGCCAACGCGGAGGCCGCCCGCATCATGAACCGGCCGCTGCACACCTGGACGGGCCGGCGGCTGATCGGGGTTCTGCCCCTCGTCGAGGACCTGCGGCTGCACCACCGGCTGGCGACCGTCGCACGGGACCACACGAGCTTCGCGATCGACGAGGTGGTTCTGCGGCCCGGTCAGGACAACGAGCAGATCGCCGCGGTGAAGGCGTTCGCCCTGCCCGGCGACAGCGTGTGCGTGTCGCTCCAGGACGTCACGAACGAAGTGACGGCGAGCCGGCGGTTGCGCCGCCAAGCCCTCTACGACGGCCTCACCGGCCTGCCGAACCGGACGCTCATGCGCGACCACGTCGGCCGGGCGCTCGCCAGCGCGGCGAGGGCCGAGTCGAAGGTGGCGTTGCTCGTGATGGACCTCGACCAGTTCAAGGAGGTCAACGACACGCTCGGCCACCACATCGGCGACCGCCTGCTGACCGAGCTCGGCGGCCGCCTCCAGGACGTGCTGCGCGACGCCGACCTCGTGGCTCGCCTGGGCGGCGACGAGTTCGCGGTCCTGCTCACCACCGATGTGTCCGAAGAGGGCGCCGAGATCGTCGCCCACCGCATCCGGGCCGCCCTGCTCGAGCCGTTCACGCTGGACCAGCTCAGGCTGCAGACCAACGCCAGCATCGGGATCGCGCTCTTCCCCGACCACGCGGACGATGCCAGCGAGCTGACCCAGCGAGCCGACGTCGCCATGTACCAGGCCAAGCGGTCGGCCTCCGGCCACGCCGTCTACCGGGCCGATCTGGACCACAGCAGCGTCCGGCGCCTCACCCTGTTGTCGGAGCTTCGCCACGGACTCGAAGCCGGCCAGTTCCGGGTCGAGTACCAGCCGCTGCTGGCGCTGCCCTCGCGGGTGCCGGTGCGGGTCGAGGCGCTGGTGCGCTGGGACCACCCCCAGCACGGCACGATGCTGCCCGCCGAGTTCATCGAGCTGGCCGAGCTGTCGGGCTTCGTCCGCCCGCTCACCCACTGGGTGCTCAGCCACGCCATCGCCGAGGCCGCCCGCTGGTGGCAGGCCGGCACGCCCGTCGGGCTGGCCGTCAACCTGTCGGTCCGCAACCTCTACGACCCCGACCTGCCGACACTGCTCGGCGATCTGCTCGCCCTCCACCCGCTCCCGCCCAGCGAGCTGACCCTGGAGGTGACCGAGACCCAGCTGATGGACGACCCGAGCCTCGCCCTCGAGGTGCTCGGCGCCATCAGCCGTCTCGGCGTGGCCACGGCCGTCGACGACTTCGGCACGGGGTACTCGTCGCTCACCTACCTGCGGAACCTGCCGGTGCGCGAGCTCAAGATCGACCGGTCCTTCGTGAGCGGCGTGGCCCGCCGCACCGACGACCTCGTGATCGTCCGCTCGATCGTCGATCTCGGCCACAACCTCGGCCTCGACGTGGTGGCCGAAGGCGTCGAGGACGACGCCACCATCGAGGTGCTCGAAGGGCTCGGCTGCGACCTCGCCCAGGGGTTCGTGATCGCCCAACCGCTCGGTCTCGGCGACCTGATCGGCTGGCTCGACGCCCACCCCGGGATGCCCCTGACCGATGTGAGCGGGGAACCGACGCGTCGTTAGCCTCCCGGCATGACCGCCCCCGATCTCACCGCCGCCGCGGAGGTCGTCGAGCAGGCCGCCTCGGTGGTCGAAGCCGCCACCCGGACCCTCGCCGCCTCCTCGATCGACGAGCACCAGGTCCTCGCCTACGACCTCGCCCACGCCGCGTCGGGGGTGGCCACCGCCCGATCGCTGCTCGACTACGGCGCCAAGGGCGACGTCGAGGGCCGTATCACCTGCGCGTTCGTCGCCGACGCCGTCCACGACCTGGCGGCGAAGGTCTTCGGCCGGGAGGCCGAGTGGGGCGTGGAGCCGGGCGCGCTCGACGGCAGCCGCCCGTTCCTCGCCGCCTACCGCGACCCGGCCTTCCTGGCCGCGCTCGACGAACCCGGCCCTCGCCACCTCGACCCGGAGTTCGAGATGGTGCAGGACACCTTCCGCCGCTTCGCCGACAACGAGCTGAAGCCGATCGCCGAGCACGTCCACCGCACGAACGGCGACATCCCCGAGTCGGTCATATCCGGGCTCGCCGAGATGGGCGCCTTCGGGCTGTCGATCCCCGAGGAGTACGGCGGCTACGGCAGCGGCGGCGAGGGCGAGTACATCGCCATGGTGGTCGCCACCGAGGAGCTGTCGCGCGGGTCGCTCGGCGTCGGCGGGTCGCTGATCACCCGCCCCGAGATCCTCACCCGCGCCCTGCTCGCCGGCGGGACGGAGGAGCAGAAGCAGGAGTGGCTGCCCAAGCTGGCCACCACCGAGGTGATGAACGCGATCGCCGTGACCGAGCCCGACTACGGCTCCGACGTCGCCGGCGTGAAGGTCACCGCCACCACGACCGGCGGCGGCTGGCTGCTGAACGGCGTCAAGACGTGGTGCACGTTCGGGGCCCGGGCCGACGTGCTGGTCGTGCTGGCCCGTACCGACCCGGACCGCTCCAAGGGCCACCGGGGCCTGTCGCTGTTCATCGTGCCGAAGCAGCGTGGCGACTCGCACGGCTTCGAGCTGGTCCAGGAGGCGCTCGACGGCGCGCCCGGCGGCGGGAAGATGGAGGGCCGCCCGATCGACACGGTCGGCTACCGCGGCATGCACTCCTACGAGATCGCCTTCGACAGCTGGTTCGTGCCCGCCGAGAACCTGATCGGCATGGAGTCCGGCCAGGGCAAGGGCTTCTACTACCAGATGGCCGGGTTCGAGAACGGCCGGCTGCAGACCGCGGCGCGCGCCGTCGGCGTCATGCAGGCCGCGTACGAAGCGGCCCGCCAGTACGCGCAGGACCGCGTCGTGTTCGGCCGTCCCATCGGCGACTACCAGCTCACCAGGGCCAAGCTGGCCCGCATGGCGGTGATCACCCAGGCCGCCCGGCAGTTCGCCTACCAGGTGGCCAAGCTGATGGCGAAGGGCGAGGGCACGCTCGAGGCCTCGATGGTCAAGGCCTACGTGTGCAAGGCGGCCGAGTGGGTCACCCGCGAGGCGATGCAGATCCACGGCGGCATGGGCTACGCCGAGGAGTACGACGTGAGCCGGTACTTCGTCGACGCCCGCGTCCTGTCGATCTTCGAAGGCGCCGACGAGACGCTGTGCCTCAAGGTGATCGCCCGCCGCCTCGTCGCCTGAGCCGTCCCCGTGCCCGTGCCCGTGCCCGCCACAATTCTTTGGGTCTTTGGCGTGGCGAGGCGCTGACAAAGAACCAAAGAACTCCGGGGGGTCAGGAGCGGGAGCTGGCCAGGCGGGCCAACTGGCGACCGATCCACGGCGCGAACTTGAACCCGTGGCCCGAACACGGTGAGCCCACGACGATCGGGCCCCGCCGCTCGAGGACGAACGAGTCGTCGGGTGTCGACGTGTACAGGCAGGTCGCCATGTGGACCGGGTTGGGTTCGAGACCCGGGAACCAGTCGGCGACGTAGCGGCACAGTGCGGCCCGCCGCACCGGGTCGGCCAGCCGGTCGTCGTGCTCGGGGTCGACGGCCCGGCCGGCGTGGTGCTCGTCGACCTTGACGCCCTCCCCCGGCGTCGCCAGCCCGTAGACGGCCGCGCCGTCGGCGCGGTGGTGGATGAACGACGGCCAGTCCGGGTGCGGATCGATCCCACCGCCGTCGCGGGGACGGAAGTGCTGCACCTGCTCGAGCGTGACCCGCAGCGGCGGCAGCTCGATCCCCAGACCGGCCACCACCTCGCCCACCCAGGCCCCCGCCGTCACCACCGCGACGCGGGCCTCCCACTCCTCGCCGCCGGCCCGGACCAGCACGGACGCGGCGCCGTCGCGCCGCACGACCTCGGCCCGGCCGGCCCCGAAGCGCACGTCGGCGCCATGGTGCGCGGCCCGGGCGCACAGCGCCGACACCGTCCGCTCGGCGAAGCACCGGCCGCCGCCGGGGTGGAACAGCACCGCGCCGTCGAAGCGCATGCCGGGCCAGCGCTCGTGCGCCTCGCCCGGTGCGAGCCATTCGTGGTCGACGCCTTCGGCGGCCAGCGCGGCCGCGATGGGTTCGAGCGCGGCGCGGGGCCCGTGGTCGACGGCGGCGCCGGTCTGCAGCAGCTCTTCGCCCGCGTCCGACTCGAGCTCGCGCCACAGCGGCAGGGATTCGAGGGCCATGCGGACGAAGCGCCGGTCGTCGTAGGCGAGGCGGAAGATGCGGGTGCCGCCGTGGCTGGAGCCCCGATCGTGCCCGGGGGCGTAGCGCTCGAGGAGCACGACGTCGCGGCCCTCGCGCGCCAGCGTCCATGCCGTCGCCGCACCCATGACGCCGGCGCCGACCACCACCACGTCGCATCGGTTCATCACCCGGGCCGCTCAGACCCGGTCCGCGAGCAGGCGCGGGCCGAGCGCGGCACGGTCGTGCGTCAGCACGGCGGCTGCGGGTCGTACTGGATGCCCCTGCGGACCTGGCGGCCCCGCTCCAGCGAGGCCAGCCGCACGACGAGATGCAGGGCGAGGTCGATGCCGGCGGAGACACCGGCGGACGTGAGCACGTCGCCGTCGTCGACGAAGCGGTCCTCGGGGCGCGCCTCGATGCTCGGGTCGAGCGCGAGCAGCTCGTCGAACGCCGACCAGTACGTCGTCGCCGGCCGGTCCCGCAGCAACCCGGCCGCCGCGTAGACCAGCGCACCGGTGCACACGCTGGCCATGAGCTGCGCCCGCCCGGCCCATGCCCGCACCCGGGCCAGCGCCGCCTCGTCGGCCGTCATCGCACGGGTGCCGCGGCCGCCCGGGTGGACCACGACGTCGAGCGCCGGTGCGTCCTCGTACCCGTGGTCGGGCGTGATGCGCAGGCCCTTGGCGCAGCGCACCGGGCCTCCGTCCGGCGAGAGCGTGACGACGCGCCAACCGTCCTCGGGCCACGTGCGCGTCCAGTAGGCGAGCACCTCCCAGGGACCGACGGCGTCGAGCTCCTCGACGTCGTCGAACACGAAGATGCCGATCGTGCTCGGCTCGCTCAACGGTCCTCCCCCGGGCGCAGCGTGTCGACGCCGAGGTGGGGTTGCAGCGCGGCCGGCACGCGCACCGATCCGTCCGGCTGCTGGTGGTTCTCCAGCAGGGCGACGATGGTGCGGGTCACGGCGCACAGCGTCCCGTTGAGCGTGGCCACCGGAGCGGGCCGGCCGTCGTCGCCGCGGGCGCGGATGTCGAGCCGGCGGCTCTGGAACGTGGTGCAGTTCGACGCCGAGGTCAGCTCGCGGTAGCGCCCCTGGCTCGGGATCCAGGCCTCGCAGTCGAACTTGCGGGCGGCGGACGCGCCGAGGTCGCCGGCGGCCACGTCGATCACGCGGAACGGGAGCTCCAACGCGGACAGGAACCGCTTCTCCCAGCCGAGCAGACGCTCGTGCTCCGCCTCGGCGTCGTCGGGGTGCGTGTAGGAGAACATCTCCACCTTGTCGAACTGGTGGACGCGGAAGATGCCACGCGTGTCCTTGCCGTAGGTGCCCGCCTCGCGCCGGAAGCACGGCGACAGGCCGGCGTAGCGCAGGGGCAGCGCCGCTCCGTCGAGCACCTCGCCCATGTGGTAACCGGCGAGGGGGACCTCGGCCGTGCCCACGAGGTACAGGTCGTCGGCCTCCAGCCGGTACACGTTCTCGGCGGCCTGCCCGAGGAAGCCGGTGCCCTCCATGGCCGCGGGGCGCACCAGCGCGGGCACGACCATCGGCGTGAAGCCGGTCTCGATCGCCTGCGCCATGGCCAGGTTCACCAGCGCCAGCTCGAGCCGGGCCCCCCAACCGGTCAGGTAGTAGAAGCGGCTGCCGGAGACCTTGACGCCGCGCTCGACGTCGATCATGCCGAGCGCCTCGCCGATCGCGAGGTGATCGCGCGGGTCCGCGATGTCGGGGAGCGTGCCGATCTCGTCGAGGACCACGAAGTCCTCCTCGCCCCCCTCGGGGACGCCGTCGACGATGACGTTGTCGATCGCTCGCAGCGCGGCATCGAAGGCGGCCTCCGCTTCGTCGAGCTCGACCTGCGCGGCCTTCACGTCCACGGCCAGGTCCTTGGTGCGGGCCAGCAGCGCGGCCTTCTCGTCGGCCGCGGCGCTGGGGATGCCGGCACCGATCGAGCGCTGCTCGGCCCGCAGCGCCTCGAACCGGCCGATGGCGCCCCGCCGTGCCTCGTCGGCGGCCAGCGCGGCGTCGACCAGGCCGGGGTCGGCGCGCCGCGCCCGCTGCGAGGCGCGCACCCGCTCGGGTTCGTCGCGCAGCAGCCTGACGTCGATCACGGCGGCCGACGGTAGCCGTGCCGCGGGGCGGCCCCGGCCGGCTTACGCGGCGGCGGCCAGGTCGGCGGGCAGGAGCGGCTCGGTGATGAGCTGCTCGAAGCGGGCGGCATCGCCGGCCACGAAGCGACGGCACAGCTCGACCCCCTCGACGTAGCAGAAGATGTACGCGCGCCAGGTCGGGTCGGTGAGGAAGCGCACCTGCTTCTCGGCCCGCTCGCGGGGCAGCAGGAGCCAGCGCTCCGCCTCGCCGACCACCACCTCGGGATCGGCTCCGTCGACGTGGAGCCGAAGCGCCAGGTTCCCGCGCACCGCGCCGAGCGTGGCCGCGGCCGAGGCCACCCGAGCCGCCACGTCGGCGTCGTAGGGGATGCCGAGGGGGCGAAGGTGCTCGGCCAGCAGGGGTTCGGGATGCTCGCCGACGAGCGCCTCGAGGGCAAGGTCGGCCAGGCCCTCGGCGAGCAGGCACTGGGGCGTCCCCACGAGGAAGATCGTCTCCTCGAGGTGGCGGCGCCGGCGCACGATGCCGACCTCCTTGCGGCAGTGCTCGGTGTGGTGACCGGGATACGCCTCATGGGCCACGAGGTGACCGAGCACGGTCGAAAAGACGGGCAGGTCGACGTTGATGGCGACGCGGCTGCGCAGATCGCCGAGGTAGTAGTTGAAGCCGGCCCAGGGCTTGCCGGTCTCGAACACCCAGTCCACGTGCTCGCCCTCGGGGAGGCCGAACGTGCGCCCGGTGCGCTCCCTCAGGTCTTCGGCCAGCGACCGCACGGCCGGCTCGAGCAGATGGCCGGGCACCTCCTGGGACCGCCGCCAGTTCACGTACCGGTCGCGCACCGGGCCGCGGCCGGGCAGCGCCTCGTCGAGCGAGCGGTGGGCCTCGGCGATGGCGTCCTCCGGGACGGCGTCGGGGCGCACGCCGTAGCAGGCCTCGACCTCGTCGCGGTAGTCGATGTCCTCGCCGGCGAGCTTGCGGGCGACGGTGTGCAACCCGAGGACCTGCGCGCGGACCCAGCGCCGGCGGGCGTCGGACAGGCCCGGCACGCCCGCGTCGAGGTCGGCGACGAGGCGCCGGGCGTCGGCGGCCAGCGCGGGGAGCGGCTGCGGTGCGCCGGCCGCGGCGCGCGCGGCCAGGTCGGGCGGTCCGTAGTACGCGTCGACGAGGCCGTCGAGGTGGCGACCGAGGGCCAGCCCGAGGGCCAGGTAGCGCTCGACGGCGACGGCGTCGGCGTCCGTGGCGCCCGGGTTCACGGGGTGGCCCTCAGCCGAGCGTGTCGTGGAGGAACGAGATCGTGCTGGCCCACGCCGCGCGGGCGGCGTCCTCGTCGTACACCTCGGGCCGGGTGTCGTTGAAGAAGGCGTGGTCCGCGCCTTCGTGGATCTCGAACCGGACGTCCTTGCCGAGGTCGCGCAGCTTGGACTCGAGCGCACGGGCCTTGTCGGGCGTGAAGAACCCGTCCTCCGAGGCGAAGTGGCCCAGCACCTTGGCCTGGAGCGCCGACCAGTCCGGTTCGGCGTGCTCCCACGGGATGATGCCGTACCAGGGCACGCAGGCCTTGACGGCCTCGGGCTGCTGGCAGGCGAGCACCAGGGCGAGGCCGCCGCCCATGCAGAAGCCGGTGACGCCGAGCGCCTCGCCCGTGACGGCGTCGTGCCGCTGGAGGAAGTGCACGGCACCGGCCATGTCCCGCCCGGCCTGGTCGAGGTTCATGGCCATCATGAGCTTGCCGGCCTCGTCGGGCTCGGTGGTGGTCTTGCCGTGATACAGGTCGGGCGCCAGCGCCACGAACCTTTCGGCGGCGAACCGGTCACAGACGTCCTCGACGTGGGGGACGAGGCCCCACCACTCCTGGATCACGACGAGGCCGGGTCCGGCACCGCCGGCGGGGACGCTCAGGTAGCCCTGGGCCTCGTGGCCGTTGCTGGGGAACTGGACGATCTCTCCCATGCGCCGCACGGTACCGGGCCGCGCCGGCGGCGATCACCCCGTGGGCAGCTTGCGGTGGTCCCACGAGACGACCTTTTCGGCGCGGACGCGGATGGCCACCCGCTTGGCCGACATCGCCGCCGCGATGTCGGCGACGTCCGTGCCGTCCGGGAGGTCGAGGTACCGGTGCACCACGTCCTCGGCGGCGGCCTGGATGACGTCGCGCGATTCGATCACCTCGCCGGTGCCGACCAGCTCGACGCCTCGGAGGTTCTCGTAGGCGTCGCCGTCCTCGACCAGCGCGGTGAGGCGCGGGTCACGGCGCAGGTTCAGCACCTTCTGGCTGCGGGCGTAGGTCTCGAACACCGGGTCGCCGTCGACGAAGCCGTACCACATGGCCACGAGGTGGATCGTGCCGTCGTGGTTGATCGTGGCGATGTTCATGGTGTGGCGCCCGTGGAGGAAGGCGTCCACCTCGGCGGGCGTCATGCGGACCTGGTCGCGGCGCTTCGGCATGAAACTTGTTCTAGTTGTGAGCGGCCGCGTCCCGCATGGCCGCCTGCGGCCCGACCGTCACTGCCGCAGGGCGGGCCGAGCCGCTACCGGAGCAGCTCGGGAGCGACCGGGCAGTCGGTGCGCCGCAGGGCCGCGGCCACGGGCTCGGGCCCGTCCGGGCCGGCGATGCACTCGACGAGCTCGAGGGGGACGTGGTCGTCGTCGCGGTCCCAGGGTTCGTCGTGGGCCGCCGCGAGGGCGCGAGCGTGGTCGAAGACGCGGGCGGGCAGCAGGCGACCCCGGCCAGCGACCAGCCAGACCGGCACGCCAGCGTGGTGGGCGACGGCCGCCGCCGCCGTGGACCCCGCCACCGCCAGGGCGCCGTGGGGACCGACCGCGCTGGCCTCGAGCAGGACGAGGTCGGATCCGGCCGCGGCCGCACCGAGGCCGGGCAGCGGCACGTCGACGGCGTGGACGTCGTCGCGCCGGAGGCGGCGCACGAGACCCGCGCCCTCGTCGAACACATCGATCACGAGCGTCTCCAGGTCGCCGCGGTGGCCCAGCGCCTCCCCCACGACCGAGCCCCAGCCGACCACGCACACGGTCGCGCCGTCGGGCAACGTCGCCGCCAGCAACCCTCCCGTGGCGTCGGTGTCGAGGTCCTCCACCGCGCGCCACGCTT
Source organism: Actinomycetota bacterium (assembly GCA_016185275.1). Lineage (GTDB taxonomy): Bacteria > Actinomycetota > Acidimicrobiia > Acidimicrobiales > Iamiaceae > JACPNX01. Next base: position 104,535 of record JACPNX010000044.1, on the reverse strand, counting down.
CCCGGGCGGGCTCCACCGAGCACAGCACCCGGCTGCACAGCCACCACAGCGGACCGTTGGCCGGATGCCGCGAGACGATGCGCCGGCAGGCCGTGACGAGGCCGGCCGGATCGTCGACGAAGGCGGACAGCGCTCCGGCGGTCTCCTGGGCGAGCAGCGCCGTGTCGGCTCCCGAGGCCCGGGCGACGAAGCGCAGCCGCTCGATCGGGTGCATCGGGTCGACCCTACCGCCGGCCCGTGGCGAGCCGGCCGGCGGCACGGCCACGGCGCCGGCGCTCTCGTTCAGGCGACCCATGACAACGGGGCCATCGTGTCGATACGCCGCGGATCGCGATCGGCAGCGGCAGAGCCGTCGGCCGCAGCCGCGGCTACGGCGTTGCGGCCTGCGCCCCGCCCACTGGCGCGCCACGACCCGACCGCGGCGCTTCACGCGCCGCACAGGGCGGCAACGGCGGTCATCACGGCTTCGCGGCGCTGTTCCGCGCGACGGTCGCCGACGGCCCTGTCTCGTTCCAGGAAGCCGTTGACATGAACAGCGAAGGCAGCGGGCTACGACGCGATGTCGAGTGGGGCGACGCGCAGGCGGAGGGCACGGGCGCCCGCGTGGAGCCGTTGATCCCATACAGCCACGAGTAGTTCTGGGTCGTCGACGGCAAGCGCGCTTGCGAGGTGGACCGCATCGGCGCCGCGGAGCGCGTGTTGGCAAGCGAGATCGCCGGCGTGACGCTCGACCGTCCGAGTCAACTCGATGGGACGCGTCGCCGACCAATACTCCTCCCATGCCGCCTCGGCGGCGGCAAGGCCATCGTCGGTGAGGTCGTGGTTGCGGTTGGCCGATGCCAGCGCGGCGCGGACCTCTGGGTAGGCGAGGCGACTCGACAAGGCGGCGTCACAGCCATCCCACATGTCGGCAGCGAGCTCGCTCCCGGCTTCTTCGACGACAAGCTTCACAAACGCACTGGCGTCGAAGTAGACGAGGGCCACGTCAGCGACGCTGATCGCTGACCCGCTCGGACACCGAGCGCCGAGCCCGCGGACGAGCCTTCCCGGTCGCGACTGGCCTCTCGGCTCTCTCCGGGCAGGCGATGACTCCATCGGCGATGAGCCGCTCGAGTGTGGCCGTAGCAGTCATGCCGAGCAGCCGAGCGATAGGCACGCCGCGTTCCGTGACGACGATCTCCTCACCATCGCGGGCACGTTCAAGCCACTCGCTGAGGTGTGCCCGCAAGACGCTAACAGCCACGTCCATACGTCAAGTGTACAAGATAGGGTCCCTCGACATGTACGGTTTGGGAAGCCGGGTCGCTCAGAGCGGATGCCCATAACGAGCATCCCCGAAGAGCGTCGCCGGTGGGCGATCAGCAGGCTCAGCGCATGGCACGCCTTGTCGGTATTGACCCGCGGGCGAGACGGCGGGCTAGACGCCCGGCTTCCAGACCATGTCGATGACCATGAGCAGGAACAGCAGGTGGACCACGCCGCCGAGCGCGGCGACCCGCGATTCGACGGCCGTGTCGCCGGCGGCCGCCTTGCGCTCGCCGGGGATGATGCCGCCGAACACGACCACCATGATGAGCAGCCACAGCGCGAGGGCGATCGACACCCAGGTCTGGCTGAACGTGAAGAGGTCGTTGCTCATGCCGACCATCGCCATGCCGAACACGCCGATCAGCACCAGCGCCGGCCCGTGGATCTGCATGCCGTTGGCGCTGAACATCCGCATGAGCTGGGGCGGGATCGCCTCGCCGGCGCGCTTGTAGCGGCTCTGCAGGACGGGCACGACGAACGCGGGCGCGAACGCCACGACGATGGCGATGATGTGCAGCAAGAAGAAGAGCCGGTAACCGAAGCTGTCGCCGGCGGCGCCGAGGTTCATCGCCCCTCCTGGGTTGGTGTCGCCGCGCAACCTAGGCGCCCGCGGCCCTCACAGTGGGGTTTGTGGTCGCCGGAAGGGCGGTTGCTACCGTTCCCGCCCGATGGCAGTGGCACCCCAGGTCCCGGCGGAGCTGACGCTCACCACCATCGGCGGGAGCTCCGCGACGGCGGCGCAGTGGGTGACCACGTTCCACCTCGCCCTCGTCGCGATCGACCCGTACACCAACGAGAGCTCGTGGCTCCTCGAGACCGCGGCCCGCATCCTCACCACGTTCCGGGGCGCAGACTGCCGGACCGGATGGCTCGTCACGGCCGACGCCGACGACGCCCGAGCCTTCCTCGGTCCGTGGGCGGACGAGCTCCTCACGTTCGTCGACCCCGACCGCATCGCCGTGAAGGCGCTCGGCCTCGAGCGGCTGCCCGCCCTCGTCCACGTCCGCCAGGACCTGGCCGTCGTCGGGGTCGCTGAGGGCTGGCACCCGGCCGAGTGGGAAGCCGTGACCGACAACCTCGGCCGCATCATGTCGTGGTCGCGGCCAGTGCTGCCTGCCGCCGGCGACCCGACGCCCTTCGCGGGTTCCCCCGCATTGGGTTGACTGGTTGCCGGCCAGCGCTGCGGTGACCGGACGCTCCCCGCACCTCGCCGCCCGGCTCCAGGGTCTGGGCACGACGATTTTCGCCGAGATGTCGGCGCTGGCCGCCCGGACCGGTGCCATCAACCTCGGCCAGGGCTTCCCCGACACAGACGGCCCCGCGGAGATCGCCGAGGCCGCGGTCGCCGCCATCCGCGCCGGGCACAACCAGTACCCGCCCGGACCTGGCGTCGCCGAGCTGCGCGCCGCCGTCGCCCGCCACCAGCAGCGCTGCTGGGGCCTCGACCTCGATGCCGACGCCGAGGTGCTCGTCACGACCGGCGCCACCGAGGCGATCGCCGCCGCGCTCCTCGCCCTGTGCGAGGTGGGCGACGAGGTGCTCACCTTCGAGCCGTTCTACGACTCGTACCGGGCGGTGGCCGCCATGGCGGGTGCCACGCTGCGGGTCGTGACCCTGTCGCCCCCTGGCTACGCCGTCGACGTGGATGCCGTCGCCGCGGCGGTCGGTCCGCGCACCCGGTTGCTGCTGCTCAACTCGCCGCACAACCCGACGGGCAAGGTCTTCGCCGACCGCGAGCTGTCCGCGCTGGCCCGGCTGTGCGTCGACCACGACCTGCTGGCCGTCACCGACGAGGTCTACGAACACCTCGTCTTCCGCGGTGCGCACCGACCCCTCGCTACGTTCCCGGGCATGGCCGACCGCACGCTCACCATCTCCTCGGCCGGCAAGTCGTTCTCGTTCACCGGCTGGAAGATCGGCTGGGCCTGCGGGCGGCCGGCGCTCGTCGAAGCTGTCCGCACGGCCAAGCAGTTCCTCACCTACGTGAGCGGAGCGCCCTTCCAGCCCGCCATCGCCGCTGCGCTCGACGACACCGAGCGGCTCGTCGAACCACTGCGGGCCGATCTCCATCGCAAGCGCGATCTGCTGTGCGCGGGACTGCGGGCCGCCGGCTTCGACGTGTTCGAGCCGGACGGCACCTACTTCGCGACCGCCGACATCCGCCCGCTCGGCGACGACCACGGGTTGTCGTTCTGCCGGTCGCTGCCCGAGCGCTGCGGCGTCGTCGCGGTGCCCACATCGGTCTTCTACCTCGAACCCGAGCGCGGCCGGCACCTCGTGCGCTTCGCGTTCTGCAAGCGTGACGAGGTCCTCGCCGAGGCGGCCGAGCGCCTCGCCGGGCTGGGTCCGCGGTGACCGACGAGGCGGCGGCTGCGCCGGAGTCGCTGTGGGGGCGGGGCCGCGCGCTGAGCCTCGGCTGGCCCGAGCCGCGCGGCTCCATCGGGATCGCCCGCCGGCTCGAGCTGCTCGACCGGCTCCGGCCGTTGCACGGCGCGACGGTGCTCGACGTGGGGTGCGGCAACGGGTCGTACACCGAGCGCCTCGTCGACCGGTACGCGCGGGTGACCGGCGTCGAGATCGAGCCCGGGCGCCTGGACGAGTTCCGGAGCCGCATCGCCGAGCGGGACTGGGCTTCGCGCGTGACCCTGCGGCTCGAGAGCGCCGAGCACCTGAGCGACGCGGACGCCACCTACGACGCGGTGGTCTGCATCGAGACGCTCGAGCACGTCGTCGACGACGAGGCGGCGGCGCGCGAGATCTTCCGGGTGCTGCGGCCCGGCGGCGCCTTCTACGTGACCGTGCCGAACCGCGGCTTTCCGTTCGAGACCCACTCGTTCATGGTCGGGGGCCGCGAGCGCCGGTCGAAGTGGTACCCGTTCGTGCCGTGGATCCGGCCGCTGCACCGCCGGATCTCCACGGCGCGCAACTACCGGCCCGCGGATCTGCGGCGGCTGCTCCGTCCGATCGGCTTCGTCGAAGTCGGTACGACGTTCATGATGCCGCCGCTCGAGCGCTGGGGCCCCGGCCGCCACCTGCGCGGGCCCGTGCTCGCACTCGAGCGCACCCCGCTGCGCCACCTCGGGGTGTCGGTGGTGGCGGTGTTCGAGAAGCGGGCGTAGCCGGTCGCTCGGCCGGGGCTCGCTCGGCCGGGGGTCGCTCGGCCGGGGGTCGCTCGGCCGGGGCTCGCCGTGTTCATCCGACGATGCCGCCCTTGGTGAGGGCGAGAACGTCGAGGCCCCTGTCGACCTCGTCCTCGCTCAGCCCCTCGTCCTCGATCAGGACCTGCCGGATGGACCGGCCCGAAGCGAGGCTCACCTTGACCACCTTGGCCGCCCGCTCGTAGCCGATCAGCGGGTTCAGGGCGGTGACGATGGACGGCGATGCCTCGGCGTACTCCCGGCAGCGCTCCTCGTTCGCCTCGATCCCGGCGACGGCCCGGTCGGCGAACACGCGGCTCACGTTGGCCAGCAGGCGGATCGACTCGAGCAGGTTGTCGGCGATGAGCGGCAGGTAGACGTTGAGCTCGAAGTTGCCCTGCGAGCCGCCGAAGGCGATGGCGGCGTCATTGCCGATCACCTGGCCGGCCACCTGCGTGACCGCCTCGGCGAGCACCGGGTTCACCTTGCCCGGCATGATCGACGACCCGGGCTGGAGGTCCGGGATGCGGATCTCGGCCAGCCCCGTGCGAGGCCCGGAGCCCATCCAGCGGATGTCGTTGGCGATCTTGACCAGCGCGACGGCCAGCGTGCGCAGGTCGCCCGACAGCCCGACGAGCGCGTCCCGGGCGCCCTGCGCGGCGAAGTGGTCGGGCGCCTCGGACAGCGGCAGGCCCAGGTCCTCGGCGATGCGGGCGATCACCCGCCGGGCGAACGTCCTCGGGGCGTTGATGCCAGTGCCCACCGCGGTACCGCCAAGCGGGAGCCGGCCGACGTGAGGCAACGCCGCCTCGATGCGCTCGGCCGCCTCGGCCACCTGCGCGGCGTAGCCGCCGAACTCCTGTCCCAGCGTCACCGGCGTGGCGTCCATGAGGTGCGTCCGGCCCGACTTCACGACCCCCTTGAACGCCTTGGCCTTGGCCCGCAGCACCTTCTCCAGGTGGCGCACCGCCGGGAGCAGATCGCGCTGCACGGACCGGGCCGCAGCCAGGTGGATGGCCGACGGGAACACGTCGTTCGACGACTGGGAGGCGTTCACGTGGTCGTTCGGGTGGACCGGCGAGCCGAGCTGCTCCGAGGCGAGACGGGCGATCACCTCGTTGGCGTTCATGTTCGACGACGTGCCCGACCCCGTTTGGAAGACGTCGACGGGGAACTGGTCGAGGTGCTCTCCGCGGGTGATCTCGGCCGCGACGTCGTGGATGGCCCGGCTCATGTTCTTCGGGATGACCTCGAGCGAGGCGTTCACCGTCGCGGCCGCGCCCTTGATGGTCGCGAGCGCCTTGATGAGCTCGGCGTCGATCGTGCGACCGGAGATCGGGAAGTTCTCGACGGCCCGCTGCGTCTGGGCGCCCCACAGGGCGCTCGCCGGCACGCGGACCTCGCCGAGGGAGTCGTGCTCGATGCGGGAGTCGTCGGCCATGGCGCCAGTCCTACCCGAGCCGACCGGCGGGCGCAGGCTTCGGGGCGGGCCGCCACCGCAGGTACCGTCGGCGGCGATGACCGGCTTCGCCCACACCGAGCTGCTGCCCCTCGGCCCCGACGCCACCCCCTACCGCCTGCTCGGCACGGAGGGCCTCTCGACCTTCGAGGCGGGCGGGTTGCGGTTCCTGCGGGTCGAACCCGCGGTCCTGACCCGGCTGGCGGCCGAGGCGATGCACGACATCGCGCACTTCCTGCGGCCCGCCCACCTCGCCTCGCTGCGGCGCATCCTCGACGATCCGCAGGCGTCGGCCAACGACCGCTTCGTGGCCACCGATCTGCTCCGGAACGCGAACATCTCCGCCGGCGGTGTGCTGCCGATGTGCCAGGACACCGGCACGGCCATCGTCAAGGGCCGCAAGGGCGAGCTGGTCGTGACCGGGGGCGGCGACGAGGAGGCGCTCGCCCGCGGCATCCACGAGACGTACCAGCGCGACAACCTCCGCTACTCGCAGATGGCGCCGCTCACGTTCTGGGACGAGGTCAACACCGGAACCAACCTGCCGGCCGAGATCAAGATCGCGGCGGCCGACGGCGACGCCTACAAGCTGCTGTTCATGGCCAAGGGCGGCGGCTCGGCCAACAAGACGTTCCTGTTCCAGGAGACCAAGGCGCTGCTCAACCCCGACGCGCTCCTGCGCTTCCTCGACGACAAGCTGCGCCTGCTCGGCACGTCCGCCTGCCCGCCGTACCACCTCGCGGTGGTGGTCGGCGGCACGTCGGCCGAGACGGCCCTCGAGACGGCCAAGCTCGCGTCGGCCCGCTACCTCGACTCGCTGCCGACGTCGGGGAGCGAGGTGGGCCACGGCTTCCGCGACCTCGAGCTCGAGGAACGGGTGCTGGAGCTGACCCAGGCGTTCGGGATCGGCGCCCAGTTCGGGGGCAAGTGGTTCTGCCACGACGTGCGGGTGGTGCGCCTCCCGCGCCACGGCGCCTCCTGCCCGGTCGCCATCGCGGTGTCGTGCTCCGCCGACCGCCAGGCGCTCGCCAAGATCACCGCGGACGGCGTGTTCCTCGAAGAGCTGGAGCGCAACCCGGCCCGGTTCCTGCCCGACGTCACCGACGACGAGCTCGCCGACGACGTCGTGCACATCGACCTCGGCCGACCCATGGACGAGATCCGCGCCGAGCTGTCGAAGCACCCGGTGAAGACCCGGGTGTCGCTCAGCGGTCCCATGGTCGTGGCCCGCGACATCGCCCACGCCCGGATCGCCGAGCGCCTCGACGCGGGCCAGCCGATGCCGCAGTACCTCCGGGACCACTGCGTGTACTACGCCGGCCCGGCGAAGACGCCCGACGGCTACGCCTCCGGCTCCTTCGGCCCGACCACGGCCGGCCGCATGGACGGCTACGTGGAGCGCTTCCAGGCCGCGGGCGGTTCCCTCGTGATGCTGGCCAAGGGCAACCGGTCCCGCCAGGTCACCGAGGCCTGCCGGCGCCACGGCGGCTTCTACCTCGGCTCCATCGGCGGCCCAGCCGCCCGCCTGGCCCAGGACTGCATCCGCCGGGTCGAGGTGCTCGAGTACCCCGAGCTGGGCATGGAGGCCGTGTGGCGGATCGAGGTCGAGGACTTCCCCGCCTTCGTCGTCGTCGACGACAAGGGGAACGACTTCTTCGCCGACGTGTCCCGTCCCGTCGAGCTGGCGCGGCGCTGAGGTGCCGCGGTGCCGATGCCGCCGGCCTCCACGGTGAGCGCGCTCCTGCTCCCGGGCGCGGCCGGGCTGGCCGTGACGGCCGGGCTCGGCGTGGCCGCCGGCGTGGTCCTCGCGCTCGTGCTCACCACGGGCGCGCCCGACCAGGCCACCATCGGGATCGTCGAGGACGAGCTCGTCGTACGCCCGCTCGGCGCGATGCGGGTGTGGGCGCTGTCGCGCGGCGTCAGCGTTCCGGTCAGCGCGGTCGCGGACATCGGTGTCGCCGACCGGCGGGCCGTGCCCCTCGGCCTGCGGGCGCCCGGGGCGTACCTGCCCGGGGTGGTGTGCGCGGGCACCTACCGGCGCCGTGGCTCGAAGTCGCTGTGGATGGTCGGCCGGACGTCGCGCGTCCTCGTCATCGACTTCGTCGACCAGTCCTACGACCGCGTCGTCGTCCAGGTGGCCGAGCCCGAGGCGGCCGCCATCGCCCTCCGCCGCGCCCTGCTCGGCTGATCCCGTCCCTGGGTTCCTCGAGCTTCTTTGGTTCTTTGGCAACGTCTAGCGCTGACAAAGAACCAAAGAATCCGGCAGGACGCCGGCGGGGGCCGCGGCGCGGGCTACGCGAGGGCGACGAGGTCGAGCAGGTCGTCGTTCCAATGGTCGAGCGTGCCGTCCGGCATGAGCAGCGCACGGTCCGGGCGCAGCGCCCGCACGAAGTCGGTGTCGTGGCTGACGAGCACCAGCGCTCCGGGCCACTCGGCCAGTGACCGGGCGATGGCCTCACGAGAACCTGGGTCCAGGTTGTTGGTCGGCTCGTCGAGGAGCAGCAGGTTGTGCCGGCCGCCGACGAGCTGGCACAGGGCGAGCTTGGTCTTCTCGCCGCCGGACAGCGACGAGGCGTCCTGGAACACCTTGTCGCCGGTGAGCCCGAACATGCCCAGCAGGGCCCGCTGCTGCGTCTCGGCCAGCTCGGGCGCCGACTCCCGCACATGGTCGAAGAGGGTGCGGCCGGCCACGATCCCCTCGTGCTCCTGGGCGTAGTAGCCCGCCGTCACGTTGAAGCCGAAGCGGACCTCACCGCGGTCCGGCGTCGAGGTGCCGGCGAGGATGCGCAGCAGGCTCGTCTTGCCCGCGCCGTTGAACCCCAGCACCAGCAACCGGTCACCGCGGCCCAGGTCGAAGCTGACGTCGTCGAACACGTGCAGCGACCCGTACGACTTGGCCAGCCCGCTCACCTCGAGCGCGGTGCGCCCGGCTCGGGGCGGATCCGGGAAGCGCACGGCGAGGTCGCGTCCCCCCGCGGGCCCGTGCACCCGGTCGCGCTCGAGCCGGGCGATGCGCTTCTCGATGCTGTGGGCCATCGAGGCCTTCGTGGCCTTGGCCCCGAAGCGGTCGACGACCGTCTGCAGGCGGTTGATCTCTCGGGCCTGCGTGGCCGCCATCTTCGCCGCCCGCTCCTCGTCACGGTGCCGCTGGGCGACGTACTGCGAGTAGGTGCCCTTGTACTCGACCATCGTGCCGACGTCGGTGTCCCCGCGCCGATCGAGGTGCAGGACCCGGGTGATGGCCTCGTCGAGCAGGTCGAGGTCGTGGCTGATGACGACGAGAGCGCCCCGATAGCTGCGCAGGAAGCCGAGGAGCCAGCCCTTGGCGTCGGTGTCGAGGTGGTTGGTCGGTTCGTCGAGCAGGAGGACGTCGCTGCCTGCGAACAGGATGCGCACGATCTCCACCCGCCGCCGCTCGCCGCCCGACAGGGCTCCGAGCGCAAGCTCGAGCCGGTCGTCGCCCACGCCGAGCCCGGCGGCGATGCGGCGCACGTCGGCCTCCGCGGCGTAGCCGCCCTCCAGCCGGAAGCGCTCCTCGGCCCGGGAGTAGCGGGCGACGTTGCGCTCGGAAGGGTCCTCCTCGATGCGCAGTCGCAGCTTCTCGAGGCGATCCACGGCCTCGTCGATGCCCCGGCCCGACAGGACGTGGCGCAGCGCGCTGAGGTCGTCAGGGGCGCCGTCGAGGCGAGGATCCTGCGGCAGGTAGCCCAGCCCACCGGCGACCTTGACCGATCCGGCGGCGGGCTGGCCGGCACCGCCCAGCACGCGCAGCAGCGTGGTCTTGCCCGCACCGTTGCGCCCGACGAGGCCGACCTTGTCGCGGGCGCGCACCGAGAACGTCACCCCGTCGAGCAGGGTGACCCCGCCGGCTTCGATGCGCAGGTCGGTGGCCGCGAGCACGGGCGCCATGGTCGCACCCGCCCGCCCTCCGACCGAAGCCGATACCGTCGCCGGCCCATGACCGACTCGCCCACGACCGACTCGAACGAGCCCTCCCGCGCCGAGCCCGTTCGCCCGGAGCCCTCCCGCGCCGAGCCGCACACGCCGCCGCCCGGACCACTGGTCGCCCTGCCCCACCCGCCGGCCGGGGTGCCGTGGCCCACCGATCGGTGGCCGGCGGGCGAGGTGGCGGACGGCGTCGACCGGGCGAGGTTGTCGGCGCTGGTCGACGAGCTGCTGGCCGATCCCGATCCGGCCGCGCGGCCCATCGGCGCCACCCTCGCCTTCCTCGTCGTGCAGCGGGGCCGGTTGGTGCTGGAGCGCTACGGGGAGCGCCACGCCGGCGAGCTCGAGGTCCTCGCCGGCATCGAGGGAGGTGCAGTCACGGCCGCCACGCCGCTCCTGTCGTGGTCGATGGCCAAGTCGGTGCTCCACGCCGTGATCGGCGTCCTGGTCCTCGACGGCCTCGTCGACATCGACGATCCCGCACCCGTGCCGGCATGGCAGGGACCGGACGATCCCCGGAACCGCATCACCTGGCGCCATCTGCTCCAGATGCGACCCGGGCTGCAATGGCTCGAGGAGTACTTCGACGTCGAACCGGACCGCATCCCCGACGTGGTGGCGATGCTCTACGGCGAGCCCGCAGCCGACATGGCCGCGTTCGCGGCGTCGTTCCCTCTGGACGACGAACCGGGCTCGCCCTCCGCCTACCGGTACTCGTCGGGCACCACGAACATCCTCGCCGCCTGCGTCCAGCGCGTGCTCGACGTCGACGAGACCGGGATGCGCAGCTTGCTCACCGACCGGCTGTTCGCTCCGCTCGGGATGCGCTCGGCGGAACCGTCCTTCGACGCAGCAGGCACGTTCGTCGCGTCGTCCTACCTCCACGCCACGGCGCAGGACTACGCCCGCTTCGGCCTGCTGTACCTGCGCGACGGGGTGTGGGAGGGTCGCCGCCTGCTGCCACCCGGCTGGGTGGACGCGGCCCGCACGCCGGTCTCGTGGGACGAGCGCCTCTGGCACTCGATGCACTGGTGGGTGTGGGACGACGGCCGGGGCACGTTCGCAGCCGACGGCTTCGAGGGCCAACGGATCCTGCTCGTGCCCTCCACCGATCTCGTCGTCGTCCGCCTGGGCAAGACCCTCGGCGACCACGGTGACGTCCTCGACGCCCACCTCGAGCAGATCCTCGCCTGCTTCGACGGCGCCTGACTGCGCCGGCCCAACCTCGGCTCGTTGGGCTCGTGGCTCAGCGAGCGGCGTGGGCCAGGCGGCTCTTGGCGTCGGGACCGAAGCGCGCCAGCTCGGCGGGAAGGTCGAGGGGCCGCACGGGAGCCATTCCCTCGGTCACCTGCTCTGCGGGCACGCACCAGCAGACCTCGAACTCGATGCCGTCGGGGTCCTTGGCGTAGAGGCTCTTCGACGCGCCGTGATCGGAGGCGCCGACGAGCGCGCCCGCGGCCTCCAGCCGTGCGCCGAGCTGCTCGAGGTCGCCGAGCCGCTCGACCTCCCAGGCCAGGTGGTAGAGGCCGACGGTCGATCGTCCAGCCGTCGGCCCACCCGCCGCCTCACCGATCGAGAACAGCGCCAGGTCGTGGTCGTTCGTCGAGCGCGGCGCCCGGAGGAACACCCCGCCCGGGAAGGCGTGCGCCACCTCGAAGTCCAACACGTCGGTCCAGAACCGGGCGGTGCGCTCGGCGTCGCGGACGTAGAGGACGGCGTGGTTCAAGCTGCGGATGGCCATGCCCGCCCCAACACTTGCACGCGCAACGATGGTCCCCGGAGCGGCGGCGGCGACCGGTGGCGCTTCAGTTCACCTGCCGCTCACGACCCTCCCAGTACGGCGCGCGGAGCTTGAACTTCTGGAGCTTGCCGGTGGCCGTACGGGCGAGCGAGTCGCGGAACTCGATGCGCTTGGGCGTCTTGAACCCGGCGAGGCGGGCGCGGCAGTGCGCGATCAGCTCCTGGTCGGTGACCTGCGCTCCGGGCGCGGTGACGACGAGCGCGGTCACCAGCTCGCCCCACTTGTCGTCCGGGATGCCGATCACGGCCACCTCGGCCACACCCGGGTGGCTGAACAGGGCGTCTTCCACCTCGATGGACGAGACGTTCTCGCCGCCGGAGATGATCACGTCCTTCTTGCGGTCCGAGATGGTCAGGTACCCCTCGCCGTCGAGCGAGCCGCCGTCGCCGGTGTGGAACCAGCCGTCGACGATCGCGTCCGCCGTCGCGTCGGGCTGCTCCCAGTAGCCCTCGAGGACGTGGTTGCCGCGGCCGAGCACCTCGCCCTGGCCGTCGACTCGAACCCGGATGCCGATGGCGGGAGCGCCGGCCCGCGACAGCTTGGCGGCGCGCGCGCCCGGGTCCAGGCCGTCCCACTCGGCCCGGCCGCGGTTGATGGTCAGCAACGGCGCCGTCTCGGTCAGGCCGTAGATCTGGATGAACTCCCACCCCAGCTCGGATTCGATGCGCTCGATCGTGCGCGTGGGCGGTGGGGCGCCGGCGACCACCATGCGGGTCGTCCCCCGACCCGGGATGTCACCATCCCACGACGCGGCCGCGTCCAGGATGGCGTTCACGACCGCCGGAGCGCCGCACAGCAGCGTGACCCCGTACCGGTCCACGCGCCGCAGGATCTCCGTGCCGTCGACCTTGCGCAGCACGACCTGCGGCACACCCATGGCGCACGTCGCGAACGGCATCCCCCAACCGTTGCAGTGGAACATCGGCAACGTGTGCAGGTACGTGTCGCGGTCCGACACCCCGGTGTGCCACCCGAAGGTGGTGGCGTTCAGCCACAGCGCCCGGTGGGTCTGCTCCACACCCTTCGGCCGGGCGGTGGTCCCCGACGTGTAGTTGATCGTGGCCGTGGCGTCCTCGTCGGGCTCCCAAGGCTCCGGCTCCTCGGTGGAGCCGAACAGCTCGTCGTCGGTCTGCTCGCCGAGCACGAACCGGTGCTTGGCGTCGACGCCGGCGAGGGCGGCTTCGAGCTCGGGGTCGACCATGAGCACCGACGCGCCGCAGTGCTCGACGATGTAGCCGACCTCCTCGGCGCTCAGCCGGAAGTTGATCGGCACGAAGATCCGCCCGAAGGCGCCGACGCCCCAGAACGACGTGAGCAGCCGGGCGGAGTTCTGCGACACCATGGCCACGCGCTCGCCGCGGGCCACACCCAGCGCGTCGAGCCCTGCGGCTTGGGCACGGGCGCGCCGGCCGAGCTCGCGGAAGGTGAGCGATCCCCATGACGCCGCGGGCTGGTCCGGTTCGTCGACGACCGCGGTGCGATCGCCGTAGACCGCCACGCCCCGGTCGAGGAAGTCCGACAGCGTCAGTGGCACCTTCATGCGCGAGCCTCCTCCGAGCAGGCGGCCGCTCGATCCGAGCGGCTGGACCGGGCCCAACCGTACTGACGCCGTCACGGGGCCGCCCGAGCGCCGGCCGGTCGGCGGGCGCTCCAACCCCCGCCCACGACGAGGAGTGGCCGGTCATGGCGTCGACCCGCACGCCCGGCGGGCCGTCCCAGGGCGACGATTCGTGCGACCATCGGCCGGTGAAGGTGCGCATCGGGTTCGGTCTCGGGGCGGCGACGCGGGCCAACGAGCCGTCGACGTTCGCCGCGCTGGTCGACGCGCTCGAGCGGTTGCGGTTCGATTCGCTGTGGCTGTCGGAACGCCTCACCGGCGACGCGCCCGACCCGCTGGTCGCACTCGCCTTCGCCGCGGGGCGCACCCACCGGCTCAAGCTGGGCACGAGCGTGCTCGTCGTGCCCGGCCGCAACCCGGTGGTGCTCGCCAAGGAGCTGGCCAGCCTCGACCGCCTGAGCGGCGGGCGGTTGCTGCCGGCCGTGGGGCTCGGTGCACCGAACCCGGCGGAGCACTCGGCGTTCGGCGTGCAGCGGGGCGAGCGGGCGGCGTGGTTCGACGAGGCGCTCGGGCTGATGCGCCGCCTGTGGGTCGAAGACTCGGTGACGCACGAGGGCGCCCGCTTCCGGGTCGAAGGGGTCACGCTGAGGCCCCGGCCGGTCCAGCAACCGATCGACGTCTGGCTCGGCGGCACCGCGCCCTCCGAGTTGCGCCGCACCGGCCGCCTCGGCGACGGCTGGCTGCCCTCGTTCTGCACGGTCGCCGACGTGCGCGACGGCTGGCCGATCATCTGTGCCGAGGCGCGACGCCACGGCCGCACCGTCGACCCCGAGCACCTCGGAGCGCTGATCGCCTACAGCCACACCGAGGTACCCGACGCCGTGCGCACGCTCCTGCGCCGCCGCCGCCCGGACCTCGACCCGACCGAGGTCGTCCCGGTGGGGCTGTCCGCGCTGCGTGCCCGCGTCGAGGCGTTCTGCGCGGCCGGTGCCTCGAAGTTCGTGGTCCTGCCGCTGGCCGACCCCCCGGACTGGGACGACGAGCTCGGTGCTCTCGCCGAGGTGCTCAAGCCCCTCGAGACATGACCCGCTAGCCCAGCGCTGCGGCGCTTGCGCCGCCTTGCCCTGACCGCCCGGTCAAGTTCTGGCCTAACCTGGCGGCACGACGGTTCAAGGGGGCCCCGTGACCGCATCCACCGCATCGACCGGCCAGCTCGAGTACACCGAGGCCGAGCTGCTCGCCTCGCACGACTACGCCGAGCCGTTGTTCGCAGGCGGGATCCGCTGCCACGGCGGTTTCGACGCCGAGGGGCGGTACGTCTCGCCGCGCACGCGCCACCGCGTGCCCGCCATCGCCGCGTGGCAGGCCAAGCACTCGACCGACTTCGGCACCGACCTGCTCGGTCTGCCCCTCGACACCTGGCCGGAGCATTACCCGAACGTCGCGCAGGCCCGCTTCCTCGTCTCGGCCGGCGTGCCGGAGCCCGTTATCTCCACCCTCACCCGCATCGGCACGGTGGAAGGGTTCGGCGCCATGATCCGCCATTCGGTCGTGCCCGACCTGCGGCGCGTGGTCGACGAGGACGTGCGCGGGACCGCGCTGGCCCACCTCGGAGGTGGCCTCTACGAAGCGCACGCCCGAGACGAGGCGGGCTTCGAAGACGAGGGTGGCCACAAGCAGATGTGGTTCGCGGCTCGCGACGTCGCGTTCGAAGATCCCGTCACCGAGGACGAGACCGCCCTCATGCTCCAGCGGATGGGCATACCGGTCGGTGCCGGCGGCCGGCCCGACGCCGCCGCGCGTCGGGCACTGCCCGAGCGGACCTGGCCGAGCGACACCGATGCGGACCTCGAGCTGCTGACAACGCGGATGGTCCGGCTCCTGCTGATCGAGATCTCGGCGTTCCACGCGTTCGCCTGGGCCGAGGAGCTCCTCGCCGATCCCGATCTCGTGGCGGGCGACGGGGAGGCGGCACGGCTGGTCTCGTACATCCGCGCCGACGAGACGCCGCACGTCGAGTACCTGCGCACCGTCCTGTCCGAGCTGCGCGACCGCACCGTGGTCGGCGACGGCGGCCGCAGGCACCCCGGCGCAGTGCTGGTCGGCGGGACCTGGGACCGGGCGCTCGCGCAGTCGCTCGGCCCGAACCGCGCCGACGGTCTCGAGGTGACGTGGCGCGAGGTGGTCCACGCCATCGGCGACCGGCCCGGATCCGCCGACCTGCTCCACGAGTTCGACGCGCTCGGCTCGGCCCGTCGCCAGGCCGACGGCACCTGGGTGCAGGCCGCCGCGGCGTGAGACGCGACCGTCGCGACTGGCGCGACCGTCGCGCCTGGCGCGACTGTCCCGCCCGCCGGCCGATCGGCACGGAAGCGCCGAAGTCCGCCGGGACGCGCTAAGCAAGCTCCTCGTGCACTTCGGGATCGTCTTTGCCAACGCCGGACCGTTCGCGGACCCGGTCACTGGAGTCGCCTGCGCGCGAGCCGCCGAGGCGGCCGGCTTCGAGTCGCTCTGGACGGTCGAGCACGTGCTCGTGCCGGCCGGCTACGAGTCGGAGTACCCCTACGACAAGAGCGGGAAGATGCCGGGCGGCGAGTCGTCGGACATCCCGGATCCGCTGATCTGGTTGGCCTACGTCGCCGCCGCCACCGAACGCATCAAGCTCGGCACGGGGATCCTGATCCTGCCCCAGCGCAACCCTGCCGTCACCGCCAAGGAGGTGGCCACGCTCGACAAGCTCTCGGGGGGCCGGGTCCTGCTCGGGGTGGGGGCCGGCTGGCTGCGCGAGGAGTTCGACGCCCTCGACGTGCCCTTCGAGGACCGCGGCCGCCGCCTCGACGCCTACATCAGGGCGATGCGGGCCCTGTGGGAGCAGGACGAGGCAACGGTGGACGAACCGGGCTTCGTGCACCTGGAGCGGGCCGTCAGCCTGCCGAAGCCGCCGTCGGGCCGGGTGCCGGTCCACATCGGTGGCCACAGCGAGGCCGCCGCCCGTCGGGCCGGTCGCCTGGGCGACGGGTTCTTCCCGGGCAAGGGTGATCACGACCGGCTCCGCGACCTGATCGCCATCGCGCGGCGCACGGCCGACGAGAACGGGCGGGACCCGGACGCGGTCGAGGTGACCGCCGGGGCCGGACCCGGTCTCGGCGACGACCCCATGGGCGAGCTCGAGCGGCTCCGGGATCTCGGGGTGAGCCGGGTCGTCGTGCCGCCCCAGGCCTTCGACGCGGCCAGCGCACCGGCAGCCTACGAGGCGTTCGCGGACCGGGTGCTGCGCCCGTGGGCGGACCGCGGGTAGTCAGGCGCAGCGGTCGCCGACCAGCTCGCCGTTCGGACCCGTGGACAGCCGTCCACCGTCGCGTGCGACCCAGCCGCTGAGCTTGTCCTTGATGGCCGACCCGCCCTGCTCGACGATCGCGAAGCGGACGCACGACCGGCCGTCCGAGGTCTGCCACGACACGAACCGCCCGCCGCCCCAGGTCGTGATGGCCGGGAGGAGGGCGCTCAGCTGGAACTGGTCGAGCTGGCCCGGATCGATCGTGCTCGGATCGATCGACCCGAACGGGTCCGACGCGAACAGCAGCACCCGGACCTCGAGCTCGCCGAAGGTGCCCTGCTCGACCACCTTCTCGCTCGGCCCCGCGACGGCCACCGGAAGCGCCGCCTCGCGGGCCAGGTACTTGGCGGGCTGGTCGATCTGCTCGGTGGTCGTGGGCGGTGAACGGAACGCCGCGTCGAGCGCCCCGGTGCCGCCCTTGGCCACCAGCGCGTCGACGAACTTCTCACCGAGCTCGTAGGGCGCCATGAGGGTCACCACGAGCGGGAGCGACAGGGTCAGGGGGTCGACCCCACTGCCGAGAGCGGCCTCTTCGCGCTGCGCCTCGGCGGCGTCGTCCGGGCTGAAGGTGGCCCGGTAGGCGGTCTCCACCCGCTTCGAGCTCCCCTCGACCAGGGCGAGGAAGGCGGCGCCCGCGTCGGGATCCTTCACCCGGTCGAGCCGCTGGAGGTCGAACCGCTGGTCGTCGAGCGCGTGGGTGAGCTCGTGGACGATCACCGCCTCCCGCAGCGGGGTGATCGTCTCGCCCTGCACGTAGAGCGCCTTCGAGCTCGGGTCGTAGAAGCCCAGCACACCAGCCTGCATGGCCGCCTGGTACGCCTGGCGCAGGTCGGTCGAGGGCGTGATGAGGCCGAGCGCGCGCCAGGTGACCGCCTGCGAGTCGATCTCGCCGAGGTCCTGGTCCTGCGCGGCCGCGAGCCTGCGGTCGAACGTCGCCTCGTCGAGCGGCGTGACCACCGGCCGGGTCAGGAAGCGCAGACCGCGGGTGCGCTCCACGAACGAGATGAGGTCGGGCAGGACCGAGTCCAGCCGCCGCGCCGGCGAGGTCGTCGAGGTGCTGGTGGGATACGGGACGGTGGCCGGCTCGGTGGTGAGCACGCGCCGGTCGTCCATGCCGGCGACTCTGGCACCGGCCACGATGACGGCGATCAGCGCGACGGCGGCGGCCACGGCCGCGATCACGATGGCGGCACCACGCCGCCCGGGGCGTTCCGGCGGTGTGGGCGGGATCGGCCCGCCCGGCGGCGCGGGCGGCGGCGGCACCGGCCAGTCGGTCGGCGGCTGTGGCGGGTAGGGCGCCGGGTTCGGGTACCAGGTCGTCGCGGGCATCATCGACCTCTGGTCGTCGCCGGGCGTCCGGCGGGCCCGGGTGCGCGGCGCGGCGGCGAAGGGACGGCACGAGCGCAGGAAGGTGGGAGGTTGGCGGGCGAGCGCATGTGACAGCAAGTGTGGTCCCTCCGCATGCTGTTGTGGAAGGCAGGGCGGAGGCGGACCGGATCCCGATCCGGCGGGCCGCTGTCCCTGGGCCGGTGACACCGCCGGTCCCGTCCGTCTCCGGCGCCCCGATCCCACCGGCGCCCCGATCCCACCGCCGAGCCCCCACCGCACCCACGCCCGACGCGCGCCGTTCGCCACCGCGGCGACCCGGTTCCCCGGCCCCGCCCCCAGACCCCGACCGATCGACCACCCCCTCCCCGAGCCGTTGCCTCCACGACCCGACCCTCACGCCAGGCGCCACCCGAGCGCGCGGCGCTCACCACCGCCCGACGATCGCCTGCTCGCCGCCGCCCGCGCCGGCGACGACACCGCGTTCGCCGAGCTCCTCGAGCGCAACGACGCGCTGTTGCTGACGCTGGTCTACCGGCTCCTCGACGGGCACGGGGCCGAGGACGTCCTGGCCGAGGCCTACGTGAAGGCCTACCGGGCACTCGGGCGCCAGCGCGGCCCGGCCAAGCCGTGGCTGGCGCGGCGCGTGTACCTCGCCGCGCTGGAGGAGGTCGACCGGCGCGAGCGACGCCGGCGGGGCGGCCCGGGGCGCAAGCCGGTCACCGAGCCGGTCCCTCCGGCGCCCGACGCCGGTCCCCTCGGCTCGCTGCCCCCCGACCAGCGGGCCGTCGTCGTGCTCGTCGACGAGACCGGCGTGCCCCTGCCCGAGGTCGCGATGGTGCTCGGTGCGCCGGTCGAGACGGTGGGCAACCTGCTGGCCCGGGCCCGCCGGGCGCTGGCCGCCGCCCAGGAGCGGCCGGCCGGCAGGCCGCCCGGCGAGCCCGCCCGCGAGCCGGGGCACGGGCCGGGGCACGAGCCCGCCCGCGAGCCGGGGCACGGGCCGGGGCACGAACCCGACGTTCCACCGGTACCACCGGCGCCCGAGGTGTCGCTCACCGAGGCACTCACCCGTCCGGCCAAGCGGGGCCCGGACCGGCCCGTCACCGCGCACGACCCCGCCCGCCAGCCGGCCGATCTCGTCCTGCCACCGCCGCAGCACTCGCCCGGCTTCTGGTCCGGGCTGGGCGCCCGGCTCCTGGCCGAGCGGGAGCGTCCCGCGCTCCCCACGCCGATCCTGCGGCCCGAGCAGGTGGCCGCCCTCGGCGCCGCCCCTCCTCCCGACGACGCCACCGGTGCCCGCCGGTCTGCCGGCCCCGGCCGCGATCGCGTGGCGGCGCTGGCCAGCAGCGGCGGCCCGCCGCCCAGGCGCCCGCGTCCCTCGGGCCGGGCCCTGGCCGTCACCGCGCTCCTCCTCGTCGTCGCAGCCGGGGTGGCGAAGCTCCTTCTCGCCGCGGCCGAGGCCCGTTCGCCGGTCCGGCACAACTCCGTCGCGGAGCTCGCGGGACGGGTGAACGATGCGCTCGCCCGGGCCGACGGCTTCACGGCTCGCATGGAGCGCGTCGACGTGACGCCCTCCGGCCGCCGCGTCGACGAGACCTACCTCCTCGCGGAGCGCAGCGACGGGTCCTACGTGCTGGCCGGCCCCCGCGCGGTCGCCTACGACGCGGCCGCGAACGTCCGGTGGAGTCGGCGGTCCACCCCCGGCCGTCCACCCGAGGTGCTCGAGCAGCGCGGTCTGGCCACCGGCTCCCCCGATCCCGGGCCGGGCGACGTCGCGCTCCCCGACGACGACCTCGGTCTGGCCATCCGGGCACTGGTGCAGGTGCGGGACGAAGCGGGCCAGCGCGGGCGGGTCGCGGGTCGCCCGGCGTGGACGCTCCGCGGCCCCTTGCCCGACCGGGGCGGACGTGGCGATCCCGACCGGGTGGAGCTCAGCGTCGACGAGGGGGCGCTCGTGCCTCTGCGCCTGAGGTTCCTCGCCGGGAGCCGCCTGGTGCGCGAGCTGCGCTTCGACGGTGCCAGCTTCGATCGCGCGGTGGCCGGGCCCTTCAGGGTCGACGGCGCCGGCGCCTCGCTGCGCACCGTGGACGAGGGCTTCCGGCCCGCCGAGGTGGTCGGCGTCGAGAGCGCCATCGGGTACGAGCCGCCCCGTCCCGCCTGGCTCCCGGCCGGCTACGAGCTCGACCGAGCCGCCGTCAGCAACCGGGGCGGCGTGGTGTCTCTCCGCTACGCGCGTGGCCTCCAAGCGGTGGTCCTGTCCCTCCGCCGGTCCCCCGTGGCCGCCGGAACGCCGTGGCCCGATCCGTTCGACCGACGCGGCCGCACGGTGCGCCGGGACCGTCTCACGCTCGAGCGGGGCCGGTTCCGAGGCGTCGTGGTGCAGCGTGTCAGCCAGCTCGGAGCCCGCCCATCGCTGTGGGGCAGCGACGGCGACCTCGCCTTCACGGTGTCGGGCGACCTTGCTCGTGACGACCTCGTGCGGGTGGCCGAATCGCTGCGCTGACCGATGGGCGTGATCGATGGCGAATCCCGACTCGCTGAGTCGGGACTGCGGGGACAGGGTCTTCGGCCATGGCCGTCATCTCCGCGTCTGTCATCCCGGCGACCGCCGGTGCCGACCTCGAGCGGCTCGCCCGTGCGGTCGCCGAGCGCCCGTCCGCCTGGATCCACCGCGGCGGGGCCCAGACCTCGCACCGGTGGTTCGAGCGTCGCGCCGAGGCGCACGGCGCCATACCGGGTGCGCTCGTCGTGGAGCGCAACCGGCTCGAGTGGAGGCTCGACCCGACGAGCCCGCCCGCCTCCCCGACGCCACCGGCCCGGACGTCGAGTGGATCATCGTGTGCCACGAGGGATATGCATCGAGCCTCGCCGCGGTCTCCTTGCACGACATCGGTCTGCACCGGGCCACGGATCTGGTCGGAGGGTTCCAGGCCTGGGCGGCTGCAGGGCTGCCCGTGGTGCGCGCGGCCGATTGCGCCGGGCCGGGCATCGTGCCGCCGGCGTCACCCACCTGAGCGGCCGACCGCTTCGCGGACGAGCAGGTGCACCAGAGCGCCGCCTGATCGGGTCCGCAGCCGGGGCTCCAACCCCAAGTGAGTGTGGCCCGCCAGCCGTGGGTCGGCCGCTATCAGGGCGACGCCCCAGCCGGGCAGGCGGGTGCCCGCCACCGTGCCCAGCGCGGCGTAGAGGTCGCGAAGGTCGCCGGCGCCACCGAGGCGGCCGCCCCACGGCGGGTTGGTGAGGAGCCAACCGGTCCGGCCGGGAGCCGGATCCACGAGCGCCGACAGCGAAGACCGCCGCACCTCGATATCACCGGCCACGCCGGCCCGCTCGGCGTTGGCGCGGGTGGCGTCGATCGCCGCCCGGTCCCGATCCGTGGCCACGATGGTCGGTGAGGGCCCGTCGACCCGGAGCGCGCCGCGCAGCGCCTCCCGCACCGACGCCCACGTGCCCGGTGCGAACGACGGCCAGCCCTGGAAGGCGAAGCCGCGCTGCAGACCTGGCGCGGCGCGGCGAGCCATGAGGGCGGCCTCGATGGCGATCGTGCCCGAGCCGCAGAACGGATCGACCAGCGGCTCGTCGGTGCGCCATCCGGATGCCAGCAGGGCGGCGGCGGCGAGCGTCTCGCGCAGCGGCGCCTGTGCCGGCCGGAGCCGCCAGCCGCGCTGGTGCAACGGGGCGCCCGCCGCGTCGACGCGCACGACCGCGTCGGCCCCGACGATGCGCACCACGACCGACTGGACGTCCGTTGCACCTGGCTCGGCCGGACCCGAACCCACGACGGCGGCAAGGCGCTCGGCGACCGCGCCGGTGTGGAACAGCGGTGCGCGATGGGACGTGACCCTCCAACGCACCGGCTGACCGGGCCGGAGCCAGTCGCCCCACGGAACCTCGGCGGCCCCCCGCTCGAGCTCCGCGAACGTTGCGGCCCGGAAGCGGGCCGCGCTCACGAGGACCCGTGCCGCCGACCTCAGCGACGCCGTCGCCAGGTACAGCTCCCGCGTCGACATCTGCACGGGGACCACGCCCTGGCCCGGGCGGCGCGCCGCCAGACCGAGGGCGGCCAGCTCCGAGACAACGACGCGCTCGAGGCCCGGGGCACACACGACCCGGACGTCGTGGCGCTCCCCGCCGCGTGGCGAGCCCGTGCTTCTCATCGCCTCTGCCGCCGCGTTGGGCCCCGGCATGCCGAACCGGCGCGGGGGTAGGGGTGCCGCCAGTGTCGCCGGAGCCCCCCGGGGGATACGAGCGACCTGTCCCCCACAGAGGAGATCCCCACCGTGACCATCGGCGCAGCACTCGTCGTCATCGTCGCCGGCCTGTTGATCGTAGCCTTCCTCGACCCGACCATCGGCTTCATCGTCGCGGTCGTCGGTGTGGTCGGCCTCATCTTGGCCGCACTGAGCGGCTACCGCGGACGGGGCGTCGGCATCTGAGTCGCCCGCCGGTCGGGCGCAACGGGGCGCCCTGACCTGATCAAGGCTGCGAAGGAGCGCCGGCCTCGGCCGGCGCTCCTTCGCGCCCGGGATCCACCCCGGGCGCTGCGTCGGGCCGGCGGTCGTGCGGGCCGACGGTCCCGACTACCAGTACCGGGGCCGCGAGCCCGGCACGATGTCCACCTCGCGGATCCGATCGGGATCGGGTTCGAGCGCCCGGCGCACGACCTGGTTGGGGTCGCACACGACGAGCCGGCCACCCACGTGGCTCAGGAACCGTGCCGTCGTGACCAGCACCCGCCCCGCGACCGGGTCCAGCACCGTGAGGCGGCGGACGTCGAGGACGATCTCGGCGCAGCCGTTCACCACGAGGTCGAACAGGACGTCGGTCAGGCCGCTCGACGCCTCGGCGCGACAGGAACCGGCCAGCTCCACCACCGGCCAACCCGGCCGGCTGTCGTCCCAGTGGACCTGCACGGAGAGCGCCCCCTCACTGGCTCCAGCGTTGGCGTCCGCACCGTCGCCACCGGCGTCGCCGTCGCCCCATCGTCGCCCCGCCGGGGTGCTCATGCGCGGCCAATACCCGCGGCTTGGGCGACCAACCGAGCCGGTGGCGGACCTGGCTCTGCGACGGCCGGCCGAGGCGCGCCCCGGCCCCGGCGGACAGTCGGGTGGCACGACGGAGCCGGAGCGGGAAGGAGGGGCGTGATGCCGGTCACCACCGTCTCCCCCATCTGCGAGCCCGTCCGGCGCGAGGTGGCCCGAGCCACCACGCTGGCCAAGGAGGCGCACGGCGCCATCGAGGACGCGGCCCGGTTGCGCAACGCCAACCGACGCGCCCGACGCGACCTGCGGCGGCGGGCCACGCAGGTCCGCCGGGCCATGGACGGCTGCACGACCCAGGTCGACCGGTTCCATGCGCTGCGCTCGATTCCTCCGGCCGGCTCGGACGGTTCCCGATCGGTCGACCCCGCGGTCTGGCTCCTGCATGTCCGCTACGCCCGCACACGCTGCGTGCAGGACCGCGCCGTGCTCGTCGACGAGTACCGCGCCTACGCGCTGGCGCTGGCCCGCCGGTTCCAGCGCGACCTCGAACCCGCCGAGGACCTCGCGCAGGTGGCGATGGAGGCGCTGCTGCTGGCTCTCGACCGCTTCGACCCCGACCGTCGCCTGCCGTTCCCGGCGTTCGCGACGCCGACCATCGTCGGCGCCCTCAAGCGCCACTACCGCGACGTCGGGTGGGCCGTGCGGGTACCTCGCCGGATCCACGAGATCGCCGGGCCGGCACGCGCGGCCGCCGATCGGCTGGCCATGGAACTGGGCCGCCAACCCACGGTGCCCGAGGTGGCCGAAGCCATCGGGGTCACCGTGGAGCAGCTGCTCGAGGCGAACGACGCCACCCACGCCCGGGCCGTCACCTCGCTCGACGCGCCGATCGACGAGGCCCGCTCGCAGCTCGACGTTCTCGGCGCCAGCGATCCCGGAATGCGTCGCGCCGAAGACCGGGTCGCGCTCCGCCAGGCGCTCAGCGAGCTGGACGAACGCGACCGGGACCTCTTGCGGCTCTACTTCTTCGACGAGCTGTCGCAGACCCAGATCGCCGCCCGCTACGGCGTGAGCCAGATGCAGGTGTCGCGCTGGCTCAGCTCGGCCCTGCGCCGCCTGCGCGGCCGCATGCCGAACACCTGACGGGCCGGCCGGCCGCGCCGGACGGGCGGCCGCCGCGCTCGGGCGCGCGGGCGGTCAGCGCCCCGCCGAGCGACCAGCGCGGGGTTTGGCCGGTTCGGAGACGACGGAGAGCACCACGACCACTCCGGCCGGGCGTCCGTCGCGGTGCTGGAGACCGGTGAAGCGGACCAGGTAGCGGGGGCTGTGACCCCGCCGGTCCTCGCCGGCGATCTCCAGCTCCGGGCTGGTCGACGAGCCGCCGAGCACCGCCCGCGCGCGGTCGGCGATCTCGCCGACCGGCAGGCCGATGTCGAGGCCGACCAGCGGGCGACCGGTCACCGCCGCGGCAGCGACGTCCCAGAGCTCGGTGCAGCGACGGTTCCAGGCCCGGATGCGAAGGTCGCGGTCCACCACGACGACCGCGGCGTCCATCACGTCCAGCACGGAGCCGAGGAACGCGTTCAGCTCGTCGACCTGCGCACCACGGTCCTGGAGCTCGTCGTTGATGGCGCTGAGCTCCAGGTTCGTGGCACTCAGCTCATCGTTCATCGTCTCCAGCTCCTCGTTGGTGGACTGGAGCTCCTCGTTCGTGGTCTCGAGCTCCTCGATCGTGGCGTGGAGCTCCTCGTTGGCCGTGGTCAGCTCCTCGTTGGCCGCTTGGAGCTGCTCGTAGGCCGCGTGCAGCTCCCCGTCGACGACGGCCAGCCGGGCCTCGCTGCGGTGGAGCGCGGTGACGTCGGCGAAGGCCAACAGGAAGCCGAGGGCGCTCGCGGCAGAGCGGTCGGAGTCCTGCGCGTCGGTCCGACGGGAGAGGTCGAGAGGAACCACTTCGACGTCGAAGATCCGGCCGGCGTCGTCGCCCCCGATGTCGTCGCCGCTGCGGCGGCCGACAGCGCGTCCGGTGCGGCGGGCCTCCTCGATCGCCGAGCGCAGCTCGAGCGGTCGGTAGGACACCGCGAGGTCGGAGAACGGCTGGCCGACGGCGCCGTCGGTGAGGTCGAACGCATCGCGCGCCGCGGCGTTGACCACCGCCACCCGCCCGTGGGCGTCGAGGAGGATCTGGGGCTGCGCCGACGCCTCGACCGCTCGGACGGCGAGCGACGCGGCGCCGCCAGCCGCGAAACCGCCCGGCGAGCCCGGCGCGTGAGCCGGGTCGGCGACGACCACCAGGGCGGCTGCCCCGGGGTCACCGAGGTCGCCGTGGCGGTCCCGGCGTGGTGAGTCGGCCTGCTTCACGAAGATCCGGGTCCGGGGGTCGAGGGGGGCGAACAGGTGGCCGTGTGCGAGGAGCATCTCGGCCTTGCCGAGGACCAGATACCCGGCGTCGGCGAGGGCGAAGTGGAACCGGTTGACCAGCCCGGCCTGCGCCTCGGCGTTGAAGTACATGAGGACGTTGCGGCACAGCAGCAGGTCGACCCGCGAGATCGGCGCGTCGCGCAGCAGGTCGTGGCGGCCGAAGACGATCCGCCGGCGCAGGTCGGCGTCGAAGGAGTAGCCGCCGTCGTGGGGAGCGAACCACCGCGACCGCCGATCCTCGCCGACCGACTCGACCGCCGACGCCGGGAACCAGCCCCGACGCGCCTCGTCCAGCGCCGCGTGGTCCACGTCGGTGGCGTAGATCTTCAGGCGGGCGGCGGCCTCGTCGCCGAGGTGCTCGGCCAGCAGCATCGCTGCGGAGTAGGCCTCTTCGCCCGAGGCGCACCCGGCCACCCAGACCCGCACGGGCTCGCCGTCGCCCTTGGCGGCCAGCAGTGCCGGGATGCAGCGCTCGTCGAGCGTGCGCCAGACGGGCTCGTCCCGGAAGAACCCGGTCACGTTGATGAGCAGCGACTCGAGCAGGGCCGCGAACTCGTCCGGGTTGAGCTGGAGGTGGTCGGTGTAGCTCTCGTAGCTGTCGATCCCGAGCTCGTCGAGCCGGCGGTCGACGCGCCGCATGAGCGTGCGGGGCTTGTATCCGGTGAACTCGAACGAGCGCTCCTCGCGGAGGAAGTCGACAAGAGTCGCGAACGCGGCCTGGTCACGGCCGGGCCGGGCGGCGTCGACGTCGGTCATGGTCCGGTCCTTCGGGATGGCCCCAGCGGGGCGAGGCGGGTCGCCGCCCGAACCTACCCAGGCCCCGCGCCGGGCGGCGCGCAGTGGCTCAGCCGGTCGTCGCCGCCGCGCCCACCCGGTCGGTGCCCGGAGCCGTCAGCGATCGCCTCCGGACGAGGAACGGGCCGACGGCGAGCACGTCGACCGGCGCCGAGCCGAAGCACTCCAGCGCGTCGCGCGGGTCGTCGACCATGGGGCGCCCCGCGGTGTTGAGGCTCGTGTTGATCACGACCGGGATCCCCGTGCGGGCCTCGAACCGCTCGAGGACCCGGTGCACCAGCGGCTCGTCGGCCGCGTCGACGGTCTGGACCCTGGCGCTGCCGTCGACGTGGACGGCGCTGGCGATGCGCTGCCTCCAGCCCGGGGCGACGCGGTGGGTGAACAGCATGAAGGGGCTGGGCAGCGGTCCACCGTCGAAGATCTCGGGGGCGCGCTCGGCGAGCACCATGGGGGCGACGGGCCGGAACGATTCCCGACCCTTGATCCGGTTGAGCCGGTCCTGGTTGTCGTGCCCGGGATGGGCGAGGAGGCTGCGGTGGCCCAGGGCGCGGGGGCCGAACTCGCTACGCCCCTGGACCCACGCGACGACCCCGTTGGCGGCGAGCACCTCCGCGATCGCGTCGGCCAGGTCGTCGGGGCGCTCGGCGGAGATGTCGGCGTCGCGCAGGGTCGCGGCGATCTCGTCGTCGGACCAGCCTCGGCCCAGCGCGGCGGTGGCCATGGGCTGCACCGTGTCGCCCAGCGCGTGCGCGGTGTGCAGGGCCGCGCCGAGCGCGGTGCCCGAATCGCCCGACGCCGGTTGCACCCACACGTCGTCGAAGGGGCTCTCGCGCCAGATGCGGCTGTTCGCCACGCAGTTGAGGGCCACACCGCCGGCCATCGTGAGCAGGCCCTCGCCGGTGCGCTCGTGCAGCCAGGCGGCCAGCTCGAGCAGCGCCTCTTCCAGCCGGGCCTGCACGCTCGAAGCCAGCACGGCGTGCACCTCGGACGGCTCACTGCCCGGAGGGACGGCTGGTGCCAGCGCGGACCAGTCGATCGGGTCGACGGTGAAGTGGCCGTCGCCGACCCGTACGAGCTGGCGGAGCCGGTCGAGCAGCTCGGGCTCGGCGAAGGCGGCCAGGGCCATCACCTTGTACTCGTCGGAGGAGCGCCGGAAGCCGAGGTGGGCGGTGAGCTCTTCGTACATGAGCCCGAGGCTGTGAGGCAGCGCTTGGCGGGCCAGCACCTCCAGGTCGCCGTCCCGGACGTGGCCGGCGAGGAACGAGTGACCCTCGCCGCGGCCGTCGACGACCATCACGGCCGACGAGCGCGAGGGCGCGGCGAGGTACGCCGAGGCCGCGTGGGCGACGTGGTGCGGCACGAAGCGGACGATCGACGGGTCGAGCCCGGGCAGCGCGGTGGCCAGGAACCTCGGCGCCCGGCGGACGAAGAGCGTGCGCAGCGACTCCCACGCGTCGTCGGTGATGTCGTCGCTCTCGGGCTTCGCGAGCTGGGGGTCGTAGGAGTAGGCCACGGCATCGAGGTCGCGCGGGTCCACCCCTGCCGTGCTGAGGCACCAGCGTGCGGCCGACTCGGGCAGCTCCCACGTGGAGAACGGGACCGGCGTCTTGCCGTGCTTGCGCCGGCTGAAGCGCTCCTCCTCGGCGGCGGCGACGATGGTTCCGTCGACGACGAGGGCGGCGGCGGGGTCGTGGAACACGGCGTTGATGCCGAGCACGGTGGCCATGGATCCGGTTCTCCTGTCGCAGGGTCGGCGTGGGACTCCCCGGTGGGCCGCTCGGCGAAACCACCACGGAGCGGTGGCCACCTCCGTTTGCGCCGACCGCGGATCGGGTAGCGCCCCGGCCGTGATGGGGCTCCTGCGCGAGCGCGGGTGGACAGCGACGCACGCCACGGTGCGACGGTGAGCGGGCCGACCTCTGGCGGCGAGCGCGGCTCCGGTGCGGAGCTCGCCGTCGCGCTGGCCCTGCTCGGCACCGTGGCGGGCGGCATCGGCCTCGTCGTCGTCTACCTGAGGGGCGGGCAGCCGCAGCTCGAGGGCCTGTTCCTGGGCGGCGCTCTGGTCGGCCTGGCCTTCGCGCTCGGCCTGTGGGCCCACCACTTCCTGCCGGGCGGCGATGCCGTGGAGCCTCGCCACCAGCTCGCGTCGTCGGAGGTCGAGCGCCGGTCCTTCGTCGAGCGGTTCGAGGGGGGCGAACGGGAGCTCACGCGGCGCGGCCTGCTCGTGAAGCTGCTGGGCCTGGGGGTCGCCGCGCTCGGTGCCGCGGCCCTGTTCCCGCTGCGGTCGCTGGGGCCGCGGCCCGGCCGGTCGCTGCGCACCACCGCGTGGGGGCGCGGCAAGCGGCTCGTCACCGAGGACGGCACCCCCGTGCGAGCCGCCGACGTGCCCGTCGACGCGGTCCTCACCGTGTTCCCCGAGGGTTCGACCCTGCAGGACCGGGCCGACTCGCAGACCCTGTTGATCGGCGTCCGCCCCGGCTGCCTGCGCCCGGCGCCCGGCCGCGAGGACTGGGCGCCCGGTGGGCTGGTCGCCTACTCGAAGGTGTGCACGCACGCGGGCTGCCCCGTGGGGTTGTACGAGGCCGCCAAGCACCGCCTGGTCTGCCCCTGCCACCAGTCGCTGTTCGACGTGCTCGACGGGGCCAAGCCGATCTTCGGGCCCGCCGACCGGCCGCTCCCGCAGCTACCCCTCGAGGTCGGTTCCGACGGCTACCTGCGCGCCCGCGGGGACTTCCCCGACCCTGTGGGCCCCCCGTCGTGGGAGGTGCCCTGATGGTCGTGCGCCGCGCGGCGCGGGCCGTGGACGAACGGGTCGGTGCGGCGAGCTGGGTGACCAAGGCGCTCGGCAAGGTCTTCCCCGACCACTTCTCGTTCATGTTGGGCGAGGTCGCGCTCTACGCCTTCCTCGCGCTCGTGCTCACCGGCACCTACCTCACGTTCTTCTTCAGGCCCAGCCTGGAGCGGGTCACCTACGACGGCAGCTACGCGCCGCTGCGGGGTCGGAGCGTCTCGGCCGCCTACGACTCCGCCGTGCGCATCAGCTTCGACGTGCGCGCCGGTCTCGTCATGCGCCAGATCCACCACTGGGCCGCGCTGGTGGTCCTCGCCGCGATCGTCGCCCACCTCTGCCGCATCTTCTTCACCGGCGCCTTCCGCAAGCCGCGTGATCTCAACTGGTACGTCGGGGTGACGCTGCTGCTGCTGGCCCTCGGCAACGGCTTCGCCGGCTACTCGCTGCTCGACGACCTGCTGTCGGGCACGGGCCTGCGGATCATGTTCTCGATCGTGCAGTCGATCCCGTTCGTGGGCGACAACCTGGCGTTCTTGATCTTCGGCGGCGAGTACCCGGCCGAGTCGATCATCACGCGCCTGTTCGTGCTGCACGTGCTCGTGCTGCCGGCCGCCATCGTGGGCCTGCTGTCGGTGCACCTGGCCCTCGTCTGGCGCCAGAAGCACACCCAGTTCCGCGGCGGCGCCCGCACGTCGGGCAACGTGGTCGGCTCCTGGCTGTGGCCCACCTACGCGGTGAAGTCGGTGTCGCTGGCCCTCGGGGTCTTCGGTGTGCTCGCCCTCCTCGGCGGACTCGTCCAGGTCAACCCGATCTGGATGTACGGGCCCTACGAGCCCTCGGTGGTCACCAGCGCGGCTCAGCCCGACTGGTACGTCGGCTGGCTGGAGGGCGCGCTGCGCGTCATGCCGCCGTGGGACCTGCGCGTCGCCGGCCACACCGTCCCGAACGTCTTCTTCGCCGGCGTCGTCCTGCCCGGGCTGACGTTCACGCTGCTGTACGCGTGGCCCGCGCTGGAACGCCGGTTCACGAAGGACACCCGTGAGCACCACCTGCTCGACGCGCCGCGGGACCGTCCGGTGCGTACGGCCCTCGGCGTGGCGACGCTCGCCTTCTACACGGTGCTCTTCGTGGCCGGCGGCAACGACGTGATCGCCTCGCAGCTCGCCATCTCCGTGAACAACCTGACCCGCGTGCTGCGAGTGGCGCTGGTCGTGGTGCCTCTCGCCGCCGCCGGGCTGGCCTACAAGGTGTGCCGGGACCTCGCCGCCGCGGACCGCGAGGCTCTGGCGGAGCCCGTCACCCCGGCTGCGGGGATCGCGCCCGTCGAGGTGCCGGCGCCGCCGGGGCTCCCGGCGCGGGACCCAACCGCCCCCGAGGCAGCACCAGCCGGGTTGGTCGATTCGCTCGGGTCGGTCGATTCGCTCGGGTCGCGCCCGCCGGTCGAGGCCGTGGCGGGAGACGATCCGACCGAGTTGGGCCTGGCGCCGTCGTCCGGCGCGCGCAGCGCAGGGACGACTCGCCGTCCCCGCTGAGTCAGCGCAGGCAGGGGGACAGGGCCAGGTTGGGGATGCCCTCGAGCACGATCAGGGCGAGCGAGACGGTGCCCCACAGCAGCCCGAGCAGGCCGAGGAACCGCACGGCCGAGCTCTGGTGCGGTCGGGCCAGCGTCGACCCGAGCCGCCGCCGCACGAGCCCCCACGCCACCCACATCGACCACAGCGTCCCGAGGGCGGTCCCGATCGTGGCGGCGTTGATGGTCCAGGACAGGTCCCGTGCGCACGACAGGGGCACGAGCGCGGCGCTGGCGACGAGGTGCACCGTCCACAGCGCGGGACCGCCGGCCAGCGCGAACCCGACCGTGATCCAGCCGGGTTCGTCGGGGTCGGGCGCCGGCTGGCCGTGGGCGGCCGCCGGCGCCGGCGCCTCTGCGGTCACCGGAGGCGCTCCGAGAGGTAGAGCGACGAGAAGACGACGGCCCAGACGACGTCCACGAAGTGCCAGTACATGACCCCGCAGGTGACGGGCACGTGATGCGCGGCGGAGTACCGGCGGCGCAGGCTCTGCACGAACAGGAACGCCAGCACGCCGAGGCCGACGATCAGGTGGAGGGCGTGCAGGCCGGTCAGCGTGTAGAAGATCGAGCCGTACGCGTGGCTCCGCGGCGTGAACGTCGGCCAGAGCGTGACGTACTCCATGGCGTGGCCCACGATGAAGAGCACGCCCTGGGTGAAGGTGATCGCCAGCCAGATCCGGAACCGCCGCAGATCGCCGCGGGACAACGCCCGCTCCCCGAGGTGCAGCGGGATACTGCTCGTCAACAGGATGACCGTGCGCGTGCCGCTGCGCACCAGCTCCGGGCGGGGGACGCCGGCGGGGGGCCACGGGTTCGTGTTGGCCCGCAGGTAGAACCACACGAACAGCAGGAGGGCGAAGATCATCCCCTCGGTGGCGATGACGCACCACGTCCCCCACCATCCGAGCGGCCGCCCGGAGCGGGCCGCCCGCGGCGGGGGAACCTCGCCGGCCGCGGGCAGGAGATCGATGCGAGGCGAGGTGGCGCCGGGCGCGCCAGGTGCGCCCGGCGCGCCAGGCGCGGCGGACACCGCCTCGGGCGTCGGGGGCGTCTCGGGTGGCGCCGTCACTCCACCGGCTCCCCGCCCTCGTCGTGCCAGCGGATCAGGCTGACGGCGGTGAGGACACCGCCGGCGATGCCCACCATCGCGTTGCGCGAGATCAGGGCGACGCACAGCACCAGGACCCCCACGGCCAGCACGAGCGGCAGGTGCGACGGTCCCGGCATCGACGAGACGTCCACCGACGAGGCGTCGATGGCCGAGGTCGTGAGGGTGCGGTGGTGCTCTCCGTGGGGTTCGACCAGATCCTCACCGGCCACGGACACCACGGCCGGCATGAGCCGGCCCTCGTCGCGGGCCTGCCACATCGGATGGAGGTCCGATACGACGGGGAAGGCGGCGACGTTGTAGGCCGGCGGCGGCGACGGCACGCCCCACTCCAACGAGTCGCCGCCCCACGGGTCGGCCGGCGCGGGCCGGCCCCGCCGCCATGCCCACCAGAAGTCGAAGCCGGCCACGACCACCCCGGCGGCGAGGATCAGCGCGCCGATCGACGAGAGCATGTTCCAGACGTTCCAGCCGAGACCGTCCTGGTACGTGTACACCCGCCGGGGCATCCCCTCGAGACCCAGGATGTGCATCGGGAAGATCGTCAGGTTGGTCCCGACGAACATCAACCAGAACGACAGTCGCCCGAGGCGGGGGTTGAGCATCCGCCCGGTGATCTTCGGGAACCAGAAGTGGAAGCCGGCGAACGCCGGGAAGACCGTTCCGCCGATGAGCACGTAGTGGAAGTGGGCGACGACGAAGTAGGTGTCGGTCACCTGCTGATCGAACGGGACCACCGCGACCATGACGCCGGTCATTCCACCGATCACGAAGATCACGATGAAGCCCAGCGCGAACAGCATCGGGGGCTCGTAGCGCACGCGTTTGGCCAGCCAAACGGTCGTGATCCAAGCGAAGATCTGAACGCCGCTCGGTATGGCCACGATCATGCTGGCCGCCGAGAAGAAGCTGGC
Organism: Actinomycetota bacterium; assembly: GCA_016185275.1. Lineage (GTDB taxonomy): Bacteria > Actinomycetota > Acidimicrobiia > Acidimicrobiales > Iamiaceae > JACPNX01. The sequence goes on along the minus strand of JACPNX010000044.1, from coordinate 72,083 downwards.
GACGAGCAGCGGCGTGCCCGTGGCGAACATGTGGTGCACCCACAGGCCGAAACTGATGAACGCCGTCGCCACGAGCGCGGCGACGACGAGCGGGTAGGCCGCGATCCTGCGACCCGCGAACGTGGGGATCACCGTGGACACGATGCCCGTGGCCGGGATGAACAGGATGTAGACCTCCGGGTGGCCCCAGAACCAGAACAGGTGCTGGTAGAGGACCGGGTTGCCACCCCGGGCGGGGTCGAACAGGTGCATCCCGAAGGCCCGATCGCTCTCGAGGAGCAGGCCCGCGAGCGTGATCGACGGCACGGCGAACACGATCATCCCGGCCATCGAGAGCACGCCCCAGCAGAAGATCGGCATCCGGTTCAGCGACATCCCGGGGGCCCGCATGCGCATGATCGTGACGATGAAGTTGATGGCGCCGACGGTCGTGGAAATCCCGAGGAAGGTGACGCCTATGGCCCAGAAGTCCATGCCCTTGCCCGGGCTGTAGGCCGACGACGTGAGCGGTGTGTACGCGAACCAGCCACCGTCGGGAACCTGCCGCATCGCGAGGCTGCCGTACAGGAAAACTCCCGACAGGACGTAGATCCAATACGACAGGGCGTTCAGGCGCGGGAACGCCATGTCGCGAGCGCCGATCTGCAACGGTACGAGGTAGTTGCCGAAGCCGGCGAAGACGGGGGTGTTGAACAGGAAGACCATGGTGGTTCCATGCATGGTCATGAGCTGGTTGTAGGTGTCCGGGCCGAGCACGCTTCCCCCCGGCCGCGCCAGCTGGGCCCGCATGAACAGCGCCTCCACTCCCCCGACCAGCAGGAAGATGAAGGCGGTGACGATGTACCGGACGCCGATGCGCTTGTGGTCGACGGTCGTGAGGAACCCGGGCAACCCCGGGCGGTCCTCCCACTGCCGGGCCAGGGGTGCGTCCCCGGCCACGGTCAGCTCCGGTGGGACCACGGCCGCCGCTTCGGGCGCCGGCGTGGACGTGGGCGAGGGTGGGCGCGGTTCGGCGATGGTCACCGCAGCTCCCGGAGGTAGGCGACGATCGAGCGGACCTCGCCGGGCGTGAGGTCGATGGGCGGCATCAGCGCGCCCGGCTTCACCTCCTGGGCGTTGCGGACCCATCGGGTGAGCGAGGCCGTGTCGTTCGCCAGGGTTCCGGCGGCGATGCGCTGGCGCGAGGCGACGTGGGTGAGGTCCGGTCCCACCGTGCCTCGGGCCGACGTCCCCCGGATGGTGTGGCACGCCGCGCACGGCTGGGCCAGCAGGATGCGCCGACCCTCCTGAGCCTGGGCGTTGCGTGGCTCGGCGGCGGTACGGGCCTGGGCGCGCCGCCACCGGTCGAAGGTGGCGGGAGGCTCGGCCACGACGACGAAGGCCATGTTGGCGTGCTGGGCGCCGCAGAACTCCGCGCACTGCCCGCGGTACCGGCCCGCCCGCCGGGCCTGGAGGACCATGTGGTTGACCTGGCCCGGGATCAGGTCGGTCTTACCGGCGAGCGACGGCACCCAGAGGCTGTGGATCACGTCCCGCGACCGGAGGTCGACATCGACGGCGGTGCCCACCGGTACGTGGATCTCGTTGGCCGTGACCGCGCCGTTCGACGGGTACCGAACCGCCCACCAGTACTGGTAGCCGGTGACCTCGATGCGCAAGCGGGTGCGGCGCGCGGACGTGTCCTGGGCGCGCAGGGTCGCCACCGTGAGACCCGAAAGGACGCTCAGCACGACGGCCGGCATGACGATGCCACCACCGATCACCCACCGCCGCTCCCGGCGCTCGTCCTCCACTCCCGGCCGGTCCCGCAGCGATCCGACCACGAAGGCCGTCAGCACACCGACGGTGATCACGGAGGCGACGGCGATCATCCCCCACCCCAGCCATGCCGCCCGGTCGGCGCCCGTGCCCTCGGTGCGCAGCGCGCTGTGGCCGCCCGAGCATCCCGGCGCGCCGGCCGCCAGGGCGACGAGCAGGGCCACCGTCGCGGACCGGGCCGCGGTGCCGCGGGCCGGGCGCGCGCCCGCTCGGTCGGCGGCGCGCCTCGGGGCGCGACGGATCGGGGCCGGCGACATCCGGTCCACGCGGTTCCCGCCGGCACCGGTTCCGAAACCGTTACGGGTTGAGCGCGTCGGGGCGGGGAAGGCTGGGGGCGGATGCGTCGCCTCCTGGCTGCCGTTCCCCTCCTGGTCGCCGTGGCCGCCGGCCTCCAGACCGCGGCCGCGAGCGCCCCCGCCTCCCGCACCCCGGCTGCTGCCTCCGGCCGCGGGCGGGTGCTCGGGCGGGCGCCGGGGCAGGCGCCGGCCGGAGCCGGTGTCGGCGAGCGGCTCTACGGGTCGCAGTGCGCGTTCTGCCACGGACCCTCGGGCGGAGGCACCGACCGCGGTCCGAACCTGCGCCGGTCGGGTACCGCCTCGGTCGACTACATGCTGCGCAGCGGCCGCATGCCGATCCAGAGTCCCGACGACAGCATCCAGCGCCACCCGCCCCGCTTCCGCCCCGACCAGATCGCCGCCATCGTCGCCTACACCTCCCGCTTCGTCGGCGGCCCGCCGGTGCCCAGGGTCCGCACCGACCCCGCGCTGTTGCCCACCGGCAGCCGGCTCTACGAGGCGAACTGCGCGGCGTGCCACCAGGCCGCGGGCGCCGGCGGGGCGCTCGCCTACGGCGGGATCGCGCCGCCGCTGGGTGCGGCCGACGCCAAGCTCGTGGTCGAGGCGATGCGCACCGGTCCGGGCCGCATGCCGCGCTTCGACCGGTCGGCGTTCGACGACCGCGACGCCGCGGCCATCGCCACCTACGTCGAGTACCTGAAGCGCCCGCGCGACCGCGGCGGCTGGAGCATCGGCCGCCTGGGTCCGGTCCCGGAGGGCCTTGCGGCCTGGGTGCTCGGCCTCGGCACGATCGTGCTCGGCGCCCGCTGGCTCGGTACCCGCAGCCGCCCGTCGGGATCCGGGTCGTCGTAGCGGCCGGCTACGACGGAGCAGGGTCGGCGTCGATGCCGAGCGGGGCGTCACGCAGATCGATGGCCCCGTCGAGCCCCGTCTGCTCGAAGAGGCGCCGGACCTGAGCCGACGCACCGCCGACCGACAGCGTCGAGCCGGCACCGTCGAGCCGGCGCTTGAGCCGGACGAGCTCCCGCAGACCGCTCGAGTCGAGGAACGTGACGCCGCCGAGATCGACGTGGAGCCGACCGGGTGGACCAGCCGAGAGGCTGTCCATGTAGGTGCGGAACTCCTCGACCGTCGACACCTCGAGCGTTCCGGCCACGCTGGCCACGCTGCGGTGCGGGTCCCACAGGATCGAGATGGGCATCGGCCGCTCCCTACCCCTGCACCAGACGAGGATCCGTCGCCGTGCGCACCGCTCAGGCGCCGGCCCGGTAGCGGTCCCGGAGGAGCCGCTTGTAGATCTTGCCGTTGTCCTGCCGGGGCAGCTCGTCGATGAAGTCGACGGCGCGCGGGCACTTGAACCCGGCGAGGCGCTCACGGCAGTAGGCGACGAGCTCGGCGGCGAGCTCCTCCGACGGCATGACGCCCGGCTGCAGTTCGACGACGGCGCGCACCTCCTCGCCCCACTCGGAGTTCGGCACACCGATCGTGGCCGCGTCGCCGACGGCGGGGTGACCGAGCAGCACGGCGTCCACCTCCGCCGGATAGATGTTCACGCCGCCCGAGATGATGAGGTTGGCCGTGCGGTCGGTGAGGTACAGGTAGCCGTCCTCGTCGAGGTAGCCGACGTCGCCGAGGGTGAAGTGGTCACCCCGGTAGGTTCCGGCCGTCTTGTCGGCGTCCTTGAAGTACTCGAAGCGGCCCGTGGCCGGCGCCTTGATGTAGACGAGGCCGATCTCGCCGGCGGGGAGCGGGTCGCCGCGCTCGTCGCCGACGAGCACCTGGTCCGCCGGGCCCGGCTTGCCCACCGTGCCGGGCCGCTGGAGCCAGGTCTGCGGGTCGACGAAGGTGCCGACGCCCTCGGTCGCCGCGTAGTACTCCCACACCACCGGTCCGAGCCAGTCCATGAGCGCCGCCTTCACCGGCACCGGACAGGGCGCGGCGCCGTGGAGCACGTACCGCAGCGACGAGGTGTCGTAGCGCTCGCGGACGTCCGCCGGCAGCGAGAGCAGGCGGTGGAACATGGTCGGCACCATGTGCGTGTGGGTGATGCGGTGCCGCTCGACGAGTCGCAGGGCCTCCCCGGCGTCCCACGACTCCATCAGCACGACGCCCACACCCAGGTTCAGCGGCGCGGCAAGGGAGAACGCCAGCGGTGCGGCGTGGTACAGCGGCCCGGTGCACAGGTGGCGGTCGTCGCCGCCTTCCTCGTAGCCGTAGATGTTCACCGTGACCGCCGAGGTCGCCTCGGGGGGCCGGTGCACTCCCTTGGGACGGCCGGTCGTGCCCGAGGTGTAGAGCATCGACGTGCCGGGCACGGGGTCGGGCAGGTCGGAGGCGTCCTCGGCGGCCACGGCGTCGTCGTAGGGCTCGAAGCCGTCGATGTCGGCGCCCACGGCCATCCGTACGGTGGCGACGCCCGCGGGCGCCCCGGCCACCGCACCGGTTGCGACGGCGGCCAGCCGGGCGTCGGCGATGACGGCCCTGGCCTCGCAGTCCCCCACGATGTAGGCCGCTTCGCCGCCGGTGAGGTGCCAGTTGATGGGCGTCAGGCGCAGCCCGGCGCGCAGGCAGGCGAAGACCACCTCGGCGAACTCGGGTCGGTTGGTGCAGATCAGCGCCACGGCGTCGCCCGCTCCGAGACCGCGCCGGCGCAGCGCGCGCGCCAGCTGGTTGGCTCGGGCGTTGAGCGCTTCGAAGGTGCGGTCTCCGGCCGGTGACGTGATGGCGGGCCGGTTCCCGATGCGGCGGGCCCACCAGGCCAGGGCCATCCCCTGCTCCTGCGCCCCGGCGCGGCCCTCGTCGTCGGGAGGGCGGCTGAGCGGGCCGGCCTCGGCGGCGGACGTCATGCGCTCATCCCCGGGCCCCGGCGGCGTCGGGAGCGCGCACCTCGCGCGGCCGGAACAGGGGAAGCTGGCGACCGTCGGGCAGTGCCTCCCACGTGACCTCGACGGGCATGCCGACGACCACGTCGTCCGGCGGGCAGCCGACCACGTTGGTCAGGAACCGCACGCCCTCGTCGAGATCGACGAGCGCCACCGCGTAGGGAGCCCAGCCGGCCATGCCGGGGTTCTGCGGCTTGTGGTCCACGGTCACGGCGTAGACCGTGCCGGTACCGGCCGCCGGCCGCCACTCGATCGACGTGCCGAGGCACCCCGGGCAGACCTCGCGCGGGCACCAGATCGGCTCCTCGCACTTGGTGCACCAGGGCAGCTCGAGCCGCTGCTCGCGCGTCGCGGCCCAGAACGGCGCCGACACGTCCGTGGTCGGTGGCTCCATCCGCTGCGGGGCATCGCCCGGTCCGCGGCGGTCGGAGCTCTGGGTCGGGTCGCTCACCGTGCCGCCTCCGTTCCGAGCACCACGGTCGACATGCACGACAGCACCATGCCGGAACCGTGGGCCACCGCGATGTCCGCCCCGTGCACCTGGCGGTCTCCGCACTCGCCCCTGAGCTGGCGCACCGCCTCGACGAGCAGGAACATCCCGTACATGCCCGGGTGGGTGTACGACAGCCCTCCCCCGTTGGTGTTCATCGGCAACGAGCCGCCCGGGCCGGTGCGGCCGTCCTCGACGAACGCACCGCCTTCGCCCTTGGCGCAGAAGCCGAGGTCTTCGAGGTGCAACAGCGCGGTGATGGTGAAGCTGTCGTAGCCCATGAGGACGTCGACGTCGTCGGGCGTGATGCCGGCCATCTTGAACGCGCTGGGCCCGGACACCGCGCCGGGCGTGACCGTCAGGTCCGGCATCTGGGTGATCATCAGGTGGTCGTGGCACGTGGCCGCGCCGAGCACGTAGGCCGGCGGCTTGCGCAGGTCGCGGGCGCGCTCGGCGCTGGTCATCACGAACGCGCCGGCGCCGTCGGTGACGAGGCAGCAGTCGAGCAGGTGCAGCGGCGACGACTGCACCGGCGAGGCCAGCACGTCGTCGACCGTGATCGGATCGCGGTACCGCGCCTTGGGGTTCATGGCCGCCCACTGGCGGGTGCTGACCGCGATCTGAGCGAGCTGCTCGGGGGTCGTGCCGTACTGGGCCATGTGCCGGCTCGCCGCGAGCGCGTAGGGGCCCATCGGCATCCGGATGCCGTAGGGCCACTCCCACTCCGCCTGCGGGTTGGGGCCGGGCGGCATCCAGCGGCCCTGTTGCCCGCCGGCGCGCCGGCGGTCGCTGCGGGGCGTCGAGGCGTAGACGCCGACGACGACCTCGCACAGGCCGGCGGCGATGGCGGCGGCGGCGTGCTCCACGTGCACCTCGTAGCTCGACCCGCCGGTGTTGGTGGAGTCGGTGAAGCGAGGGTGGATGCCGAGGTACTCGGCGAACGCCATGGAGGACTGCGCATGGCAGACGCCGTCCACGTCGGCCAAGGCGAGGCCGGCGTCGTCCAGGGCCAGGCGCACCATCTCCGCCTCCAGGGCCCGCCCGTGCCGGTCGAGCTCACCGGTGGGCGAAGCGTCGTCGGCGACCCCGACCAGCGCGGCCGCTCCCCGCAGCGGGATCACGCTCCCTGCGCCTGGGCGGCGAGCCGGGCCCGGTCCTCGGCGACGGCGTCGTAGGTCTCGTAGTCCGCGGCCGTGTCGTCGGCGAACTCGAACTCGAGCAGACCGGCCTCGCCCCACCGTTCGCGGAGGTAGCCGTCGTTGGCGTCGAGCAGGCCGAGCTTGCGGACGTTGGGGACGAGCTTGGCGAAGAAGCCCCGCCGGAAGCCGGCGAACGGGTTCACCCCGACCGTGGTGGCCGCCTCCACCAGGAACGGGCCCACCACCTCGGCGGACACCCCCATGCGCTCCCACACCTCCGGCGTCGTGGACCGCAGGCGGCTCCGCAGCGTGTTCTCGAGGAGGAAGTCCTGGCGGTCCTTCAGCTCGGCGGCGGACAGATCGCGGTAGTGCTCGGCCAGGCTCAGCACGCCGAAGGCCACGTGCCGGGCCTCGTCGGACATGACGTAGCGCAGCAGCTTGCGCAGCAGCGGCTCCTCGGTGCGGCGCAGCATGTCGCCGAAGGCGGCCAGCGCGAGGCTCTCGATCACGATCTGCATGCCGAGGTAGGCGATGTCCCAGCGGCCGTCCTCGAGCAGGGCCGTGATCTGGTCCTCGAGGAACGGGCTCATCGGGTAGGCGTCGCCGAGCTTGCAGTCGAGGTACTTGGCGAACACCTCGGTGTGGCGCGCCTCGTCCATCGTCTGGGTGGCCGCGTAGTACTTGGCGTCGATCCACGGGACGGTCTCGACGATCTTGGCCGCGGTCATCATGGCCCCCTGCTCGCCGTGCATGAACTGCGACAGGCTGGCCTTGAACATCTCGACCGCCACCGCGGTCAGCTCGCGGTCGGACCATGCCGCGATGGGCGAGCCTGGCAGGTCGCGGGCGGCCGCCACGATGCGCAGCATCGGCGTGTCCAGGTCCACGAGACCCTCGGGATCGACGTCGGTCGACCAGTCGAGCTCGGTGACGCTGTTCCACTGGGACGCCATGGCCTTGTTGTAGAGCGTGACGAGCTGCGTGCGGTTGCGCTCGTAGTCCCACAGGAAGATGCGGTCCGCGTGGTCGTGCACGACCTTCACCCGCTCGTCGACCGTGGCGCGATCCGGCAGGCCCGCCTCCTCGCCGGGACTCGGTGTCGCGGTCATGGCGTCTCCTCTGATCCGGGTGCGGTGGGCGCGGGTTGCGGCGCGCCGAAGCTGGCGACGACGCCGGCGACGAGCGCGCTCCAGGCGTCCTGATCGGGACCCGGCAGGCCGGAGCCGCGGTGCAGCAGCAGCCCGAGGTGCAGGGCGCGCACGAAGAACAGCACGGCCTCGGCGTCCACGTCCTCGCGGATCGTGCCGTCGCCGCGGGCCGCCTCCACGAGCGGCTGCGCAGCGTCGTGCCAGCGGGCGACCGACTCGCTCAGTGCCCGGGCCACCTCCGGCTCGCGGCGCGCCGTGACGTAGGCCTCCAGCCGCACGGCCTCGTGGTCGGCGAGCGGCTCGGCGATCCTCGAGGCGCCGCGGGTGACGAGGTCGGCCACCCGGTCGACACCGTCGTCGCCGAGGCGGGCCGCCGAACCCGAGCGGACCATGATCGCCTCGCGCAGCAGGTCGTTCTTCGAGCGGAAGCGGCCGTAGACGGCACCGGTCGACAGTCCCGCCTCGCGGACGATGTCCAGGATCTTCGTGCCGTCGTAGCCCTGGCGGGCGAACACGCGGGCGGCCGCGTCCAGGAGCTTGCCGCGCAGCGGGTCCTCGGCGCGCCGGGGCGCGGGGTCGGGTGGGGCCGTCGTCACCCGCTCAGAACAACATTTATTCGGCCGACCGTCAAGGTGCCGCCAGGCAGCCCTAGCTGGGCCCTAGCTGCGGGGCACGTCCTTCCAGGGCTGGTCCTTGTCGGTGCGCGGCTCGCCGGGGAGGCCGAGGATGCGCTCGCCCAGGATGTTGCGCTGGATCTCCGAGGTGCCTCCTTCGATCGAGTTGGCTCGCGAGCGTAGGAACATCTTGCGCGAGGACCCGGGGGCACCGACGAGGCCGAGGTTCTCGGCCCGGCGCATCTCGTAGTCGAACCCGACCATCGCCGCCGGTCCGAGCAGGTCGACGCACAGCTCGTAGATCCGCTTGTTGACCTCGGCGAACATCAGCTTGGCGATCGAACCCTCGGGGCCGGGGTTGCCGGCCTTGCGGTTCAGCCCGGCGCGGATGTTCGTGAGCCGCAGGGCCTCGGCCTCGACCCAGAGCCGCATCAACCGGTCCTTGGTGGCGGGGCTGCGGTCGTGAGCCTCGTCCCGCCAGATCCTGACGGCCTCGGCGATGGCGCCCGAGCCCCGCCCGGGCGGACCGGACCCTCCGCCGATGGTCGTGCGCTCGTTCATGAGCGTCGTCATGGCGATGCGCCAGCCGTCGCCCACGTCGCCCACACGGTCGGCGTCGGGCACCCGCACCTCCGTGAGGTAGACCTCGTTGAACTCCGCCTCGCCGGTGATCTGGCGCAGCGGGCGCACCTCGACGCCCGGGGCGTGCATGTCGAGCGCGAAGTACGTCAGCCCCTTGTGCTTGGGGAGGTCGGGGTTGGTGCGAGCCACGAGCATCCCTCGATCGGCGATGTGGGCCAGGGTGTTCCAGACCTTCTGGCCGGTGATGACCCACTCGTCGCCGTCACGGACGGCCCGGCACGCGAGGCCGGCGAGGTCCGAACCGGCCCCGGGCTCGCTGAACAGCTGGCACCACGCATCCTCACCGGTGAACATGCGCCGCAGCAGCCGGGCCTTCAGCTCCTCGCTGCCGTGGGTGACGATGGTCGGCCCGGCCATCGTCAGACCGAAGAACTCGCGGGACCCGATCGCCCGGGCGCCGGCCTCGGCGAGGCGCATCTCGACCGTCCGCTGGTGCGACGGGGCGATGCCGAGGCCGCCGTATCCCTCGGGGAAGTGGACCCAGGCGAGGCCCAGCTCATACTGGCGACCCCGCACGTCCACCGGGTCGGCGGTGCGAGGGTCCACGTCCGCGAGCAGCTTCTCGAGGCGCTCCTGCACGAGCGCGGCGGCATCAGTCATGGCGGAACGCTATGCCCTGCCCCGACGCGGCGGTCAACTACCGGCAAGCGGGACCGCCGGCGCCGGTCCGACGAGCCGACGTCAGGCGAAAGTCGGCGGCTCTTCCAAGGTTGCTCTGAGATGCGGCTGGCATCGTGCCAGCCGTCCCACCCGGACCCACCCTCCACACGACGACCGAAAGAACCCCACCGATGCGCAAGCTCACCGTCGCCGGAACCGCACTGGCCTCGATCGCCGGGACGGCCGGCCTGCTGTTCATGGCGCCGACCGGCGTACAGGCCCAGGTCCCCGGCGCCTCTGCGTCCACCACGACGGCCCCCACCGCGACGACCTCCCCCACCAGTGACGATCCGGCCGGCCATCCCGGCCGCGACGGGGATCGCCCCGACGGCCCCGGCCACGGTCCCTTCGGAGGGTTGAGCGCGGCGGCGAAGGCCCTCGGGCTCACCGACGCCCAGCTCCGCCAGCAGCTCGACGCCGGCAAGACCATCGCCGACGTGGCCAAGGCCAAGGGCATCAGCGTCGACACCGTCGTCAAGGCCCTCGTCGCCGACGCCAAGACCCGCCTCGCCCAGGCCGTCACCGCCGGCAAGCTCACCCAGGCCCGGGCCGACACGATCAGCGCCGACCTCACCACCCGCATCACCGACCTCGTCAACGGCAAGCGCCCCGCCTTCCCGGGTGGCGGCCCCGGGCGAGGGTGGGACCACCCCGCTGGCGCCGGCGCACCGGGTACCTCCGGCAACTAGGCCGCGCCGCGCCGGGCACCGCCGGCGATCCGCGACCGCTCGCCCTGCGCCCGCCTCGATGGGGCGGGCGCAGGCGCGCGCCCGGCGCGCCCGGCGCGCCCGGCACGAGCCGCGGCCGAGCCGGTGCCCGCGGCGCCTACCTTGCCGGCGGTGATCCGATCGGCGGCCGGCCCGCCCGCCCGCGTCGCGGCCCTGGTGGCCGTCGTGCTCCTCGACGCGACGTGGCTCGCCACCGGGCCCACGATCCGAGGCGCATGGGCGTGGTTGCCGCTGATCGCGGCGGTCGGCGCCCACACCGGGCTGGTCGTGGCCGAACGCCGCCGGCCGGCGCTCGACCCGCGGGTGGTGGTGGCGGCGACGGCGGGCTCGGTCCTCGTGGCGGTGGTCCTTGCGCCGTGGGGCTCCAAGGACGTGTTCCAGTACGCCGTCTACGGGCACATGGCCTCGGTACACCGCCTCAACCCGTACGTGCACCGCCCGTTCGAGCTTGGCGGCGACCCCCTCCTGCGTTCGACGGCGCCCGGCTGGCGGCGGGCCCGCACGGTGTACGGGCCGATGTTCACCGCCGCGTCCGCCGTCGCGGCCCGGGGCTTCGGGCACTCGGCGCGACTGGGCGCCCTGTTCTTCCAGGCGCTCAACGGGATCGCGCTCGTCGGCGCCGTCGCCTTCCTTGCTCGCCGGCGGGCCGGGTCGGACGCGCTCGTCTTCGTCGGGCTGGCACCCGTGCTGCTCGCCGTCGTGAACGGTGGCCACAACGATCTGCTGGTCGGCTTGGCCGTGCTGGTCGCCCTCGCCTTCGTCGCGGACCGCCGGCCCCTCGCCGCGGGCCTGTGCCTGGCCGCCGCCGCGCTGGTGAAGCTCCTCGTCCTGCCCGCGGTCGCCGGGGTGGTCGTCGCGCTGCTTCTGGCCCGGCGCGGAGCCGAGGTGAAGCGCCTCGTCGCCGGCTTCGCGGCGCCCCTCGTCGCCGGGTACGTGGCGGTCGGCGGCCTGCGGGCACTGGCGCCGGTGCGGGGTGGCGCGCGGGTGCTGACGCGCTCCTCGCTGTGGACGGGAGTCCGGGACGTCCTGGTGAACCTCTCCGCCGACCGCAGCGATGCCCTGGCGCGGTTCGCGCCGGCCCGGCTCGGGACTCTGGCGGTTGCCGTGACCGTCGTGCTGAGCCTCGTCCTGTTCGTGCGGGCCGGGCGGCGGGCCGAACCCGCGGCGCTGGCCGTGGGCGGTCTCGTCGTGCTGCTGCTGGCCGGTCCCTACGTGCTCCCGTGGTACTCGGCGGCCGCGCTGCCGGCCGCCGCGCGCCTCGGGGACCGGCTCCGATGGCTGGTCCACGCGCAGGCCGTGCTCGTGCTCGCGGTGTACATCGCACCGCCGGGTGCCGGCGCCGGGTCCGTGCCCTTCGATCGCGCCGTGAGCGCTGCCGGACCGTGGCTCGTCCTCGTGCTGCTCGTCGCCGTCATGGCGTGGTGGTCGCCCGGGCGGGTGGGCCGAGACGGGGTCAGCGCATGTTCCCCGTGTCCATGCGGTTCAGATGGCGTTGGCGGCGGTCCCGGACGACACCGGGCGCGGCGCCGCCCCGGGTCGGTCGACCCGGGGCGGCACCCACGAGACCCGCCGTAACCGCCGAGCGGCAACGGCGTCAGGTCACAGCCGGAACAGGAACTGGCGCCCGTTGGGAACGCCGAGCCCGGTGACCCGGTCGTAGCCGGGGCTGGTGCGGATGGTGAGGCCGTCGTAGTCGAACGTCCGCACCGACGTCCGGTAGCCCGCGTACCGGTTGACCCCGTTCACGAAGTCGACGCGCACGTCGGCCGCCTTCTTGTGGGTGATGTCGAGGATGCCGGCCGTCCCCTGCACCCGCTGGTACAGCGTCGGGTTGACGAACCCGTTGGGCTGGCCGTTGATGTCGTCGGCCAGAGCCATGACGCCGGCGAACAGCGGGGCCGACAGGCTCGTGCCGCCGATGCGGTACTCGTCGTAGCGCGTCTCGCCCGGGAACCGCTGCGTGAGCCCGATGAGCATGCCGGTGTTCGGATCGCCCACCATCGAGATGTCGGGCACGGTGCGACCCTTGCGTCCCTCGGGCTGGTTGCGCGTCGACAACGTGTCGGGCACGACGTCGCGCTGGTACCACGGCTGGCGGAACAGGCGGCTGGTGCCACCACCGGAGCCGTAGAGGTACTGGCCGGGAGCCGGCGGCGTCCAGGCGCCGTCGGTGAGGACGCTGCGGCCGGTCTCCCAACCGGTCTCGAGCACCCGCTGGCCATCGTCGCCGATGCCGAGGCTGGTGCCGCCGACCGCGGTCACCCACGGGCTCGACGCCGGGAAGTCGGGCGAGGGCTGGTCCAGGTTGGTGCCTTCGTCACCGCTGTCGCCGGACGAGAAGTACACGCCGATGCCCTGGAGCACCGCCTGCACGGCGATGTTCTCGAAGGCTCCCACCTCGTCGCCCGGGATGTCCTCGCCGAGGTTGCCGTAGGAGTTGGAGATGATCTGGGCCAGCTTCTTCGACACGATCTCGTTCAAGGCCTTGTCGATGGACGGGTCCTGGCAGTCGGAGCTGCCGACGTAGAGGATGTTGGCGCCAGGGGCCATCCCGTGGACGGCCTCGACGTCGAGCGACTCCTCGCCGTACCAGCCCGACGCGTCGCACTGGTTCGGACCTTCGAGGTCGTGGTTGGCCGGGAACACGAGCTGGCTGAACTGCGAGCTGCGCAGCGGGAACTGCGGGTCGTTGCGCTTGGCGTAGGTCGATGCGTCCTTGAAGATCGTCGGCGACGCGAACGCGTCGACGATGGCGACCGTCGTGCTGCGCCCGTCGAGGCCCTGGTCCACGAGCTGCTGCACGCCGTACACCTGGCGCAGCTGGCGGGGGACGTAGCCGCAGGGCGCGTAGGGCAGCGGCGAGGGGTAGCCGTCGTACGCGGGGTCGGTCGTGTCCACGGCCTCACCCCAGTACGCGCTGCAGGGGCGCGCGTTGCGGAAGCCGCTGGGCGGCGGGGCCGACGACGGCGAGACCGGTGCCGCGCTCGTGGTGGCCGAGCCCGGGACCGGCGGCGTCGGGGTGTCGGGGTCCACGGCGATGGCGTTGGGCTTCAGCAGGCTCATCGACTGGTCGGTGCCGATGACCGCCTGGATGGTGGATGCGAGGGACGCCGGAACGCTCAGCTCGGTGTCGGGGGCCCGTAGCGTCTTGCCGCGCACGGCGTACACGCCGAGCGTGGTGCCGAAGGCCCGCTGGACCTTGTCGACCGTGCCCGTGGCCTCGACGAACTGGTTGTTCGGCGGCACGTAGCCGGGCCGCAGGCCCTGGCCGGCGAGCCAGGACTGCACCGCCGCCACCGACGCCGCCGTGGGAGCGAACCGGTCGCGCACCTGAGCAGGGGTCAGGAACTTGCGGTACGAGGGGCTGGCCGGGTCGGACACGGCCCGTGCGGTCGCCTCGGCTCCGGCACGGTCGCGCATCTGGAGGTAGACGCGGAACTGCATCCGGTCGGCGGCGTGGGCGGCGGCCCGGCGCGCGGCAGGCGTGGCCCACGCGGGCCGCGAGTCTCGAAGGGTGGATCGGGGCGCAGCACTGGCGGGTGCGGCACCGATGGCGACGGTGGCGGCGGCGATGGCGATCGCACTCAGGCTGACGAACAGGGACCTTCGCATCGTTGGTGGGGGGCCTTTCGACGGCTGCGGCACGACCGCAGGGGAACGGGGGAACGGACGGTACAACGCCCAGCCCCTCCGTGTCCGTTGTCACGGTTCGTCGCGTGGGCGGGGAGCGACCGGGCCGTCGTCACCCCCGCTCGTCGGTCAGGCTCTCCGGTCGTCGGCAGGCTCTCCGGTCGCCGATCGCCGGCAGGCTCATCGATCGCGGGCAGGCTCGCCGACCGCGATCAGGGCGGGCCCTCAGCCTTGGCGGCGGAACGTCCCGAGGCCCGATGCCTGCACCTGAGCGGGCAGCGCGTCGAGGGCGGCGGTGCGGCGCTTCAGCTGCGCGTCGAGGAAGGCCACGATCGCGTCGACCGTCTGCTGCTGGTAGGTCGCGGAGAAGATCAGGTTCGTGTGGTCGCCGGCGTCGTAGCGCAGGTACCACTGCGGGCCCCGCGCCTCGGTCCACATCTTGTCGCTGCCCACCGCCACCCCGACCACGTTGTCCTTCGCCCCGTGGATGAGCAGCACCGGCGTCTTCGTGTCCCCGAAGGTTCCGTTCGGGAACGGCAGCTCCAGACCGGAGATCTCCACGGCCGCATCGACCCTTGGATCCTGGCAGCACGAGTTGTAGACGAGGCCGATCGTGGTGATCGCCCCCAGCGAGTGTCCCGCCGCCGCGATCTCGGTGGGGTCGACGCGCCCGTACAGCGGATCTCCCCGTTTGGCCGACTGCTCGAGCACCTTGGTGATCACGAACCGGACGTCGGCGGGCTGGTTGGCGTAGTCGCCGAGCGCCACCGAGTCGCCGGGGAACTGCGCGCCGGGGCCGCTGAGCGGGAACGTCGGCGCGGCGATGACGTACCCGGCGCGGGCCAGCCGTTGGAGCAGCACGGTGTACACCGGTCCGCTGGCGGTGATGCCGTGCGAGAACACGACGAGTGGGAACCGGCCGGCGGCGGCCGGCGCGCCGTCGGACGGTGTGCCGTCCGCGGCAGGTGCACCCGTCGCCGGATACAGGAGCATGACGGGCAGCGTCCGCGACGGCCGCTCGGGCAGCTGGCGCTTGGGGTCGGCGTTCGTCTTGCGGGTCGTGTCGACGTACGTCACCGAGCGTCGACCGACCGCGAACGGACCCGACGGGGCGAGGGTCGTGGTCGCGGTCGTTGTCGCGGTCGTTGTCGCGGTCGTGGTGACGGTCGTGGTCGACGCAGACGTCGACGCTGTGCCGGAGCCGGCCGAGACCGCGGATGTCGACGACGACGCGGAGCCGGCGGAGCCGGCGCCTTGGCCGGCGCAGGCGGCAGCCGCGACCGCGGCGGTGCACGTGAGGAGGGCGACCACGGAACGGGACGACGTCCTCATACCGCATCGGTTGTAGCACTCGGCCTGCGAGCACCGCGCATCGGCCCGCGACGGGCGCCGACGACACCGCTTGCGCGCCGCCGACCCTCTGGCGTCAGCCGCCGCTCGCGAGCCGCCGGACCGAGGTCTGGTCGAGGAAGGGCGGGAGCCGGACCGCAGCCGGCTCGCCGGGGCTCTGGCGGCGCTCGTCGCCCGACCAGAACTCCTCCGGGGCCTCCGATCCGGCCGGACCGCCCTTGCGGTGCTCGATCGCCTGCTCGGCCCGGTCGAGCAGGTCGTTGAGAGCCAGGAGGAACTCGTGGCGCACGGTCACGAACTCCAGGCCGAGGTAGTTGAGCTTCTCCGTGGGATGGGCAACGATCCGGGCGATCCGGGCCGGGCCCCACACGCCGCCGACGCACACCTCCACGACCTCCCCCACATGGTCGTGGTCCTCGCTGTCGACCACGACGCCGGCGCCGATGGGTGAGAGGTCCTTGATCGTGCCGTCACGGCCCTTGACCTTGGGCCGACCGAGCGCGCCCCGCCGGGTGGTCCTCCAGGTCAACGGCACGTCGCCGACTGGCCGCCGCCAGGTCATCCGATCGTCCCGGCCGTCGTCAGGCGCGCCGGGTCCCCTTCTCGCCATGGTGCTCCGTCGGCACGACGGGCCTGGAGGTGAGGCCACCGGCGCCTGAACCGCCGGAACCTCCGCGGGTGCCCGGGGCGGGGATCGAACCCGCACGGCCCTTGCGGGCCAGAGGGGTTTAAGCCCTCCGCGTCTACCGGTTCCGCCACCCGGGCCGATGGCCGCAACCCTACGGGCTCGGCCCCGCACCGACCGGTTCGTCCAGGGCCCGGGCGGGCTCGCGGCGGTAGCGTGCAAATCATGGCAGGGTCCGCCGAGCCGACCAGTGCGCCGCCGGGGGCGCCGAGCGCGGCGGCGGAGCCCGTTCCGCCGGAGCCGCCCGACATCGGGCTCGCCCCGCAGCCCGCCCCGCCGCCCGCCGTGCGGTCCGGCCCGGCGCCGGGCGCTGGGCGGATCTGGCTGGACGACCGGTCATGGGTCGACGTCTCCCGCGGGTGGCTCGGTCGTGCGGCGATCGTGTACGACGCCCTGGTCGAACAGGTCGCATGGCGACAGAGCCGGGTGTTCCGGTACGAGCGCTGGGTCGACGAACCCCGTCTGTCCGCCTGGTGCGATCCCGGTCGGGGAGCGCTCGCCCACCCCGTCCTGCTCGACGTGCACCGGGCCGTGCGGGCGGCGTACAAGCCGTTCGGCGGGTTCGGCATGGCGTGGTACCGCGACGAGCGTGACGGCGTGGCTTGGCATCGCGACCGTGACCTGCGCTGGACCGAAGACACGGTGGTGGCCCTGCTGGTGCTCGGCGCCCGGCGGCCGTTCCTCCTGCGACCGCGGTCCAACCGCTTCGACCACGGCGCGCCGGCCGGTGGAGCCGTGCACGACCTCGCCCCCGGCGACGGTGATCTGATCGTGCTGGGCGGGCGTGCCCAGGCCGACTGGGAGCACAGCGTGCCGAAGCTGGCCCACCGGGTGGGCGGGCGGATCTCGCTCCAGTGGCGCTGGACCTCGCGCGCCGGTCGGCCCGAGCGCGGCGCCGGCTACTCGGCCCCGCGGACCTTCAGCTCCCGCTGACCCGGGCGGCGCGGCGGCGCCCGTCACGCCGCCCGCCGATCGTCGATCCCAACGGGACGGGCGCCCGCCTGCGCCGCCGTTGCGTCCCTTGCGCCGACGGTGGCGGCCGGACGGGCCGCGTCCGGCCGCTCTGCGGCGGGCGGGCCCACCGGTGCACCGACGGCCACGGCTTCCCACAGCGCCGTGCGAGCACGGGTGGCGTCGGTGCCGGACAGCCCGTTGGCCACCACCGTGCCCTCGACCATGTCGGCCATCACCGCGGCCAGCGGGCGGCCCCGCAGCACTACCGACACGGTGGCGCCACCGTCGCCCCACCGGCGCACGGTGCGCTCGGCTCCCTGCACCCGCGGCGGGCTCCGGAAGGCGGGCACCCTCAAGCCGCGGGCGCGGGCGGCGGCACCGAGAGCACGGGCGGCGGCGGCGAAGCTGACCGAGGTGGTTTCCATCGAGCCCAAGTCTCCACAGCCCCCCTGACAGTCCGTCCGCGAGCCGGTCACCGAACCGCCGTACCCTCCGGGCATGACCGCCGGGCCGGGCCGCTCCCCCGACGACAGGGCCGCGTCCGGCTGGTCCGCGCCTGCGCTCAACCCGGCCCAGCAGCAGGTGATCGAGCGGCTCGGGTCGCGGCCCAGCGAGCACCCCGAGTTCGCCCCGGATCTGCGCGACGACCTCCGTCGCGACATCGAGGCCGAGCTGGCCGGAGCCCTGGGCCCGCTGCCGGAGGGGACGTCGGTGTTCGTGTCCAAGCACCACCTGTCGGTCGTCCACCAGTGCGAGGCCCGGTGGCTCGCGGAGCAGGACGTGCCGTTCGTGCCGAGCGTCGCCACCGTGCGGGGCACCGTCGCCCACAAGGCGGTCGAGCTGGGGATCGCCTGGCACGGCGATCCCAACCCGCTCGAGCTCGTCGACGAGGCACTGGCCTCGCTGACCGAGGGCGACGACCGCTGGGTCGGGGACTTCCTGCGCGGTGCAAGCGAGCGGGAGCGGGCCGAGGTGCGGGCCCAGGCGAACGAGCGCGTGGCTGCCTTCCTCGACTGCTGGCCCCCACTCGAGCGTCGCTGGCGGCCGGTACCCGAGGCCAGGCAGCGCGCGGACCTCGCCGGGGGGCGGGTCGTCGTGCAGGGCCGGGTCGACCTGGTGCTCGGACGCAGCGAGGGCCGGCGAGCGGGAAAGGTGCTGGTCGACTTCAAGACCGGCGCGTGGTCTCCGGCGCACCACGAGGACCTGCGCCTGTACGCGCTGGTGGAGACGCTCCGGCTGGGAGTGCCCCCGCGCCGCCTCGCGACCAGCTACCTGGACTCGGGTGAGCTGCGCACCGAGGACGTGACGGTGGCCGCGCTGGAAGCGGCCGGCGCCCGTCTGGTCGACGGTGTGGCCCGCATGGTGGCGGTCCGCCACGGTGGGGCGCCAGCGTCGCGGCGACCATCGGCAGCCTGCCGCTGGTGCCCCGCCTCGGCGACGTGCGCCGAGGGCCAGGCCTTCCTGGCCGAGGCGGGCTGGGCCCGCCCCGGCGGCGACCCCGGCGTCGACAAGCCCGGCGTCGACGACGAGGACGACAGCGTCGACAGCGTCGACAGCGTCGAGCCCGACGAAGACCGCGTGCGCGGCGGCTTCGCCGCCGGGACCAGCGACGAGGTGGGCGCCGCCTCGGACCTCGCCCCCCGCGCCTGACGCCGGCAGCCGAGCCGGGAGCCAGCCGCGCACCACCGCCGTACCATGGTCGGCCATGGCTCCACCGCAGCACGACGAGCCACGCACTGCCGCGACGGTGACCGCCAGCCGGTCGCTGGTGCCGTTACCGCTTCCCCCCACCACCGAACCTCGGCCGCGCGATCCGCGCCTCAGCGACGTCGACGAATGGGGACGCAGCGAGCGGGTGCGCGAGCTCGCCCATCGCATCTACCAGCCGATCTACGAGCGTTGGTTCCGGGCCGAGTGGGAGGGCCTCGATCGCATCCCGTCCGACGGCGGCGCGCTCTTGGTGGCCAACCACGCCGCGGCCATCCCGTCCGACGCTCCGGTGATCATGCACGGCATCGAGACGGAGATGGGCCGGCCCGTCTACGGCCTGGCCGACCACTTCTTCCGGCGGGTCCCCGGGGTCGGCACGCTCTGGGCGCGCAACGGCGGCGTGGTCGCGCACCCTGACAACGCCTACCGGCTCCTTCGCGAGCAGGGCCAGCTCGTGCTCGTGTTCCCGGAGGGCACGAAGGGACCGGCCAAGAGCTACGCCGAGCGCTACCGGTTGCGCCGCTTCGGCCGGGGCGGCTTCGTGGAGATCGCCATGCGGGCCGGCGTGCCGATCGTGCCGATCGCGGTGGTCGGCGCCGAGGAGTCGATGCCCACGCTCGTGCGCATCCCCGCGCTGGCCAAGCTGCTGCGGACGCCGTACTTCCCGATCACCGCCAACCTGCTCGCCTTCGGACCCCTCGGCGCGGCCGTGTACTTCCCCGCCAAGTTCAAGCTGCGCGTCCTCGAGCCGGTCACCTTCGACGTCCCGCCGGGCCAGGCGCGCTACTCGCGCAGCCGGATCATGGAGGAGTCCGAGGGCATCCGCCAGCGCATCCAAGAGGCGCTCTACGACATGCTGTGCCAGCGCCGCTCGGTCTGGTTCGGCTGAGGCGCGCACATGGGCAGGCGCGTGCTCGTCACGGGGCTCGGCACGTTCTGGGGCGGCCGGCTGGCGCAACGGCTCGAGGCCGATCCCGGCGTCGACGTCATCATCGGTCTCGACCGGGTCGATCCGATGGTGAAGCTCGAGCGCACCGAGTTCGTCCGCAGCGACGAGAACTACTCGATCCTCAGCCGCATCGTCTCGGCCACCAGGGTCGACACGATCGTGCACTCGTTCCTCGTCGTCGACTCGACGCAGATGTCGAGCCGCACGCTGCACGAGATCAACGTCATCGGGACGATGAACCTGTTCGCGGCCGCCTCGTCGCCCGCGTCGACCGTGCGCGACGTCGTCGTGAAGTCCTCGGCGCTGGTGTACGGCGCGTCGTCGAAGGACCCGGTCTGGGTCACGGAGGACCACAGCCGCCGTACCACCCCGCGCACGGCCGTCGAGCGCAGCCTCGTCGAGGTGGAGGGCTACGTGCGCGACTTCGCCGTCGACAACCCGCACGTCACCGTGTCGATGTTGCGGTTCTCGAACGTGATCGGGCCGGACATCTCGACGCCGATCACCAAGGCGCTGGAACTGCCGCTCGTGCCGTCGATCGCCGGGTTCGACCCGCGGATCCAGTTCGTCCACGAGGACGACGTGCTGCGCTCGATGATGTTCGTGCTCGACGAGCAGGTGCCCGGCGTGTTCAACGTGGCCGGCGACGGACTGCTGCCGTGGAGCGAGGTCGCGGCGCTGTGCGGCAAGCGCCGCCTGCCGTTGCCGTTCATCGGCGATCGCATGGCGGCCGGTTCGCTGCGGCGCCTCGGCGTGGACCTGCCCCCGGAGCTGCTCGACCTGCTCCGCTACGGGCGCGGCATCGACAGCCGCCGCCTGCGCCAGACCGGCTTCCGCTACGAGTACACGTCGGCAGGCGCAGTCGAGGCGTTCGTGAAGGCGGAGCGCCTGCGGGCCTCGATCGGCGGGCGCGAGCCGGCCTACGAGTACCGCGACGACGTCGAGGCGTTCTTCAAGCACTCGCCGGCCGTCGTGCGCGACCGCGGTCGCTGACGGCGGTCGCTGACCGGCGGGCTCACGGCGGTCGCTGACGGCGGTCGCTGACCGGCGCGCTCGCGCCCGGGTCCGCATCGAGCCGAGCCGAGCTGCTCGATGCGGCGCCCGCCATCCCCACAGGTTTTTTGTACGAACATGCGTTTGTCCATCGGTGTCGGTGGGGAAGCTGGAGTGATGTCGGTGGTGGAGCTCCCGGGCGTGGTCGAGGTGAACGCGACCGAGCGGATCGAGGCCGAGATCTCCGCGGTGTGCGGGATCGTGAACGCGGCCACGGGCCGGCTGGTGCGACTCATCGCCGAGGCGTTGGCCACCGGCGCCTGGAAGGGCGACGGCATCCGCTCTCCGGCCCACTGGGTGGCGTGGCGCTGCGGCGTGTCGAACGCCCACGCCGACGAGCTGGTGGCGATGGCCCGCCGAGTCGACGAGCTACCGGCCACCGTGGCCGCGTTGGAGGCGGGTGAGCTGAGCGAGGACCAGGCCCGGGTGGTGCGCCGCCACGCCCCGGCGCGCATCGACGCCGAGGTGGTCGACCTGGCCCGTCATGCCACGGTTTCCCAGCTCACCCGGGCGCTGTCGTCGTACCGCTTCGACGAACCCGCCCCCGACCCGGTCAGCGTCGAGGCCGGCGAGACCGACCCGCCCATGCTGCGGCGGCGAGCGTGGTGGGGGTTCACGGACGACGGCCGGTGGCGGCTGTCGGCCGACCTGCCTGCCGACGAGGGTGCCGGCGTCGACCGGGCGCTCGCCGCCGCCATCACCGCCCTGCACGACCAGGCCGACGCCGACGGCGCCGACGGCGGCGCCGACTGCAACCGCCGGGTCGGGCGCGCCGATGCCCTGGTACGGCTGGCAGAGGGGGCCATGGCGGCCGAGCTGGCCCAACGTCCCCACCGGGACCGTCATCTCACGATCGTGCATATCGACGCCCACCCCGACGCCAACCGACCCGGGCACCTCCACGCGGGCCCCGTCCTGCCCGATGCGCTGCGCCGCCTGCTCACCTGCGACGGCCGCATCCGCGCCGTCATCGAGATCGACGGCCGCCCGCTCAAGCTCGGCCGCACCGAGCGCATCGTCCCCGACCGGCTCCGCCTCCTCGTCGAGAACCGCGACCGCGGCTGCGTCGTGCCTGGCTGCGCAGCCACCACCCATCTGGTCGTGCACCACATCGTGCACTGGGAACACGGCGGCGTCACCGAAACGCACAACCTCGTCTGCCTGTGCCCCCGCCACCACCGCACCCACCACGCCGGCCTCCTCGGCATCACCGGCGACGCCGACCACCCCCGCGGGCTGACCTTCACCGACCGGCGCGGCCGACCACTTCGCGCCGGCCCCACCCCCCGGCCACCCACCCCGCGGCCACCCACCCAACCCCTCACCAACATGACCGGAATCCCGACCCCCGCCTACCGCGGGCCCACCGGCGAACGCCTCGACACCAAGCGCATCTGGTTCGACACCTCCTGACGTCCCCGCCGGCGACGTCCGCGAGACTCGCCACCATGAGCCTCGTGCGCACCGAGATCGGCGCCCGGGTCGCGATCGTGACGCTCGACGACCCCGGCCGGCGCAACGCCCTGACGCTGCCGATGGTCGAGGAGCTCGCCGCCGCCTTCGACACCATCGAGGCGGGCGACGTGGGGGCCGTCGTCGTCACCGGCGCGGCGCCCGCCTTCTGCGCGGGCGCGGACCAGTCCGACCTCGGAGCATCCCGGCGCGACGGACTGCGCCGGATCTACGAAGGGTTCCTGCGGGTGGCCCGGTGCCCGCTGCCCACCGTCGCGGCGGTCAACGGAGCGGCCGTCGGCGCCGGCATGAACCTGGCGCTGGCCTGCGACGTGCGGCTCGCGTCGGACAACGCGCGGTTCGACACTCGCTTCCTGCACCTCGGCATCCACCCGGGAGGCGGTCACACGTGGATGCTGCGCCGGATCGCCGGTCCGCAGACCGCGGCCGCCGCCGTGCTCTTCGGCGAGGTGCTCGACGGCGCCGCGGCCGAGCGGGCCGGTCTCGTGTGGCGCACGGTGGAGCCGGGTGCGCTCCTGGCGTCGGCCCACGACCTGGCGGCCCGCGCCGCGGCGGCACCGAGCGAGCTCGTCCGGCGCACGAAGGCGACCATCGCGGCGATGGCCGGCGTCGCCACCCACGCCGAGGCCGTCGACGTCGAGCTCGAAGCCCAGCTCTGGTCGATGGAGCAGCCGGCGTTCGGGGAGCGACTGGCCGCGCTGCAGGCGCGCATCGGCCGCCACGACCCCTGAGGCGCGCTCAGCCCACCACCGAAGAAGCGTCCGGAGCGGGCGGCGCCAGCCAGGCCGCCTCGAGCTCCTCTCGCCGCTCCAGCCACTCCTCGACCGTCAACGCGTAGCGGATGTGGTCCTCCCACACACCGTTGATCTCGAGGTAGCGCGCGGCCACACCCTCGTCGCGCAGGCCCAGCTTCTCGACGACCCGGCGGCTCGCGGTGTTCCTCGGGATGATCGACACCTGGAGCCGGTGCAGGTGCAGCTGCTCGAACGAGTAGCGGGCCAGGACGACGAGCGCCTCAGGGGTGTAGCCGTGGCCCGCCTGGGCGAGGTCGATCCAGTAGCCGACGTACGCGTTCTGGAACGGGCCGCGCTGGACCGACCCGAGGTTCATCTCCCCGGCGAACGTGCCCTCCACGAAGATCCCGAAGCCGTGGCCGGTGCCGAGCTGGCGTTCGCGTGCGCGGGCGCTGCAGCGCACGGCGAATGCGTCGCGGTCGATGGTGGGGTCGGGGGGGCCGGCCACCCGCTGGGGTTCCCACTGCGTGAGCCAGTCGCCGTTGCGGATGCGGACCTCCGAGAACGCCGCGAAGTCTGCGAGCTCGAGCGGGCGCAGCATGATCCGCCGGCCGAACAGCGCGGCCATGTCCGCGTTCACCGGGCGCTCCGGATGGCGTCGATGGCGGCGGGGTCCTCGAGCGACGACAGGTCGCCGGGGTCGGTGCCGAGCGCGGTGGCGCGGATGGCCCGGCGCAGCACCTTGGCACTGCGGGTCTTGGGCAGGGCGTCGACGACCTTCACCGCCGCGGGCGTGAACGAGCGGCCGAGTTGCGCGGCCACGACCCCGGCCAGCTCCGCGCGCAGCGCGTCGTCGACGACGGTTCCAGCCGTGACGACCACGAAGCACCACAGCGCCTCGCCCTTCACGTCGTCGGGCATGCCGACCGCCGCAGCCTCGAGCACGGCCGGGTGCGAGACCAGCGCCGACTCGACCTCGGCCGGGCCGAGCCGCTTGCCCGCCACCTTGATCGTGTCGTCGCTTCGACCGTGGAGGTACCAGCGGCCGCCTTCGATCGACGCCCAGTCGCCGTGCACCCACACGCCGGGCCACCGGCTCCAGTACGTCTCGAGGTAGCGCTCGGGCGCCTTCCACAAGCCCCGGGTCATGCCGGGCCACGGCTTGGTGCAGACCAGCTCACCGACCTCGTCGCGCACCGGTCGGCCGTCGTCGCCGTATACGTCGACGGCCATGCCGAGCGCCGGGCCGCCCAGCGTCAGCGGGGTGAGCTCCTGCACGGGATGGGGCGACAGGAAGCAGGCACCGACCTCGGTACCGCCCGAGATGTTGATCACCGGGCACCGGCCACCGCCGACCACCTCGAAGTACCAACGCCACGGGTCGAGGTTCCAGGGCTCGCCGGTCGACCCGAGGATGCGCAGCGCGGACAGGTCGTGGGCCCGCACCGGGTCCGCGCCCCGGGCCATGACCGCCCGGATCAGCGTCGGGCTGATGCCGAGCACGGTGACGCGGTGGCGCTCGAGGTAGGCCCAGAGCCGGTCGGGCGCGGGCCAGTCGGGCGCACCTTCGTACAGGCACACGGTGGCCCCGTTGGCAAGGCCGCCGATGATCTCCCACGGGCCCATGATCCAGCCGAAGTCGGCGAACCAGAACAGGCGGTCGCCGGGGCGGACGTCGAACTGGAAGGCGACCTCCTCGGCCAGCTTCACGGACAGGCCGCCGTGGACATGCACCGAACCCTTGGGGCGACCGGTGGTGCCCGAGGTGTAGGCGATGAACAGCGGGTGCTCGGCGTCGACGGGGACGGGCGGGATGGCAACGGGCGCGGTCGTGGGGCCGGCGTCGTGCGCGACGGCGTCGTGCGCGACGGCGTCGTGCGCGACGGCGTGGTGCGCGACGGCGTCGGCCGCAGTCGTCGGGCCCGCGTGGTGCTCGACGACCGCGCAGGGCCAGCCCGTCGGGTCGGCGGCGCCGGCCGCGTCGCCGGCCCGGTCGATGGCGCCGGCCCGGTCGATGGCGCCGGCCCGGTCGCCGGCAAGGCGCCGCAGCCGGCGCACGACCACGACGGTTTCGAGCGCGGGCGCGAGGCCCGCGGCGGCTCGCGCCGTGTCGAGCATGGGCACGACCTGGCCCCGCCGCAGGAACCCGTCGGCGGTGACGAGCGCCTTGGCACCGGCGTCATCGAGGCGCACGGCGATGGCCTCGGGTCCGTAGCCGGAGAAGAGCGGTAGGAACACGGCGCCGAGAGCGGCGATGGCCATGCACGCGACGACGGTCTCGGGCACCATCGGCAGGAAGATGCCGACGGTGTCGCCGTGGCCGACGCCGTGGCCGCGCAGCACGCCGGCCATGGCCCGCACCTCGTCGCGCAGCGCGGCGTAGGTGAGCTCGCGGACCTCGCCGTCTTCGCCCTCCCACACGACGGCGGTGGCGCCAGGCGTCTCGTCCGCCCAGCGTTCGACGCAGATGGACGCCAGGTTGGTCCGCCCGCCCACGAACCAGCGCGCCCACGGGACGCCGTCGGAGGTGTCAAGGACCTGATCCCACCGCTGCGCGAACGGCAGGCGCAGGAAGTCGACGACCGCCGCCCAGAACCACTCCGGTGCGTCCACGGAGCGGGCGAGCAGGTCGTCGAACGACGTGATGCCGTGGGCGGCCATGAACCGCTCGACGTTGGTGGTGCCGTCGAGCGGCGGCCGCCAGACCACATCGTGCGGAGCGGGCGCGGTGCCGGTCACGCGAGCACCTCGTCGAGCGCGGCGAGAAGGAGGGCCACATTGCGCGACCGGGCGGTGTGGCCCATGCACCCGATCCGCCAGGCGCGGCCGGCCATCTCGCCCACGCCCGCGCCGATCTCGATGCCGAAGTCGTCGAGCAGGCGCCGGCGGACCTTGGCCTCGTCGCCGATGCTCGCCGGCACGCGCGCGGCCGTGAGCTGTGGCAGCCGGTGCCCGTCGGGAGCGACGATCTCGAAGCCGCGCGCGGCGAGGCCGGCCTGGAGCCGGGCGCCGCCGTCGGCGTGCCTCGACCACGACGACTCGAGACCTTCGTCGAGCAGCGCGCCGAGCCCGGCGTGGAGGGCGGAGATCATCGCCGTCGGCGCGGTGTGGTGGTAGCGGCGAGGGCTGCCGGCCATCGCGTAGTCGCCGATCAGGCGCAGGTCGAGGTACCAGCTCGGGCTGCGCTCGACCATGCGCTCGCGGGCCCGGTCGGACACGGTGAGGGGGGCGAGTCCGGGCGGCACGCCGAGGCACTTCTGGGTGGCGCTGTACGCGACGTCCACGCCCCAGCCGTCGACCTCGACGGGGATGCCGCCGAGGGACGTGACGCAGTCGACGAGCAGCAGCGCGTCGCCCTTGCCGGCGCCGAGTGGGTCGATGTCGTTGCGCACTCCGGTCGAGGTCTCCGCGTGGACGGCTGCGATCACCTTCGGCTGCGGGTGCGCGTCGAGCAGCGCCTGCGGATCCAGCGGTCGGCCCCATGGCGCGTGGACGGCGACCACCTCGGCCCCGCACCGGTCGGCCATGTCCGCCATGCGGGCCCCGAACGCGCCGTTGACGCCGACCACGATCACGTCTCCCGGACCGACCAGGTTGACGATCGCCGCCTCCATGCCCGCCGACCCGGTACCGCTGATCGGCAGGGTCAGCTCGTTGGTCGTGCGGAACACCGTGCGCAGGCGGGCGCACGTGTCGTCGAGCAGGCTCAGGAAGTCGGGGTCGAGGTGGCCGAGCAGCGGCCGGGCCAGCGCCGCGGCAACCTCGGGGTACGGGTTCGAGGGCCCGGGCCCCATGAGGACCCGCTCGCCGATCGCCACCGGCGCGACCTTACCGAGCCGACGACGCGCACCCCGGGCCGCCTCGACTCGAGCCGTTGCCCGCGGACATCACGTGCCGGG
Organism: Actinomycetota bacterium; assembly: GCA_016185275.1. GTDB lineage: Bacteria > Actinomycetota > Acidimicrobiia > Acidimicrobiales > Iamiaceae > JACPNX01. Next base: position 45,229 of record JACPNX010000044.1, on the reverse strand, counting down.
AGGCGTCACCCTGGGCGGGCGAGACCGGCGGGCGGGCGAGACCGGCGGGCGGGACGGGTTCGTGCCCGACGCCGTCGTGCCGGCGTAGGCGGCGACGTCAGGGCGCGGCGGCGCGGCGCGCGGGTGGCAGATGAATGCGAGCGCCTCGACCCCGTCCACGAGGCGCGGCCCCGGCCTCACGAAGGCAGCGTCGGCATCGACGGCCCACACGGGAGCGCCCGCGGGGAGCTTGCCCTGGTCGACCAGGCCTTGCGCCTGCTCGAGTGCGTCCGTCAACCCGTAACCGCAGGGTGCCACGACCACCACGTCGGGGCCGAGCCGCGGCCACATCGACCCAATCGATCGCCTGCGACCGCCGCCCCGGCGCACCCAGGACCGGCACGCCACCGGCGGCCACCACCAGATCGGGCACCCAGTGCCCGGCGCTGAACGGCGGATCGGTCCATTCGAGGACCGCGACCCGGGGCGATGGGCAGCCGGCGACCGCGGCAACGACTCCCTCGAGGCGCCTTCGCAACGCGCACACCAGCGCCGCCGACGCGCTCGGCCGGCCCGTGGCGGCACCGATGACGGAGATCGAGTCGAGCACCTCGTCGAGCCGCTGCGGGGCGACCGTGAGCACGCGCGCCTGGCAGCCGAGGTGGGCGACGGCGGCGCCGACCGTGTCCACGTCGACGGCGCACACCGCACACAGGTCCTGGGTGACGATCAGATCGGGCGCCAGGTCGCGCAACGCGCCCTCGTCGAGCCGGTAGAGGTCTTCCCCGGCGGCCAGGCGAGTCCGGACGAAGGCGTCGATCTCCGCGGGCGCGAGACCGGCGGGCATGGCCGCGTCGGACACGACGCGGCGACTGCGAGCAGAGGGCGGGTGGTCGCATTCGATCGTCACCCCGACGACGTCGTCACCGGCGCCGAGAGCGAACAGGATCTCCGTGGCCGACGGCAGCAAGGACACGATCCGCACCGGCGCAACGTACCGGCCCCAGCGGCGCCACCGCCCCACTTCGCCGGGGACAGCCACGCCCACGGTCCACGGCCACGGCCACGGCCACGCACGGCTACCGCCCGGTGCTCTCCACCACGAACGACACGCCGGTGCGGTGCACGTCCTTGTAGCGCTCGAAGTGCCATTCGGGGTGCGCGGCGAGGAAGCGTTCGGTGGCTACGCGCTCGCCCGACACGCTCGTCGGCGACCAGCAGAACCAGTCGTCGTAGGCGACGATCATGCCGTGCTTGAGGCGGGGCGCCAGGAACTCGAGGCACGTCACGGCGCTCGAGTACATGTTGCAGTCGATGTAGGCGATGGCGATGTCGCGGGGTTCGCCGCCGGTGCCGAGCGCCGGTAGCGACTGTTCGTAGTACCCCTCGACCGCGGTGTACGCGTCGCGGGGGATGCCGTGGGCGGCGCAGGCGTCGTGGAACTTGTCGACCCCGCCCTGGCCGAGATCGCTACCCGGCAGCCAGCCCGGGTGCTCGTCGAGCTCGTCGACCGCTTCGGGCAGCCCCTGGAAGGAGTCGAAGGCCCACATGTGGCGGGGCCGGCCGGCGATGCTCATCGCCTCGTAGGCGGCCCGGAAGGTGTGGGCGCCCCACGAGCCGAACTCCACGTAGTCGCCCGAGATGCCGTTCACGTTCTGGTTGAGGAAGGCGTCGTAGTAGAAGGCCGAGCACCCTGCGAGCTGGCGCTCGACGGCTCTGGTCAGTGGATCCATGCGAGGCAACACTTCCTTCACGGGGGCGGGCGGCGCGCACGTTACCGATCCGGACCGATCCGGCGTCCGGGTGACCGTGGCCGGCACGGCGGCCGGCATGAACGCAGGCGTCATCCGCCTGCACGTCGTGGCCTCACCGATCCGGCAAACGAGGTGTCGGCCAGTTCCAACCGTTGGTGCACGGTCCCGGTCATGACGACCGGTGCTGTCGACTGTGACCGGTCAACGGGGGACGCTCAAACCCCTCGTGGTCGGTCGGGCTTCGACCCCAACACGGAAGATTCAACACCCCCGAGCGACTGCCGAGCCACGACGACGAACGTAACGAGCCCCAAGAGGGTGAAAACGGCGCCGCAGGCGATCAGGGTCACCCTCAAAATCTTCAATTGCGTGGCTTCAGGCCACCGAAACTTGAAAGGTGACCGTGCCCAAAATCGGTACTGAGCCCTGATCGTCGGCCCTACCAATCTCTCGAAGCGCTTCCGGTTGAGTGAGATCGCCAAGATCGTCACCCCATAGAGGAGAAGTACCACCACAGAGATCACGGCCAGCCCGGAAATCGCCAGGCCGGTGAGCTGATTGGCGGCGTTCCAAGTGCACGCGGTGGTGGACCCACCGGCAGGGGAGATACCGGTGCGGTTGCCGTTGGGGTCATAGGTGTAGGTGGTCGCCCCCGCCGGCGGGGTCCCACACGGGTTGGTGTTGGTCGCGGCGGTCCAGCACAGCTCTCCCGACGCATCGAAGGTTTGGCTGCGGGCGCCGAGTTGGGTAAGCCGGTCGGCGCGTCGTAGCCCAGGGTCCCTTCGGGGCCAGCCGTGACCCGGTTCATCGGGTCGTAGCCGAACCCGGTGGACGCCGGGTACGACGGCAAACAGGAGCGTCTACGACATCGACTATCAAAACACCGCCTCATAGGAACTCCATAATGTCGATATCGAGGAGACAGTCAACATCAGCCAACAGTCGCAGAATAGATGGGTCAAACCCAAGAGCGGGCAGCTCTCGGTTGGGCTTGTGGCGGATCTCTACAGTCATCCAGAGATCGAGTTGCTGCGGCGTAAAGGTCGTCCGAAGGCGCCGCAGGAGCTCAGCGTGCTGCGTGACGAAGGACGCGACCACCGGGTACGCGTCATACACTAGATGTGGTCCAGAAGAGATGGAAAGCCGCTCATGGGTCGGCCGCTTTATGGCGCACACCCGAACATTCTCGGTCGACAATAGATCGTTCAACGCACCCGCAAGAGACCGGTCCAGCACCTGCAGATCGAGGTAGATCCTCGTTTCGTCCGGCGGCTCGAGTCCCTCCATCACAGCAGGAGGGCCAAGCCGAGAAGCTCGGGCCCGATAGTCAAGGCGGCGACGACAGCGCACCCGGCAGCGGCTCCAAGGAGCGCCTTGCGAACCAAGGGGGACATGAGCCGTGCAGGCGGCTGCGAGTCATTGCTATACCAATGCCCGAACATTCGCGCCTTCAGCTCGCCGATCGTCACACGAACGGGTTCTCCTGGCCCGTTTCCCTTCGAGGGAGCAAGCACACTCTGCCCGTAGGGGTTGACAAAGACGTCGAGCTTGCTGCCTCCTCTTGAGCTTGATCTCGTGAATGTCCAAGTCCACGACCTTCTCCAACGCCTTGATCTTCTGTTTGTCCAGCTTGCGCCGGCGCCCTTCGGCCTCAGTCCGCTGGAGTCACGTTCGTTGATGGGGTCGTCGCCAGCGTAGCCGTAGGGATCGAGGGTGCCCGAGGCGAGGGGGTATCGGCGCGGCCAAGGGCCTCGCGATTCTTGCGGCTTCTCACAGGCTGCAAGAAGGGACGCCCTTGACGGTGAACCAGCACCAAGCCCGTCAAACAAGGACCCTCGCGGCCGATCGCTTGCCGGCACACGTAGCTCGAAGACCGGTTACCGAGCTCGTCGGCAGGCATGTCGGTCCGCTCGCCGCTTGGGCCACTGATCGCCACAGGTACGGTCTGCTCAGTGGACGGAGCACCATGACGGGCAACGGTGGGCTGCCGCGCGCGTGGGCGAGCTGGTCGACGGGCAAGGACAGCGCGCTGGCGCTGCACATGGCTCGCAGCTCGGGTGACCTCGAAGTGGTGGGCCTGGTGACCACGCTGAACTGCACGGCGGACCGGGTCGCCATGCACGCCGTGCGCCGTTCGTTGCTTCTGGCCCAGGCGGCCGCGCTGGGCCTGCCGGTGCACGCCGTCGAGCTGCCGTGGCCCTGCTCGAACGAGATCTACGAGCAGCAGATGTCGGCGGCGGTCGGGGCCGCGGTCGGCGCCGGCGTGGAGCGGATGGTGTTCGGCGACCTCTTCCTCGCCGACGTGCGCGCCTACCGGGAGCAGATGCTGGCCGGCACCGGGGTCACGCCCGTCTTCCCTTTGTGGGAGCGCCCGACCGCTGCGCTGGCCCGAGAGATGATCGATGCCGGGATCCGTGCCGTGGTGACGTGCGTGGATCCCCGCAAGGCGCCGGCCGAGACGGCGGGACGGTGGTTCGACGAGCGTCTGCTGGCCGACCTGCCGCCCGGCGTGGACCCCTGCGGCGAGAACGGCGAGTTCCACACCTTCGTGGTCGACGGACCCGGGTTCGCTCATCCGCTCGATGTCGCAGTGGGCGAGGTCGTCGAGCGGGACGGGTTCGTGTTCGCCGACGTCGTCCCCGCATAGCGGGTCGACGGCCCGCAGCGCCGGACCGCGGCGCCGATCTCCGGTCGGACCTTACGCGCCGACGAGCGCCTCGGTCCGCTCGGCCACGTGCAGCCACACCGGAGCACCCGGCGACAGGTCGAGCGAGCGGGCCTGGCCGCGGGTGAGCTGCACCCACACCTCCTCGCCGCCGACCACGGCGTCGAGGCGCACCTCGAAGCCGAGGCGAACCACTCTGGCCACCCGGGCCCCGACCGCGCCGGCCGCGGGGGCCTCGAGCACCTCCACGTCGTGAGGCCGCACGAGCCGCCCGTCGAGCCGGGTCACCGGGCCCAGGAACCCCATGACGAACTCGTTCGCGGGCCGCTCGTAGAGGTCGTCCGGCGCGCCGACCTGCTCGACGCGACCCTCGTTGATCACGACGATCTCGTCGGCCACCTCCATGGCCTCCTCCTGGTCCCTTCGGTCGGACGAACGTCATGACCACGAGCACGACGATCGCCATGGCCGCGAGCGCGAAGGCCGCCGCGTACGCAGTCGGTTTGTCGAAGTTCTGCTACCGCTCCTGGACGAGCAGCGTGACCGTCTGCGTCCTGCCCACCAGGCGGCCCGACACGACGGCCACGGCGCCGTACTCGCCCAGCGACCGGGCGAGGCTCAGCACGACGCCGTACGCGAGCGCCCCGCGGATGGCGGGAAGCGTGATGCGCCGGAAGGTGGTGCTGCGCCCGGCACCGAGCGTCCACGCCGCCTGCTCCTGCTCGGTGCCGATCTCCTCCAGCACCGGCACGAGCTCGCGCACGACGAGGGGCAACGAGACGAAGACGGTGGCCAGGACCATACCGGGCAGGGCGAAGATCACCTGGATCCCGTTGCGCTCGAGGATGGAGCCGAACCAACCGAAGCGGCCGTAGACGAGGATCAGGGCCAAGCCGACCACCACGGGCGATACGGCCAGCGGCAGGTCGACCAGCGCGCTGAGCAACCGCCGGCCGGCGAACCGGCGGCGCACGAGCAGCAGCGACATGCCGATGCCGAACACCGTGTTCACGACGACCGCGCTCAGCGCCACGACGAGGGTGACCCGGAAGGCGTGCACGGTGGCCGGATCGGTGAGGGCCTGCCACACCGGCGACACGCCGTTCTCGAAGGTGCGCCAGAACACCAGGCCCACCGGCAGCACGAGCAGGAACGGCACGTACGCGAGCGCGACCGCGCGCAGGCCGTACCGCACCGGGCGCGCACCGGGTCGGGCCCTAGCCACGGCGCGCCGCCCGGCGTTGCACGAGGTCGAGGCCGACGAGGACGACGAGGGCGATCACCAGCAGCACGGTGGCCACCGCGGCGGCGCCGGCCGGGTTGTCGCTTTCGACCTGGGCGAAGATGTGGACCGCCGCCACCGGCGTCTTGCGGGGGAATGTTGCCCGAGATCAGGACGGTCGACCCGAACTCGCTGATGGCCCTGGCGAACGAGAGCGCGGTGCCGGCCGAGATGGCGGGCAGCAGGTTCGGGAGGATGATCCGCCGGAACGTCGCGACCCGCCCCGCCCCGAGCGACGCGGCTGCCTCCTCCATGTCGAGGCCGATCTCGATGAGGACGGGTTCGACGGTGCGCACCACGAACGGCAGCGTCACGAACAGCAGGGCCAGCATGACGCCGGCCCAGGTGACGGCGAGGTTGATCCCGAGCCCTTCGGGTCGAAGAACTTGGCCATGACGGCGTCCCAGCCACCGAGGTCCCTGACCGTGAAGAGCTTGGCGGGCGTCGGGAAGCCGTACGGGCTCTTCACCCCGTCGAGCACCGGGCGGTAGCCGTTCTTGGCGAAGATCTCCCGGGCCGGCTCGGTGCGGACGAACTCCAGGAAGGCCTTGGGCCGGGCTCAGGCCACCACGAGGCTGAGCGCGAGGCCGTCGAGGATGTCCGACTCGGACACCAGGACCTCGTCCAAGCCGAGCGTGCGGTAGAGCGCGACGAGCGCGCAGCAGCCACCCACGATCACGTCGGCTCGGGCCTCCTCGAGGCCAGGGTTGTGGATCCGCTCGGAGCGCGGCTCGGTGGCCAGGGTGCGGAACACGTCCTCGGCCGCGTCGCGCGTGAGCCGGAAGTGGTGGATGCGGTCGCGGTCGTAGCGGGCCAGGCCGATCTCCACGGCGGCCACCGTGCTGACCGTGCCGGCCAGCCCGATCACCTGCTCGGCCTCGACGGCCTCGGGCATGAGCCGCACGACGTCGTCGATCCACGTCTGCGCGAACGATATGGCGGCGAACAGCTCCTCCGGGAGAGGCGGATCGTGCTCCAGGAAGCGCTCGGTGAGCCGCACGCAGCCCACGTCGATGGACAGCGTGCCCGCCACGTCGCGCCCGTGGCCGAGGGCGAGCTCCGTCGAGCCGCCTCCCAGGTCGAAGACCAGGCGCGGCCCTTCGACATCGGGGAGGCCGGCCGTCGCACCGAGGTACGACAGGCGGGCTTCGTCGTCACCGTCCAAGAGCTCGACCGGCACGCCGACGATGCCTTCGGCCGCTCCGAAGAAGTCGTCGCGGTTCGCAGCGTCGCGGGCGGCGGACGTGGCCACCATCCGGATCCGTTCGACGTCGAACCGTTCGATCTCGTCGTGGTAGCCGCGCAGCACCGCCAGCGTCCGATCCAGGGCGTCCGGCGCGATCGCACCGGCGCGGTCGACCCCCTGGCCCAGCCGCGTGATGTGCATCAGCCGCTGGTGGGTGACGAGGTCGCCGCGCCCGTCAGGCGAGGCGACGAGCAACCGGGTGGAGTTGGTGCCGCAGTCGATCGACGCGACGACGGGCGGTGTCACCGGTCCGCCGACCGCGCCGCGGCGAGGCGGTCCGCGACCCAGCGGCCGACGGGATCGTCGCCGCCGGCGAGGTGCCAGGCGTAGTGGGCGTGGAGGCACTTCACGCCGGTGCGCGTCCCACCCACGCCACCGCTCGGTCGCGGGCCGGTGTGGCCGCCCGGCACGGCTTCGTCCCGCTCGCGGGCGTAGCGGGCGTGCGCGGCGGCGATGTCGAGCGCGGCGACCTCCGCCTGCGCGGCGGCCACGCCGCCCCCGCTCTCGAGGCGACCCACCTCCGTGCGCTCCGGCTCGCCGACCAGCCAGTAGAGGGTCGGCATGGGCGTGCCGTCGTCGAGGAACGGTGCGTTGCGGACCACGACCGGGCTGCCATCCGGGTGCCGGACGACGACCGCGAACGCGCCTCGCGGCGGGCGGCCGAGCAGCGCCTCGACGGCAGCCGTGTCCGCAGCCGCGTCGCCAGCCGCGTCGCCATCCAGGTCGGCAGCCGTGTCGCCAGCCGTGTCACCAGCGCCGGCCGATGCACCGACGTCGGCAGGCTCGGCGGGCACCCCGGCACCGTACCGCCGAGGCAACCGGGCCCGGCACGACGTGGCTCAGTACGACCGGGGCAGGCCCAGCACGTGCTCGGCGACGTAGCTGCACACCAGCTCCTGGCTGACGGGCGCCAGCCGCAGCAGCCGGGCCTCGCGCCAGTAGCGCTCGACGTCGTACTCGGTCGCGTAGCCGAAGCCACCGAGGGTCTGCACGGCCCGGTCGGCGGCGAAGAAGCCCGCTTCGGCGGCGAGCCACTTCGCCGTGTTGGCCTGTTCCCCGCACGGCCGTCCGTCGTCGTAGCGCCCAGCCGCGTCGGCCACCGCCAGGGCCGCGGCCGACAGCCGCATGTGGGCCTCGGCCAGCGGGAACGCCAGGCCCTGGTTCTGGCCGATGGGGCGGCCGAACACGACTCGCTCGTTGGCGTAGGCGACGGCACGGCGCAGGGCGACGCGTCCCGTGCCCAGCGCCTCGGCGGCCAGCAGGATGCGTTCGGGGTTGAGGCCGTCGAGAAGCAGCCGGAACCCGTCGCCCTCCTCGCCAATGCGATCGGCGACCGCGACGGGCAGGTCCTCGTACACCACCTCGCACGACACCACGGCGTTGCGGCCGAGCTTGGAGATCGGGGTGATCGTCACCTCCGGCCGCTGCAGGTCCGCCAGCAGCAGCGTGAGCCCGTCGGTGCGGCGGGCCACCTCCTCGACGGGAGTCGTGCGCACCAGCAACAGCACCTTCTGGCTCAGCGAGGCCTTGGTCGTCCAGACCTTGCGGCCGCGCACCAGGTACCGGTCGCCGTCGCGGCGGGCCCGGGTCGTGATGGCGGTCGTGTCCGATCCGGCGTCGGGCTCGGTGACGCCGAAGGCGACGTGGAGCTCGCCCGACGCCACCCGGGGCAGGTACCGCTGCCGCTGCTCGTCGGTGCCGTGCCGCACCACGGGGTTCATGCCGAAGATCGACAGGTGGATGGCCGAGCAGCCGTTCATGGCCGCCCCCGAAGCGGCCACCTCCTCCAGGACGACCGCGGCCTCGGCGATGCCGCGCCCGCCCCCGCCGTGCTCCTCGGGGATGGCGATGCCGATCCAGCCGCCCTCGGCCATGGCCGCGTAGAACTCCGTCGGGAACCGGTGCTCGGTGTCGCACGCTCGCCAGTAGGCGTCGGGGAAGTCGCGACACACGCGCCGGACGCCGGCACGGATGTCGTCGTGGTCGGGACCCGGGTCGGGCTGCACGGGAGCCATGTTGACCGGCCACTACCGTCGACCGCGCCATGCGCCTCTCGACCCCCGTGCTCGACGTCGTCGGCGACCGCCTCGTCGTCGCGGCAACGGTGGAGACCGACGGGCCGGTCGCCCTGCCCGCATCGCGGGTCTCCCTCGCCGCGCCCGCGGCCCTCGCCGGGGCGATCGACACGACCGTCAACCCGCTGCTCCCGGTGGCGACGCTCGCCGCCGCGCTGGCCGGGGAGGACCTGCACGTCGAGGGCCCGGCGGACGACCGGACGGCGGCCGCCGCAGCCGCCGCAGTGGCTCGCCTGGACGCGTGGTGGGGTTGGCGCGCACCCCGGGTCGACGTGGCGCAACCCGAAGCCAGGCCCCACCCACCGGCGCGCGGCGGCGGCCTGTTCTTCACCCGCGGCGTCGACTCGTGGTGGTCGCTGCTGCGCCTCCGGGACGACGAACCGGGATGGGTCACGCACCTCGTCGCACTGCGCGGCGTCGATGTCGGCTGGTCCGAGGCCACGCAGGCCCGGGAGATCGCAGAGAGCCACGCGGTCGCGGACCGCCTCGAGCTGCCCCTGGTCGAGGTGACGCTCGACGTCAGGCGCCTGCTCGACCCCTTCGCCGAGTGGGGCAGGACACACGGCGCAGCCCTGGCCTCCGCCGGGCACCTGCTGGCCCCGTTGCTCGATCGGATCGCGGTGGCGGCCACGTTCTGGGAACCGGATCCACCGGCGTGGGGATCGCACCCGGAGGTCGACCCGCTGTGGTCCGACGGGACCGTCGCCTTCCGCCACCACGGCGCCGACCGCAGCCGGTCCGCCAAGCTCCGCGACCTGGCCGCCGGCGAACCGCTCGCGCTGCGCACCCTGCGCGTCTGCTGGGACGGCGACGCGCCACGCAACTGCGGGCGGTGCGAGAAGTGCATCCGCACCACCGTGGTCCTCGACTCGGTCGCCGGCGACTCGGCCGGCGGCGACTCTGTCGGCGGTGAAGCCGCCCAGCGGTGCCTCGCGCAGCGCTTCGAGGCGCCACCGACGTCCCAGGCGATCCGGGCGCTCGGGTCGGTCGCCGTCCCCGAGTTCACGATCGACGCGCTGGCGGCCGTGCCGGCCTCCAACGTGGCGGTGCGAGCGGCCCTGCGCAGCTTGCTGCCGCCGGTCCGGCGCGCGCCTGCGTGGTGCCTCGCCGCACCGCCGACCGTACCCATGACCGGTGCCGGCCTCGCCGAACGCCTGGCACCGGTGCTCGCCGGCCACGGCATCGACCTCACCGACGACCCGGCCGACGGCCGCGCCGTCGCGCTCGGCTGGGAGGCGGGCCGGCTGCCCGTCCGCCCTGCGCACGGAGCCCGCCACCGGGTGCGCCGGCTCGTCGCCGGCGCCGGCGGGCGCCGCCAACCCTGGGCGGTCGTCGACCTCGCCGACCCCGCCGGCGAAGGCGACCCCGGCCCGGCCCGGCTCGCCGCGGCCGCCCACGACGCCCTCGGTCCCGGCATCTGCTACCTCGCGGGGGTGTGGGGTGCGAGCGCGGACCCGGTCCTTCCCCCTGGGTCGGCCGCCGCGCTGGTGCGCGCGGCACGCATGCGGCTGTGGTGGAGCGACGGCGACGGCGTCGATCCCCTGCGCCTCGTGGAGAGCATCGAGGCCGGCTGCCTGCCGATCCAGGTCGTGCCCGACGACGTCGCGGCCGGACTGCGAGCCCGGCTGCCCGAACCCTTGGCCGGCATCGTGCGCACGCTCGACGACCTCGACGGCCTGCGCGGCGACGAGGTCGACCGGCTGCTCGCGCCGGTCGCGGCGTTCGTGCTGCTCGGCTCGCTGGAGCGTGACGTGGCGGCGCTGGTGGCCACCGGGGCACCGCTCACCGGCGGGGCCGCGGCGTGAGCGGTACCTCCCCGCGCCGGCGCCGCGCCGCCGAGCGGGCGGCCCGGTGGTTCGACCGGACCCGGGCCGTACCCGGCCGCCTCGAGCACCTGATCGCCCACACCGGCACCACCGACGCCGCCCTGCGCGACCTCGCCGCCCGCCTCGACTCGGTGACCGGCGCTCTGGCCGGCCGCCTCGGCGGGGCGGGCGCTCCGGAGTCGGCCGTCGACGCCTGGAGCGCCGAGCTGGCCCGGGCCATCGGGAACCTCGGCGGCCGGAGCCGGCACGACGCCGACGAACTGCGCGCGCTCGTGCGCTCCGAGGCCCACCTCGTGCGCTGGGCGCTGAGCGCGCCGCAACGGGAGGCCGAGGCCGCCCGGCTCGTCAGCGAGCACGCCGCCGGCGCCGGCTCAGGCTCAGGCTCCGGCTCCGGGACCGGGGCGGGCCGCCACGCGACACTCGCGCCCGGGCTGTCGACCCTCACCGTCACGTGGCAGCACGGTTGCTTCCTGGAGGGCGCGATCGCCAGCGCCGCCGCCGCCCTCGATCGCCTGCCCGTCGAGCGGCAGGGCCGGATCCTCGTGCTCGACAACGCCTCCGATGACGGCACGGCCGAGATCCTCGACCGGCTGGCGACCGACGACCCGCGCGTCCTGGTCGTGCGGGCCCGCACGAACATCGGGTTGGCACGCGCCCGCAACGTGCTGCTGCACGCCTGCACCACCGCGCACGCCTTCCCGCTCGACGCCGACAACGTCGCCGATCCGGACGGCGTGGCGGCGCTGTACGACGCGGCCTGCCGCACGGGCGCCGTGTTCACCTTCGGTCCGGCGGTGCGGGTGGACGGCCATGGACGTGTGCTCGGCGTGATGGCGAACGAACCGCCCGGCGCCGGTCTGGCCGCCCGGAACCACATCGACACGATGAGCGTGGCCGACGTGGGCCGCTACCGCGCGCTGGGCGGCTGGACCACCGACCCGCTCATCGAGCACATCGACGACTGGCACATGGCCCTGCACCTGTGGCGCACCGGCGATCTGATGGCCTTCGTGCCGGTGATCGCCGGCCGGTACCGCGTCCTCGAAGGCTCGGTGCACCTCAGCGTCACCCCCGACGCCGGCGTCGACCGGCTCCGGCGGGTCACCGATCCCGACGGCCGGCTCGCGGATTCCGCCCCGGCCGCGGTCGCGCTGGTGCCCGGAGGGCCGGTGGTGTGGTCCACGACGGAACCGGCGAGCGACGAGCCCGAGGAGGCGGCGCCACGGGCTGGATCTGCCGGGGCCGGCGCGCCGCGGATCCTCGTCGTCGGCCCCGGTGGGGTGGCGAACCTCGGCGACGACGCCATCACGGCCGCGGTGTGCGCGCAGGTGCTCGCCGCCTTCCCCGGCGCGGCCCTCGACGTGGTCACCGACGGCGACCGGCCAGTGGGCCTGCCCCCGGCCGCGGCGTGGGTGGCGACGCTGTGGGAGGCGGTGGACGCGCTGGCGCCGGCGGGCCGCGCCGAGCGGGCCGGATCGCCACACCGGCCGATCGAGCCGGGCGACTACGACCTCGTCGCCTTCGCCGGAGGAGGGTCGCTCACCGACGCGTGGATCGACGGTCTCATCGCGCCGCGCTCGGCGCTGGCCGCGGCGCTGGCCAGCGCCGAGGTCCCGTACGTGCTCAGCGGCCAGGGCATCGGCCCGCTCGAAGACGTCAGGGCCCGCCAGCTCGCCGCGTCGTTGGTGTCGGGCGCGGCGCGGGTCGGGTGCCGCGACGACGCCTCGGCCGCCTGTGCCGTCGCGCTCGGGGCCTCACCGGCGCGCGTGTCGGCCGTCGGAGACGACGCGCTCGCGCTCGACCGGCGCGCCGGTACCGAACCGCGCGCCGGGACCGGCGCCGAGCGGCTGGTGCTCCACCTCCGCTGGGCCGACTACGTGGGCCGCACCCGCGGCGACCTGGACGCCACGGTCGCCGCGGCCGCCGCGCTGGCGGGCGGGCGCGGCTGGCTCCTGCGGGCCCTGGCCATCAACGCGCAGCCGGCCGAGCCGGAGATCGCCACGCTGAGCGGGGCGGCGCGAGCCGCCGGCGGGCGGCTCGACGTCGTCGACGCCAGCGCCGACCTGGGTCTCGCGATCGACACCGCGACCGGCGCCCGCGCCGTCGTCTCGCACTCGTACCACGTGGCCCTCTGGGCACTGGCCGCCGGGGTGCCGGCCGTGCTGGTGGCGGCCAACCCGTACTACGCGGCCAAGGCGGCCGGCCTCGCGGTCCTCGCCGGCGTGCCGGCCGACGACTTCGTCGTGCCTCCCGCGGCCGCCGCCAGCCCCAGCGCGCTGGGCGACCGGCTGGACGCGGTCGGCCGTGCCTTGCGCTCGGGGCCAGGGCTGGCGCCGTCCACGGCCCGGGTGAACGCCTGGTGGGCCGGCGCCCTCGCCACGGTCGGGCCGAGCAGCAACGCGGCCCTCGAGTCCCCCGCCGCGGCGGAGGACCGCCCCCTCAGCGGTTCAGCTCGTCCGACACCCCGGTGAACGGCCACACGTCGGGCAGGTTCACCGGCGGCGGAGGCGGCGGCAGGATGGCGTACGCCTCCTCGCCCGGACGCACCATGCCGTAGTCGCGCCGGGCGATCCGCTCGACCTCGCCGGGAGTGGACAGGCGGCGTACCCGGCGTTCGAGCGCGGCGTTCGTGCGCCGCAGCTCGGAGAGCTGGGCGGCCGACTGGCGCGTCGACGCCCGCTGCGCCATCCACGTGCGCGTCGGGAAGAAGCCGAGGAGCAGGAAGGCCACCAGCCCGATCGACGCCAGCAGCGCGGCGACGAGCCGGCCCTGCGACAGCAGCCGCCGCCGGCGGTCCCGGGCCGGGTGCGGGTCGCGCCCCCGGCCGGCGTCGGCGGGCCCAGCGGTGCGGCGGCGCTTCACGGCGTGCCCTGCCCTCGGGCCAGCGCGGCGGCCCCGAGGAAGGCCGCGGACTCGCCGAGGTCCTCCTCGATGCGCAGCAGCTGGTTGTACTTGGCGACGCGGTCGCTGCGGGCCGGCGCGCCGGTCTTGATCTGGCCGCAGTTGGTGGCCACGGCGAGATCGGCGATGGTGGCGTCCTCGGTCTCACCCGAGCGGTGCGACATCACCGCCGTGTACCGGGTCCGCGTGGCGAGCGCGACCGCGTCGAGCGCCTCGGTGAGCGAGCCGATCTGGTTGACCTTGACCAGGACCGAGTTGGCGACCCCCGCGTCGATCCCCCGACCCAGCCGCTCGACGTTGGTGACGAACAGGTCGTCGCCCACCAGCTGGACCCGCTCGCCGACGAGCGCGGTCAGCGCCGCCCATCCCTCCCAGTCCTCCTCGGCCATGCCGTCCTCGATCGAGACGATCGGGTACCGGTCGCACAGGCCGGCCCAGTAGTCCGCGAGCTCGGCTCCGGTGAGGGAGCGGCCCTCACCCTCGAGGACGTAGCGGCCGTCGTGGAAGACCTCCGAGGTGGCCGGGTCGAGGGCGATGGCGATGTCGGCGCCGGGTGCGTAGCCGGCCCGCTCGATGGCCTCGATCAGCAGCTCGACCGGTTCCTCGTTGGAGGCGAGGTCGGGCGCGAAGCCGCCCTCGTCGCCGACCGCGGTCGACAGTCCCCGCTCGTGCAGCAGCGCCTTGAGGGCGTGGTACGTCTCCGCACCCCAGCGGAGGGCCTCGGCGAAGGAGGCGGCGCCGACGGGCATGACCATGAACTCCTGGAAGTCCACGTTGTTGTCGGCGTGGACGCCGCCGTTGAGGACGTTCATCATCGGCACCGGCAGCACGTGGGCGCCGACACCGCCGACGTGCCGGTAGAGGGGGATCTCGAGCTCCGCCGCCGCGGCCTTGGCCGCGGCCAGCGACACGCCGAGGATGGCGTTGGCCCCGAGCCGGCTCTTGGTGTCGGTGCCGTCGAGGTCGATCAACGCCACGTCGAGGCCGCGCTGGTCGAAGGCGTCGAGCCCGAGCACCGCGTCGTAGATCTCGCCGTTCACGTTCCCGACGGCCGTGCCCACGCCCTTGCCGCCCCAGGGCGCGCCGCCGTCGCGCAGCTCCACGGCCTCGAACCGGCCCGTCGAGGCGCCCGACGGGACCGCGGCCCGGCCCCTGGCGCCCGAGTCGAGCACGACCTCCACCTCGACGGTGGGGTTGCCCCGGCTGTCGAGGATCTGCCGACCGGCGACATGTTCGATGGTGCTCATGTGGTTCCTGGTCGTGCTGTTGACACTGTTCGCTGCGGCACTGTAGCCGTGACCTCGCCGCGCCCTACGGCACGCCCGGCCGCCGGTGTGGCGACGGCCACATCCCCGCGCGACACTCCCCCGGTCCCCTCGTGTTACCGGGAGTACAGCCCCGATGCCCTCGCGCGACGATCGACACCGCTCCCAGGCCCTGCCCGGCGCGCAGGGCCGCCTGCTCAAGGGCTACGCGCCGCTCGCCGTCGCGCTCCTCGTGATCGCCGCCATCGTCGTGGTCCGGCCCAGCACGGCCCCCGATGCGCTCGTCAGCCAGGCGGCCAAGGCGGGCACCAAAGGGCAGCCGGCCACCGGGTGGGGCAAGACGGTGACCGCCTGCAAGGACCGCGCCAAGCAGGTCGAGGGCGACTCCTACAGCCCGCCGTGCTTCGCCTTCACGGGCGGAAACGGCGGTGCGACCACCACCGGGGTGACCGCCAAGACGATCACGGTCACCTACCGGCGCACGGCCGAACCCAACGTCTTGTCGCTGCTGGCCACGCTCATGGGCATCAAGTTCGACGAGACGCCCAAGGACTTCGAACGGACGATGGCGGGACTCGTCGACTACTTCAACAAGAACTTCCAGCTCTACGGCCGCCGCATGGTGCTCGAGCCGTACCAGGGCGCGGGCACCCTCGCCGCCGAGCTGACCGGCGGGGGCCAGGAGGCGGCCAACAACGACGGCATCAAGGCGGCCACCGAGCTGAAAGCGTTCGCCGACATCACCGCGGTCACCCAGCCCTACTCGGAAGGCTTGATCAAGCAGCGCGTGATCGCCCTCGGTGCGCCGTACATGTCCCGCGAGTGGTTCACCACGCGGCGGCCCTTCGCGTGGAGCCTCGCCTCGGACTGCTCGGTCGTGGCCGAGGGCGCCAGCGAGTACGGCCTCAAGCGCCTCATCGGGCGGCCCGCCGTCTACGCCGGCGGCAAGCTGAAGGGCAAGACGCGCAAGCTCGCGGTGATCGCCCCGAACAACCCGCAGTACCAGCAGTGCACCAAGGCCGGCCTCGCCGTCATCAAGAAGGCGGGCAAGAAGATCGACTACGTCACCGACTACGCGCTCGACCTCGGCCGCATCCCCAACTTCGCCAAGAGCATCAGCGCGCAGATCGTCTCCAAGGGCATCACGACCGTCTCGTGCTTCTGCGATCCGCTCATGCTGTTGAACCTCACGAGCGAGATCGACTCCCAGGGCCTCCAGCCCGAGTGGATCGTGACCGGCGTGGGCTTCGGTGACCTCGACCTCATCGGCCAGGGCCTGGCCAAGAAGAACAAGCAGTGGAACCGGGCGTTCGGGGCCAGCCCGCTGGCCCAGCAGCCGCCGAGGAGCCAGAGCCCCGGCTACCGGGCGTTCAAGTCGGTTCGCCCGAACGAGGAACCGTCGCAGGTGGTCGACGTCTTCTACTACCAGCTCTACCAGCTGGCCCTCGGCATCCAGATGGCCGGCCCGGACCTGACGCCGACGACCTTCGAGACCGGCATGTTCACGTACCCGAAGGCGAGCGGACCGGCCGGCACGTGGGACTACTTCCCGCAGTCGTACACGCCGATCGTCGACGCCCGCGAGGTCTGGTGGGATCCGAACAAGGTCTCGCCGTTCAACGGTCAGAAGGGCTCGTACGCGTCGACCGACAAGCGCTTCGCGCTCAAGGACGTGCCGCCCGGCCAGCCCCAGGTCTTCCGGCGCTGAGCGCGCCGACGGCCGACCAGCGCGCCGGCTGACGAACGACTCGACGACCCACCCACCACCGAGGTGACCGCACCGTGAGCGACCGCAACCTGGCCATCGCCGGAGGGGTCTTCATCGCCTTCGTGCTCGCCGGCCTGCTCGGCCTGTACGACGCATCGCTCGGCGTCGTGCTGCAGGGCGTCGCGCTCGGGCTCGGCACGGGGCTCATGGCGGTCGGGCTCGTGCTCGTCTACCGCACGGCGAGGATCATCAACTTCGCCTACGGCGCCATGGGCACCCTCGCGGCATCCGTGGCCGCCGGGCTCAAGCTGGGCCGCTTCGGTGTCAACTGGGCGGTCGCTGCGGCGGTCGGCATCGCGGTCGGCGTGCTGGTCGGCGTGCTGGTCGAGGTCCTCGTGATCCGCCGCTTCGCCAACTCGCCGCGGCTGATCCTCACCGTGGCCACGGTCGGGCTGGCCCAGGCCCTCGGTGGCCTGGCGCTGTTCGTGCCCGACTGGCTGGGCGCCAGCGCCCTCGTCCCGCAGTTCCCGACCCAGCTCAGCCGGGTGACGGTGCGGATCCCACCGGTCACCCTGAACGGGAACCACCTCCTGCTCGCCGCGCTCTCGCCAGTGGTGCTCGGGGCGCTCGTGTGGTTCCTGCTCCGCAGCGACGCCGGCATCGCTGTGCGGGGCATGGCCGAGAACCTCGACCGGGCCCGGCTGCTCGGCATCCCCGTCAACAACCTCAACATGCTGCTGTGGGGGGTGGCCGGCGGCCTGGCCGCCATCACCGTCGTGCTCAAGGCACCCACGCAGGGGCTGACCGTCGACGCCGCCGCGGGGCCGACGCTGCTCCTCGCGCCGCTGGCCGCGGCCGTGATCGTGGGGATGCGCTCGATCTTGTGGACCTTCCTCGCGGGGGTCGCCCTCGAGGTCCTCGACCAGCTCGTGCAGATCAACCTGTCGTCGCGGACGTGGACCTACGTGGTGTTCCTCGGCGTCATCGTGGCCGGCCTGCTCTTCCAGGAGCGGCCGGGCGGGCGGGGCGACGGGGCCGACGGAGCCTTCAGCATCGTCGGGGTGGGGCACGCCCTTCCCGACGTCCTCGCCAAGCTGCCCGAGGTCCGCATGGCGCGCGTCGCTCTGGCCGCCGTGGTCGCCGCCGCGGTCGTCCTCATCCCCGTGGTCGGCACGGCGTCGCAGGTCAACACCGCCACCATCGCCGTCGTCTACGCGATGACCGCGCTGTCCCTCGTCGTCCTGACCGGCTGGGGCGGCGCGGTGAGCCTCGGCCAGATCGCGCTCGTCGGCGTGGGCGGCGTCGTCACCGCCAACCTGATCTCCGGCTGGAACCTCGACTTCTTCGTGACCATCGCGCTGTCGGCGCTGGCCGCCGGGCTCGTCGCCGCGGTCATCGGCATCCCGGCCCTGCGCGTCTCCGGCCAGCTCCTGGCGGTCACGACGCTCGCGTTCGCCGTGGCCATGCAGATCCACGTGATCAACCCGGCCAACTACGAGAGCCTCGTCCCCAGCGACTACCCGCGGCCCAAGCTGTTCGGATCGGTCAGCCTCGACAGCGAGGCGTCGCTGTACGTGCTGGCCCTCGTGCTGCTCGCCTTCTCGGTGTTCGTCGTGGCCAACCTGCGCCGCACCCGCACCGGCCGCGTGATCGCGGCCGGGCGCGACAACGCCCGCGCCGCCTCGGCCGCGGGCATCAACACGGTCCGGGCCAAGATCACGGCCTTCGTCTTCTCGGGGATGTTCGCGGGCGTGGCCGGCGCCATCCACGCGGTCGCGCTGCGCGGCATCGGGACGAACACCTACGAAGCCGCCGACAGCCTCCTCGTGTTCTCGATGGCCGTGATCGGCGGCATCGCCTCCATCGGCGGCACGCTCGCCGGTGTCGCCCTCATCAGCTGGCTGGGCTACGCGTTCCCGCGCCTCCAGCTGCTGCTCACCGGCGTCGGGCTGCTCGTCATCCTGCTCATCATCCCCGGCGGGCTGGGCCAGGCGGCCGAGCGCCTCCGGGACCGCTTCGCCAAGGCCGTGGCCCGGCGCCGGGGCGTGGCCCTGCACGAGCAGCTCGAGCTGGTCGACCTCTCGGCCGAGACGCCCGAGCAGCAGGCCGCGGCCGCGGCGCTGCGCGCCGAGCGCGAGGAGCGCGGCGCCCGCGCCGATCGGGCCGCGGCCTCGGCCGGTCTGGCGCTCGGCGACGGCGACGGGGCGCAACGATCCGCAGCCCTGCTCCAGTGCGCGGGCATCGAGTCGGGCTACGGGTCGCTGCAGGTGCTGTTCGGTGTCGACATGGACGTCGCTCCCGGTGACGTGCTGGCGTTGCTCGGCACCAACGGCGCCGGCAAGTCCACGATGTTCAAGGCCGCCATGGGCCTGCTGCCGGCGTGGAAGGGCAAGGTGGTCTTCGACGGGACGGACATCACCGGCATGGCCACCGAGAAGGTCGCCCGCCTCGGGCTGGCCATGATGCCCGGCGGCAAGGGCATCTTCCCGACCCTCACGGTCGGCGAGAACATGCGCCTCGCCACCTGGATGATGCGCCGCGACCCCGCCCGCGCCGGCGCCCGCACCGGCGAGATGCTCGCCATGTTCCCGATCCTGCGGGAGCGCTGGGACCAGCAGGCCGCCAACCTGTCGGGCGGCGAGCAGCAGCAGCTGTCGATCGCCATGACCTTCGTGACCGACCCGAAGCTGGCCTTCATCGACGAGCTGTCGCTGGGTCTGGCCCCCACCGTCGTCGGGATGCTCGTCGACAAGGTGCGCCAGCTGCACGAGATGGGAACGACGATCGTGGTCGTCGAGCAGTCGATCAACGTTGCCCTCCTCATGTGCGAGCGGGCGCTGTTCATGGAGAAGGGCCAGGTCCGCTTCCGGGGCCCGACCGCAGGCCTGCTCGACCGGCCCGACATCCTGCGCGCCGTGTTCATCGGCAGTGCCGACGGCAAGGCCCCCGAGCGCGCCAGGGCGGGCGCGCTGGCTCCGCCCGAGCAGCGGGCGTCGCGCGGCGTGACGCTCGAGTGCCGGTCGCTGTCCAAGCGCTTCGGCGGCATCACCGCGGTCGACGACGTCACGTTGCGGGTCGAGCCCGGCCGCATCGTGGGGCTGATCGGCCACAACGGCGCCGGCAAGACCACGCTGTTCGACGTCATCACCGGCTTCCTCGACGCCAACGGCGGGCGGGTCGACGTGGGCGGCGAGGACATCACCGATCTCGCCCCGCACCGGCGGGCGGCGCTCGACATCGGCCGGTCGTTCCAGGAGGCGCGGCTGTTCCCGTCCCTCACGGTCAAGGAGTGCATCAAGGTCGCCCTCGAGCGCCACCTCGCCAACCGCGATCCGGTCGCGGCCGCCCTGCACCTCCCCGCCTCGACGGCATCCGAGCGCTCGGCCGACGCCCGCGCCGACGAGCTCATCGCGCTGCTCGGGCTGGTGCCGTTCCAGGGTCGGGCCACCGGCGAGCTGTCCACCGGCACCCGGCGCATCGTCGAGCTCGCATGCCTGCTGGCCCAGGACCCCGCCGTGATCCTGCTCGACGAGCCCACGGCCGGCGTCGCCCAGGCCGAGACGGAGGCGCTGGTGCCGTTGCTGCGCAAGATCCAGGCGGAGACCGGCTGCTCGATGGTCGTCATCGAGCACGACATGGCGTTGCTGTCGAAGCTGTGCGACGAGTTCGTCGCCCTCGAGCAGGGCCGGGTGATCGCCCGCGGGACGCCCGAGCAGGTGCTGGCCGACCCGCAGGTCGTCGCCTCGTACCTGGGCACCGACGAGGACGTCGTCCACCGCTCCGGCCCGCGGGGGGCGGCCGGGGCCGGGGCCGCGGCCGCGACGGCGACTGCGGCCCCGCCTCACGCCGTCGCCCCGCCCCGCCCCGCCGACGGCGGCCCGGGTTAGGAGCCGGTCGCCGGGTCAGGAGCCGGCGGGTTCGCGGGCCGCGACCTCGGCGGCGCGGACCTCGTCGCGCACACGCGCCGCGGCCCGCCGCAGGGCCGCCTCGGGGTCGACGCCGAGCGCGTCCGCCTCGGCCACCAGCGCCAGCAGCCGCCGACCGACGTCCCGGCCGCCCCCACCGACGTCGCCGCCGGTCCGGCCGCCGCCGCCGGCCGCGGCGTCCGTGACACCGTCGAGCGGCACCCCGCCGTCCCCGCGCCAGCCGGCGCCGGGCACCGACCGGGCCTTGCGCACGACCTGGAGCGCGTAGAGCAGCGACGGCAGGGCCGATGGGATCCCGTCCATCACCGACTGGCGCCCCTTCTCGAGGCGCTTGCGCTCCTCCCAGTCCCGCGCCAGCTCGTCCGCCGTCGACGCCGCCGCGCCGCCGAAGACGTGCGGGTGGCGGGCGTGGAGCTTGGCGTGGATGCCGCGGGCCACGCCGGCGAGGTCGAACGCACCGCGCTCGCGGGCCAGGGTGGCATGGAAGACGACCTGGAAGAGCAGGTCGCCCAGCTCCTCCTCGAGGTGCTCGTCGGCGGGATCGATGCCGCCGCTCCCGGCCGCCGCGGGGTCGAGGGCGTCGATGGCCTCGAGCACCTCGTAGGCCTCCTCGAGGAGGTGCCGGGTGAGCGACTGGTGGGTCTGCTCCCGGTCCCACGGGCACTCGCGCCGCAGCGTGGCGACGAGGTCGGCGAAGCGCTCCACCTCGGCCGCGACGGGCGCCGCCAGCTCGGGCACGTACAGCGACGTGAGGTGGTCGGGCTCGAAGCTGCGGTCGAGCTCCGGCCATGGCACCTCGAACACGGCCTCGCCGGGGCCGCCGAGGCGTTGCAGCACGACCACCGGAGTGCTCGGCGGATCGTCGACCGCGAGCTTCACGTCCGACAGCACCCGACGGTTGTGGCAGTGGGCCACGAGCAGCGGGCCCCGCTGGCCGGCGGCCCGCTCGGCGAACCGGTGACCGTCGACCAGGCGCACGCCCTCGTCCAGCGGATCGACGCCCAGGCGCACCCAGGCGAGGTCGAGGAAGCTCAGCGCGGGCAGCACCTCCACGTCGACGCGGTCGTCGGCGACGAGGTGGTCGACCGAACGCTCGAGGACCCGCGGCGAGCCGGGCACCGCGTAGAGGACCTCGCCGTGGCGCGCCGCGTCGGCGGCGAGGAGATCGGCGATGCGGGCGTAGACGCCGGCGAACGTGGCCTCCGACTCGTAGACGCCGTCGTAGGACGGCGCTCCCTCGAGCACCGAGGCCGCCGGGTGGCGGGTCGTGCGCAGCCGCCGCTCGGCCACCCGTCCGATGGCGCCGCGGGTTCCGGCCGTCAGCAGGTCGGGTCCGGCCGGGCCGAGCCCGACCACGACGACCCGGGGCCGCGCCGCCACGGGCTCAGGAGCCCCCGGGGGTGCTCGACGGGCTGGACGGACTGGACGGACTGGACGGTGCCGAGCCCGTCGAGCTGCTCGAGCCCATGCCCTTCGGCGACGAGGGCGGGATGACCCGCAACGTCCGGCTGTCCCAGCGGCCGTAGCGGGGGTTCACCTGCACGCGCAACCCGCGGATGCGCTGGTCGAGCACCCGGTTGAACTCGCGCTGGAGGACCGGGTCGGTCGTCTGGGCGATCTGCGCGGCGAGCGCGCGGCGCGGCGCGGTGCGAGCACCCTGGACGAACACGACGAAGAACTGGCTCTGGTTGTCGTACTCCACGACCCGGCCAGCGCGGCCGTTGCGCACTGCGGTCGGCAGCTCGGCGTTGAAGTAGCAACCGTTCTGCGGGCTGCTCACCTGCTGGGTGGTGAGCGTGGCCCGGGCCGCGTCGAACGACGTTCCCTTGTCGTTCACCGCCGCGGCCAGCTGCCGGGAGACCGAGGCGTCGGCGACCTGGACCACCGAGAGGCACAGCTGGCGCAACGACGGCGACGATGCGCGCTTCAGCCGGTCGTACACCGTGCCGGCGATGGTGCGCGTCAGCGCGTTCCCGCGGGCCTGCAGATCGAGTTGGTAGTCGCGGTACCGGCGGTCGTAGGCCTTGAGGGCGTCGCACGACGAGCCGGACGACTGCGGGGCCGACGTCTGCGTCGAGCACATCTGGTTGCGGGCCGCGGCGCGGTCGGCGGAGGTGACACCGCTGCGCTGCCGGTCGAGCTCGACCGCGTAGAGCACGTAGCGGATGCGGTTCGACAGCGCCGCCGCGGCCGCCTTCGTGGTGTAGGTGCCGTCCCCGTTGCCCGCGGGCGCGGACAGCGGGTTGTCGCCGGCTTGGGTCACCGCGGGCTGGCCGAACTTGGCCTCGGACCTCAGGTCGGCCAGCACGTCGTCCACCGACACCCGGCGGCCCGAGATCTCCGCGGCGGGCGGGCGGCCGGCGATGCCGCAGCCGGAGGTGGCGAGCACCGCCCCGAGCACCGCGCCGAGGACGACCAGCGGGACGACGGTGCGACGGGCCGGTGCTGCCGGTGCCGTCGATGCGGCGGGTGCGGTCGGGCGGGCCAGGGCGGCCAGGGGGGAGGACGTCACGGCGGCCGAGGTTACGCGGGGACCAGCTGGCCGAGCAGGTCGACCAGCGTGCCGGCCAGGTCGGGCGTCTTGGGCACGGGCAGCACGACGAGGCGCTGCTCGGCCTTGTACACGGCCCCCTTGAAGAGGCGGCCGAGGCGCATCTGCTGGCTCGTGCGCAGCTCGAGCGGCGAGATCCTGGCCGTGTGCGCCGGGCCGCCGAACGCGGGGCCCTTGGTGACGTTGAGTTCGCGCACGCCGAGGCGCGAGCACTCCGCCCGCAACCTCGCCACGTCGAGCAGCCGGGCCGCGGGCTCGGGCACCGGGCCGTAGCGGTCCTCCCATTCCGCCCTGATGTCGACCACCTCCTGCTCGGTGGTGACCGCGGCCAGCCGGCGGTAGGCCTCGAGGCGCAGGTCCTCACGGGCGACGTAGTCGGGCGGCAGGTTGGCGTCGAGCGGCAGGTCGAGCTTGATCTCGGCCGGCTCCTTGGGAGCCTCTCCCTTCAGCTCGGCGACCGCCTCGTTCACCATCTGGCAGTACAGGTCGTAGCCCACCGCGGCGATGTGACCCGACTGGCCGGTGCCGAGCAGCGTGCCCGCGCCGCGGATCTCGAGGTCGCGCATGGCGATCTTGAAGCCCGAGCCGAGCTCGGTGGCCTCGCCGATGGTCTTGAGCCGCTCATAGGCCTCCTCCGAGAGGGCGACGTCGGCGGGGTGGAACAGGTAGGCGTACGCCCGCGAACCGGCCCGCCCGACCCGGCCGCGCAGCTGGTGGAGCTGGCCGAGCCCGAGCAGGTCGGCACGGTCGACGACGAGCGTGTTGACGGTCGGCATGTCGATGCCCGACTCGATGATCGTCGTGCACACGAGCACGTCGAACTCGCCCTGCCAGAAGTCGTAGACGACCTTTTCGAGCGTGCCCTCGTCCATCTGCCCGTGCGCGACGGCGACGCGCGCCTCGGGCACGAGCTCGCGCAGGGCCCGGGCCGTGTCCTCGATGTCGCGGACGCGGTTGTGCACGAAGAACACCTGGCCCTCGCGGAGCAGCTCGCGCCGGACGGCCTCGGCCACCGCCCGCTCGTCGTACTCGCCGACGTAGGTGAGGATCGGCTGGCGGTCCACCGGCGGCGTGTTGAGGATCGTGAGGTCGCGTATGCCCGTGAGGCTCATCTCGAGCGTGCGCGGGATGGGGGTGGCCGTCAGCGTCAGCACGTCGACCTCGGTCTGGAGCGCCTTGATCTGCTCCTTGTGGCTGACGCCGAAGCGCTGCTCCTCGTCGACCACGAGCAACCCGAGGTCCTTGAACTGGACGTCGGCGCTCAAGAGCCGGTGGGTGCCGATCACGAGGTCCACGTCGCCGATGCGCACGCCTTCGAGCACCCGCTTGGCCTGCTGGACCGTGAGGAACCGCGAGAGCACCTCGACCCGGACGGGGTAACCCGCGAAGCGGTCGCCGAACGTGGCGTAGTGCTGCTGGGCGAGCAGCGTGGTGGGCACCAGCACGGCGACCTGCTTGCCGTCCTGCATCGCCTTGAACGCGGCCCGGATGGCCACCTCCGTCTTGCCGAACCCCACGTCGCCGCACACGAGCCGGTCCATCGGGACGCTCGACTCCATGTCGGCCTTCACGTCGTCGATGGCCTTGAGCTGGTCGGGCGTCTCCCGGTAGGGGAAGGCGACCTCGAGCTCGTGCTGCCACGGTGTGTCCTCGGGGAAGGCGTGGCCCGGCGTGGCGCGGCGCGTCTGGTACAGGACCACGAGCTCCTGGGCGACGTGGCGGACCTCGGCCTTCACCTTCGCCTTGGTGCGGGCGAAGTCGCTGCCGCCGAGCCGGTTCAGTGCGGGCGACTCGCCGCCGGTGTAGTGGCGGACGGCGTCGATCTGGTCGGAGGGGACGTAGAGCTTGTCGCCGCCCTTGTAGTCGAGCATCAGGTAGTCGCGCTCGACGCCGCCGATGGAGCGCTTGACCATGCCGCCGTAGCGGGCCACGCCGTGCTGGTGGTGCACGACGTGGTCACCGACCTTGAGGTCGTCGAAGAACCCGGCGGCATCGGTCCGGGCGCGGGGACGGGGGGCGCGGTGCGAGCGGCGCCGGCCGGTCAGGTCCGACTCGCTGAGCACGGCGAGCTTGACCCCGGGCACGATGCACCCCCGCTCGAGGGGGCGGACGCGCATCTCGGGCTCGATCCCGTTGTCGCGCAGGAGCGCCGCGAGCCGGGCGGCCGACCCCTCGCCGTCGGCGGTGACCACGAGCCGGTAGCAGTCGCGCAGGAGCGCCTTGGCCTGGTCGACGAGGCCGGCGCCGTCGCCCACGACGGGGTTCCAGCCGGTGGCGCGCACGGTGGCCACGTCGGGTCCCTCGGGCGTGACCGTGACCGTCCACGCCGGCGCCGCCGTGTGGCTCAGGAGCCGGTCGAACGGGAGGTGGAGCGACGGCACGTCGGTGCCCTCGGGGACGTCCCACGTGGTCCGGGCCAGGTGGGTGGCCAGGTCCGCCTCCTCGGCGAGGAGGTCCGCGGCCCGGTCGCGCATGCGGCGGGGCTCGACGAGCACGACCAGCCCGTCGGCGGGCACGAGGTCGACCACGGTCCGCTCGTCGTCGACGAGCCACGGCAGCCACGACTCCATGCCGTCGAACGTGAGGCCCTCGGCCAGGCGCTCCCACTGCTCCCGGCCCCAGGGCTGGTCGCCCACCAGCTTGGCGGCCCGGTTGGTGACCTCCTCGGTGGGCAGCAGCTCGCGGCACGGGAAGATCTCGACCCGCTCGACGTCGCCCGCCGAGCGCTGGTCGTTGACCGAGAACTCGGTGAGGCGGTCCACCTCGTCGCCCCACAGGTCGATGCGACGGGGAACGTCCTCCGTGGACGGGAACACGTCGACGATCGAACCGCGCACGGCCAGCTCGCCCCGATGCTCCACCTGGTACTCGCGGCGGTACCCGACGGCGACGAGGCGCTCGACGAGCTGCGTCGGGTCGAGCACCGCGCCCGGCTCGACGACGATCGGCTCGACCTCCTCGACGTGCGGACCCAGGCGCTGGATCGTGGCCCGCACGGAGGCCACCACCACCGCCGGGCAACGCTCGGCCCGCTGGAGCCGCCACAGGACCCGCAACCGGTGGCCCATCGTGTCGACGCCCGGGCTGACCCGCTCGAAGGGCAGCGTCTCCCAGGCGGGGAACAGCTCGACCTCGTCGTCGCCGAGGTAGGCGGCCAGGTCGTGTGCGAGCCGCTCGGCGTCGGCCGTCGTGGGCACGGCGGCCAGCAGCGGCCGCCTGCTCCCGGTGCGAGCCAGACCGGCCAGCACCAGCGCGCGAGCCGACTCGGGCACGGCCAGCACCGCGCGCGAGCGACCCCGCACCTGCATGAGCCCGGGCTCCTCGCGCAGCAGCGCAGGCAGGTCGCCGAGCGGGGTCGTGCTGGAGTGGCGTGCGGTCGTCGCGGCGTCGGCCATGTGAAGGTCGCAGGCTACCGGCGGCTTCGGCGGACCTCTGCTACTCCTTGCCGGTGCCGTTGAAGCGGGTCATGGCTGCCTCCACGCCGTCGGCGAGGAGCAGCTCGACGGCGTCGGCCGCCTCCCGCACGACGATGTCGAGCTCGGCCCGCTCGGCCTTGCCCGGGCGGCGCAGGACGTGGTCGGCGCCGTGCTGGCGGCCCGGCGGCTTGCCGACCCCGATGCGGATGCGCGCGAAGTCGTCGGTGCCGAGATGGGCCTTGATCGACTTGAGGCCGTTGTTGCCGGCCAACCCGCCGCCGAGCTTCACCTTGAGGCGCCCCGGCGGCAGGTCCAGCTCGTCGTGCACCACGACCACGCGGTGCGGGTCGTCCACCCCGTGCCGGCGCACCAGTGCGGCGACCGACCGGCCCGACTCGTTGTAGTACGTCTGCGGGAACGCGAGCGCCATGCGGCGGGCGCCCACGTGGACCTCGGCCGCCAAGGCGTGCTCCTTGGCGGTGCGGCGCAGCCGGCCGCCGTGGCGGTCGGCGAGGAGCTGCACCACCTCGACGCCGACGTTGTGGCGCGTGCCCTGGTACTCCGCCTCGGGGTTGCCGAGCCCCACGACGAGCAGGTCTGCCGGCGTTCCGCGACGCTCGGCGCCACGCGAGAAGACACCCATGCGGGGCTCGTCGAACGGCGAGGTCAGGCCCCGCCGCCGCCCTCGCCGCCACCGGCCCCGCCGGAGGAGCCCTCGGCGGCCTCGCCCTCCGCGCCGGCCTGGGCACCGGCAGCCTCGGCATCGGACGCCTCGATGGCGTCGAGCTCGGCCGAGCTGGATGCGACATGGGCGGTCACGACCGCCTCGTCCGGATCGACCGTGGTGCTCACCCCCGCGGGCAGGGGCAGGTCGCCGACCCGGATCACGTGGCCGATGTCGAGCCCGGCCAGGTCGACCGCGATCTCGGTTGGGATGTCGGCCGGCTTCGCCGCCACCGACAGGGCCTGGAGGACCTGGTCGACCAGGCCGCCCGAGGCCTGCACCCGCTCGGCCTCCCCGTGCAGCACGATCGGCACGTCGACCGTGACCTCGACGTCGCGGCTGATGAGGAGGAAGTCGACGTGGCGGACCGTGCCTCGGATCGGGTCGCGCTGGAGGTCCTTGACCATGGCCAGCTTGCGCTGCCCGTCCAGCTCGAGGTCGATGAGGGCGTTCAGCCCGGCCTCGGTGGTCAGCACATGGCGCAGATCCCGCCAGCCGACGCTGACCGATGCGGGCTCGGTACCGAGGCCGTACACGACGGCCGGCACCCGGCCCTCGGCCCGTAGCCGCCGTGACGGCGCGGAGCCGGTGGGACGGCCGGTTTCGGCATGCAGGGTGATCTCAGCCATCGGAAGCTCCTACCTCTGGAGATCGCGCCGGAGCGCAAGGTTCGGTTGTGCGGCCCGCCATCGTAGGACCTCCCACGTCGCCGTCCCCCACTCGAACCCTCCTCGCGCCCCTCCCCCCCGGGCTTCTTTGGGTCTTTGGCGAGGTATGAGCTCGCCAAAGACCCAAAGAAGTGGGCGGAGGGGCGAGAGTTGCGATGCGCTCAGGCCGCCCGCGCCACGGCGGCGGCAATGGTCCGCAGCGTCTCGCCCCGACGCTGGAGGAGGTCCTTCCTCGTGAACCGCAGGACGGTCCACTCGAGGGCCACGAGCTCGTTCTGCCGCCGCCGGTCGTGCTCGAACGCCTCGTGCGACGCGTGGGCGACGAACCCGTCCACCTCGGCGATCACCTTGTGGCGCACCCAGGCGGCGTCGACCCGCGCCACCAACCGACCTGCTCCGTCGCGGATCTCGTGCTGGAACGTCGGCATGGCGATGCCCGAATGCTCGAGCAACCGGGCGAAGATCACCTCGAGCACGCTGTCGGGCGGCTTGTCGCCCATCAGCCACCGGTCCAGCGAGCGACGCAGGCTGCCGATCCCCCGCCGCCCCTGCCGGCCGTGCTCGTCCACGAGCCGGTAGAGCCGGCGGATCGTCGTGCGCCGCTCGATCACGGCCCGGGTCACCGCCGCGTCGACGAGGTGCTGCGGCAGCACTGCGCCCAGGTCGGCCAGCGTCCGCTCGAGCGATGTGCACGCCAGCCCGTCGACCTCGGCCCGGTGCCCGGGCGGCATCCACGTCGTCCGGTGGACGATCACACCGCGCAGCGGCGGGTGCGTGTCCTTGGTGACCGCTATCTCGATCACATCGAGGTCGGATGTCCCCCGATGGAGAGCCCAGGCGGACCGGTGGGATGCGGTGGCGTCCGGGCCCGCGGCGAGCAGCGCAGCTCGCAGCTGAAGCCGGCCGGTCAGAGGCGTCGATGCCAGCCGGTGGACACCGGGGTGGACGACGAGAAGGATCTGGCGCCGCAGAAGGCGGTCGACGGCATCGTCGGGGATGCCCTCAGCACGGGTGCCGCCGCGGTGAACGAGGCCCTCGAAGCGGCGCGCCACCTCGTGGATTGCGTGGATGTGGTCCATGGACTTCCTGCCCGGGAGGGGCTGACCTGCCTCCGGGTTCTTTGGGTCTTTGGCGAGGCATGGGCTCGCCAAAGACCCAAAGAAACCGCAGGGGGCGCGGTCAGCC
Organism: Actinomycetota bacterium; assembly: GCA_016185275.1. Lineage (GTDB taxonomy): Bacteria > Actinomycetota > Acidimicrobiia > Acidimicrobiales > Iamiaceae > JACPNX01. The sequence goes on along the minus strand of JACPNX010000044.1, from coordinate 16,058 downwards.
GCGGTGCCGACGCCGGGGGAAGCGGTGGGGGGAAGCGGTGGGGGAAGCGCGGCGGGCGGGCGGCCCGGGGGGCGGAAGCGCCGGCGCTACTTCTGGTTCTCGCCGCCGAAGATCTCGCTCACCGACTCGTCCTCGAAGACCGCCCGGATGGCGTTGGCGATCAACGGGGCGATGGACAGGACCTCGATCTTGTCGATCGCCTTCTCCGGCGGCAACGGCAGCGTGTCGGTGAGCACGACGCGCGAGATGGCCGAGTTCTTCAGCCGGTCGATGGCCGGGTCGGCGAGGACCCCGTGCGTGGCCATGGCCCACACCTCGGTGGCACCCGAGTCGAGCAGCAGATCGGCGGCGGCGACGATCGTGCCGGCGGTGCCGATGATGTCGTCGACGAGGACGCAGCGCTTGCCGTCCACCACGCCGATCACGTTCGACGCCAGCGCCCGGTCGGGCTGGCCCTTCGGCCGTTCCTTGTTCACGAAGGCGAGGTCGGCCCCGAGGTGGTTGGCGATGCGCTTGGCCGCCTTCACCCCGCCCGCGTCGGGCGACACGATGACGAGATCCTCGATCGTGCAGCTCGCCCGCAGGTGGCCGACGAGGATCGGTAGGGCGGTGAGGTGGTCGACCGGGACGTCGAAGAAGCCCTGGATCTGCCCCGTGTGCAGGTCGACCGACACCACCCGATCGACGCCCGCGGCCGACAGCATGTCGGCCACGAGCTTGGCGGTGATGGGCTCGCGGCCCTCGGCCTTGCGGTCCTGGCGGGCGTAGCCGTAGTACGGGCACACGGCGGTGATCCGCTTGGCCGAGGCCCGCTTGGCGGCGTCGATCATGATCAGCTGCTCCATGATCGAGTCGCTGACGGCCGGCCCGGCGTGGGACTGGACGATGAACACGTCGGCGCCGCGGATCGATTCGCCGTAGCGGCAGTGCAGCTCGCCGTCGCTGAAGCGGCGGATGTTCGGCTCGCCCACGGGAACGCCGAGCTCGGCCGCCACGGCGTTCGTGAGGTCCGGATGCGCCGTGCCCGAGTAGAGGAGCAGGCGCTTGCGGGTGACGAGCTCCATGGCGTGGATGTCGGTCACCGGTGCGCCTCCCCGCCGACCCGGCTAGTCGGCCTCCGCAGCATAGAACGGCCCCGTCACCGCTCCGTCCGGCACCGCGCTGCCCGGGGCCAGCGAGGCGAACGGGCCGACACGGGCGCCGGCACCGATCTCGGCGTCGCGGCCCGACGTCTTCTCGACGAAGGCCCCGGCGCCGACGGCGCAGTCGAGGAGGCGTGTGTCCGGGCCGATCTCGGCCCCCTCGCCGACGACCGTCTGGCCCTGGAGGATCGTGCCCGGGAACAGCGTCACGTCGGGCGCCAGCACGACCGTCGTGTCGACGTAGGTGCGCTCGGGGTCCAGCATCGTCACGCCGCGGCGCAGCCACGCCAGGTTGGTGCGCCGCCGCAGCTCGGCCTCGGCCGCGGCGAGCTGGGCCCGGTCGTTCACCCCCTGGGTCTCGGCGGCGTCGGGCACCTCGACGGATCCGACGGCGTAGCCGGCGGCGGACAGCACGCCGACCACGTCCGTCAGGTAGTACTCGCCCTGCGCGTTCTCGGGGCTGAGCCGGCGGAGCGCGGGCGCGAGCAGCGAGCGCCGGAAGCAGTAGATCGACGTGTTGATCTCCTCGATCGCCCGCTCGCCGTCGGCGGCGTCGCGCTCTTCGACGATGCGGGCCACGCCGCCGTCCTTGCCGCGCACCACGCGCCCGTAGCCGGAGGGGTCGTCGAGCCGCGCCGTGAGCACCGTGCACGCCGCGGCGGAGCTGCGGTGCGCCTCCACCAGCGCGGCGACGGTGGCGGGACGCAGCAGCGGCGTGTCGCCGGGCAGGACGAGCACATCGTCTTCGTCGTCGGCGTCGTCGGGCAGCGCGGTGAGGCCCACCGAGGCGGCGTCGCCCGTGCCGCGCTGCACGTGCTGCTCGACGAAGCACAGGTCGAGCTCGGGCTCTTCTTCCTGGAGCTTCTTGGTGACGCGCTCGGCGCCGTGGCCCACCACGATGACGACCCGCTCGACCCGGCACTCGGCCATCGACCCGAGCACGTAGCGGACCATGGCCCGCCCGCACAGCAGGTGGAGGGGCTTGGGCCGCTCGGAGCGCATGCGCGTCCCCTCCCCGGCGGCCAGCACGACGGCGGACAGCGGGCGATCGGTCATGGCCGGAGGTCTACCGCGTGCCACGGCGTTCGCGGCGCGCGCGCCGGTTCGACGGTGGGCGCCGGGCTCGGGGGCGAGGGCTCGAACCTCGATTCACGGATCCAAAGTCCGTTGTCCTGCCGGTTGGACGACCCCCGATCGCCCATCCACGTTAGGCAGGACCTCACCGCCGGCCTCCGCTCCTAGCAGGCCGCCCGGGCGAGGCGCCGGCGCTCGACGCAGGCGCACAGGTGGCAGACCGGCCGGAGCGGTTGCGAGCGCCAGGCCTCGAGGTCACCGTCGAACTCTTCGAGGTGGCGGGGCAGGTCGACCATGAGCTCGTTGCCGGGGGCGCCGGCGTCGGCATGCCCGCAGCCGGGGCGGTGGCACCAAGGCTCGGCGTCGATGGCGGCCCGGGCCAGCGCCCGGCGGGTCACGTCGCACACGATCCCCGCACGCTTCGGTCGCGGATGGCGCGCGCAGCGGGCTCCGGCGCACGGGGCACCGCACACCACACAGCTGCGATGGGGCTGCACACTCGTTCCCACAGCACCTCCTCGGGGCTCTGGGCTTCCCATCGGCGCCAGCATGCGCCCGCGGTATGGGCCAAAAGGTGGATCCCTGCGCCGTGGCGCGGCGCGGCCCTCGGGCCGGGGCCGCGGCCGGGTTGGACGGGCCCGCGCCCGCCCGCGTAGGTTGACCCGCCTCATGGGATCGTTGATCAAGAAGCGGCGCAAGCGCATGCGCAAGAAGAAGCACAAGAAGCTTCTCAAGAAGACGCGCTGGCAGCGCCGAGCCGCAGGCAAGTAGCGCAGCCGCGGCTCCGGCCGCGGCCCCGTCGACCGCCCGTGAGGGCGGTCGACGCGCGTCAGCCCCTCGGACCGCTCCGTGCGGCCGCGCCGCTCGAACCGCGGCGGTCGACCGGCGGCACGGTGCGCACGACGACGCGGTCCTCGCCCGGGAACGCGCCGGGCACGAACCACGCCGACCCGCTGCCGGCCAGCACGGGGACGCGACCCGTGGCCGCGGCCAGCCGGTCCCGCCACTCCCGCAGCCGAGGCTCGACGGCCAGGGCGGCGGGCTCGAGGTCGTTCGGACCGCCGGCCGTCGGGCCACCGAGGCGGTCCCATGCCCGGTACACCTCGACCGTCGAGCACCCGAACGGCGGCAGCAGCAGCGTGTAGGTGCGCGCCTCGTAGGGCAGCGGCTCGAGGACGTCGCCGATCCCGGTCACGCGCGCCCGGCCGCCGCGCAGGCAGAACGGCACGTCCGCACCGAGCCGCGCGGCCACCTCCACGTCGTCGACACCGGCCCAGCGCAGGACGGCGGCCGCGTCGGCGGACCCACCGCCGAGGCCCGCGCCGGCGGGGATCCGCTTCGTGAGGCGGACGTGGGCCCGGCGACCGGCCGCGCGCAGGGCGCGGGCCACGAGGTTGTCGTCGCCCGCCGGCACGGGCAGGCCGGCGACGGCTCCGGTCACCTCCAGCCCGTCGCCGCCCTCGTCCAAGCGCAGCTCGTCGGCGAGGTCCACGCTGACCATCTCCGCGTCGATCGTGTGGTAGCCGTCGGCCCGGACCCCGGTCACCCGCAACGACACGGTGAGCTTGGCCGGCGCGACGATGGTCTCCACGAGCGCCGGATCGTACGGCGGACCACGGCCGACCACGGCGCTGGCCGGCACGAGCGCCGTCGCCCCGGCGCTACTCGAAGACGATGCCCTGCGCGAGCGGGAGGTCCGTCGAGTAGTTGACGGTGTTGGTGGCCCGGCGCATGTAGGCCCGCCACGAGTCCGAGCCCGATTCCCGGCCGCCCCCGGTCTCCTTCTCACCGCCGAAGGCGCCGCCGATCTCTGCACCGGAGGGGCCGATGTTCACGTTGGCGATGCCGCAGTCGCTGCCCTCCGCAGCGAGGAACCGCTCCGCCTCGCGCAGGTCGTTGGTGAAGATCGACGACGAGAGGCCCTGGGGCACCCCGTTGTGGAGGGCGATGGCCTCGTCGAGGTCGCGCCACCGGAGCACGTAGAGGATCGGGGCGAAGGTCTCGTGCGCGACGAGCCCGGTCTGCGCGGGCATCTCCACGAGGGCCGGGTGGACGTAGTAGGCCTCGGGCCGCTCCTGGGCGAAGGCCCGCTCGCCGCCGTGGACGGTGCCGCCGTCGGCCCGCGCCCGTTCCAGCGCCGCCTGCATGCCGTCGTAGGACCGCCGGTCGATCAGTGGACCGACGAGGGTGCCCGGCGCGAGCGGGTCGCCGACCCGCACCGACTCGTAGGACTTGCGGAGCCGCTCCACGAGCTCGTCGGCCACGTCGTCGTGCACCAGCAGGCGGCGCAGCGAGGTGCAGCGCTGCCCGGCCGTACCGACCGCCGAGAAGAGGATGGCCCGCAGCGCGAGGTCCAGGTCGGCCGTGGGCGCGACGACCATGGCGTTGTTGCCACCCAGCTCCAGCAGGCAGCGCCCGAAGCGGGCGGCGACGCGCGGTCCGACCGCGCGACCCATGCCGGTGGACCCGGTGGCCGACAGCAGCGCGACGCGAGGGTCGTCGACCAGCGCCTCGCCGACCTCGGCGCCGCCGACGACCACCTGCGCCAGGTGCTCGGGGGCCGCGCCGAAGCGGGCACGCGCCCGCTCGAACAACCCCTGGCAGGCCAGCGCGGTGAGCGGCGTCTTCTCCGACGGCTTCCACACGACCGGGTCGCCGCACACGATGGCCAGCGCCGCGTTCCACGACCACACCGCCACGGGGAAGTTGAAGGCGCTGATGACCCCGACGACGCCGAGCGGGTGCCACGTCTCCATCATCCGGTGGCCGGGCCGCTCGCTGGCGATGGTGAGCCCGTAGAGCTGGCGGGACAGGCCGACGGCGAAGTCGCAGATGTCGATCATCTCCTGGACCTCGCCCAGGCCCTCGGCGAGGATCTTGCCCGCCTCCAGCGTGACCAGCCGGCCGAGGTGCTCCTTGTGGGCCCGAAGCTCGTCCGCGAACAGGCGGACGAGTTCGCCGCGCTTGGGTGCGGGCACGGTGCGCCAGATCCGGAAGGCGGCGGTGGCCCGCTCGAGCGCGGCGTCGACCTCGGCCGGGCCGTCGACGGGAACGGTGGCCAGCAGCGACCCGTCGATCGGAGTGCGGACCTCGAGCGAGCCGCGCCCGCCCAGGGTCGCCGGCCCCGCCGGGCCCGCCGGGCCCGCCGGCGGTGCGCCGAGTCCCAGCGCGGCCCACACCTCGGCGAGCACCTCGCCAGGGGCCCGTCCGGTGGAGCTGTCGTCGGTGGCGTCGGCGGCGGCGTCGGCGGTCATGGCTCTCCTGGTCGGTGTGGTGCGGACGGCGGCGGAACAGATGGTCCGTGCACGCATGGATCCGAACGACATGGTACGGCAGGCGGGGAGCTACGGTGCGGCCCGTGTCCACGCCGACGGCCGAGCCGGTGGAGGCCGAGGAGTACCTGGCCCGGATCGGATGGGCCGAGGGCGACCGGCCGGCGCCCGGTCGCGACACCCTCGTGCGGCTCCAGGAGGCGCACCTCACCGCGGTGCCGTTCGAGAACCTCGACATCCATCTCGGCCGCCCCATCGCGCTCGACGAGGGGTCCATCCTGCACAAGCTCGTCCGCGAGCGCAGAGGCGGCTTCTGCTACGAGCTGAACAGCGCCTTCGCCTGGCTGCTGCGCACGCTCGGCTTCGGCGTGGAGCTGCTGGAGGCCCGGGTCGCACTCGACTCGCAGCGCTACGGCGCGCCGTTCGACCACCTCGTGCTCCGCGTGGACGTCGAAGGGGAGCCGTGGCAGGCCGACGTCGGCTTCGGGGACCACGCGGTCCGCCCCTTTCCGATGGCCGACGGCGTCGAGCACCGCGAGGGCGGGCGATCGTGGCGGTGGGTGGCACGGCGTCCCGGTTTCCTCGACCTCGACCTGCGCCGGCCGGACGCCGACTGGTTCCCGGACCACCGGCTCTCGCTCCTCGCGCACCGGCTCGACGCCTTCGGGCCACGGTGCGCCTGGCAGCAGCGCGCGCCCGACTCGAACTTCACCGCCGGGCCGGTGTGCACGCGGCTCCTGACGGGAGGTGGGCGGGTGACGCTGGCCGACGACCTGCTCATCACCACGGCCGCCGACGGCACGCGCACCTACCACGAGCTCCGGACGGACGGCGAGGTGCTCGCCGCCTACCGCGACCGGTTCGGCCTCGTCCTGCCCCGCCGGCCGGACCGCGCCGGCAAGCGGGCGGCTCCTTCGGCAGGCGCGGGCTGAGACGCGGGCTGAGGCGGCAGCGCGGGCTGAGGCGCCGGCTGAGGCGGCAGCGGAGGGCCGACCGACGCGAGGCGGCCCCAGTCCTGCACCGCCAGCTCCTCGGCTCTGGCGTCGGGCCGGATCCCCGCCGCGGCGAAGCCGTCCGGGCCGACGAGGCCGGCCAACGACCGCCGGAGCATCTTGCGGCGCTGCCCGAACCCGGCCCTCACGAGGTCGAACAGCCGCGCCGGCGGAGCGTCGGTGGCCGGAGCCGGCCGCCGCTCGATCGACACGAGGGCCGACTCGACACGGGGCCTCGGCACGAAGACGTCGGGCCCGACCCGACCGACCACCCGGGCCGTGGCCCAGTAGGCGACCTTCACCGACGGGATCCCGTACGCCTCGCGTCCCGGTGCCGCCGCCAGGCGCTCGCCCACCTCCCTCTGCACCATCACGAGCATCCGGGAGATCTCGGGGACCTCGTCGAGCAGGTCGAGCACGAGCGGCGTGGCGACGTTGTAGGGCAGGTTGGCGACGAGGACCCACGGTCCGGGGTGATGGCCGAGCACGCCCGTCCAGTCGAGGCGCAGCGCATCGCCTTCGAGCACCCGCACGCCTGACGGCTCGACGACCGTGCGCAGGATCGGCACCAGGCGACGGTCGATCTCCACGGCGGTGACGTCGGCGCCTGCCTCGGCCAACGCGAGCGTGAGCGAGCCGAGCCCCGCACCGATCTCGACGACGTGGTCGCCCGGGCCGACACCGGCGAGGCGAGCGATGCGCCGCACCGTGTTCGGGTCGACGACGAAGTTCTGACCGAGCGCCCGGCTCGGCGAGAGCCCGTGGTCGGCGAGGAGGGCGCTCACCTGAGTGCGGGTGAGGGTCATCCCCCGCCGAGGCCGTAGAACCGCTCGGCGTTGGCCCAGGTCGACTCCGCGACCAGGTCGACGGGCAGCTGCTTGGCGGCGGCCACGCCGGCACCGACGGCCGGTACCCACGCCGGCCGGTTGCGCTTGCCGCGGTGGGGCACGGGCGCGAGGTACGGGCTGTCGGTCTCGACGAGCAACCGGTCGAGCGGGCAGAGCGCGGCGGCCTCGCGCACGCCCGCGGCGGACGGGAACGTGACGATGCCGCTGAACGAGAGAAAGGCGCCCAGGTCGAGGCACCGGCGCGCCTCGAGCGGTCCACCGGTGAAGCAGTGGAACACCGTGCGGTCCGGTGTGGCTTCGCCCGCGAGCACGTCGAGCGTCTCGATCCAGGCGTCACGGGTGTGGACCACCAGAGCGAGGTCGTGCTCCCACGCCAGGGCGATCTGGGCCGCGAACACGGCGCGCTGGACGTCCCGGGGCGAGTGGTCGTAGAAGAAGTCGAGCCCGCACTCGCCGACCGCCACGATCTCGGGCTCGGCCAGCAGGTCGGCCAGCCCCTCCACGCCGAAGCGGGCCTCGTGCGGGTGGACGCCGGCCGTCGCCCACACCGCGCCGGGGTGGGCGCGGGCCACCGCCAGTGCCGCGCGCGAGTCGGCCACGTCGCAGCCGACCGTCACCATGCGCTCGACCCCGGCCGCCCGCGCGCCGGCCACCGCGGTCGCCACGCCGCCGTCCTGCACCTCGCCGTCCTGCCCCTCGCCGCGGAAGTGGAGGTGGCAGTGGTCGTCGGTCCAGCGCGGCGCTGGCCGTCCTCCGTCGCCGGTTGGGCTGGCCGTAGCCCGAGGATCGCCCGTCGCGACGTCAGCCATCGGCCTTGATGCGGGGGAAGAGGGACGGACCCTTCTCCACCGCCAGCCCCCCGGGGTAGCCGCCCCAGGCGACGTCGCCCGGGACGCGCTGGTCCTCCGGCGACCCGGGCAGCCCGATGCGGCTCCACACCTCGCCGGCCGCCCTGGTCAGCGCGGGGCTGGCCAGCACCGCGACGATGCGCAGGACCTCCAGCGCGTCGCCGAGCACGCCGTCGACCTCCGCGCCCGGCTCGGCCTTCCACGGCTCGGCCGCCTCGAGCAGCGAGTTCGCTTCACGGAGCAGCCGCCACGTGGCCTCGAGCGCCTCCGCCGGGTTGACGGCCTCCCACGCCGCGCGGGCATCGGCGACGACCTGCTCGGCGACGGCGGCGAGCGGGCTGTCCGCCCGCGGCGCGGGCCCGACCCCGTCGCACTTCTTGGCCACGACCGTGGCCACGCGGGCGAGGAGGTTCCCCAGGTTGTTGGCGAGGTCGGTGTTGTACCGGGCGACGAGGGCCTCGTACGAGAAGTCGCCATCGGGCCCGAAGCGCGTGTCCCGCAGGAAGTGGTAGCGGAACCCGTCGACACCGAAGTCGGCCACGAGGTCGGCCGGGGCGATCTGGTTCAGTCGGGTCTTGCTCATCTTCTCGCCGCCCACGAGCAGATAGCCGTGGACGCTCAGGCGGTGCGGGGGCTGCTCGCCCGCGGCCAGCAGCATCGCGGGCCAGTAGACGCAGTGGAACCGCAGGATGTCCTTGGCGAGCAGGTGGTGGACGTGGGGCCACCAGGTGGCGAAGCGCTCCGGGTCGGTGCCGTAGCCGACCGCGGTTGCGTAGTTGATGAGCGCGTCGTACCACACGTAGAAGACGTGGCCGGGGTCCCAGGGGACCGGGACGCCCCAGTCGATCGAGGTTCGCGTGATCGACACGTCGTCGAGCCCCTGGCGGACGAGGCCGAGCGCCTCGTTGCGCTTGCCCTCGGGCTGGACGGCGCCGCTGGAGAGGTACTCGGTGAGCTGCTCCTCGAAGGCCGACAGGCGGAAGAACCAGTTGTCCTCGGAGAGCCACTCGACCGGCGTGCCGTGGATCGGGCAGTTCCCGTCGACCAGCTCGGATTCGCGGTAGTAGGCCTCGCAGGCCACGCAGTACAGCCCCTCGTAGGTGGCCTTGTAGAGGTGCCCGTTGTCCTTGACCTTCTGGAGGAAGGCCTGGACCGAGACCCCGTGGTCCGGATCGGTCGTGCGGATGAACCGGTCGGGCCGGATGTCGAGCTCGGCCCACGCCTGCTCGAACCGAGCCGCGGTGCGGTCGGCCTGCTCCTGCGGCGTGATGCCGTTGGCATCGGCGGCCCGCTGGATCTTGAGACCGTGCTCGTCGGTCCCCGTGAGGAAGAAGACCTCGTCACCAACCAGCCGATGCCAGCGGGCGAGGGCGTCGGCGGTGACCGTCGTGTAGGCGTGACCGATGTGCGGCGCGTCGTTCACGTAGTAGATCGGCGTCGTCACGAAGAAGCGGCCAGGCACGGCGCGATCCTAGGGGTGGGTCGGATCGCGCCCTCCCCGACTTTGCTCGCCCGCGTCGCCCGCGTCGGCGGCCACCGCGGCCAGCCGGGGTGCGTCGTCGGCCGCCTCCACCGGGCCCGGTGACCGCTCGCCGTGGAGCTGGCGCGCGGCGTCGACCCGCTTCTGGAGCTGGCGGCGGCGAAGGCCGGCGAGGCCCTCCATGCCGCGACTGGCGGTGTCGAGCTGGCCCGCCACGCGGTCGAGGTGCTCGCAGAACCTGTCCCACTCCCGGCCGAACGCGGCCAGCTCGGCCAGCACGTCGTCGGACGCCCGGGCCAGCCGGTGCGCGTCGACCGCTTGGCGGATCACGGCCAGGACGGCGAAGAGCGTGAACGGCGAGCACAGCACGACCTTGCGGGACAGGGCCGCATCGACCAGGCCGGGATCACGGTCGTGCACGAAGCCGTAGATGGACTCGTTGGGGATGAACAGCAGCACGAAGTCGACCGTGGTGGCGGGGTCGACGTAGCCGCGCGCGGTGAGCTCCCGGATGCGGGCGCGCACGTCGGCCAGGAAGGCCCGCTCCGCCGCCTCCCGCGCCTCCTGACCGTCGGCCTCGAGCGCCCGGAGGTGGTTCGCCAGCGGGAACTTGACGTCCATGTGCAGCAGCAGCTCGCCCGGCAGGAGGAACGAGACGTCCGGGATCGTGCCCGAGGCGGTCGCCCGCTGGCGGACGTAGTGGACACCCTCGACGAAGCCGGCCAGCCGCAGCACGTCGTCAGCCGTGCGCTCGCCCCACTGGCCCCGCGCCTTGGGGCTGGCCAGCGCCTCCCGCAGGCCTGCGGCCGTCCGGTGGAGGTCGGTGGTGGCCCGGCTGGTGGCCTCGAGCCGGGCGATCAGCTCGCCCTGGTGGCGAGCCCGCTCGGCCCGCAGGTCTCCCAGCACCGACCCGACCCGGCGGAGCTCCTCGTGGACCGCGTCGAAGCGCAGGTCGAGCGCCTGCTCCCCCGCCTCACCGTCGGCCGCGGCGGGGGTGCGCCGGCCCCGACCCGCGGCCGCGATGGCCACGACCGCGGCGGCCACCCCGGCGAGCAGCGCGGCGGCCAGCACCACGACGACAGCGGCTGGATCCATGCCGCCCATCCTCCCCGGGGGGTGTGACAAGACCGCCCCGCGGCACGGGTGACCACGGTGCGGCGGGTGGCGGTGGCGGTGGCGGGTGGCGGTGGCACCCGCTCAGACGACGGGCGGGACGAGCCTGTCGCGGTGGACGACGCAGAGGCTGCCGCGGGGCGAGTCCGGATCGAGGAACAGCTGCACCGGCAGGTCGTGGGGCTGGCCGTCGGCGTCGACCTCGATGACGATCTGGTTCTTCTCCACGGGATCGAGGACCTCTTGGAGGCCCAGCGCGAAGCCGTGCAGGACCATGCCCAGCGCGGCCTCGCGGCTCCACCGACTCAGGCGGGAGCTGAACGGCGGATCGGCGTCGTCGGCGTCACCGGTGTGCGACTCGACGGCGGCGACGGTCTCGGGGTCGTAGATGTCCGCGAGATCCCAGTCGTCGTCCTGCACCAGGCCAGGCTAGGAGGCCGGCGACCGGATCGCCCCGTGGGCTGCGGCTACCGGCCGGACCAGAACGAGGATCGGCCGGGACCCAGCGCCCGGCGGTAGCGGACCTCGCACACTTGCACGCCCCGGCCGGCGTGCACGGTCTGGCGGCCACCGTCGGGCCGCCACCCGCACGCTTCCCAGAAGGCCTGCGCCGCCACGTTCGCCTCCATGACCCACAGCACCGCATGGCCGAAGCCGAGTGCGACCAGGCGCGCTTCGGCTGCGGCCAGCAGGGCACGGCCGATCCCGTGGCCCCACGCCAGCGGGTCCACGCCGAAGCGGGCGACCTCGCCGAGGTCGACGTCGTCCGACGTCTCGGTCGGCCGTCGCACCTCGTGCCCCCAGGGCTGCGTCGGACCGAGCCAGCACAGAGCCACGACGCTGCCGCGCCCGCCAGCGACCATGACCGCGTGGCCGGCGCCGGGCCGTGCCGCCCCGGTCACCTGGTCGCGCCACCAACCGAGCGGCGGTGACGGGGTCTCCGAGGCGAGGACCTCGTCGGGCACCATCCCGCGGTAGCCCCGGCTGGTCGAGCGCCAGCGCACCGCGCCGAGCGCGGGTACGTCGATCGGCTCCGCCGCCCGGACGGGCGGTGGCGCGCCGCCCTCGGCCAGCCGCACGAACGGCGGGGGCAGCGACACACCGAACCGCCTCCGCAGCAGGAGCGCCGCGGCGGCATCCGCGGGTGACGGGTCGTCACCGGAGCGGGCCACGATGCGCACGAGCTCTTGTCCCGGGTCGGCGATCACCACGGCTGATCGCCCCCAACACCGTCGGTTTGTCCGTCGCCGTCGCCGTCCCCACCGTCGCCTTGTCCGCCGTCGGTTTGTCCGTCGCCGTCGCCTGCACCGCCCTCTCCTGCACCGCCGTCGTCTCCGACGGTCGCGCCGCTGGCACGCGCGGCCAACGCGACGGCGGCCCCGTAGGCGCGGCGGCGGGGAACGTGCAGGTCGGCCGCCACCCGCGCCGCGGCGTCGCGGGTGCTGAGCCCCTCGGCCAACGCCTCCTGCAGCGACGCCACGATCTGACCGTCGCCGGCCACCTCGGGCTCGGCCGCGCCGGAGAGGACGACGACCACCTCGCCCCGGGGCTCGGACTCGGATACCCAGGCGAGCGCACTGGCCAGCGTTCCCCGCCACACCTGCTCATGCAGCTTCGTGAGCTCGCGGGCCACGGCGACCCGGCGGTCCCCACCGCACACCCCGGCGAGGTCGGCCAGCGTTCGCGCCAGGCGGTGCGGCGCCTCGTACAGCACGACGGTGCGCCGCTCGCCCGCCACGACGCGCAACCGCTCGGTGCGGCCCGAGCCCTTGCGCGGCAGAAACCCTTCGAAGGCGAAGCGTCCGGCCGGGATGCCGCTGACGACGAGCGCGGTGAGCGCGGCCGACGGACCGGGCACGACCTCGACGGCCAGGCCCTCGCCGGCGACGGCCCGCACCAGCCGCTCCCCCGGGTCGGCGATGCCTGGCATGCCGGCGTCGGTCACCACGACGACCCGCTCGCCGGCCGCCACCCGGCGGACCACCTCGGCGATGGCCCGCACCTCGGTGTGGTCGTCGACCCGCAGCAGCTTCGCCCGCCGGGTCACCCCACCGAGCTCGAGCAGGCGCCCGGTGCGCCGGGTGTCCTCGCAGCAGATCAGATCGGCCCCGGCGAGGGCGTCGATGGCGCGCGGCGACAGGTCACCCATGTTGCCGATGGGCGTGCCGACGAGCACGAGGGCGCCGCTCAACCGCTCACGCTCTCAGGCTCGCGGCGCGGGCGAGCCGTCGGCCGCCACGGAGAGCTGCTCGCCCGGGAGCAGGTGCCAGCGCGCCACTGAACCGGCCTCGGCCTCGACGACGGCCCGGACCCCGCGGCGGGGGCGGAGCAGCCGTCCGGCGGGGAGCGTGCACGCCCGCAGGACCACGAGGTCGGCGTCGCAGAGCACGACGTCGATCGGGAACCGCATCCCGAACGTGTGCACCGACCGGCACGGGCGCAGCAGCAGCGCACCGTCGAAGCGGTCTCGCCCGAGCAGCCCGCGGCGGCGTTGCGACCGCGTGCCGGCCACCTCCAGGGTCGCGAGCACGTCGTCGCCCCGCAGCAGCCATGCCACCGTCGCCCGCCGGCGCTTCAGACGTTGAAGCGGATCTCGAGGACGTCGCCGTCGAGGACCTCGTAGTCCTTGCCCTCGACGCGCAGCTTCCCCGACTCCTTGGCCTTCGCCCAGGAGCCGATGGCGAGCAGGTCGTCCCAGTGGATCACCTCGGCCCGGATGAAGCCCTTCTCGAAGTCGGTGTGGATCCGCCCGGCGCACTGCGGTGCCCTGGAGCCGGCGCGGAAGGTCCACGCACGGCTCTCCTTCTCCCCGGTCGTGAAGAAGGTCCGCAGGCCGAGCAGGTGGTAGGCGCCGTGGGCGAAGCGCGGCAGCGCACCCTCGCCGAGCCCCAGTGCGTCGAGCATCTCGGCCCGGTCCTCGCCGTCGAGCTGGGCCGCTTCGGCCTCGAGTTGCACGCACATGCCGAGCACCTCGCCGCGGCCGGCCAGCTCGGCCTGCACGGGAGCGATCACGTCGTCCACGCGGTCGAGCTGGTCCTCGCCGACGTTGACCACGGCCATCACGGGCTTGGCGGTGAGCAGGAACCACGGCCGCAGCAGGGCGATGGAATCGGCCGTCAGGCCGCCCCGGTAGACCGGCGTGCCCTCGGCCAGGAGGAGGTGGGCGGCGTCGAGCGCCTCGATCTCGGGTCCCAGCGAGCGGTCGCCCCGGGCGGCCTTGCGCCGCCGTTCGAGCTGCGACTCGACGGTCTCGAGGTCCGCCAGGGCCAGCTCGGTCTCGACGACGCGGAGGCACTCGAGCGGGTCGGAGGGCCCGGGCACGTCGGTGTCCTCGAACGCCCGCAGCAGGTAGACGACCGCGTCGACCTCGCGGATGTGGGCGAGGAAGCGGTTGCCCAGCCCCTCGCCCTGGTTGGCCCCTTCGACGAGCCCGCCGATGTCGACGAACTGCACGCTCGCCGGCACCACCTTGCGGCTGGCGCTCATGGCGGCCAGGCGGTCGAGGCGGTCGTCGGGAACCTTGGCGACGCCCACGTTCGGGTCGGTGGTGGCGAACGCGTACGGCGCGGCGAGCGCGCCGCCGCCGGCCAGCGCGTTGTACAGCGACGACTTGCCCGAGTTGGGCAGGCCGACGAACCCGAACCGCTCCATCGGGTCGAGGCTACCGGTGGCCTCGCTAGCGTCCGTGCCGATGGCCGTCGTCGCTCCGCTCGCCGCCCCGATGCACCCGGCCGACGCACTCGACCGCGTCGCCTACCTCATGGACCGGCGCCTGGAGAGCAGCCGCAAGTCCCAGGCGTTCCGCCACGCGGCCGAGGTCGTACGCGCCCTGGCGGACGACGAGCTGCGCCGCCTGCACGAAGCCGGCCGCCTCACCGAGCTGGCCGGGATCGGCGACGCCACGAGCACCGTGATCGGCCAGGCCCTCGACGGTCAGGTGCCCGACCGGCTCGCCGATCTCGAATCCGCGTCGGTGGTGCCGCTCGCCGAGGGACGCGAGATCCGGGCCGCCCTGCGGGGCGACTGCCACACGCACTCCACGTGGAGCGACGGCGGCGCACCGATCGAGGAGATGGCTCGGGCCGCGATGGCCCTCGGCCACGAGTACCTCGTCGTCACCGACCACTCGCCCCGGCTCACGGTCGCCCACGGGCTCAGCCGGGCACGGCTGCGCGAGCAGCTCGACGAGATCCGGCGGCTCAACGAGGAGCTGGCGCCGTTCAGGATCCTGACCGGGATCGAGGTCGACATCCTGGCCGACGGCGACCTCGACCAGGACCCCGACGTGCTCGCCGAGCTGGACGTCGTCGTGGCCAGCGTGCACTCCAAGCTGTCGATGGAGCGCCGGCCGATGACCGAGCGCATGGTCTCGGCCGTGGCCAACCCTCACGTCGACATCCTCGGCCACTGCACCGGCCGCAAGCTCCGGGGCCTACCGCCGCCCGGACCCGAGGACCCGGCCACCCTCGATCCGGTCCGCCCCCAGGCCACGTTCGACGCCGAGATCGTGTTCGCGGCATGCGCCCGGTTCGACACGGCCGTGGAGATCAACTGTCGCCCCGAGCGGCGCGACCCGCCCGACGATCTCCTCGCGCTCGCGGTCGAGTGGGGCTGCCGGTTCTCGATCGACACCGACGCGCACGCGCCGGCCCAGCTCGAATGGCAGCCCTACGGCTGCGACAAGGCGGCCCGCTCCGGACTCGGGCCCGGCGACATCGTGAACACGCTCTCGGCCGACGACCTCGTCGCCTGGGCCGGCGGCCACGGACGCTGAGGCTTGGGCGCCCGGTGGGCGCGCCTGTAGCGTCGCGGCCCTATGTCGAAGAAGACCTCGAAGCGCAAGACCAACGCCCGGCGCAAGAAGGCCAACCACGGCACGAAGCCCAACGCCGGTCGCGGCTGACCGCCGCCTCTTTTCAGGGGCCTGCGCCTCTTCTCACGGGCCGGGGCCGGCTGTGGCTGGTTGGGTTTGGTGGTGGTTGTAGGTCCAGTGGTTGTGGTGGGGGCAGAGGAGGCGGCCGTTGTCTTGGGTGGTGGTGCCGCCTTGGTCGTAGGGGACGATGTGGTCGATGTCGCAGTGGTGGGCGGGGATGTTGCAGCCGGGGTGGGTGCAGTGGCGGTCGCGGACTTCGATGGCGCGGCGTAGTCCGCCGCGGAAGAACCGGGTGCGGTGGCTGACGTCGATGACGCGGCTGGGGGTGGCGAACACGACGCGTTCGATCTCGGCGTCGAAGACCAGCCCGGCGATCTGGCCGGGGGTGAGGATGGTGCCGCGGGCGGTTTCGCAGA